>NC_009664.2:2040507-2720676 GCF_000017305.1 Kineococcus radiotolerans SRS30216 = ATCC BAA-149 | reverse complement strand
GCCCCATGTGCTCGCCCTTGGTCACCGAGTCGAACCACGTCTTGGAGTACGTGTAGTTCTCGTCGTTCTTCTGCAGCCGCTCGAGCATGTCGTCGAAGTCGGGCGTCTGCTCGACGTCGGCGAGGAAGTACGACGTCTCGACCCGGTCGAGGCGGATCTTGGCGCGCAGCACGATGCCGGTCAGGCCCATGCCGCCGGTGGTGGCGAGGAACAGCTCGCGGTCGGGGCCGTGCGGGGTGATCGTCCGCACCTGCCCGTCGGCGGTCAGCAGGTCCAGCGACAGCACGTGGCGGGTGAAGGTGCCCTGGGTGTGGTGGTTGCCGCCGTGGATGTCGGCGCCGATGGCACCGCCCACGGTCACCTGGCGCGTCCCCGGCAGGACCGGGACCCACAGCCCGTGCGGCACGACCGCCCGCAGCAGCTTGTCCAGGGAGCACCCGGCGTCGACGTCGGCGACGGCCGCGTCCACGTCGATGTCGTGGATGCGGTCCAGACCGGTCATGTCGACCACGAGGCCGCCGGCGTTCTGGGCCGGGTCGCCGTAGGAGCGGCCGAGGCCGCGGGCGATGACCCCGCGCGGGCCGGCGGTGCGCACGGCCTCGGCGATGACGTCGAGGTCCGCGGTGCGCAGTACCGTCGCCGTCGTCGGGGCGGTACGGCCCCACCCGGTGAGGCGCCGCGTCGTGCGCACGGCCCCGTCGGCGTCGGGGACGGGACGGTGCTTCGAACTCTGCAGACCCGGGATGCTCACCACGGACGGGAGCCTAACCGTCACCACCGACAGCCACCCACCGTCATCCGGACGGCCGCTCCGGCGGGGCGCCCGTTGCGCCGATGGAGGGACGTGCACCGCTCCCGACCGACCCCGAGCCTGGTGGTCGTCGCCGCCGTGGGCGGTCTCCTGGCGGTCGCGCTCGCCTGCCTGCCCACCCCCGGGACGGACGCGAGCACGATCGCCTACCTCGTCCCCGTCGCCTCCTGCACGGCGGTGACGGCGCTCGCGGTCGTCCGCGTCCCCCGGGCCCACCGGGGGCCGTGGTGGTGGCTGCTGGCCTCGCAGGTGCTCTACCTCGCCGGGGAGGTCAGCTTCGCGCGGCTCGCGCTGCGCGGCGACGGGTCCTGGCCCACGTCCGCGGACCTCCTCTACCTCGCCGCCTACGTGCCCGTGACCGTGGGGGTGCTGCGCCTGGACCGGGGGCGCAGCACCGCGCGCCACCGCGGGAACCTGCTGGACGCGGCCGTCCTCTCCCTCAGCGCCGCGACCCTGTTCGGGGTCTTCGTCGTCCTGCCCACCGCCTCCGACGGGTCCCAGCCGCTGCCGGCGCGGGTCGTGAGCTCGGTCTACCCCGTGTGCGACGTGCTGCTCGTCTTCCTCGTGGCCCGCCTCGTCACCGGCCCCGGCAGCCGGCCGCCGGCCTTCTGGCTGCTGGTGGCCGGCAGCACGTGCACGATCGTGGCCGACGTCGCCTGGAACCTGCAGCAGCTGACCACCGGGGGCACCACCGCCCCGCGCTGGGTGGACGTGCTGTGGCTGCTCTACTACGTCAGCCTCGCCGTGGCCGCCGCCTCCGCCCGCCGCCCCTGGCCCCGGGTCGAGACCGGCGAGGACGCCGGCGGGCTCAGCGCGCCGCGGCTGGTGGTGCTGGCCGTCGCGGCGGTGCTGCCCTCGGCCGTGCTCGTCGTCATGTCGCTGCTGCACCGCGAGACCCCCGTGGCCTGGCTGGCCGCGGGCTCGCTGGCCCTGGTGGCGCTGGTGGTGGCCCGCGTCTGGGACCTCCTGCAGCAGCTGCGCCGCCAGTCGCAGCGCCTGGAGGCGATGGCCCGCACCGACCCCCTGACCGGCCTGGCCAACCGCCGCACCCTGGACCACCACCTCGCGCGGGTCTGCCGGCCCGGGACGCCCGGCGAGGTCGTCCTCGCCCTGCTCGACCTCGACCACTTCAAGGCCTACAACGACTCCCGCGGCCACCAGGCCGGCGACGACCTGCTGAGGGCCGCGAGCGCCGCGTGGACCGCCCACCTCGGCCCCCGGGGCCTGCTCGCGCGCTGGGGCGGGGAGGAGTTCGTCGCCGTCGTCGTCGACGAGTCCGTCGAGCGCGCCACGGCGCTGCTGGACGAGCTGCGCGCCCTGGTGCCCGAGGGGCAGACCTGCTCCGTCGGCGTCAGCCGCTGGGACCGGGCCGAGCCGCCGGCCGAGGCGCTGCGCCGCGCCGACGCGTTCCTCTACGCGGCCAAGGCCGCGGGACGGGACCGCCTCGCGGGGCCCCGCCCGGCCCGCACCGCCGACCCGGCCCGCTGAGCGCGGATCGCGGCTGCCGCCGCGGCGGCGTCAGGTGGCAGACTCGGCGCCCGTGACCGCACGCACCCGTTCCGACGTCGCCCGCCTGGTCGACCACACCCTCCTCAAGCCCGAGGCCACGGCCGCCGACGTCGCCGCCCTGGTGGCCGAGGCCCGCGAGCTCGGCGTCCTCGCCGTCTGCGTCTCGCCCAACGCGCTGCCGGTCGACGGCACCGGCCTCGTCGTCGCCACCGTCTGCGGGTTCCCCTCCGGCAAGCACACCAGCGCCGTGAAGGCCGCCGAGGCCGCGGGGGCCGTGCGGGCCGGGGCCGACGAGGTCGACATGGTCATCGACGTGGGCGCGGCGCTCGCCGGCGCGTACGACGCCGTCCGCGACGACATCGCCGCCGTGCGCGCGGCCGTGCCGTCCCCCGGGGTGCTCAAGGTGATCGTCGAGTCCGCGGCGCTGCCCGACGAGGCGCTCGTCGCCGTCTGCCGGGCGGCCGAGGCCGCCGGCGCCGACTTCGTCAAGACCTCGACGGGGTTCCACGCCAGCGGCGGGGCGAGCGTCCACGCGGTCGAGGTCATGCACGCCACCGTCGGGGGCCGGCTGGGGATCAAGGCCAGCGGCGGGATCCGCAGCACCGAGGCCGCCCTCGCCCTGCTGGACGCCGGGGCGACCCGGCTGGGGCTGTCGGGGTCGGCCGCCGTGCTGGCCGGGCTGCCGGAGTGAGCGCGTGGAGGGGAACGCGATGAGCGACGGCAACGGCATCGAGTGCTGGCTGACCGACATGGACGGGGTCCTCGTCCACGAGGAGCACGCCCTGCCCGGCGCCGCGGAGTTCCTGCAGCGCCTGGTCGACTCCAGCCGCCGCTTCCTGGTGCTGACCAACAACTCCATCTTCACCCCGCGCGACCTCGCCGCCCGGCTGTCCCGCAGCGGCATCGAGGTCCCCGAGGAGAGCATCTGGACCTCGGCGCTGGCGACGGCGGACTTCCTGGCCCGTCAGCTGCCGGGTGGTTCGGCCTACGTCATCGGCGAGTCCGGGCTGACGACGGCGCTGCACGAGGCCGGTTACATCCTGACCGACACCGATCCGGACTACGTCGTCCTCGGGGAGACCCGGACCTACTCCTTCGAGGCGATCACCAAGGCGATCCGCCTCGTCGAGGCCGGGGCCCGGTTCATCGCCACGAACCCCGACGCGACCGGCCCCTCCAAGGAGGGGTCGCTGCCGGCGACGGGGTCCGTGGCGGCGCTCATCACCCGGGCCACGGGGGCGGAACCGTACTTCGTGGGGAAGCCGAACCCGATGATGTTCCGCTCGGCGATGAACCGGATCCAGGCCCACTCCGAGACGACCGCGATGATCGGGGACCGGATGGACACCGACGTCGTGGCCGGCATCGAGGCCGGGCTGCGCACGTTCCTGGTCCTCACCGGGTCCACGAAGCGCGAGCAGGTGCGGCGCTTCCCGTTCCAGCCGCACCGGGTCGTCGACGGGATCGGCGACCTCGTCGACCTGATCTGAGGGTCAGACCTCCGCGCCGAGGACGTGGGCCATCACCCGGTGGCCGCGGGCCTCGTCGTGGCGGCTCTGCCGCTCCAGGGTGCGCGAGAGCAGCAGGTGGGCGTACGCGTCGGACGGCGTGCGCCGCACCAGGTCCCGCGCCTGGTCCTCCGCCTTGCTCAGCATCGCCGCGCCGAAGTAGCTGCGGGCCAGCAGCTCGCGCAGGGAGCGGTCGTCGGGGTGGCTCTCGACCAGGGGTTCCAGCAGCCGCACGCCCTCGGTGAAGCGGCGGTCCTCGAACGCCTCGCGGGCCAGTTCGAAACTCAGCAGGTCGATGTTCACGGCGGTTCCAACCCCGCCGGGCACGTCCTGATTCCGTGCCTCGTTCCGGGCCTCACGCCCACCCGAGGTCGTGCAGGCGGGCGTCGTCGATGCCGAAGTGGTGGGCGATCTCGTGCACGACGGTGATCCGCACCTCCTCGACGACCTCGGCGCGGTCGGCGCAGACGGCGAGGGTGGGGCGGCGGAAGACCGTGATCCGGTCCGGCAGCGCCCCGGCGGCCCACCACGTCCCGCGCTCGGTGAGCGGGGTGCCCTCGTACAACCCCAGCAGGTCCGGCGGGAACCCCTCGGGCGGGTCGTCCTCGACGAGCACGACCACGTTGTCCATGGCCCGGGCCAGGTCCGCGGGGACGGAGTCGAGGGCGTCGGCGACGGCTTCCTCGAACTCCTCCGGACCGAGCTCGACCACGGGGCGCCCCGGCCTCAGCGCAGCGCGACGACGCGGCGGCGGTCCAGCTCGCGCACCGGCGCGCGCCCCCAGCGCACCCGTTCCACGAGGACGGCGTCCACCCCGACGGGGGCGGGGCTGACCAGCGCGGACTCCGCGTGCAGCCGCACCAGGACGAGGTCGCGGGCGAACCCGGCGTCCTCGGCGCGGACGGTCTCGACGTGGACGATGCCCGACCCGGCCTCCCCCGCGGTGAAGCCGGCGCAGCGACGGTGGGCGATGGCGGTCACCCGGTAGCGGTTCACGGGTCGATCGTGTCGGCGTGCGCGCCAGCTGTCGAGCACCGCGTCTCAGCTCCGTCTCAGGTCGTCGGCCGTCGCCCCCACCACGAGGGGGCGGGGGGCGGGGTTCAGCAGCACCGCGCCCCGGGGCGGGCGGCGCGGGCGTCGGCGCGGGCGCGCTCGAACGCGCCGCGGCTCACCGGCGGGTGCCCGTGCGCCGCGCAGGCCCGCAGGTAGGCCTCCCAGCGGTCGGTGCCGTCGACCTGCCGCCGCCACCAGCCGAGCGCGGAGACCAGGCGCCTCACGGGGTCAGCTCCTCGCGCAGCGCGGCGAGGCGGTGGCGCTCCTCGGCCGTGACGACCAGCCCGGAGGGTTCGACCAGGCGGGAGGGCACGGCCGGTTCCTCCGTCGTCGCCAGCCCGCCCGCGCGCAGGGCGCGGACCACCACGACGGCCGCGTTGACGGCGATCACGACGACCAGGAGGGCGAACAGCGCCTGCAGCACCCCGTTGACCGTGGAGTTCGTGACGACCTGCTGCATCTGCCCCGCGTCCTTGGCCGGGGCCAGGACCTCGCCGGCGGCCAGCGCGTCGGCGTAGCGCTCGCGCTGGGCGAAGAAGCCGATCTTCGGGTCGTCGGAGAACACCTTCTGGGCGCTGGCGGTCATCGTCACGACGAGGTCCCACACCAGCGGCACCCCGGTGACCCAGGCGTAGCGGGCGCGGCCGTGCTTGACCAGCAGCGTGGTGACGAGGGTCAGCGCGATCGCCGCGAGGAGCTGGTTGGCGATGCCGAACAGCGGGAACAGCTGGTTGATCCCGCCCAGGGGGTCGGTGACGCCGGTATGGAGGAAGTAGCCCCAGGCGCCGACGACGACGGCGCTGGCGATGACGTTGCCGGGCCGCCAGGACAGGTCGCCCATCTTCTTCCAGACGTTGCCGAGGGTGTCCTGCAGCATGAACCGCCCGACCCGGGTGCCCGCGTCCACGGCGGTGAGGATGAACAGCGCCTCGAACATGATCGCGAAGTGGTACCAGAACGCCTGCAACCCCCCGCCGAACGCCTGGTGGAACACCTGGGAGATCCCCAGCGCCAGCGCGGGCGCGCCCCCGGTGCGGGAGACGACGCTCTCCTCCCCCACCGCCCGGGCCGCGGCCTCGATCGCCTCCGGGGAGGTCGTGAAGCCCAGGCCGGTGACGAACTGCGCGGCGGTGGCGGGGGTGCCACCGGTGGCCCCGGCCGGGGAGTTCACCGCGTAGTAGATGCCCTGGTCGATGACCGAGGCCGCGATGAGCGCGCTGATGGCGACGAAGCTCTCCACGAGCATCCCGCCGTAGCCGATGAGGCGGACCTGGCGCTCCTTGGCGACCATCTTCGGGGTGGTCCCCGAGGAGATGAGGGCGTGGAAGCCGGACAGCGCCCCGCAGGCGATGGTGATGAAGACGAACGGGAACAGCGACCCCGCGAACACGGGGCCGTTCCCCTCCCGGGCGAAGGAGGTCACCGCGTCGTTGGCGAGCACCGGCCGGGCCACCAGCAGGCTCACCGCGAGCAGGACGATGACGCCGATCTTCATGAACGTGGACAGGTAGTCGCGGGGGGTCAGCAGCAGCCAGACCGGCAGCACCGAGGCGACGAAGCCGTAGCCGACGAGGGCGACGACCAGGGTCTCGGGGGTGAGGGTCAGGGCGTCGCCGAGGCCCCACGCCTCGACGTAGCCGCCCCCGACGATCGCCGCCAGCAGCAGGACGACGCCGATCGCGGTGGCCTCCAGCACCCGGCCCGGGCGCAGGAAGCGCAGGTAGACGCCCATGAACAGGGCGATGGGGATCGTCAGGGCGATGGAGAACACGCCCCAGGGGGACTCGGCGAGGGAGTTGACGACGATGAGGGCCAGCACCGCCAGGATGATGATCATGATGGCGAACACGGCGACGAGCGCGGCGACGCCGCCGACGACCCCGATCTCCTCGCGCACCATCTGCCCCAGGCTCTTGCCGCCGCGGCGCATCGAGAAGAACAGCACCGTGAGGTCCTGCACCGCCCCGGCGAACAGGACCCCGACGACGATCCAGATCGTCCCCGGCAGGTACCCCATCTGCGCGGCCAGCACCGGCCCGACCAGCGGGCCCGCCCCGGCGATCGCGGCGAAGTGGTGCCCGAAGAGCACCCGCCGGTCGGTGACCTCGAAGTCGACGCCGTTCTCGTACCGCTCCGCGGGGGTCGCGCGCCGGTCGTCGGCGCGCAGCACGCGGTAGGTGATGAACCGGGAGTAGAAGCGGTAGCCGATGGCGTAGGAGGCGAGCGCGGCGAAGAGGATCCACAGCGCGTTGACCGACTCCCCCCGGGCCAGGGCGAGGACGGTCCAGGCGACCGCCCCGACGAGGGCCACCGCGCTCCAGACGGCCACCGACCGCGGCGAGGGCCGCCGCCGGACGGTGTCGGTGGGATCGGTGGGGTCGGTCTGCACCCGGCTCACGGCCGCCTCCTCGCGGGTCGCTGCGGGCGCTGCGCCGCGCCCGCGACCCACCGTAGCCCCCGCCCGCCCGGCCGTCCCGCGACGACCCACCGGTGCCGGGGCACCGTCGCCGGGGGTGCTGGGCGCACGGGGCAGCCGCGCGGACGTGACAGGATTCCCCGGTGCGATTGGCTGAGCAGCTCGACAGCAAGCGTTTCCTCCTGACCGGGGTCACCGGCTTCATCGGTGAGGCGCTGCTGCAGCGCCTGCTCGTCGACCTGCCCGGTGCGACGGCGCTCGCCCTGGTGCGCCCCAAGCCCGGGCAGAGCGGCGAGGACCGGCTGCGCGCGGTGCTGCGCAAGCCGATCTTCCGCGCCGCCGGGGACGTGGACGACCTGGTCGCGACGCGCGTGCAGGCCCTGGAGGGCGACCTCGCCGACGTGCCGGAGCTGCCCTCCGACATCGACGTCGTCGTGCACTGCGCGGGCGACGTGTCGTTCGACCCGCTCATCCAGGACGCCTTCACGACGAACGTGCTGGGCACCCGCTCGCTGGTCGAGCGGACCCTGGAGGCCAGCGAGCGCGGCCACGGCGCCGTCCACTACGTGCACGTCTCCACGGCCTACGTCGGCGGCCGCCGCCGCGGGGCCGTGCCCGAGCGCGCCGTGGACCACCAGGTCGACTGGCGCACCGAGACCGACGCCGGCCTGCGCCTGGCCGCCCGCATCGAGGAGGACTCCCGCCTCGAGGCGCAGCTCAAGGCGTTCCTCAGCGCCGCCGAGCGCGACCACGGGCGCGCGGGGCCGCTGAGCGTGGCCGCCGGGGCGGAGGAGCGCCGGGTGAAGTGGGTCGCCGAGCGCCAGGTCGCCGCGGGCAAGGAGCGGGCCCGCACGCTGGGCTGGACCGACTGCTACACCTTCACCAAGGCGATGGGCGAGCGCCTCGTCGAGGAGATCGCCGCGCCGGTGGTCCCGACGACGATCCTGCGCCCGAGCATCGTCGAGTCGGCCGTGCAGCACCCCCACCCCGGGTGGATCGAGGGCTTCAAGATGGCCGAGCCGATCATCCTGGCCTACGGCCGCGGGGAGCTCACCGAGTTCCCCGCCGCCCCGGACTCCGTGATCGACGTCGTCCCCATCGACCACGTCGTCAACGCGATCCTCAAGGCGTCGGCGACCCCGCCGCCGCTGTCGCAGCCGGCGTACTACCACGTGTCCTCGGGCAGCCGGAACCCGCTGACCTTCCGCGACGTCTACGAGTTCATCCGCGAGTACTTCACGGAGCACCCCTTCGACTCCTCCCCCGCGGTCATGCCGACGTGGGACTTCCCCGGCGGGCGCGCCGTGGAGCGCAAGGTCCGCGCCGGGGAGCTGCTGACCAGCGCCGGGGACCGCCTGCTGGCCCTCGCCCCCCGCTCGGAGCGGGTCCGCGAGGCCTCCCGCAAGCTCGACCAGGCGCGCCGCCAGATCGACTTCGGCCGCCGCTACATGGACCTGTACAAGGCCTACACCGAGGCCGAGCTGCGGTTCGTCGACGACAACACCCTGGCCCTGCACCGGGCCCTGGACCCGGCCGACGTCGAGCTGTTCGGCTTCGACACCTCCGTCGTGGACTGGCGGCACTACTGGCTGGAGAGCCACTGCCCCAGCGTCACGACCCAGATGCGCAAGTACGAGGAGATCCGCCGCCGCCGCACGCTGACCGAGGCCAGCGGCCCGCGCGAGCTGAAGCCCGTGGCCGAGGGGGCGGCGCCGGTGCTGGCCGTCTTCGACCTGGCCGGGACGCTGCTGCCGGGCACCGTCGTCGACTCCTACCTGGCGCTGCGGCTGTCCGCCCTCGACGCCCCGGCCCGGGTGGCGGAGTTCGGCCGGATCGTGCGGCACCTGCCCGGCTGGATCGCCGCCGAGCGCCGCGACCGCGGCAGCTTCCTGCGCTCGCTGTTCCGCGGCTACGCCGGGGTCGACCTGGACCGCCTGGAGGCCTACGTCGACGACGTGCACGCCCCCCGGTTCCTGGAGCAGGTGTCCTCCGACGCGCTGCGCCGCATCCAGGCCCACCGCGACGCCGGGCACCGCACGATCCTCATGACCGGTGACGTGCGCCAGGTGACCCGGCCGCTGGAGGGGCTCTTCGACGAGGTCGTGTGCACCGAGCTCGACGAGGAGCGCGACCTCGGCGGGCACCGCCGGGCCAACGGCTTCCTCACCTCCCCGCCGCTGGTCGGGGAGGCCCGCGCGGCCTGGCTGCGCCGCTACGCCGAGGTGGAGGGCGCGGACCTGGCCGCCAGCTACGCCTACGCCGACTCCCACGTCGACGTGCCGCTGCTGAAGACCGTCGGCAACCCGACGGCCGTCTCCCCCGACGTCCCGCTGTTCCGGCTCGCGCGCGCCTCGCGCTGGCCGGTGGCGGACTGGGCGGCGTCCTCGCCGGCGCGCCGGCTGCGGGTCCCGCAGCTGGTGCTCGCGGGCACCGACTGAGCCGCGCCCCCCGCCCCTCGGGGCGGGGGTGGCGCAGCAGGAGACGTGGCAGGATGCGGACCGTGCGCTCCACACCGTCGAGCAGTCGAGGCGGACCGCCGGTGTCGAGGACCGAAGGATGGCGAAGCTGATGGGGATCCCCCGACCCACCCGGATCGTGCGAGCGCTCCCGTTGCTGCGCAAGCGCTCCGGATCCGCTCCCGCACCGGGCGACGGGAACGCCCGGTCGGTGCACCGCAACGACTGGGTGCGCTCGGCCCCGGCGACGGCGGTGCGCGGGCTGCTGCAGCGGGTGCTGCTCACCCCGGTCCTGCGGGCCGAGCTCACGATCACCGTCGACAACGTCGAGGTGCTCGACCGGATCGGCGGCCCGGCCATCCTGGTCTCCAACCACTCCTCGCACCTGGACGCGCCGGTCCTGCTGGAGGCCCTGGGCCCGCGCCGGCGGCGGCGGGTGGCGGTGTCGGCGGCGGCGGACTACTTCTTCGACGTGTGGTGGCGCGCGGCGCCCTCCGGCCTGGTCATCGGCACCTTCCCGCTGGAGCGCCGCGGCGGGCGCGGCCCGCACGCCTCCTCGCGCCTGCTCGCCGACGGCTGGAGCCTGGTGATGTTCCCCGAGGGCGGGCGCAGCTACACGGGCGAGATGCGCCCCTTCAAGAAGGGCGCGGCCTACCTCGCCCTGGAGGCGGGGGTGCCGGTGGTGCCGATCGCGCTGCGCGGGACCTACGACGCGATGCCGCCGCGGAGGAACTGGCCCGCCAAGGGGCGCCCGCCGGTCCACGTGACCTTCGGGGAGCCCTTGCACGGCCGCGAGGGCGAGCGGGCCGGGGACTTCACCCCGCGCATCGAGGAAGCCGTCGCGAAGCTGCTCGCCAACAGCTGACCCGGCCCCTCCAGGGGGTGATCCGTGTCACACCGGGGCGCGTTCCCCGCCCGGGCAGCGGGGCCGGACCCGTCCCGGCGTCACGGAGCGGCCACGGGACGGTGTACGGGAGGCCTCCGGCTTGTTACCGTCGGTCCGTCCCCGAGCCCTTTCGGGGACACGGCCGCGGAGACGCCGAGTCCTGCCCACCGCGCCGGTAGCAGAACCCGTGGGCAGGAGCGGGGGACCCAAGGTTCCTCGGACGACCGCACCCGTGCGGGAGTCCTCGGGGTGAAGCCGCGTCCGCGCGGCCGGGTCACACCTTCGACCCGAACCCGACAGCTGACCTCGCAGGCGTTGGAGGCCAACCATGTCTGCGATCCGTCGCGCCCCGGCACGTCACCGTGCGCCCAGCAACTCCTCGTTCGTCCGCCGCGGCCTGCTCGCCACCGCCGCCGCCGGCGCGGCCGGCGCCGCGCTCCTCGGCCCCGTCTCCAGCGCCTCCGCCGCTCCCCTGGAGCAGTGGGACCGCCTCGCTCAGTGCGAGTCCGGCGGCAACTGGCACATCAACACCGGCAACGGCTATTACGGGGGCATCCAGTTCAGCCCCCGCACCTGGACCGGCTTCGGCGGCGGCCAGTTCGCCCCCCGCGCCGACCTCGCCTCCCGCGAGCAGCAGATCGTCGTCGCCGAGCGCGTCCTCGCCCGGCAGGGCTGGCGCGCCTGGCCCTCCTGCTCGCGCAAGCTGGGCCTGAACGGCGCGGCCGACCCGGTCGGCATGGAGCAGGCGCTCCTGCACCCGGCCCCCGCTCCGGCGCCCGCCCCCGCTCCGGCGCCGGCCCCGGCCCCGGCGCCCGCTCCCGCCCCGGTGGCGGTCGTGGAGGCGGCTCCGGCGGGCGTGCGGACCCACACCGTCGCCCCCGGCGAGACGCTGTACCGCATCGCGGTGAACAACGGCGTCGTCGGCGGCTACGTCGCGGTGTGGAACGTCAACCGCGCCGCCATCGGTGACAACCCCGCGCACATCCGGGTCGGTCAGGTCCTCGTCCTGCCCTGATCCCGCGCGACGACGAACGGCGCCCCACCTGCGGTGGGGCGCCGTTCGTCGTCCGGGGGCGGCCGGTTCAGGCCGGCCCGTCGCCGTGGTCGGGGATCGGGAGGCGCTCCCCGCCGCGGCGCATCGACTCGTGGGCCACGATCCCGGGCAGCGTGTAGCGCGCCGCGGTCCAGGCGTCGACCGGCGCCGGCGTCCGGGTCGTCACGGCCCGGACGAAGTCGTCGACGAGGAAGTGGTGCGCGCCCTCGTGCCCGTTCGGGGCGCCCGTGAAGCTGTCCGGGAGGCGCGAGCGGTCGTGCACCGGCGCGGTCCCCGACACGAACGCCGCCCGCAGCGCGGGGGAGACCCCGGCCAGCGACGGGTCGTCCTCGGCCAGGCTGGGCCGGGCCTCCAGCAGGTCGGTGACGTCGGTGAAGCCCTGCTTGTCCATCCAGACGCTCTGGCTCACGGTCTGCTCGAAGCTCGCCTCGGTGCCGAAGAACCGGAACCGGGACTCCTTGAGGTGGCTGGGGTAGCCGACGCGGCGGAACTCGTTGGTCCGCATCGACCCGCCGCCGGCGAGCTCGAAGAGGGCCGTGGCGTTGGAGACGTCGTTGTCGAACCGGCTGACCTCGCGGTCGAAGACCCCGTCGCCGCGGCGGTCCGGGGTCCCGATGCACGACACGCTCGTCGCGTGGGTGGGCAGCGCGCCCAGCACCCCGCCCACGGCGTGGGTGGGGTAGAGCATGGGCGGGTAGCTGGCGGTGGACTTCCACCCCTCGCCGCCGGAGAAGCGGTAGGCGTCGTAGAACCCGAGGTCCATGTCGTGGACGTAGTCGCCCTCGGCGTAGAAGACCTGGCCGAGCTCGGCGAGGCGCTGGCGGACGTAGACCACGGCCGGGTTGTAGTGGCTCGTCTCCCCCATCACGTAAGTGAGCCCCGTGCGCCGGACCCGGTCCACGATGGCGGCGACCTCCTCGACCGTGATGGCCATCGGCACCGCGGAGTACACGTGCTTGCCCGCGTCGAGGGCGGCCGCGACGAGCGGGCCGTGGGTCCAGCGCTGGGTGAAGACCGCCACCGCGTCCAGCGGGGAGTCGAGCATCCGCTCGACGTCGGGGAAGGTGCCCGCGAGGCCCTGGGCGTCCACGAGCGCCCGGGCGCGCTCGGGCCGCAGGTCCGTCACGTGGATGTCACCGACGTCGGGGTGGAGCTGGAAGAGCTTGGAGAAGGAGCCGGCGAACTGGCCGGCGCCGACGATGCCGAGGGAGAACGTCACCCCCCGATGCTCCCCGGGCCCCGGAGCGGGGGTCTACCGCTCCTGCCCGCCCGAGGTGCCAGGATCCTCAGCAGGGGCGCTGCCCGAAGACGTGGCGGCGCACCCAGGCGTGCATCGCCACGGCGGCCGCGGCGCCGACGTTGAGGGAGCGGGTGGACCCGAACTGGGCGATGGCCAGGACGTCGACGCAGGCGGCCACGGCCTCCTCCGACAGCCCGGGCCCCTCCTGCCCGAAGAGCAGCACGCACTCGCGCGGCAGGTCGTAGGTCTCCAGCGGGACCGAGCCCTCGACGTTGTCGATTCCGACGATGGGCAGGCCCCGTTCCCGCGCCCAGGCCACCAGGTCCGCGACGTCGCCGTGGTGGTGGACGGTGAGGTAGCGGTCGGTGACCATCGCGCCGCGGCGGTTCCACCGCTTGCGGCCCACGACGTGGGCGCCGGCGGCGTTGACGGCGTTCGCGGTGCGGACCACCGAGCCGATGTTCGCGTCGTGCTGCCAGTTCTCGACGGCGACGTGCAGGGGGTTCCGGCGGGTGTCGAGGTCGGCGACGATCGCGGCGTTGGACCAGTAGCGGTACTCGTCGCCGACGTTGCGCCGGTCGCCCTCGCGCAGCAGGTCCGGGTCGTAGCGGGGGTCGTCGGGCCAGGGCCCCTCCCAGGGCCCGACGCCGACGACCCGCTCCACGTACCCGTCCGGTTCACTCACCGGACCATCCTCGCAAGCTCAGACGGCCTTCCTCCAGGCGGACCGGAACCCCAGCGAGCGTCCGGTCTGCAGCAGGCTGTTCTCGTAGAGCCGGCGGGCGACGGCGACGAAGAGGACGGCCGTCGCGGCGATGATCAGCAGCGAGAGCAGCGGTTCCCACAGCGCGACGTCGCCCTGGACGACGCGCTTGGGCATGACCATCGGCGAGGACAGCGGGATGTAGCTCAGCGCCGTCTGCAGGGCGCCGGGTTCGTTGGCGAGGAAGCTCGCGAAGAACGGCAGCATGACGAACATCTGCACCGGGGTCGCGGTGGACTGCAGGTCCTCCAGGCGGCTGGCCATGGCCCCCGCCGCCGCCCACAGGCACGAGAGCATCGCGAACCCGAGGACGAAGAACACGAGGAACCACACCGCGGCGCTGGGGATCCCGGGCAGGCTCTCCAGCAGTTCCGGCTGGGCGAGGGCCAGCGCGCCCAGCCCGGCCGCGACGAGCAGCAGGACCTGCCCGAAGGCGAGGATGCCGTTGCCGAGGATCTTGCCGATGAGCAGCTGGCGCACCGGCACGGTGGTGACGAGCAGTTCGATGACCCGCGTCTGCTTCTCCTGCACGACGCTCTGGGCGATGGAGTACCCGAAGATGACGACGATCTGGAAGAACAGCACCGCGAACGCGAGGCCGAGGAAGTACACCAGCAGCGGGTCGACGGCGTCGGGGTCGAGCAGCTGCGTCGCGGGCGGCGGCAGGGACAGGACGCGTTCGGTCTCGGCGCGGTCCACGCCGAGGTCCTGGAAACCCTGCACGGTCTGGGCGGTGCCGATCCGGTCCCGGAGGACACCGGCGAGGGTGTCGGACACCGTGCGGTCGCCGACGATGACCGCGCCGCGGTCCCCGGTGACCACGGCGGCGTCGACGTCGCCGGAACGGACGGCGGCCTCGGCGGCCGCGTCGTCGGCGACCTCGCGCAGCGCGATCCGGGTGTCGGGGTCCTCACCGGGTCGCGCGGCGACCAGCGGCTGCGCGGAGGAGGTGACGGCCACGTCGTAGTCGTCGGTCCCCCCGGAGAACACCGCGGGCAGGACGGCCGCGGCGGCGACGATGACGAACAGCAGCGCGGTCGAGAAGATGAACCCCTTGTCGCGCAGGCGCTCGGTCATCTCCCGCTGGGCGACGATCCACCACTGGCCCCTCACCGGGACACCTCCTGGAACAGTTCGGACAACGTGGGCAGCAGCGGCGCGAAGGAGCGGACCGGCCCCCGTCGCAGCGCTTCGGCGAGGACGCGCTGGTCCAGGTCGCCGCCCTGCAGGAGTTCCAGGACGATCCCGTCGGAGCGGCGTTCCACGACGCGGACCCCGGGCACGTCGCGCAGCCAGTCGGGGTCGGCGTCGGTGACGAGCCGGTACCGGGACCCGCCGCGCTGGCGCCGCAGCTCCTGGGGTTCCCCCGCCGCGACCACCCGGCCGCCGTGCAGGATCACCAGCTCGTCGCAGAGCCGGTCCACGAGGTCGAGCTGGTGGCTGGAGAACAGGACGCCCACCCCGGCGGCGACGCGTTCGCGCAGCAGGTCGGCCATGGCGTCCACGGCGAGGGGGTCGAGACCGGAGAAGGGTTCGTCGAGGACGAGCAGCTCGGGGTCGTGCACCAGCGAGGCCGCGACCTGGACGCGCTGCTGGTTGCCGAGGGAGAGCGACTCCAGCTTGTCCTGGGCCCGGTCGCCCAGGCCGAGACGGCTCAGCAGGTCCTGGCCGCGCTTCGCGGCCGCGCCCCGGTCCACCCCGTGCAGGCGGGCGAGGAACACCAGCTGCTCCAGGAGCCGGCCCTTGGGGTAGAGGCCGCGTTCCTCGGGCATGTAGCCGAAGCGGCGGCGGGTGGCGAGGTCGGGCACCCGCCCGCGGAACGTCACCGTCCCGGAATCGGCGGCGAGCACCCCGAGGGCGATCCGCATGGTGGTGGTCTTGCCGGCGCCGTTGGCCCCGACGAAGCCGACCATGCGCCCGTCGGGGACGCTGAGGCTGACGTCGTCGAGGGCGAGACGGTCCCCGAACCTTCGCGTGATCTTCTCCAGGACGAGCACGTCCCGAACCTAGGGGAACCCCGGGACGGGCCGCGTCCGACGATCGTCGGACTCCCCCGGCGCGGACGGTGGGCCCGCGACGTGCACGCCCACCGCCGCCTCCTCGACCACCAGGTGCACCCGCGCGCCGGGGGCGAGGTCCAGCGCGGCCGCGGCGGCGACGGGGACGTCGGCCAGCACGTCGTGCCCGGGCAGCGCGTCGGGGCGGGCCCGCAACCGGACGACCTCCCCGCGCGGGAGGACGTCGAGGACCGTCGCGGGCCACCGGTTGCGCGCGCGGCCGCCGGGGTCGGCGGCGTGCACGGACACCGCGGCGGGGCTGAACAGCGCGACCCCGCGCTCCCCCGCCGCGCCGCGGACCGGGCCGTGCACGACGGTGCCGCCGGCGGTGCGCAACCCGTCGGCGGTGGTGGTGCCCGGCAGCAGGACCAGACCCGCCAGCCGCGCCCCGAAGGCGCTGCGGGGGGCGGCCAGGACCTGCTGCGCGGGGCCCCGCTCCACGACGCGGCCCGCCTCCAGGACGACGACGGCGTCGGCCAGCGCGAGGGCGTCCAGGGGGTCGTGGGTGACGAGGACGGCCGACCGGCGCCCGTCCCCGGTGCCGCCGCGCAGGACGCGGCGCAGCACCTGGCGGACCTCCGGGGCCGCGGCGACGTCGAGGGCGGCGAGCGGCTCGTCGAGCAGCAGCAGCCGCGGGTCGGCGGCCAGGGCGCGGGCGAGGGCGACGCGCTGGGCCTGCCCCCCGGACAGCTCGTGGGGGCGGCGGCGGGCGAAGGGGTCCGCGCCGACCTCGGCCAGCACCCGTCGGGCGCGCTCGCGGGCCCGGGCCCGGGGCACCCCCGCGCTGCGCGGCCCGAAGGCGACGTTCGCCTCGACGTCCAGGTGCGGGAACAGCAGGGCGTCCTGGGCGAGCAGCCCGACCCCGCGCCGGTGCGGGGGGACGAAGGTCCCGCGGTCGTCGGCCAGGACCTCCCCGTCCAGGACGACCCGGCCCCCGGAGGGGCGCAGCGACCCCGCGAGCAGCCCCAGCAGCGTCGACTTCCCGGCGCCGTTGGGACCCAGGACGGCGAGGACCTCCCCCGGGGCGAGGGAGAGGTCCAGCGCGAGGTCGCGCTCGGCGAAGCGGACGTCGACCTCCAGCCCACCGCCCGCGGGGTCCACCGGGGGGTTCGCGGCGGGGTTCACCGCGGTCCCCGGGGCCGGCCCCGCACGGCGACGACGACGACCACCGCGACGACGACGAGCAGCAGCGACACCGCGGCGGCGGCGTCGGGGTCGGTCTCGCGCAGGAGGTAGACCTCCAGCGGCAGGGTCCGGGTGACGCCCTGCAGGCTCCCCGCGAAGGTGAGCGTGGCGCCGAACTCCCCCAGGGCCCGGGCGAAGGCGAGGACCGCGCCCGAGACCAGCCCCGGTGCGACCAGCGGCAGCGTCACCCGCAGCAGCACCCGGCCGGGCCGGGCGCCGAGGGTGGCGGCGACGAGCTCGTGGCGCCGGCCGGCGGTGCGCAGCGCCCCCTCCAGGCTCAGCACCAGGAACGGCAGCGACACGAAGGTCTGCGCGACCACTACGGCCCCGGTGGTGAACGCGAGGGTGATCCCCAGGTCGGCGAGCAGCGGGCCGAACAGCCCGCGCCGGCCGAAGGCGTACAGCAGGGCCAGCCCGCCGACGACGGGCGGCAGCACCAGCGGCAGCAGCACGATCGAGCGCAGCACCCGCAGCCCCGGGAACCGGGCGCGGGCCAGGACCAGGGCCATCGGGACCCCGAGGACGAGGCAGCAGGCCGTGCTCGCCGCGGCGGTCCGCAGGCTGAGCGACAGCGCGGCGCGCGCGGAGCCGGAGGTGATCAGCGCGGGCAGGTCCGTCCACGGGACCCGCGAGAGGAGCCCGGCGAGGGGGGCGAGGACCAGCAGCAGGCCCAGGGCCGCCGGGAGGAACACCCAGCGCGGCAGCGCGCTGCCGGCCACCGCACCGCCGGGACGGGTCACGCCGCCCCGAACCCCGCGCCCCGCAGCACGTCCTGCGCCTCGGCCCCGGCGACGAAGGCGACGAACGCCGCGGCCAGGGCGGGGTCGGCGGCCTCGCGCAGGGCGGCGACCGGGTAGGTGTTCGCGGCGTCGGCGGCCCCGGGGACCTCGATCCCGGTGACCCGGTCGCCGGCCGCGAGGACGTCGGTGACGTAGACCAGCCCGGCGTCGGCCTCCCCGGAGGTGACCTTGGCCAGGACCCCGCTCACCGAGGACTCCTCGCTGACCGGGGAGAGGGTGACGCCGGAACGGGCCTCGAGGGCCCGCGTCGCGGCGCCGCAGGGGACCTGCGGCGCGCAGACGACGACGTCCACCCCCGGGGCGGCGAGGTCGGCGAAGCTCGCGACGCCGGCGGGGTTGCCGGCGGGGGTGGCGATCCGCAGGGCGTTGGTGGCGAAGCCGACGGGGTCCCCGGCGGTGAGGGACCGGTCCTCGAGCGCGGTCATCGTCGCCTCGTCGGCCGCGGCGAACACGTCGGCCGGGGCGCCCTCGGTGATCTGGGTGGCGAGGTCGGCGGAGCCGGCGAAGCCGAAGCGCACGTCGACGCCGGGGTTCGCGGCCTCGAACCGCTCCCCGATCGCGGGGAAGGTCCCCTGCAGGGAGGCGGCGGCGAACACGGTGAGGGTGCGCCCGGCCGCGCCGTCCGGCGTCGCCGCGGCGCCCCCGCCGGGACCGCAGGCCGGCAGCAGCGCGGCGGCGGCGAGGAGGACGGCCGCGCGCCGCGCGGGGGGCCTCACGGGAGCCTCACGAGGTGCCCGCCGGGGTCTCGACGATGACGGTCGTGGCCTTGACGACGGCGGTGGCGCGGCTGCCGGGGGCCAGGCCCATCTCCTCGGCGGCCTCGCGGCTCATGAGGGAGACGACGCGGTGCGGGCCGCACTGCATCTCGACCTGCGCCATGACCCCGTCGACGACGACGCGGGTCACCAGCCCGGCGAAGCGGTTGCGGGCCGAGCGGGCCACGGCGGTGGTGTCGGTCGCGGCCGAGGCGGCGTGCTCGACGGCGAACCGGGCGAGGTCGGCCCCCTCGACGACGCTGCGCCCGCTGCCGTCCCGGGTGCTCGGCAGCGACCCGGCGTCGACCCAGCGGCGGACGGTGTCGTCGGAGACGCCGAGCAGGTCGGCGGCGTCACGGACCCGGTACAGCGGCACCCCCCGACTCTAACCGCACCTGCGGCCGGGAGGGGGGCCGGACGCCGCAGCTGCGGTCAGGGGCGGTGCGTGCGCAGCAGCTCCGCCATCTCGGGCAGGTCGAACACCTGCGCCACGGCGACCCCGGACTGCCGCCCCAGCTCCGGGTCGGCCCCGGCGTCCAGCAGCGCGGTGACGATGTCGGCGGCCCGGCGGAACACCGCCGCCCCCAGGGCGGTCTGGCCCTTGTCGTTGACCCGCCCGTGGTCGGCCCCGCGCTCGAGCAGGGCCCGGACCGTCCCGGCGTGCGCGTGGTACGCCGCGAGGATCAGCAGGGTGTCCCCGCCGGAGTTGGTGAGGTTCACCGGCACGCCGGCGTCGAGGCGGGCGGTCAGCTCGGCGGTGTCGCCCTCGCGGGCCAGCTCGAAGGTCTGCTGGAGGAAGCGCAGCTCCCCCTCGGTGAGGGCATCGGTCACCGCCGGATCCTAACGAGCGCCGCCGCGGGAGGGGTGCCGGCGGCGGCGCCGACCCCGGGCCCCCGGGCCCGGGGTCGGCCGATGGGCTGACCCCGGGGAGCACGGGTCATCCTCTGGGCTGATCTCCGGGCCGGGGCGCCCGCGGGCGTCCGAGGGGGACTTACCCTGGAGCACGTGCCCCTGCTCGCCGAGTTCACCACCGCGCTGACCACGTCGATGCCGGCGGCCGCTCCCGCCCTGCTGCCCGAGTGGGCCAGCCCGGAGCACTTCCTGGACGCCCTCGGCCCGGCCGCGCTGTGGGTCTCGATCGCGATCGTGTTCGTCGAGTGCGGGTTGTTCCTCTTCTTCCTGCCCGGCGACTCCCTGCTGTTCACCGTCGGGCTGTTCACCCACTCCGACGTGCTGAAGGAGCCGCTCTGGGTCTCCTGCCTGCTGCTGTCGGTCGCGGCGTTCCTCGGCAACGTCGTCGGGTACGAGATCGGGCACAAGGCCGGGCCGGCCCTGTTCGACCGGCCGGGCTCCAAGCTGCTGACCCCCCAGCGCATCGCGCAGACCCGCAAGTTCTTCGACCGCTTCGGCGCCCGGGCGATCATCCTGGCCCGCTTCGTCCCCGTCGTGCGCACCTTCATCACCCTCGCCGCGGGCGCGGGAGCCATGCCGCGCAGGACGTTCCTGACGTTCTCCGCGATCGGCGCCGTCCTGTGGGCCACCGGGATCACGCTGCTGGGCTACGCGCTGGGCAACATCCGGCTCATCCGGGAGAACCTCGAACTCGGCCTGCTGCTGCTCGTCGTGCTGTCGCTGATCCCCGTCGGCATCGAGTACCTGCGCAACCGCGGGAAGGACCACCACCGCCCCGCGACCCTGCCCGCGCAGGCCGGCGGGGCCGGCAAGACCCCCGAGACCCAGCGCTGAGCCGCCACCGGGCAGGATGCCCCGGTGGCCCGTCAGCGTCTGCTCCTGTCCCTGCGGTGGGGGGACATGGACGCCTACCGGCACGTCAACAACGTCGAGCTCCTGAGGGTCCTCGAGGAGGCCCGCGTGCGGGCCTTCGGGATCGCCTCCCCCGACGGTTCCGCCCCGATGCTCGCGACGGGGATGGTCGTGGCCAAGCACACCGTGGAGTACCTCGCCCCGCTGGACTACCGCCTCGCCCCGGTCGCCGTGGACCTGTGGATCGGCCGAACGGGTGGTGCCAGCTTCGAGGTCGGCTACGAGGTCCTCGAACCCGACGAGTCCGCCGTCGGTGAGCTGCGGACCTACGTGCGCGCCACGACGGTCTGCGTCGCCTACGACTTCGCCACCGGCCGGCCGCGGCGCCTCGGCGCCGAGGAGCGGGCCCGGCTGGCGGCCCTCGCTCCCTGAGGGTCGCCGCGGCGCCGTCTGACAGGATCGCCGGGTGTCCGACTGGCTCGCGCAGCTCTCCGACCCCCGGCTCGAGGACCTCGGGGCGCTCGGGCTGTACGTCCTGGTCTTCGGGATCGTCTTCGCCGAGACGGGCACCCTCGTCGGCTTCTGGCTCCCGGGCAGCACCGTCCTCTTCACCGCCGGTCTCGTCGCCGCCCGCGACGGGTCACCGGTCTCGCTGCCCGTCCTCGTCGTCGGGGTGACGCTGGCCGCGATCCTCGGCGACACCGTCGGGTACTGGACCGGGCGCCGGCTGGGCCGGCCGTGGCTGCTGCGCCGGGCCGGGAAGGCGGCCCACCACCTGCCGAGGGCCGAGGCCTTCTACGCGCGGTACGGCTGGTTCGCGGTCGTGGCCTGCCGGTTCATCCCCTGGCTGCGGGCCTTCACCCCGATCATCGCCGGCACCGCGGCCATGCCCTACGCCAAGTTCTTCTCCGCCAACGTCGTGGGCGCCCTGTGCTGGGGGGCGATGCTCGTCCTCGCCGGCTACGCCGCGGACTCCCTGCCGTGGGTGCGGACCCTCGCCTACTCCATCGCCGGGGTCGCGGTCCTCTTCTCCGTCCTGGCGCCCCTGGTGTCCTGGCTGCGCCGGCGGACCCGGCGGCCCCGGTCGTGAGGGCCCCGCTGCCCGTGCCGGCGCGGGCGGTGCGCACCGAGACCGTCGTCGAGCGGTCGCGCTTCCTCACCACCCTGGAACCCGTCGACGACGACGCGGCGCTGGACGCCGTGCTCGCCCGGGTCCGGCGGGAGTTCCCCGGCGCCCGCCACCACTGCACCGCCTCCGTCCTCGGCGAGGACGGCGAGCGGCGCCGCTCCTCCGACGACGGGGAGCCCGCCGGCACGGCCGGGGCGCCGATGCTGGCGGCGCTGCGGGGGGCGGGGGTGACCGGGGTCGTCGCCGTCGTCACCCGGTGGTTCGGCGGGGTGCTGCTGGGCACCGGCGGGCTGGTGCGCGCCTACGGCGGCGCGGTGTCCGGGGCGCTGGCCGAGGCCGGGGTCGTGCCCCGCCGCCACGTCGAGCTCGTCGAGGTCCGCACCGGTCCCGGCGGAGGGGGCCGGGTCGAGGCGGCGCTGCGGCGCGAGCACGCCCTGGAGGACGTGACGTGGACGGGGACGGGCTGGCGCGCGGTCGTCCCGGTCGCGGCCGGGGAGGTCGAGGCGTTCCGGGCGCGGCTGGCGGGGGCCGGTCTGGAGGTCCCCACCGCGGTCCTGGGCCGCGCGGTCCGGCCCGCCTGACCTCAGGGGCGGCGCACGACGGTGAGGCGCACCCCGACGGTGACGGGGACCTCCCCGGGGAACCCCGCGAGGCGCCGGTCGAGCTCGGCGGGGTCCACGTGGTGGGCGCTGGGGCCCATGAGGACCAGGGCGCGCAGGTCCTCGCGCCGCAGCGGGCGCGGGACGCGCAGCTCGTCCTCGGCGACGGCCTCGAACCCGGCGAGGTCGGCGTGCAGGCGTTCGGCCTTGCGCTCCTCCACCCCCACCATGCCCAGCGGGCCGCGGACCTCCTCCAAGTGCTCGGGCAGGGGCGTCACCACCACCCACCGCCCGCCCGGGCGCAGGACCCGGGCGACCTCGGCGACCGCCCGGGGGGCGAAGACCGTGGTCACCAGGTCGGCGGAGGCGTCGGCGAGGGGCAGCCCCCGCCACACGTCGGCCCCCACGGCCGCCGCCCGCGGGTGGGCGCGCGCGGCCCGCTTCAGCGCCGCGGTGGAGGCCTCCACGACGACGCCGGACCCGCCGGTGCGCTCGAGCACGGCGGCGAGGTAGTGGCCCGTGCCGCCCCCGACGTCGACGACGAACCCCGGCACGGCGCGGTCCGCGAGCGCGGCGGCGACCGGGGCGTAGTGGCCCGCGGCGAGGAACCCCTCGCGGGCGGCGACCATGGCGGGGGTGTCCCCGGCCGCCGCGGAGCCCACGGCGAGGTTGACGTAGCCCTGGCGGGCGAGGTCGAAGCGGTGCCCGGCGGCGCAGCCGAGGGTCCGCCCGGCCAGGTCCAGCCCGCCGGCGCAGACGGGGCAGCGCAGGGCGGGCAGGACCGCGGCGAGGGCGTTCAGCGCTGCTGCTCGGCGGCCGCGCCGAGGGGGTGCAGCCCGGTCAGGGTCCCGACCCAGGAGGCGGGCACGGCGGACAGGCGCCGGTCGTAGGCGCGCACGGCGGCGGAGTGGAAGGCGATGTCGCCGGCGAGGCGGTGCTCGGCGTCGGCGAGGGCCCGCACCGTCTGCGGGTCGGCGGGGGCCTCCGCCGCCTCCTGCGCGGCGAGGTGGGCGGAGAGGTCGGCGAGGCGGCTGCGCCGCTGCTCGGCCAGCGCCCCGGCCTCCACGGCGAGGTCGCGCATCCGGACCAGGGCCGCGCGGGTGGCGACCGACCAGAGGGCGACGACGAGGACGAGCAGGACGACGACGATCAGGACGACGGTCCCGGCGGTGCCCATCAGGCGAGCCCGATGTCGGCGAGGCCGTAGGCGTGGCGGTAGGGCACGCCCTCGGCCTCGACCCTCTCCCTGGCGCCGGTGTCGCGGTCGACGATGACGGCGACCCCGACGACCTCGGCCCCGGCCGCGCGCAGCGCCTCGACGGCGGTGAGCACGGAACCGCCCGTGGTGGAGGTGTCCTCCACGGCGAGCACCCGGCGCCCGGCGACGTCGGGGCCCTCGACGCGCCGCTGCAGCCCGTGGGTCTTCTCGGCCTTGCGCACGACGAACGCGTCCAGCGGCTTCCCGCCGTGGGCGGCGGCCCAGCCGCGGGCGTTGGCGGCGTGGACCATGGCGAGGGCGACGGGGTCGGCCCCCATGGTCAGCCCGCCGACGGCCTCGAAGTCCCAGTCGGCGACGAGGTCGAGCAGGACGGGCCCGACGAGCGCGGAGGCCTCGCCGTCGAGGCTGATGCGGCGCAGGTCGACGTAGTAGTCGGCCTGCTCCCCGCTGGAGAGCGTCACCGCCCCCCGCACGACGGCCTTGGTGGCGATGAGCTCGGCCAGACGGGAGGTGTCGGGGGCGGGGGTGGTCACGGCCCGAAGCTTAGGCGCTCGCCCCCGGTGCCGTGAGCAGCGCCGAGAGCCACTCCAGCTGGCGGCGCCACTGGTGCGTCTGCCCGCCCTCGTGGTCGTTGAAGGGGTGCACCGACAGCTCCGCGGGCCCGCCGTAGCGACGGTAGGCGGCCCACACGGTCGAGGGCGGGCACACCCGGTCCATCAGGGCGAGGGAGATGAGCGCGGGGGCGGTGGCGCGCGGGACGAGGTGGGCGACGTCGAAGTGGTCGAGGGTGTCGAGCACCCGCTCGACGTGGTCGCGGTGGACGCTGAGGTAGCGGACGACCTCGGTGTAGGGCTCGACCGCGGTGATCTGCAGGGCCCGGCGGAACCAGGACAGGAACGGGACGTCGGCCATCACCGCGCGCACGTCGGGCGAGAGGGAGGCCGCGGCCAGCGCGATCGCGCCGCCCTGGCTGGCGCCGGCCACGCAGACGGCGTCGGCGCGGACCTCGGGCAGGGACCGGGCGGCCCGCACCGCGCGCACGGCGTCGGTGAAGACGCGCCGGTAGTAGTAGGTGTCCTTGTCGAGGATGCCGCGGGTCATGAAGCCGGGGGTGGAGACGTCGTAGCCGACGGGGTCGGCGGTGGCGCCGCCGCTGCCCCAGGCCGCGCCCTGACCGCGGGTGTCGACGACGAGGTGGGCGTAGCCGGCGCTGGCCCAGGTGAGCCGGTCCTGGGGCAGGCCGCGGCCGCCGCCGTAGCCGACGAACTCCACGACCGCGGGCAGCGGGCCCTCGGCGCCGGCCGGCAGCACGAGCCAGGCGTTGATCCGGTGTCCGTCGTAGCCGGCGAAGGACAGGTCCTCGTGGCGCAGGGTCGTCAGATGAGTGACGACGGGCTCCCGGTGGACGTCGAGGGGGTGGGCGTCGGCCGCGGACAGCGTGCGGGCCCAGAACTCGTCGAGGCCCGCGGGCTCGTGCAGCGTCAGGTCGAGCTTCTCGAGGTCTTCCAGGGACAGGTCGGACAGGGCCACGCCGAACTCCTTCGTCCGTGCTGCGGGCCGGCGACAGCGCCCGCAGCTCACGATTCGTCAGACGATTATCTTGACACCCTCGACGCAGGGGGTCATCGTCGGGGGCGCGGCACAGCGGCCGCGCGGTGGCCACGGCCACGACGAACTCCGAGGGGACACGATGACCAGGACCGTCGACGCGGACGACGACCGCGCAGCAGACCGACCCGGCAGCGCGGCGGGTCCGACCCGCCGCTCCTTCACCGCCCTCGGAGCGGCCCTCGGGGCGGGCGGGCTCCTGGGAGCCTGCAGCAGCGGGGACGGCAGCAGCGGGGACGGCGGTTCCGGCGGCTCGAAGAGCGAGGCCCTGCAGTTCTGGGGGTGGGTGCCCGGTCTGGAGGACCTCGTCGCGACCTGGAACGCCGCGAACCCCGACGTCCCCGTGGAGTTCCACCGCATGACCGGCGACGACGGCAAGAAGGTCGAGGCGGCCGTGGACGCGGGCGCCGGACCGGACATCGTGCAGCTGTCGACCCACGGGCTGCCCGACTACGTGATCAACGAGCGCGTCCAGGCGATCACCGAGTTCGTCCGCGACGATGAGAACCTCTACACCCCGGCCTCCTGGAAGTCGGTGACCGTCGGCGAGGACGTCTACGGCCTGCCGCAGGGCAGCGGCCCCACGGCGATGATGTACCGCGAGGACATCCTCCAGCAGCACGGGATCGCCGTACCCACCACCTACGCCGAGTACGAGGCCGCGGCCGCGGCCCTGCACGCCGCCGACCCGGACGTCTACCTGGCGGGGTTCTCCCCCAGCGAGATCGGGCAGTGGGTCCAGGACGTCTCGCAGGCCGGCGGTTCCTACTTCGGCATCGAGGGCCAGGCGTGGGACGTGGTCGTCGACAGCCCCGCCAGCCAGGAGGTCGCCGCCCGCTGGCAGCGCCTGCTCGACGCCGGCCTGCTCAAGGTGACCGAGATGTGGACCCCCGACTACTGGGCCGCCGTCAACGCCGGCCAGATCGCGACCATCACCTACGCCGCCTGGTTCCCCGTGCAGCTCATCGAGAACTGCGCCGACCTGGCCGGGAAGTGGAAGGTGGCTCCCCAGCCCACCGCCGGCGGCGAACCGGTGGCCGGTGACAGCGGTGGCGCGGCCAACGTCGTGCTCGCCGGCGCCACCGACCTCGAGGGCGCCACGAAGTTCATCCGCTGGCTCAACGGTGACCCCGCCTCGGTGACCGAGCTCATCTCGGTCGGGGGCATCTTCCCCACCGCGAAGTCCGGTTTCGACGACCCCGCCCTGGCCGAGAAGTTCCCCTACTTCGGCGACCAGGCCATCTACGACGTCTACCGCGACGCCGCCGACGTCACGCCCGCGACGTGGACCGACGGGCCCGCCAACGGCCAGGTCGACTCCGACCTCACCGACGGGTTCGGGAAGGTCGCCACCGGCGGCACCACCTTCGCCCAGGTGCTCGCCGACGCCGACGCCGCGGCCGTGGCGCGGCTGCAGAAGGCGGGGCTGGACGTGGTGGGCAGCTGATGAGCTCCACCACCGGGACGGCCCGCCACCCCGGCCCGGGCCGCCGGACGGCGGCCCGGGCCGGTCAGCGGGTCGCCCCCTACCTGTTCGTCGCGCCGTTCGCGGTCCTGTTCCTGGTGTTCCTCGTCGCCCCGATCCTCCTCGCCCTGGGCACCAGCCTCTTCGCGCGGAAGTCGGCCGGCGGGCTGGGCTTCGGCGGGTCGACGCGCACGGTGTTCGCAGGGCTGTCCAACTACGCGACGGCGCTGACCGACTCCGACTTCGTCGCCGGTTTCGGCCGGGTCCTGCTCTACGGCGTCGTCCAGGTCCCGGTCATGCTGCTGCTGGCCCTCGGACTGGCGCTGCTGTTCGACTCCGCGGCCGTCCGGTTCCGGAAGTTCTTCCAGGCCGCCGTCTTCGTCCCGTTCGCCATCCCGGGCGTCATCGCGGCCCTGCTGTGGGGTTTCCTCTACCAGCCCGGGGTCAGCCCCTTCGTCGGGTTCCTCGCCGGCCTCGGGGTCGACGCCGACTTCCTCGCCCCCGGCACGGTGCTGTGGTCGCTGGCCAACATCGGGGTCTGGTCCTCGACGGGCATCAACATGATCATCCTCTTCGCGGCGCTGCAGTCGGTCCCGACCGAGGTGGGTGAGGCCGCCCGGATGGACGGCGCGGGCGAGGCGCGGATCGCCTTGAGCGTGAAGCTGCCCCTCATCGCGCCCGCCCTGCTGCTGACGACCCTGTCCTCGGTCATCGGGACGCTGCAGCTGTTCAGCGAACCCAGCGTGCTGCGCAACGTGACCTCGAACATCACCAGCGACTACACCCCCAACATGGCCATCTACTCGGCCTCCTCCGAGGGGCAGGACCCGAACCTGGCCGCGGCCATGGCCGTCCTGCTCGGCCTCGCGACCCTCGTGCTGTCCCTGGTCCTCATGCGGATCTCCAACCGCCGGAACGGAGCGCTCTCGTGAGCGGACGAGACCTCGTGGACCGGGTCGTCCCCGTGCGCCCGCCCTCGCGGCGGCGGAGCGCGTCCCGGCCGACGACGGGCGGGGAACGTCCCTCGCTACCGGTGCGGCTCCTGGCGATGGTCGCGGTCGTCGTCGCCGCGGTGTACTTCCTCGCCCCGGTCTACTGGCTGGTCGTCGCCTCGACCAAGTCGGCCAGCTCGCTGTTCACGACCCCGGGGTTCTCGTTCGCCGAACCCCAGCTGCTGGACAACCTCGCCGAGCTGTCCGGCTACGACGACGGGATCTTCTGGCGCTGGGTCCTCAACACCGTCGTCTACTCCGTGGTGGGTTCGGTGCTCACCGTCCTGGTCTGCGCGGCCTGCGGGTACGCGCTGGCCATGTACGAGTTCCGCGGCAAGCGCGTCGTCGTCGGCGCGATCCTCGCCAGCCTGCTCGTGCCGGGCACGGTGCTGGCCCAGCCCACCTACCTCCTCGTCGTCCAGCTCGGCCTGAACAACACCTACGCCGGGGTGCTGCTGCCGTCCCTGGTCTACTCCTTCGGCGTGCTGCTGTGCATGGTCTTCGCCCAGTCCTCGGTACCGCGCGAGCTGCTGGAGGCCGCTCGCCTCGACGGCGCGGGGGAACTCCGCATCTTCGTCTCCATCGGGTTGCGGTTGATGAGCACCGGGCTGGTGACCGTGCTGCTGTTCGCCTTCCTGGGCAGCTGGAACAACTACCTGCTGCCGCTGCTGGTCCTCACCGACCAGGAGCTCGTGCCGCTGACCGTCGGCCTGACCGGGTGGAGCCAGTCCTCCATCACGATCCCCGGGCTGCAGGTGCTCGTCGTGACGGGCTCGCTGGTCTCCGTCGTCCCCGTGGTCGCGGTGTTCCTGGGGCTGCAGCGCTTCTGGCGCTCCGGCCTCACCGCCGGCGGGGTGCGGTTCTGATGCCCGCGCACCGGCTGCGCTACGAGGGCCCCGCCACGACGTGGCTGGAGGCGCTGCCCGTGGGCGACGGGCGCCTGGGCGCGGTGTGCTGGGGCCTGGCCGACGGCGAACGGCTCTCGCTCAACGACGACCGGGCCTGGTCCGGGCCCGTCGGCGGCCCCCACCACCCCACCCCGCCCGACCACCCCGACCGGGTGGAGGCCGCGCGCGCCGCCGTCCTGGCCGGCGACCCCACCCGGGCGGGCGAGCTGCTGGAACCCGTCGTCCACCACACCCAGGCGTTCCTGCCCGTCGGGGACCTGCTGGTCACGACGGCCGCGGCCGCCGCGCCCGGCGTGGTCCGGGGCCTGGACCTGGGCACCGCGACGGCGTGGTCGCAGCGGCCCGTCCCGGGCGGCACCGTCCGGCACGAGACCTCCGTCGGCGCCGGGGTCCTCGTGCACCGCGTCACCGCCCCGGGGGCGGGGACCGGCCTGCGCCTGGCCCTCGCCTCCCCGCTGCGCCCGGCCGGGTCCACCCTCCGCGTCCCCGACGGGGACCCGGGCGGGCTGGAGTGGCGCACGCTGCTGGACCTGCCCGAGGACGTCCACCCCTGGCACCCCGACCAGCACGAGGACCCGGTGCGGTGGGCCGCGCCCGGTACGCCGTCGCGGCAGGTGGCCGTCGTCGTCCGCGTCCGCTGCGACGGGACCCCCCGCGCCGCGCCGGACCCCGCCGGCCCGGTGGAGGGCCCCGCCTGGGACGGGGTGCGCGAGGCGCACGTCGTCGTGGCCGTGGAGACCCCCGACCCCGCCACCGACCCCACCGGCCGCCCCGACGTCGAGGCCGCCGCGGCGCGGGCCGCCGCCGCGGTGGCCGACCCGGGCGCGGTGCGCGAGCGCCACCGCCGCGAGCACGCCGAGCTGTTCGGGCGCAGCGACCTCGACCTCGGCGGGCGGGTCCCGGCGGGGACGACGACCGACGCCCTGGTGGGGCTGGCCGAGCACGACGAGGACGCCGCGCGGGTGCTGGCCGCGCTCGCCGTGGCCCACGCCCGCTACCTCCTCGTCACCGGCTCGCGGCCGGGAACCCTGCCGCTGACGCTGCAGGGCATCTGGAACGAGGAGCTGCAACCGCCGTGGAGCAGCAACTACACCCTCAACGTGAACCTGCCCATGGCCTACTGGCCGGTCCAGCCGTGGGGGTTGCCGGAGTGCGCCGAGCCGCTGCTGGCCTTCGCCGAGCGCCTCGCCGCGGCGGGGACGGCCACCGCCGCGGAGATGTACGGCGCCCGGGGCTGGGTCGCCCACCACAACAGCGACGGCTGGGCGCAGACCCGCAGCGTCGGCGGCGGCTGGAACGACCCGGCGTGGTCGGCGTGGCCCTACGGCGGGGTCTGGCTGAGCCTGAACCTGCTGGACGCCCTGGACTTCGCCGCCGACCCCGGACCCCTGGCCCGGCGCGTGCTGCCCGTCGTGGAGGGCGCCGTGCGGTTCTGCCTGGACCGGCTGGTGGTGCTGCCCGACGGGACCCTCGGCACCGCCCCCTCGACGTCGCCGGAGAACCACTGGCTGGACGCCGCGGGGAACGCGCAGGCCGTGGAACGTTCCAGCACCTGCGACCTGGAACTGACCCGCGGGCTGCTCACCGGCTGGTCGCGGTGGGCCGGGAGGCAGACGCACGCCCCAGTCCCGGCGGACCTGCGGGCGGAGGTGGAGGCGGCGCTGGCCGGCCTGCCGCACCCGGGCACCGGGGCGCGCGGGGAGCTGCTTGAGTGGCACGCGGAGCTGGCCGAGGCCGAACCCGAGCACCGGCACACCTCCCACCTCGTGGGCCTGTACCCGCTGGGCACGATCGCCGCCGGGACCTCCGCGGCGGCGGCCGCGGCCCGGTCGCTGGACCTGCGCGGACCGGAGTCCACCGGCTGGGCCCTGGCCTGGCGGACGGCGCTGCGGGCCCGGCTGCGCGACGGGGCCGCCGTCGGCGACCTCGTGCGGCGCTGCCTGCGCCCGGCGACCGACGGGCACGGCACCGGCGGTGGGGCGGCGCACCGGGGCGGGCTGTACCCGAACCTGTTCTCCGCCCACCCGCCCTTCCAGGTCGACGGCAACCTCGGCTTCGCGGCCGCGGTGGCCGAGGTCCTGGTGCAGTCCGGCGCGGACCGCGTCGACCTGCTGCCGGCCCTGCCGCCGCAGTGGCCGGAGGGGCGGGTGCGCGGGCTGCGGACCCGCGCCGGCGTCGAGGTCGACCTCACCTGGTCCGGTTCCGCGCCGGTCTCCGTCCGGCTGCGGTACCTGCGGCCCTCGACGGTGCGGCTGACGTTCGGCGGCACCGTCCTGGCCGAGACCTCCGGAACCACCGGCGACGAGCACGACGTGCCCCTCGCCGCTCCCCCCGTCCGCGACACCCCGGGCCCGAGCGCCCGGGAGAGGAGAGGAACCCCGTGAAGATCCTGCGCACCGGCCCCCCGGGTGAGGAGACCGCCGCGGCCCTGCTGCCGGACGGATCGGCCGTCGACCTCACCGGGGTCCTCGACGCCCACCGGCCGTGGTCGGCGGCGGACCTCGACCGCGCGGCCTCCGCCGTCCGCGCCGGTCTGCCCGCCCTGGACCTCACCGGTCGCCGCGTGGGCGCACCGCTCCCCCGCCCCGGCACGATCGTGTGCATCGGGCTGAACTACCGCGACCACGCGGCGGAGACCGGCGCGCAGCTGCCGACCGAACCCGTCGTGTTCCTCAAGTCGTCCTCGACGGTGGTGGGCCCCCACGACACGCTGCTCATCCCCCGGGGCAGTTCCAAGACCGACTACGAGGTCGAGCTCGGCGTCGTCCTCGGCGCCCGGGCCCGCTACCTGGAGAGCGCGGAGGCCGCGCTGGAGGTCGTCGCGGGGTTCGTGGTGTCGCACGACGTGTCCGAGCGCGAGTTCCAGCTCGAACGCGGCGGGCAGTGGGACAAGGGCAAGAGCTGCGAGACGTTCAACCCGCTGGGGCCCTGGTTCGTCACCGCCGACGAGGTCGCCGACGTCGGCGCGCTGGGTCTGCGGACGTGGGTCAACGGGGAACTGCGCCAGGACGGGTCCACGGCGGACCTGGTGTTCGGCGTCGCGGACGTGATCCGCTACCTCAGCTGGTTCACCGTCCTCGAACCCGGGGACCTGGTGAACACCGGGACCCCCGCGGGGGTGGCGCTGGGGCAGCCGGACCCCAAGCCCTACCTGCGCCCGGGGGACGTGGTCGAGTGCGAGATCGACGGCCTGGGCCGGACCCGCAACGTCGCGGCGGCCGCGTGATGGCGGGGCCGGAGAGGTTCACCCGGTTCGAGACCCTCGACGTGCGCTTCCCCACCTCCCGCCACCTCGACGGTTCCGACGCCATGAACCCCGACCCGGACTACTCCGCCGCCTACCTCGTCCTGGGCACCGACGACCCGCGATCACCGGAGGGGCACGGTTTCGCCTTCACCATCGGCCGCGGCAACGACGTGCAGGTCGCCGCGATCAAGGCCCTCGCCGGCCACGTCCTGGGCCGCGACGTCGAGGAGGTCCTGGGCGACATGGGCGCCACCTGGCGGTCCTTCGCCGACGACTCGCAGCTGCGGTGGCTGGGCCCGGAGAAGGGCGTCATGCACATGGCCGTCTCCGCCGTCGTCAACGCGCTGTGGGACCTCAAGGCCAAGCGCGCGGGGTTGCCGCTGTGGGACCTGCTCTCGCGGATGTCCCCGGAGGAACTCGTCGCGCTGGTGGACTTCCGCTACCTCACCGACGCCCTCACCCCCGAGGACGCGCTGGAACTGCTGCGGGCCGCCGTCCCCGGCCGGGCCCGGCGGCGGGCGGAACTGCTGCGCGAGGGCTACCCCGCGTACACCACGACCCCGGGCTGGCTGGGCTACTCCGACGAGAAGCTCGTGCGGCTGGCCCGCGAGGCCGTCGCCCAGGGGTTCCGCCAGATCAAGCTCAAGGTCGGCGCCGACGTCGACGACGACGTGCGCCGGATGCGGCTGGCCCGGGCGGCGGTGGGGCCGGACGTGCGCATCGCCGTCGACGCCAACCAGCGCTGGGACGTCGGCCCCGCGGTGGAGTGGATCCGCGCCCTCGCCCCCCACGACCCGTGGTGGGTGGAGGAACCGACGAGCCCGGACGACGTCCTGGGCCACGCCGCGATCCGCCGCGCGGTGGCGCCGGTGAAGATCGCCACCGGTGAGCACGCGCACAACCGCGTGGTGTTCAAGCAGCTGCTGCAGGCGGGTTCCCTGGACGTCGTGCAGATCGACGCGGCCCGCGTCGCGGGCGTCAACGAGAACGTCGCGATCCTGCTGCTGGCCGCGAAGTTCGGGGTCCCGGTGTGCCCGCACGCGGGCGGGGTGGGGTTGTGCGAACTGGTGCAGCACCTGTCGATGTTCGACTTCGTCGCCCTCACCGGGACCACCGAGGACCGGGTCGTCGAGCACGTCGACCACCTCCACGAGCACTTCGTGGACCCGGTGCGGCTCTCGCGGGGGAACTACCTCGCCCCCACCGCACCCGGGTACTCCGCCGAGATCCGCCGGGAGTCGCTGCTGCGCCACGTCTTCCCCGGCGGGGCGGAGTGGGCGGGGGTCCCGGTCGCGGTCCCCTCCCCGGCCGGGCCGCACGCCGAGGAGGTGGCGCGGTGAACGGCGCGGCGGGCGGCGCGGGGGTGGCCGGCCTGCGGGTCCTCGTGACCGGCGGCGCCTCCGGGATCGGCGCCGCGACCGTGCGGCGCTTCCTCGCCGAGGGGGCGCGGGTGGCGGTCCTGGACCGGGTCTTCGAGGACTCCCCCGCCGTGCCGGGCGACGCGCTCGCCGTCGTGGCCGACCTCACCGACGACGGCGCCGTGCGGGCCGCGGTGGCGGCGGCGGTGGAGGGCCTCGGCGGGCTCGACGTCCTCGTCAACAACGCCGGCACCGGGGCGCGGGGCACGGTCGCCGACAACGACGACGCCGAGTGGCACCGGGTGTTCGACGTCAACGTCGTCGGCGCCGTCCGCGCCACCCGCGCCGCGCTGCCGGCCCTGCGGGCGTCCCCGCACGCCGCGATCGTCAACACCTGCTCCATCGCGGCGTGGGCGGGCCTGCCGCAGCGGGCGCTGTACTCCGCGACGAAGGGCGCGGTGCAGGCCCTCACCCTGGCCATGGCCGCCGACCACCTCGCCGAGGGGATCCGGGTGAACTGCGTGAACCCCGGGACCGCGCGCACCCCGTGGGTCCAGCGCCTCCTCGACGCCGCCGACGACCCCGCGGCGGAGCTCGCCGCGCTGGCCGCGCGCCAGCCCGGCGGGCGGCTCGTGGAGGCCGACGAGGTCGCCCACGAGATCGTCCACCTCGCCGACCGCCGTTCCGGCGCGGTGACCGGGGCGGTGGTCGCGGTCGACGGCGGGATGCACGGCCTGCGCGTTCCCCCTACGGTGCGGGCGTGACCGCCGCCGCTCCCGACCTGCCCACCCGTCCGCTGGGGGGTTCCGGGCTCCGGGTCCCGGTGCTGGGGTTCGGCGGCGCCGGCGTCGGGAACCTCTACGCCGCGGTTCCCGACGACGTCGCCGCCGCCACCGTGCGGGCCGCGCTGGACGCCGGCGTCCACTACGTCGACACCGCGCCGCACTACGGGCTGGGGTTGTCCGAGGAACGCCTGGGCGCGGTGCTGCGGACCCGGCCGCGCGAGAGCTTCGTGCTGAGCACCAAGGTGGGCCGGCTGCTCGTCCCGCAACCCCCGCCGCACGGGCGCGACGGGATCTTCGACGTCCCCGCGCACCGACGGCGGGTGTGGGACTTCACCGCGGCGGGGGTCCGGCGCAGCCTGGAGGAGAGCCTGGAACGGCTCGGCCTGGACGCGGTGGACGTGCTGCTCGTGCACGACGCGGACGATCACGAGGACGAGGCCCGCGCCGGGGCGTTCCCGGAACTCCTGCGGATGCGCGAGGAGGGCCTGGTGCGGGCGGTGGGGGCGGGGATGAACGCCACCGCACCGCTGACGCGGTTCGTGCGGGAGTTCCCCCTCGACGTCGTCCTCGTCGCCGGGCGCTACGACCTGCTGGACCAGTCCGCCCTCGACGACCTGCTCCCCGCCGCGGCGCAGCGCGGGACGTCGGTCGTCCTCGGCGGGGTGTTCGGGTCCGGGGTCCTCGCGGTGGACCGCCCCGGCGACGACGCCACCTACCGCTACCGGCCCGCCCCCGCGGACGTCCTGGCCCGCGCCCGCCGCCTGGCCGACATCGCGCGCGAGCACGGGACGACGCTGCCCGCTCTGGCCCTGCAGGCGGTGCTGGCCCACCCCGTGGTGGCCGCCGCCGTCGTGGGGGTGCGCAGCCCGCAGGAGGTGGCGCGCAACGTCGGGCTGCTCGGCGCCGACGTGCCGGCGGAGGTGTGGGCGGCGGTCCGCGCGGAGGGGCTGGTCGACCCCCGGACGCCGCTGCCGGAGCTGCCGCCGGAGCCCGGGGGCGCGGACCGGCGGTGACCGGCCCGGGCGGGCGTCAGGCCGGCACGCCGACCAGCTGCGCCGACCGGACCCACAGCTGCTCCGCGAGCTCCACGTCGTCGGCCTGCCGGTTCACCCGTCCCGGGGCCAGCCGGTCCAGGTAGGCGCCGTCCACCGTCTCCGGGTCGGGGCGCACCGCCAGCCGCCACAGCGGTTCGGCCCCCTCCTCGGGCGTGACGGCCAGGACGCGCCGCAGCGGTGTCCGGTACAGGACCCCCGCCACCACCGAGTCCCGCGCGAAGCGGGTGGCCACCACCCCGGGGTGGAAGCACGAGGCCGTCGCCGTGCCCCCCAGGCGCCGGCTCAGGGCCCGGGTGAAGAGGACGTTCTCCAGCTTCGTCGTCGCGTAGACGCGGAAGCCCCGGTACCGGCCCCGGCGCGAGTCCAGGTCGTCGAGGTCGACGCGCCCGAGGAGGTTCGCGGCGCTGGAGGTGGTGACGACCCGGGCCCCCGGCGTCGCCTCGATCCGCTCCCGCAGCAGCGCGGTCAGCAGGAACGGCGCGAGGTGGTTGACCTGGAACGTCGTCTCGTGACCGTCCGGGGTCTCCGTCCGGCGCGCGCTGGAGCCCCCCGCGTTGTTGGCCAGCACGTCGATCCGGTCGCACCGCTCCAGCAGGTCGCCGGCGAGGCGGCGGACGTCGTCGAGGCGGGCGGCGTCCACCAGCAGCGGCTCCACCCCCAGCTCCGCGGCGAGCGCCCGGGTGCGCTCGGGGTCGCGGCCGACGGGCACGACCCGCGCACCGGCCCGTGCGAAGCGGCGCGCGGCGGCGGCCCCGATGCCGGAGCTGGCGCCGGTGACGACGACGGTGCGCCCCCGCAGCGGCGGGGCGGGCGATGGGGTGGGCGGCGGGGCGGGGGTCACCCGGGCATCGTGCGGGCCGCCGCGCGCCGGCGCACGCCCACCCTCAGGCGTGCCCGGCCAGGAAGTCCTCCACGGCCAGCAGGTGGTGACCCATCCGCAGCCGCGCCCGGTCGGGGTCGTGGTCGCGCAGCGCGGCGAGGATCGCGCGGTGCTCCTCGGTCGTGCGGGCCACGGCCTGCTCGTCGGCGACGGCCCGCCACACCCGGGCGCGCACCGTGCGGCCGGCGAACGCCTCCACCAGCACCGCCAGCACGGGGTTGCCGCAGGCCCGGGCGATGACCTGGTGGAAGCGGATGTCGGCCTCGACGAACTCCCGCGGGTCCACCGGCTCCGGGCCGGACACCGCGGCGAGGGCCTCCTCGGCCGCCGCCAGGGCCTCGTCGTCGATGGAGCGGGCCGCCAGCGCCGCCGCCTCGGTCTCCAGCACGCGGCGCACGGCGTGCAGGGCGGGGGAACCACCCGGCTGCTGCAGGTCGACGAGGAAGGCCATCGGGGCCAGCAGCAGCGAGGGGTCCAGCGCGGTGACGTAGGTGCCCGCGCCCTGGCGGGTCTCCAGGACGCCGAGGTGGGACAGGGCCCGGACCCCCTCGCGCAGCGGGCCGCGGGAGACGCCCAGGGTCCGGGCCAGGTCGGCCTCGACGGGCAGGCGCTGGCCCGGTCCCAGGGTCCCGTCGAAGATCATCGACTTGATGCCCTCGACGACCACGTCCGTCTGGGAGGGCGGGGGCGGCGGGGTGCGCGCCGGGGCGGGGTCCGCCACCCCGGCGGGGGGCTCGCTGGGCACGGGGGGCCTCCAGGGGTGTGCTGCCGTCGGGGGCCCGAGCGTAGTCGTCTGACGACTCGCCCGGGGGGGCGCTCCGCGGGGCGCGCGGTAACGTCCGGCGCGTGCGCCTCGCCACCTGGAACGTGAACTCCGTCCGCGCCCGCCTGGACCGGGTCCTGGCCTGGATCGACCGCAGCGACGTCGACGTCGTCGCGCTGCAGGAGACCAAGTGCAAGGACGAGCAGTTCCCCGAGCAGGCCTTCCGCGACCTCGGCTACGAGGTGGCCCACCACGGGCTGTCGCAGTGGAACGGGGTGGCCCTGCTCTCCCGGGTCGGCCTGGAGGACGTGAGCACGGCCTTCTCCCCCGACGTCCCGCGCTTCGGGGAGCCGCCGGTGGTCGAGGCCCGCGCGGTCGGCGCGCTGTGCGGCGGGGTGCGGGTGTGGAGCCTGTACGTGCCCAACGGGCGCGGGCTGGAGGACCCGCACTACCCCTACAAGCTGGAGTGGCTGGAGCGGCTGCGCGAGGCCGGGCGGGGGTGGCTGGCGCAGGACCCCGCCGCCCAGGTGGCGCTGGTGGGCGACTTCAACATCGCCCCCACCGACGAGGACGTGTGGGACCCGGAGGCCTTCGCCGGCGCCACGCACGTGTCCGCCCCGGAGCGGGCGGCGTTCACCGCGCTGGTGGAGGCCGGGTTCGCCGACGTGGTGCGCCCCCACGCCCCCGGTCCGGGCACCTACACCTACTGGGACTACCAGCAGCTGCGCTTCGCCAAGCGGCAGGGCATGCGGATTGACTTCGTCCTCGGTTCCCCCGCGCTGGCGGCGCGGGTGAGCGGGGCGACCATCGACCGCGAGGAGCGCAAGGGCAAGGGCGCCTCCGACCACGCCCCCGTCGTGGTGGAGCTTGCGCCGAACGCGTGAACCCTGCCCGAACGGCCTCCGCGGGGGCGACGCGGACCCTTCCCCTCACTAGATTCCCAACGGTGCGAGCACCTGTCAGCTGCGACGACCTCGAGCGGGTCGAACTGAACGCGGCGAACGACGCCCGGGGCCAACGAGCCGTCGCGGACCTCCTGCAGTCCTGGGCTCGGCGGGCGGTCCCGGGGGACTCCGTCTCGCGCGGCCGGCTGCTGGTGGCGGCCAGCGAGCACGCCGCCTTCGCCGGGGACGCGAGCCGGGCGCTGCGCCTGGCGCGGCAGGCCCTGGCCACCGGCGACGTCGTCGCCCCCGACACCCGCTGCTACGTCGTCTCGGCGCTGCTGGTGTGCGGGCACCTGCGCGAGGCCGTGGTCCTCGCCGACGAGGTCCTCGACAGCCGCGGCGACGACGTCGACGTCTACCTGCACCTGGGCGAGGAGTTCTCCTGGCACCGCCAGGCCGAGGAGGCCTCCCGCATCTACACGCTGGGGATGTTCCGCTGCGCCGGCGACGACGACGCCACCGAGCAGCTGCTGGGCGCGTGGCGGCGGGGACGGGCGCCGCGCACCCTGGACCTGCGCGAGCGGCTGGCGGCGGCGGTCCCGGCCCAGGGCGGCGGGCTGGACTGACCTAGCGCGCGGCCCAGTCCCCGGCGGCCTCCCCGGCCGTCACGGCGACCGCGACGGTGTTGCCGGGCGCGGGCAGCGGGCAGGCCCACGCCGGGTCGTAGGCGCAGCTGGGCGGGTAGGCGAAGTTCAGGTCCACGACGAGGCCCGCGGCGGTGCTGCCGAGGTCGGCGCCCTTGACGGTGTCCAGGACGTAGCGCCCGCCGCCGTAGCCGGGGCCGGGGTCCTTCAGCGGCAGGAACAGGCCCCCGCCGTACTGGTCCAGCCACCACACGTCGAGGGTGCCGACGCCGGCCAGGGCGACGGTCCCGACGCGTTCGAAGGAGACGGTGCCGTCGGTGCCGGTGGCGGCCTCGCGGGTCAGCGGCGGGGCGGGCTCGACGGGGACGACGAAGCGCGCGGCCGGGTCGTAGGGGGCCACGGGCAGACCGGTGAACGCGGCCCGGTCGGCGGGCAGCAGCGGGCTGGCGGGGTGGGTGGCGAACAGCTCGTCGCGGCCGGCCACCCACCGGGCGTGCCCCTCGGCGGGGTCGGCGGCGGCGCGCACGTCGGCGTAGAGGGCGCCGACGCGCCGGCGCCAGTCGAGGACGTCGAGCCGGGGCGAGGGGTCGGTCGGGGTCACGCCCGCGACCGTAGCCCGCGCCTCACGGGTGCGGGTGGGCGCCCTTGAGGACCTTGTCGACGGCGTTCTTCGGCCCGTGCAGGGCGAGCCCCACGAGGTCGAGGTCGGCCCCGGCGACCGCGGCCACCGCGGCCCGGTTGGCCGCGTCGTGGCCGGTCGTGAACATGTCCGCGGTGAAGACCGCCACCGGCAGCCGCCGTCCCGCGGCGCGGGTGCACGCGGTCCGCAGCACGTCGCGGTCGCCCTCGAGGACCAGGACGGGCCGGCCCAGCAGCGCGAGGTAGGCCGCGCCGTCGGCGTCGGCGTAGGGCTCCCCGACGAGGTCGGGGTGGGCGGCCGTGATCCCGCTGGCGAGGAACGCGGCGACGTTGAGCCGCTGCCACGTCGCGAGGTCGTCGCGGACCAGGACGGCGGTCTTGGTGTCGAAGCGGACGGGAGCGGGGTCGTGGTCGTGTTCCCGGTCGTGGCCGTGGTCGTGGTCGTTCACGGGCCGATCGTCCGGGTCCGCGCCCCGCCGGGTCTTGTACGTTCCTGAGGTGGGAGCAGCCGGTGGTGACCTCGTCCGCAGCTGGCGCCCGGACGTGCCCGGGATCGCCGAGGTCCTGCACGCGCGGTTCGTGGCGCACGCCTACCCCCTGCACGTCCACGACACCTGGACGGTCCTGCTGGTGGACGCGGGCGCGGTCCGCTACGACCTGGGCCACCGCGCGCACGGCACCGGCTCGCTGGTGACGGTGCTGCCCCCGCACGTCCCCCACGACGGGCGCGCCGCGACGAGCGCGGGGTTCCGCAAGCGGGTCCTCTACCTGGAGGGCGACGCGCTGCCCCCGGCCCTGGCCGGGCGGGCCGCCGACGCCCCGGAACTGCCCGACCCGCGGCTGGCCGCGGCGGTGCGGCAGCTGCACGCGGGTCTGCTGGACGGGCGCGAGCCGCTGGAGGTGCAGTCGCGGGCCGCCGTCCTGGTCGACGCCGTCGGCGCCCACCTCTCCCGCGCGCCCGCGGCGCCGGCGCGCGACCAGCCGCTGGCGCGTCGGCTGCGGTCGCTGCTGGACGCGCACGTGGTCGAGGGCCTGGCGCTGGCGCGCGCGGCGGACGAGCTCGGCGTCACCGGCGCGCACCTGGTGCGCACGTTCACCCGGGAGGTCGGGATGCCGCCGCACGCCTACCTCACGACCCGGCGGGTCGACCTGGCCCGCCGGCTGCTGCTCGCCGGTCACCGTCCGGCCGAGGCCGCGGTCCTCGCCGGCTTCCACGACCAGTCCCACCTGAACCGGCACTTCCGCCGCGTGCTGGGGACGACCCCGGGCCGGTTCGCCGGGCGCTGAGGCGGCGCCGAGGCGGCGCCGGGCGCCGGGTTGCCGGGTCCCGGCTCCGGTGGTGGACTGGAACCGCCAGCCGGGGAACCGGCTGGGTCCTGCGCGGGTGGTCCCCGCGCAGCCGGTCGAACTGGCGGCCGCCCCCCGGAGACCCCGTCCCACGACGTCGCTCTCCCGATGCCCCGGTGGCAGTCAGGCACCCCATGAGCACCACCTGGTCCGACGAGACCCCCCTCCGATCCACCCCCACCGAGACCCCGGAGCCCGCCGTCGCCGGCGACCGGGGGCTGCGCACCCCCGCGGTCGTCCACCTCGGGGTGGGCGGCCTGCGGCTGGCGCACCACGCGGTCTGCCTGCACGAGGTCGTGCGACGGCGCCTCAGCGACGACTGGGGGCTGGTGCACGTGGAGCTGCGCCCCCCGGGCGAGGACGGGCTGATCCGCCTGGACCGCGAGCGCGACCACCGCGTGCAGCTGCCCGGGACGTCCTCCCCGGAGTTCCGCGAGGTCGAGGTGCTCACCGAGTTCACGACCTCCGCCGACGACTCCGCCGCCGTCCTCGACGTCCTGGCCGACCCCGCCACGAGGCTGGTCACGCTGCGGGTCTCCGAGGAGCAGGAGTTCTTCGGCCTCTGCGCGGCACCCGAGCACCCCGCCGCCCGGATCGCCCACGGCTACCTGGTGCGGGCCCTGGCCCGCCGGCGGGACGCGGGCCTTCCCCCCTTCACGGTGCTCTCCTGCGACCCCGTGCCGCGCAACGGGGCCCGCACCCGCGACGCCGTCCTCGAACTGGCCCGGCGGACGGACCCCCTGCTCGCGGACTGGATCGGGCGCGACGTCCGGTTCCCCGGCAGCCTGGTCGACCCGACGCTGCCGGGCGGGTCCGCCCTGCCGTTCCGCTGGGTCGTCGAGGACGACTTCGGCCACGGCCGTCCCCCGCTGGAGGAGGCCGGCGCTCACCTGGTGACGCACACCGCGCCCCACGAGCAGTTGCGGATGCACCTGCTCGACGGGGCCCGCTGCGCGCTGGGCCTGGTCGGGGGGACCGCGGGGGCCCGGACCACCGCCGAGGCCCTGGCCGACCCGCGGGTGCGGGCCTTCCTCGGCGGCTTCCTGGAGGAGGCGGCGTCGTCGCTGCTGCACGTCCCCGGCGTCGACCTCCCCGGGTACCGGGCCGCGGTCCTCGCCCGCCTCGCCGGGGCGGACGAGCCGCTGCCGCGCAGCGGGTCCGCGGCGGTGTCGGCCGTGGTGCTGCCCTCCCTGCGCCAGGCGCTGGACCACTACCGCCCCCGGCGCCACCTCGTCCTCGCGGTCGCCGTCTGGCTCCTGACGCTGCCGGGCAGCGGCGGCGACGCGAGGACGATGCTGCGGCAGCACCACGCGCTGCTCGGGACCCTCGCCGACGACCCGCACCTGACCGCCGAACTGCAGGAGGCGCTCGTGCTGCTCGCCGCCGGCACCTTCGACCCCCGCCCCACCGACGCACCGGAGGAGACCCCGTGACCAGGCGAGACGTCGCGGAGCAGGTGGTCGTCGTCCTCGGCGCCTCCAGCGGCATCGGCCGCGCCACCGCCCTGGAGTTCGCCCGCCGGGGCGCGACGGTCGTGTGCGCCTCCCGCGGGGAGCAGGCGCTGCGGACCCTCGTCGAGGAGATCACCGCCGCCGGGGGCCGGGCGCAGGCGTTCCGGGCCGACATCACCCGCGTCCAGGACCTGCAGGCGCTGGTCGCGGCCGCGGAGAGCGCCCACGGCCGCGTCGACACCTGGGTCACGATGGCCGGGGTCAGCGTCTACGGGACCGTCGACGACATCCCGCTGGAGGAGTTCCGCCGCGTCGCGGAGGTGAACTACCTCGGGCACGTGGCCGCGGCGAAGGTGGCCGTGCCCGCGCTGGAACGTTCCGGCGGTGGTGTCCTGGTCGGCATGGCCTCCGTCGAGGGGGTCCGCTCGCTGCCCTTCCACGCCCCCTACACGGCGTCGAAGTTCGCCGCCCGCTCCTTCTACGACGCCCTGCGGGTGGAACTGGCCCACGCCGGCTCCCCGGTCGCGGTCAGCACGATCCTGCCGGCCGGGATCGGGACCCCGTTCTGGGAGAACTCCCGCAACCGCACCAGCCACCTGACCAAGCCCCCGCCGCCGCCCTACGCCCCCGAGCTGGTGGCCGACGTCGTCGTCCGGATGGCCACCCACCCCCGGCGCCAGGCCGTCGTGGGCGGGGCCTCGCTGGGTTTCATCCTCGGGGAGAAGTTCAACCCCGGACTCACCGACGTGGTCCTCAGCCTCGTCGGCCGCCGCATGCAGACCAGTCGCCGACCCGACAACGGAACGGACATCGTGAGCACTCCCACCCCCGGCCCCGGGCAGGTGCACGGCGAGCACGCCGGCCACCTGATCCGTCGCGACCTGTTCACCACCCTCTCCGCGCGCCTCCCCCGCCCGGGCGAGGCCCTGCTGGCCCTGCGCGCGCGGTGGGCCCGGTGAGCGCGCCCACCCCTCCGCGCCCCGTCGCCCTGCGCGAGGAGAACCTCGGCGACCTGCCCGCCGACGTCGCCGTCCCCGGCTACGACCGGTCCGCCCTGCGGCCCGCGATCGTCCACATCGGGGTCGGGGGTTTCCACCGCGCCCACCAGGCCGTGTACCTCGACGACCTGGCCCGCACCGGTGAGACCGGCTGGGGTCTGGTCGGGGTCGGTCTGCGCAGCCCCGAGATGGGGCAGGTCATGGCCGACCAGGACCGCCTGTACCTGCTGGTCGAGCGCGGGGACGACGCCGACCGGGCCCGCGTCGTCGGCGTCGTCGACCGCTACCTGTTCGCCCCCGACGACCCGGAGGAGGTGCTGCGGACGCTGGCCGACGAGGAGACCCGGCTGGTCACCCTGACCATCACGGGCACGGGGTACCGCATCGACCCCCACACCGGGGAGTTCGACGCCGACGACGACGACGTGCGCGCCGACCTGGCGGACCCGGCGGCGCCGCGGACCGTGTTCGGGTTCCTGGCCGAGGCCCTGAACCGGCGACGGCGGGCGGGTCTGGTGCCGTTCACGGTCCTGTCCTGCGACAACGTGCCCGACAACGGCGCGGCCGCCCGCACCGCGGTCGCGTCCTTCGCCCGGCTGCGCGACCCGGAGCTGGCGGACTGGATCGAGGCCGAGGTCGCGTTCCCGGGCAGCATGGTCGACCGGATCACCCCGACGACCACCCCGGAGGAGCGCGACGCGATCGCCGCGGCGACCGGGGTCGACGACCGGTGGCCGGTGATCACCGAGCCCTTCACCCAGTGGATCGTCGAGGACTCCTTCTGCAACGGCCGGCCCCCGCTGGACCGGGTCGGCGTGCAGTTCGTCGAGGACGTGGCCCCCTACAAGGCCATGAAGACCCGGATGCTCAACGCCAGCCACTGCGCACTGGCCTACCTGGGCATCCTGGCCGGGTTCTCGACCATCGACGAGGTCCTGGCCGACGACACGTTCCGCGCCTACCTGGAACACCTCATGGACGACGAGATCGCGCCGCTGCTGCCCCCGGTGCCCGGGGTGGACCTCGAGGACTACCGGCGCAGCCTGGTCCGGCGCTTCTCCAACCCCAAGATGGGCGACCAGCTCGGCCGGCTGGGCCGGCGCGGGTCCACCAAGATGCCCGACTACGTCTTCCCCTCGGTGTCGGCCGCGATCGAGGCCGGCCGCCCCCACCAGTTGCTGCTGCTCGCGGTGGCCGGTTGGATGAGGTTCCTGCGGGGCTACGACTACGCCGGGAACGACGTGCCGGTCTCGGGGCCGCTGTCCGAGCGGCTGGTCGAGCTGGCCCGCGAGGGGCTGACGGAGCCGGAGGCGCTGCTCACCGAGCGCAGCGTGTTCGGCGGCCTGGGCGACGACGCGGGGTTCGTGGCCGGGGTCGAGGTGGCGCTGCGGGCGCTGGAGGAACAAGGACCGCGGGAGGTCATCGCGTTGTACCTGGGACTGAACGTCGAGAGGGACCTGGACGTGGAGCTGGACGTGACCGACCGCGCGGACGTCGCGACCGCGGGGGCCGCCCGGTGAGCACCCGCCCCGTCCCGCTGGAACCCGCGCGGATCACGACCCTGCTCTGCGACGCCGACGGCACGATGTTCCCCTCGGAGGAACCGGCCTACGCGGCGTCCGCGGACGTCACGAACCGGTTCCTGGCCGAGCTGGGGGCCGAACGGCCCTTCAGCCCCCAGGAGCTGCAGGGCATGACCAACGGGAAGAACTTCCGGGCCGCGGCGCAGGAGCTGGCCCGCGGCTACGGCCGCGACCTGGGCGCCGCGGACCTGGACGCCTGGGTCGAGGAGGAGAAGGACGTCGTGACCGCGCACCTGCGCACGGTCCTGCGCCCGGACCCCGCCGTCCGCGACCCCCTGGTGGCGCTGTCCCGGCGGTTCTCGCTGGCGGCGGTGACCTCCAGCGCGACCTCGCGCCTGGGGGCCTGCCTGGACGTGACCGACCTCGCGGAGCTGTTCGACCCCGCCCGCCGCTTCAGCGCCGAGGACTCCCTCGACGTGCCCACGAGCAAGCCGGACCCGGCGGTCTACGCGTTCGCCGGGAAGGAGCTCGGGGTCACCCCCGACGAGGCCGTGGCGGTCGAGGACTCCCTCAACGGCGCCCTGTCCGCGGTCGCCGCCGGGTTCCCCACGATCGGGACGGTGCAGTTCGTCGCCGAGGCCGAGCGCGACGCCCGCCGCGAGGCGCTGCGGGAGGCCGGGGTCGTCGTCGTGGTGTCGTCCTGGGCGGAGATCGCGGACCTGCTGGGCTGAGGTCCCGTCCGGCTCGTCAGGAGCTCGTCGCGACGAGCTCCTCGAGCCGGACGCCGGGGTTGTCGCGCTCGAAGCTGCGGACGCGCCACTCGTCGGTGAAGAGGGCGAAGGTGCGCCCGTCGGTGTGGTGGACGACCTCGGTGCCGCGGTGGGCCCGCAGCAGCGGGGCGTCAGCGGCGTCGATGATCCGGGCCGTCGTGTAGGGCAGTTCGGTGAACAGCACCGGCGAGCGGAACTCGTGGGTCATCCGGTACTGGACGACGTCGAACTGCAGCGCGCCGACCGCGCTCACGACGGGCTCGCCGTCGCCGCGGGAGTCGGAGGTCAGGACGCGCACCACGCCCTCGGCGTCCAGTTCGCGCAGCCCCTGGCGGAACTGCTTGCCGACGCGCAGGTCGGCGGGGCGCACGGTGCGGAAGTGCTCCGGGGCGAACACCGGCAGCGGCGGGTAGGAGATCCGCCCGTTCTCGGAGAGCGTGTCGCCGACGACGACGTGGCGGGCGTTGACGAGGCCGATGACGTCGCCGGGCCAGGCCACGTCGACGGTGGAGCGGTCGGCGCCGAAGACGGTCTGGACGTGCTTGAGCACCATGGGCCGCCCGCTGCGGTCGTCGCGGACGGTCATGCCGCGGTGGAACACCCCGGAGTGGATCCGCGCGAAGGCGAGGCGGTCGCGGTGGGCGGGGTTCATCCCCGTCTGGGTCTTGAACACCTGCGCGCTGAAGCCCTCGGCGAGGGTGTGGGTCGCGCCCGCGACGTCGCGCTGGTCGTGGGGGGAGGGCGCGACGTCGACGAGGGCGTCGAGGACCTGCCCCACGCCGGTGTTCGCCACGGCGGCGGTGAAGTAGACGGGGGTCGTGCGGAAGGCGAGGAACTCCTCCTCGTCGTGGTCGGCGCCGGTCTCGGAGAGCAGCTCGTGCTCCTCCAGGGCCTGCTGCCACGACGGGCCCTCCAGGGCCGCGGCGTCCGCGGCGCTCATCCGCTGCTCCAGGGCGCGCGTCGCGCCGCCGGGGGCCTTGGTGTACTTCACGTACTCGCCGCTGCCGCGCTCCAGCAGGCCCCGGAAGTCGCCGGCGATCCCGACGGGCCAGGTGATCGGCGTGGGCTTGAGGCCGGTCACCGACTCGATCTCGTCGAGCAGGGCGAGCGCCTCCTGCCCGGGGCGGTCCCACTTGTTGACGACGGTGATCACGGGCAGGCCGCGCTGCTTGCAGACGCCGAAGAGCTTGCGGGTCTGGACCTCCATGCCGCGGGCCGCGTCCACCAGCATGATCACCGCGTCGACGGCGGTGAGGGCGCGGTAGGTGTCCTCGGAGAAGTCGGCGTGACCGGGGGTGTCGACGACGTTGACGACCATCCCGCGGTGGTCCAGCTGCAGCACCGCGGAGCTGATCGAGATGCCGCGCTGCTTCTCCATGTCCTGCCAGTCGGTGGCGACCCCGGCCCGGCCCGCCTTGCCGTGGACGTGCCCGGCCTCGCGGATGGCGTTGGCGTGCAGGGCCAGCGCCTCGGTCAGCGTGGACTTGCCGGCGTCGGGGTGGCTGATGACGGCGATGGTGCGGCGGCGGGAGGCCTCGGCCAGGACCTGCGCGGCCGTGGCTCGCGCGACCTCGGCGGTCGTCTCCAGCGTCTCGGTCTCGGCGGTGCTCACCCCCCCATCATCCCCGCTGGCGGGAGCGGTCGCCGACGCCCGGCCTCAGTCGGCGGCAGCCGGGCGGGTGGTGGCGGCAGCCGGGCAGGTGGTGACGAGCGCCTCCCACCCGCCCTCGCTGCGGTACGGGCCGTGCGGCATGCCCGGCGGGCGGAACGCGTACGTGCCGGCCGTCGCGACCACCCCGCTGGTGAGGTCGGTGAGCGCACCGGAGAGGACGTAGACCTCCTCCCAGTGCTCGTGCCGCAGCACCTCCGTCCCGCTGGTCCCGCCGGGCTCGTAGCGCTGCAGCAGCGCCGCGTCGTCGCCCTCCCCGCCGAGCACCCGGTTCCACACCCCGCGCGCGGGGGCGGGGGCCGGGACCCACGGCCCGGCGGGTTCGGCGAACTCCTGCGCGGGTCGCGCCCGCCCGGTGCCCACCGCCGCCTCAGCCCACGGCCGCGGGCAGGACGTCGACGCGGTAGCCGAGCTCGAGGGCGTCCCCGCGCACCGGGTCCTCCAGCCGGACGCTCCAGCGGCGGGCGAACTGGTCCACCCCCGGGACCATGGCGACCGTCCCGCTGAGCAGCACCGTCCCCGGGGTCGCGAGACCGCGCGCGCGCAGCGCGTCCAGCCAGTACGAGGGGGGCAGCAGCGCGGCGAGGGGGGCGTCCTGGACGAGGGTCCCGGGGCCGTCGCCGGCGTGGACCCAGGCCCGCAGGCGCAGCTGGTCCAGGTGGTCCTCGACGTCGACGAGCCGCCAGGCCCGTCGCCCGAGGACGTCGAGGCTCGCGTTCTTGCTCCACGCGACCCCGTGAACCTCCAGGGCGCGGTCGGTGTGGTCGCAGGCGACGGTCAGCAGCACGTCCTCGGGGTCGGGCCCGGACACGACCAGCGCCCACTCGGCCTCGCCGGAGGTGCGCTCGTGCTGCACGGGGACGACGTCGGCCTGCGCGGCGAGGTAGGGGGACACGGGGTAGAGGGCGGGCGTCGTCGCGGGGGCCGGTACCCCCAGCTCGGCGAGCTCGGCGATGTGCCGGGCGACCTCGGCCTGGTCCCGTCCGGCGTACCCGGCGTTGAGCAGGCGCGCGACGGTGACGGAGCGGACCTCGCCGTCGGGCAGTTCGAGGTCGAGGTGGCCGAGGTGGGCGGGGACGGCGGCGCGGGGGACGGTGGTGGGGACGGACACGGGTGCTCCTGTCGCTTCGTCGGAGGTGTCGACGCTAACACCTGTTGCATACACCTCGCATGCACTACCGTCGGGACATCCCGTCCGGTCCCGCACGACGCACGAGAGGAACACCATGGACGCCGCAGCACCGGCGACGGGCGTGTCCCGCGCCTCGGTCCGCAAGGCCTACGCCGCCAGCCTCACCGGGACCTCGCTGGAGTGGTACGACTTCGCCGTCTACTCCAGCGCCTCGGCCCTCGTCCTCCCGCAGCTCTTCTTCCCCTCCTCCGACCCGCTGACCGGGACGCTGCTGGCGTTCTCGACCTACGCCGTCGGCTACGTCGCCCGCCCGCTGGGCGGGATCCTGTTCGGGCGGCTGGGCGACGTGATCGGACGGAAGAAGGTCCTCGTCGCGACGCTGCTGCTCATCGGGATCGCGACCTTCGTCATCGGCCTGCTGCCCACCTACGCCACCATCGGCGTCGCCGCCCCGGTCCTGCTGGTGCTCATGCGCTTCGCCCAGGGCGTCGGGGTCGGGGGCGAGTGGGGCGGGGCCGTCCTGCTCTCCGCCGAGTTCGGTGACCCCCGCCGCCGCGGGTTCTACTCCTCCGCCGCCCAGGTCGGGCCGCCGGCGGGCAACCTGCTCGCCAACGGCGTCCTGGGCCTGCTCACCGTGACGATGAGCGAGGAGACGTTCGAGGGCGGCGGCTGGCGCATCGCGTTCCTGCTCTCCGCACTGCTCGTCGCCTTCGGGTTGTGGATCCGGCTCAAGCTGGAGGACACCCCCGTGTTCCAGGCCATCGCCGAACGCGGCGACGCCCCCTCGGCCCCGGTGCGCGAGGTGTTCCGGACGTCCCCGCGCGGGCTGGTCGCCGCCATCTGCTCCCGCGTCGGCCCGGACGTCCTCTACGCCATGTTCACGGTGTTCGTCCTGACCTACGGCACCACCGTCGTCGGGTTCTCCCGCGGTCAGGTCCTGGCCGCCGTCCTCGTCGGGTCCGCCTGCCAGCTGTTCCTCATGCCGCTGGCCGGCGCGGTGTCCGACCGGGTCAACCGGCGCCTGCTGTACGCGATCGGCGCGGTGTGCGCGATCGTGTGGCCGTTCGCGTTCTTCGCCCTCGTCGACGGCGGTTCCCACGTGGCGCTGACGGTCGGCGTCGTCGTCGGCCTGGCCATCCACGCCTGCATGTACGGGCCCCAGGCCGCGTTCGTGACCGAGCAGTTCTCGCCCCGGCTGCGCTACACGGGCTCCTCGCTGGCCTACACGATCGCCGGGATCTTCGGCGGGGCGCTCGCGCCGCTGGCGTTCACCGCCCTGCTCGACGCGACCGGGAGCGGGACCGCCATCGCCGTCTACATCGCCGTGGCCGCGGTCGTGACGCTCGTCGGGCTCGCCCTCGGGCGCGACCCCGACCCCGCCGAGGACGACGCGCTGCTGGCGGAGAACGCGGCTAAGCGGCCAGCAGGACGCGCAGCGTGACCTGCAGGTGCTCGTCGATCGCCGCGTGCGCCTCGGCCACGTCCCCGGCGGCCAGCGCGTCGACGATGCGCCGGTGCTCCTCGCACACCGTCTCCTGACGGCCGGCGGCGGAGTACAGGGCCTGAACGCCGATGCGCACCTGCCGCACCCGCAGGTTCGCGTAGGTGGAGGACAGCAACCCGTTGCCGACGGCGTCGACGAGAACCGAGTGGAACACCCGGTCCCACTCGATGAACCGGCGGGCGGCATCCGTTCCGCCCCCGCCGCCCAGGAGGAGGCGCTGCTGGTCCAGCGCCTCCTCCAGGGCCGCGAACGGGACGGTCCCCGCCGCCACCGTCCGGGTGGCGGCGTGCCGCTCCAACGCGCCGCGCAGGTCCATGAGCTCGCTGACCTGCCGCCCGGTGAGCACCGGGACGTAGGCTCCCCGCTGGGGCACCAGTTCCACCAGGCCCTCCGAGACCAGCAGCAGCAGCGCCTCGCGCACCGGGGTCCGGGAGACGCCGACCCGCGTCGCGAGATCCAGCTCGTTGAGGAAGGTGCCCTGGACGGAGGGGTCCACGAGCACCTCGTCGCGGAGGTACTGGTAAGCCCGTTCCCGACCTGTCGACCGTCCTGGCACACGACATGTGTACACCACCGGACCACCCGCCGAGCACGACCGAGGAGCCCCCGTGCGCATCGCCCTGGCCCAGATCAACAGCACCGACGACCCCGCCGCCAACCTCGACCTCGTTGCGGAGGAGGTCGCCCGCGCCGCCGGGCGGGGGGCCCGCCTCCTCGTCCTGCCCGAGGCCACGATGTGCCGCTTCGGGGTGCCGCTGGGCCCGGTCGCCGAACCCGTCGACGGGCCCTGGGCCGGGGAGCTGGCGGCGCTGGCCGACGCGGCGGGGATCACCGTCGTCGCCGGGGCGTTCTCCCCCGGCGGCGGGGACCGGGTGCGCAACACCCTGCTGGTGCGCGGCGCCGGGGTGCACGCCGACTACGACAAGATCCACCTCTACGACGCGTTCGACTTCGTCGAGTCCGAGAGCGTCGAACCCGGGACGGACCCGGTGGTCGTCGACGTCGACGGCGTCGGGGTGGGGTTCGCGACCTGCTACGACCTGCGGTTCCCCGACCTGTTCACCGCCCTCGCCGACCGGGGGGCGCAGGTCGTCGTGGTGGCCGCCTCCTGGGGGGCGGGACCGGGCAAGGTCGAGCAGTGGGAGCTGCTGGCGCGGGCGCGGGCCCTGGACTGCACCTCGTTCGTCGTGGCCTGCGGCCAGGCCGACCCGGGCGAGCTCGCCGGCGGGTCGACCGCCCCGCTGGGCGTCGGGCACAGCCGGGTCGTCGGCCCCCTCGGCGACGTCGTCGCCGCCCTGGGCGCCGAGCGCGGGCACCTCGTCGTCGACCTGGACCTGGAGCGGGTGGCCCGCGCCCGGGCCGCGCTGCCCGTCCTGGAGAACCGCCGCTCCTTCCGGACCCCCGGAACCGCCGAACACGCGTAGGCTGGGACCACTGCGCCACTGCCGCGCTCCGTCCCCCCGGCCAGGGGGGAGAGCGTCGCGGCCCGGGTTGGACCCACAGCTCTCGCAGGTTCCGTCACCGCTTCTGCAGCGGCGGGAACCGTTGCGGGGCGTCGAGCTCCGCGCCCCGTGTGGAGGAGCTCCAGTGTCCCCAGATCCCGTGTCCCCAGATCCCGCGTCCCCGACCCCCGCGTCCCCGCCCGAACCGGTCGAACCGGCTGTGGCGACCCCACCGCCGGCGGGGGAGCTGATGGACCCCCAGGACGCGTTCGCCGAGCTGAGCACGCTCGTCGTGGGCGAGACCCCCCTCAGCCAGGTCCTGGCCCGGGTGGCCCAGCTCGCCCAGGAGTGCGTGCCGGGGGCGGAGGAGGTGTCGGTGACGTTGCTGGAAGGCGACCGCGCCCGCTCCGCGGCCTTCACCGGCAGCCTCGCCGCCGCGCTGGACGAACGGCAGTACGAGGGCGGCTTCGGCCCCTGCATCGACGCCGCGCAGAGCGGGCAGGTCATCCGCGTGGACGACACCGGCGCGGAGGAGGTCTACCCCGACTTCGCCGCGGTCGCTGCGCGTCAGGGCGTGCGCAGCAGCCTCTCCGTGGGCATGCCGATGCCCCAGCGGATCCTGGGTGGGATCAACGTCTACCGCTTTGACGAGGGCGTCCTGGACGAGGACGCGGAGAAGACGTTGCAGGCCTTCGCCGCCTACGCCGCGGTCGCGTTGGCGAACCACTCCCTCTACGCCTCCTCGATGGCGCTCAACGGCAACCTGCAGGTCGCGATGCAGTCCCGGGCGGTGATCGAGCAGGCCAAGGGGGTGCTGGTGGCGAGCTTGCGCTGCAGCCCGGAGGAGGCGTTCGCGCACCTGGCGAAGCAGTCCCAGCACACCAACCGCAAGCTGCGCGACATCGCCACCGAGATCGTCGAACGCGCCGGCCGCGGCTGACCCCCGGCCGCGTCCTCAGCGCGCGGGTGCCCGCCGCCGGGCCACCCAGCGCGCCAGCGCCTCGCCCTGGACGCGCTGGAACTCCCGCAGCGTCGGCAACCCCGGCGGGACGGGCTGCGCGGCCCGGTGGAGGAAGAACGCGCGGAACCCGTCGAGCACCGTCGTCAGCACGTCCGCCTCCACGTCGCGGGTCAGCGCGGAGGTGGTGAGCACGCGCTCGGCGAGACCCTCCTCCCCCAGCCGGTCGACCTCGGCCAGCAGCGTCAGCAGGTCCAGCCAGGCGGGTCCGCGGCAGGCGTGCGGCCAGTCGACCAGGACCGCCCCGGCGGGGGTCAGCAGGAGGTTGTCCGCCCGCAGGTCCAGGTGGACGAGGCTGTCGCCGTCGAGGAGGTCCAGCGCGGGCTCCGGCAGTTCCCCGGCGAGGGCTTCCCGCGCCGTCGGCAGGTCCGGGACGGGGCAGGGCGTCCCCACCGCCACCAGCCGGTCCAGCGCCGCCACCACGGGACCGAGGTCGCCGGCCCGCCAGGGCAGGCCCGGCTGGTGCCCCGGCACCCGTCCAGGACCAGGACGTGCCAGTCCCCCACCCACCGCGCCCCGCGGAACCCCGGCGCGGGGACTCCCGCCGGCAGCGCCGCGGTGATCCGCGCCTCGCGCTCCTGCAGCCGGGGGGACTCGGGGTTCTGCGCGGCGCTCACCGCCTTGACGAAGGCCCGCGTCCCGTCGGCGGCGACGACCCGCTCGGCCGCTCCGGGGGAGAAACCCCCCGACTGCGAGACCGCGCGCACCGCCGGGGAGCCGAGGACCTCCGTGACGGCGTCGTGGACGGGCGCGGGCAGGTCGGCCCAGCGCCGTCGGTTCCCCCCGGACCCGTGCACCCCGCCACCGTCGCAGTCCCGGCCGCCACCGCACCAGCCGTTTCCCGGCCCGTGCGCCAGGATCGGGGCGTGAACCTCCCGTCCACCGCCGCCCTGTCCCGCGTCCACGACGCCTGCACCGCCGCGCTGGCGCTGGCGATCGTCCCCGAACCCTTCGGCCGGCGCCGCCGGGCGATGGGTTTCGACGACTACGTGCACCACCAGCAGCGCGCCGACGCCGTCATGCGCCGCCTCGCCCCCGCCCTGTCGGTCGCCGCGATGGCCACCGGCGCCGCCGCGGCCGTGGCCCGGGTCCGCCCGGACCCGGCGGGCGCGGCGTGGCGGGCGGGGTCGGTGGCCGCCGTCGCGGGCGCGATCGTCCTCACCGTGCGGGTGCACGTGCCCATCAACGAGCGGTTGCGCACCTGGCGGCCCGGGCAGGAGGCCCCCGGCTGGCGGGAGGCGCGGGCGCGCTGGGAACGCGCCCACGTGCTGCGGCGGGGGCTGGTCGTGGTGGCCGCGGCGGCGGTGGCGCGGTCGCGCTGAGGCCGGGCAGCGCGACGCCCACCCGCGGGCCGGCGGGTGGGCGTCGCAGGAGCCGGTCTCAGACGGTCAGCGCCGTCTCCGCCCGCCGGACGACGAGGCCGTTCGTCCCGGCCGAGGCCGGGTCGTCCAGGTCGAAGCTGCCGCGGGCGACGTCGACCTCGACGGTGTCGCCGTCGCGGACCTCCCCGGAGAGGATCGCGCGGGCGAGCTTGTCGCCGATCTCGCGCTGCACCAGCCGGCGCAGCGGCCGCGCCCCGTAGGCGGGGTCGTAGCCGGTGAGGGCCAGCCAGTCCTTCGCGGCGTCGGAGACGTCGAGGACGAAGCGGCGGTCGGCGAGGCGGTCGGCGAGGCGCTGCACCTGGATCTCGACGATCCGGGACAGCTCCTGCGTGGACAGCGGGTCGAACACGACGACGTCGTCGAGGCGGTTGAGGAACTCCGGCTTGAAGTTCGCCCGGACCGCGGTCATGACGGCGTCGTGCTTGGTGGCCTGCGAGAGCTCCGGGTCGACCAGGTACTGCGACCCGAGGTTCGAGGTCAGCACCAGGATGACGTTGCGGAAGTCCACCGTGCGGCCCTGGCCGTCGGTCAGGCGCCCGTCGTCGAGGACCTGCAGGAGGATGTCGAACACCTCCGGGTGGGCCTTCTCCACCTCGTCGAGCAGCACGACGGAGTAGGGCCGGCGCCGGACGGCCTCGGTGAGCTGGCCGCCCTCCTCGTAGCCGACGTAGCCCGGAGGGGCCCCGACGAGGCGGGCGACGGCGTGCTTCTCGGAGTACTCGCTCATGTCGATGCGGACCATGGCCCGCTCGTCGTCGAAGAGGAAGTCCGCGAGCGCCTTCGCGAGTTCCGTCTTGCCGACGCCGGTGGGGCCGAGGAAGAGGAACGAGCCGGTGGGGCGGTCGGGGTCGTTGACCCCGGCCCGCGAGCGCCGGACGGCGTCGGAGACCGCCTGCACCGCGGTGGTCTGGCCGATGAGGCGGGCGCCGAGGAACTCCTCCATGCGCAGCAGCTTCTCGGTCTCGCCCTCGAGGATCCGGCCGGCGGGGATGCCCGTCCAGCCGGCGATGACCTCGGCGATGTCGTCGGGGCCGACCTCGTCGGCGACCATCGGGGCCTGGGCGGGGGCGTCCTGCTCGGCGGCCTGGGCCTGGCGCAGTTCCGCCTCCAGCGCGGGGATGCGGCCGTAGAGGATCTCGCTGGCCCGCCCGAGGTCGCCCTCGCGCTGCAGGCGCTCGGCCTGCGAGCGCAGCTCGTCGACCTGGTGCTTGAGGTCGCCGACCCGGTTGAGGCCGGCCTTCTCCTGCTCCCAGCGCGCGGTGAGGGCGGTGAGCTGCTCCTGCTTGTCGGCGAGCTGGGCGCGCAGGGTCTCCAGGCGGTTGCGGCTGGCGGCGTCCTCCTCCTTGCTGAGGGCGAGCTCCTCCATCCTCATCCGGTCCACGGCGCGGCGGAGCTCGTCGATCTCGACGGGCGAGGAGTCGATCTCCATGCGCAGCCGGGACGCGGCCTCGTCGACGAGGTCGATGGCCTTGTCGGGCAGCTGCCGGCCGCTGATGTAGCGGTCGGACAGGGTCGCGGCGGCGACGAGGGCGGCGTCGGAGATCGCGACCTTGTGGTGGGCCTCGTAGCGCTCGCGCAGCCCGCGCAGGATGCCGATGGTGTCGGGCACCGAGGGTTCACCGACGAAGACCTGCTGGAAGCGGCGTTCGAGGGCGGGGTCCTTCTCGATGCGCTCGCGGTACTCGTCGAGGGTGGTCGCCCCGACGAGGCGGAGCTGGCCGCGGGCGAGCATGGGCTTGAGCATGTTGCCCGCGTCCATGGCGCCTTCGCCGGCGCCGGCGCCGACGACGGTGTGCAGCTCGTCGATGAAGGTGACGACCTGCCCGTCGGAGTCCTGGATCTCCTGCAGGACGGCCTTGAGGCGTTCCTCGAACTCGCCGCGGTACTTCGCCCCGGCGACCATGCTGGCGAGGTCGAGGGAGATCAGCCGCTTGCCGCGCAGGGACTCGGGGACGTCGCCGGCGACGATGCGCTGGGCGAGGCCCTCGACGACGGCGGTCTTGCCGACGCCGGGTTCCCCGATGAGGACGGGGTTGTTCTTGGTGCGCCGCGAGAGCACCTGCACGACGCGGCGGATCTCGGCGTCGCGGCCGATGACGGGGTCGAGGCGGCCCTGGCGGGCCTGCTCGGTGAGGTCGACGCCGTACTTCTCCAGCGACCGGTAGGTGCCCTCGGGGTCGGGGGAGGTGACCTTGGCGCCGCCGCGCACGGTGGGCAGGGAGTCGAGGAGGGCGTCGCGGGTGGCGCCGACGGCGCGCAGGGCCTCGCCGGCGGCGGAGGGGGAGGCGGCGGCCCCGAGGAGCAGGTGCTCGGTGGAGACGTAGGCGTCGTCGAGGGCGCGGGCCTCGTCCCCGGCGGCCTGCATGAGCTGCAGGGCGGGGCGGGAGAGCTGGGGCTGGCTGACGTTGGAGCCGGAGGCGCTGGGCAGCGAGGAGAGCGCGCCGTCGATCCGGCGGGTGAGGAGGGCCTGGTCGGCCCCGAGGGCGGCGAGCAGGTGACCGGCGACGCCGTTGTCCTGCCCGAGCAGGGCGGCGAGGACGTGGAGGGGTTCGACCTGCGCGTGCCCGGCGGACGTGGCGCGCCCGACGGCGTCGGCCAGGGCCTCCTGGGCGCGGGTGGTGAGCTTGAGGTCCACGGACTACCTCCGGTGCGTGAGGGGTGTGACGTTCGCTGGGTACAACTCTGCCAGACTTGAGCTTGTTCCGCTCAACTCTGGTGTCGTCGGCGTGACCCGGCCCCTCGGGTCGGGTCAGGGCGCGACGAGCCCCGTCCGGTAGGCGAGGACGACGGCCTGCACGCGGTCGCGCAGGCCGAGCTTGGCCAGGATCCGCGAGACGTAGGTCTTGACCGTCTCGTGGCTGATGACGAGCTCGGCGGCGATCTCGGCGTTGGACAGGCCGCGGGCGATCAGGCCCAGCACCTCGACCTCGCGCGGGGTCAGCCCGGCCAGCTCCGCCCCTGCTCCCCCGCGTCCGGGCGCGACCTCCCGGATGCGCTCGGCGAAGCGCCCGACGAGGCGGCGGGTGACGGCCGGGGCCAGCAGCTGCTCACCTCCCGCGACGGTGCGCACGGCGGCGACGAGCTCCGCCGGGCGCGCGTCCTTCAGGAGGAACCCCGCCGCCCCGGCCCGCAACGCGTCGTAGACGTGCTGGTCCAGGTCGAACGTCGTGACCACCAGCACCGTCAGCGGCTCGGCGACCCCGGGCCCGGCGATCAACCGGGTCGCCTCCACCCCGTCCATCACCGGCATCCGGACGTCCATGACCACGACGTCGGGTCGCAACCGCAGGGCGAGGTCCACCGCGGCGCGCCCGTCACCGGCCTCCCCCACGACCTCGAGGTCGGGCTGGGCGTCGAGGATGGTGGCGAAACCGGCGCGGACCAGCTCCTGGTCGTCGCAGACGAGCACGCGCAGCGCCTCAGCCACGTCCGGCTCCCGACGGGATCCAGGCCCGCACCGCGAAACCGCCGCCGGGTTCGGGACCCGCCGCGAACCGGCCGCCGACGAAACCCACCCGCTCCTCCAGACCGACCAGCCCGCGCCCCGAGCGCGCCCACCCCCGCCGGGGCCGCCCGACGGCGGTCGTCGCGACCTCGACGACGACCTCGCGCGGGCCCCGGTCGACCCGGACGACGGTGCCGGCGCCCGGCGCGTGCTTGACCGCGTTGGTCAGGGACTCCTGCACCACCCGGTAGACGGCGAGCTCGACCCCGGCCGGGCCCGCGGTCGCCGAGCCGCTCTCGCGCAGGTCGACGGAGAGGCCCGCGGCGCGCCCCCGGTCGACGAGGTCCGCCAGGCTGCCCACCGCGGGGTCGCGGGCGGGATCGCCCGCGCCGTGCAGGGCGCCCAGCAGGTCGCGCAGGTCCGTCATCGCCGAGCGGCCCGTCTCCCCGATGACCCCCAGGCCCGCGGCGACCCGCTCCGGCTGCCGCTCCACCAGGAACCGCATCGCCTCCGCCTGCACCACCATGGCCGTCACGTGGTGGCTGACGACGTCGTGCAGCTCGCGGGCGATGCGGGCCCGTTCCTCGGCGACGGCCGCGGCGGCCTCCGCGGCCCGCAGCGCCGCCTGCGCCCCCCGGCGGGAACGGACCCAGGCGCCGGCGGCCCAGAACGCGGCCAGCACCGGCAGGAACGTGAGGAGCTCCAGGACGCCGGCCGGGGAACCCACCGCCCGCAGCGCCACCACGAGGACGAGGTAGCCCGCCGCGGCGGCGGCCGCGGTGGCGCGCCGGTGGCGGCGCAGGTGGGCCCCGGCGGCGAACAGGGCGAGGTGGAGGCCCAGACCCGCCGCGGTGGGGGCGTAGCCGAGGGCCTGGTGGCCGGCGAAGGCGGCCCCGACGAGCGCGAGGCAGACCGCCGGGTGCGACCGGCGCAGCACCAGCGGCAGGCTCTGCCCCAGCACCAGCGCCACCCCGAGGGCGTCGGGGGGACGGACGGGGAGCTCCCCCAGCTCGACCCAGACCCCGGAGGTCCCCGGGGCGGCGGCCACCGCGGTGAGGAGCAGCGCGAGCACCAGGTCGCGGGCGGCGGGGCTCCGCGACCAGGGGCGCGGGGCGGGGAGCACGCTCAGAGGGTAGGAGACGCGACGCGGGCCGCGGTGCGCCGCGGGCGGACGCCGCCGGAGCGGCGGGCCCAGCGGATCAGCAGGGCGGTCAGCGCGAGGCAGACGAGGACCGCCGGCAGGCTCGCCTCCGGGCCGAACCCGCCGCCGGTGAGCAGGACCGGGCCCTCGACGGCCCCGAGGAGCAGGCTGCCGCCGCCGTGCTCGGCGCCGGAGACGGCGGTCCCGAAGATCCCGCCCTCGGCCAGGTTCCAGCCCAGGTGCAGGCCGATGGGCAGCCACAGCGACCGGGTCGCGGCGTAGGCGGCGGCGAGCATCCCGCCGGCCTCGACGGCGATCGCGAGCGCCCCCCAGACCGTCGCCCCGGGGTTGAGCAGGTGCAGGCCGCCGAAGAGGAGCCCGGACACGACCAGCGCGCCCCACGTCCCCGCGAGCTCCTCGACGAGGCGGAAGACCACCCCCCGGAACAGCAGCTCCTCCACGACCGCGACGGCGGTCACGAGGCCGAGCGTGCCGAACGCGCCCTCCACCGACCCCCAGCCCGTGACCCGGTACCCGCCGAGGACGGCGACGACCGCGATGGCCAGGGTGAAGACCCCCAGGCCGAGGGCGGTCCCGCGCCCCAGCCAGCGCCCGGCCCCGCTCAGCGCGACCTCACCGACCCGGCGGCGTTCCAGCCGCCCGACGAGGACCCCGTACAGGCCCAGCGCCGCCGCGGCGCAGCCCACCCCGACGAGCAGGCCGGGCACGGCGGACCCGGCGGCCGCGCCGGCGAGCCGGGCGGTGAGCACCAGCACCGCCGCGAACACGACGAACAGCAGCGGCAGGCGCACCCCCAGCGGCCTCGCCCGGGGGGAGGGGACCACCTCGGGGGTGCGGGAACGGTTGCGCAGCACGGTGTCTCCTCGTGGACGGGGGTCCGCCGCCCGGTGGCGGCGACCTGTCCACGACGCTACGGACGCGCCCGCGCGGGGTCGTCACCCCGCGGTGGACACCCGCGGGTAGCTCGCTCGGGGGACGGGGGCAGTCTGGTGCGGTGAGCCCCCGCGAACTCGTCGTCCTCGGCACCGCCGGGCAGGCCCCCACCCGCACCCGCAACCACAACGGCTACCTGCTGCGCTGGGACGGGACCTCGGTGCTGTTCGACCCCGGCGAGGGCACCCAGCGGCAGATGCTGCACGCGGAGGTGTCCGCCCCGCGCATCGAGCGGATCTGCGTCACCCACCGGCACAACGACCACTGCCTCGGCGTCCCCGGCGTCCTGAACCGGATGGCCCAGGACGGCCCCGGGCGCCCGGTGACCCTGCACGGGCCCGACGACGCGTTCGAGCACCTGCGGGCGCTGGCCGTCGTCGCGGCCGCCCACGTGGAGGTGACCGTCGAGGGGATCCCCGTCCGCGACGAACCCGTCGAGGTGGCCCGGGTCGCCGGGGCGCGGCTGAGCGCCCGGGCCCTGGACCACCGGGTGCCGACGGTCGGCTACCGGCTGGAGGAACCCGCGGGCCGCTCCTTCGACGCCGCCGCCCTCGCCGACGCCGGCATCACCGGACCCGACGTGGGCGAGCTGCAGCGGCGCGGCGAGCTGCGCGGGGTCCGGCTGGCCGACGTCTCCGTCGAGCGCCCCGGCCAGGTGTTCGGCTTCGTCATGGACACCCGCGACCACCCCGCCGTCGTCGACCTCGTCCGCGACGCCGACCTCGCCGTCCTGGAGTGCACCTACTCCGAGCGCCACGCCGACCTCGCCCGCGACCGCGGCCACCTCACCGCCCGCCAGGCCGGGCGGGCCGCCGCCCGGGCCGGGGTGCGGACCCTCGTGCTGGCGCACTTCTCCCAGCGCTACCCGGACCTGGAGGAGCTGGCCGCCGAGGCCCGGGCCGCCGTCGCGGAGCTGGGCGGGCGCACCCGGGTGCACCTCGCGCACGACCTCGACGTCGTGCCCGTGCCGCCGCGCCGGAGCGCGCCGGCGCGCGCGGCGTCCTAACGTCGCGCCATGAGCAGCCAGCCGTTCGACCCCGCCGACCCGCCCGTCCCCGAGCTGGAGGTGGACGAGGACGTGCCGCCGCGCCCGGAGGAGGAGGTCGCCGACGCCGACCGGGGCACCCCGCCGGTCTGACGTCCGCCGCCCGGCGCCGGCACCCCGGTCTGGCACCCTGGGCGCTCCGGGCGGGTGGAGGACCTCACCCGTACGGCCCCGTCCGCCCTCCAGCGGGGCGGCGGGGTGTCCGATCCGTTCCTGAGGGGTCCGTCGGGGATCGGGGGAGGTGCGGTGGACGAGGTGCTCGCGCTCGCCTTCGCGACCTCCGCGCTGCTCAACGCGGTGCTGGCGGTCCTCGCCTGGCGCCGGCGGTCGGCCACCCCGGCCGCCACCGCCCTGGCCACCGCCTTCGCGAGCCTGGCGCTCTGGTCGGCCACCGGCGTCCCGCTCAACTTCCCCGTCTCCCCGCCGGTGCACGCCGCGCTGACCTACGGTTCGTTCGTCGGCATCCTCGGGTCGGTGGTGAGCCTCTACCTGCTCTCCCGCGTCGTGGCCGACCCCCACTACCGGCCACCGAGGGGCCAGGTCGTCCACCTCGCGGTCGTGCCGCTGCTCGTCCTCGCGGTCGCGGCCACCGACCCGTGGCACCACCTGGTGCTGACCCGGGTCACCCCGATCCCGCAGGCCCCGTGGTTCGAGGTCCGGTGGGGCCCGCTGTTCTGGGTGCACACGCTCTGGTGCTACGCCCTGCTGACGTCGGCGTTCGCCCGGCTCCTGCACGCCTGGTGGCGCGGGAGCGGGCCGGTGCGCCGGCAGGTGGGCCTGCTGCTGCTGGCCGGTCTGGTCTGCACCGCCGGCAACGTCGTGGTCATCAGCGACCCGGAGGTGTTCTCCGGCCGCGACCTCACCCCGCTCTCGTTCACCCTCACCGCGCTCATCGACGCCTACGCCGTGCTGCGGGTGGGGTTGCTGCGGGTGGTGCCGATCGCGCGGGCCGCGGTCCTGGAGAACGTGCGCGACGCCATCGTGGTCGTCGACGCGGGGGGGACGGTCGTCGACGTCAACGCCGCCGGCCGCGCCTACCTGCGCACCCGCTACCCGGACCTGCCGGTGGACCCGGTCGGCCTGCCCGCCGCGCGGTTCCTCACCGCCCGCGCGCTGGGGGACCTGCCCGGGGGGTACCTGAGCTACGAGCTGGAGCACGCCTCCGGGCTGCACCTGGACGTCCAGGTCACGGCGCTGCGCGACCGCCGGGGCCGGGACCTGGGGCGGGTCGTGGTGGGGCGCGACGTCACCGAGGTGGCCCAGCTGCGGGCGCAGCTGGCGGAGGAGGCGGTGCGCGACCCGCTGACGGGGCTGCACAACCGCCGCCACTTCGACACCGCCGCCGCGCAGCTGCTGCGGTGCGCGGCGGCCACCGGCGACCCCGTCGGCGTCCTGGCCGTCGACATCGACCACTTCAAGCGGGTCAACGACACCCACGGCCACGCCGTCGGCGACCTCGTGCTCGTGGAGGTGGCGCGGGTGCTGGCCGCGGCCGAGCGGCGCGGCGACCTCGTCGCCCGCACCGGCGGGGAGGAGTTCGTGCTGCTGCTGCCGGGGGCGGACGAGGAGGCCCTCGCGGTGCGCGCGGAGCAGGTGCGGGCGGCGTGCGCGGCCCTGGACGTGCCGGTGGCCGCCGGCACCCGGGTGCGGCCGACGGTGTCGGTCGGGTGCGCCGTCCTGCCCCACCACGGGGCGGACCTCACCGGGGTCCTCGCCGCCGCCGACCGCGCGCTCTACGCCGCGAAGGCCGGCGGCCGGGACCGGGTGGTGGTGGCGACGGCGCCCCCCACCGCGCCCGTCGAGGAGCCCAGGACCACCCCGGCCCCCTGAGCCCCACCGGGGAGATGGTTGCCACGACGGAAAACACCCGCTACTGTTTCCGTCATGGAAAACATCGCTCCCACCCCCGACGCCGCCGAGGCCCGCGCAGCGCTGGCGGAGGTCCAGGCCGTCCAGCGGGCCGTGCGGGACACGCCGTGGCCCACCTGGATCTACCCGGTCAACGCCCTCCTCCTGGGCGCCCTGGCCCTGACCGCCCTCGTCACCGAGCACCGCACCAACCTCTTCCTGGCCGCCAGCGCCACCATCCTCGGGGTCAACGTCGGGGCCGGGTACCGGATGGGCACCCCCTGGACGCTACCCACCAGCCGCGGCTTCCTCGCCGCCGTCGCCCTCGCCGGCGCCTGCGCGCTCGGCGCCCTGGTCGTCGCCGACGTCACCGACCGCACCTGGCCGGTCGTCGCCCTCGCCGCGGCCGCCACCGCCAGCTACCTCCTCGCCGGCGTGGTGCACCGCCGGTCCACCGGGCGGCCCCGGTGAGCGCCGAGCTCGACCCCGTCATCCACCCCACGCACCGCCTGCGCATCTGCGCGATGCTCGTCGCCGGCACCACGCTGGAGCTGTCGGTGGTCAAGGACCACCTCGAGCTCAGCCCCTCGGCGCTGAGCAAGCAGGTCGCCGCCCTCGTCGAGGCCGGGTACGTGAAGCAGGAACGCCTGGGGACCGACTCGCGCCGGGTGTGGCTCTCCCTCACCCGCCAGGGCCTGAAGGCCTACCGGAACCACGTCGCCGCGCTGCAGGAGATCGTCGCCACCACGACGGCCCCCACCGCCGACGCCGCCCTCTGAGCGGCGGGTCAGCGGGACGGGGAACCGGCGACCGCCCCCCACGCCGCCAGCGCCGCGTCGTCCAGCCGCTCCCGCACCGCCGCGAGCTGGTCCGCGCGCAGGTAGGAGGGGTTGCTGCCCGCCGCCATCCGCACCACCTCGGCGTCGCGGAAGCGCCCGTCGCCGAGGAGCTCCGCCCGGGCGACGGGGACGGCCAGGGGCAGCAGCTCCACCTCGACGCGGTCGTCGGCCCCCGGGTGGCCGACCACCCGGCCCACGGCCGCCACCCCGGGCCGGACCCGGCCGCTCACCCAGAGCAGGCACGGCTGCCCCGGCGACACCAGGTCCAGCCGGTAGCTGCGCCGCAGGCACCGGTGCAGCCGCTGCACCCCACCGCCCGCCGTCAGCTCCGCCGGCCAGCCGGCCGACTTCAGCAGCCAGCAGGCGACGTCCTCCCCCGAGAGTCGTTGCACCGCACCATCGTGGGGGACGGGAGCCGGTAGCGCGATCCGCGGTTCAGGCGCCCGGCGCCGGCGGTGCGGCCCGGTGGGCCCGCAGCACCTGCCGCTCGGCCTCGTCGAGGTAGCTGCGCAGCCGCCGCGCCGCGGCCACCCCGCCCCGTTCCCGCAGGGTGTCCAGGATCGCGTGGTTGCGCCGGAGGTAGGGGCCGTGGAACTCCTCCGGCCGGCCCACGCCGTGGAAGACCAGGCGCAGCTCGTTCCAGATGCCCTGCATGAGCGCCTCGATGCGGGAGCTGCCCAGCGCCGTCAGCGCCCGGTGGAAGTCCACGTCGGCGGCGCCGACGCCGACCCAGTCGCCCGCGTCGGCCCGCCGCTGCGCGCGCTCCAGCGCCGCGGCGACGTCGGCCAGGCCGTCGGTGCGCCGCCCGTGGTCGCGCACCGCGGCGCACTCCACCAGCCGCCGGGCGTCGTAGAGCTCGTGGACGTCCTGCGCGGTGGGGATGCGCACGAACACCCCGCGGTTGAGCTCGTGGACGACGAGGCGCTCCTCGGCGAGGGCCCGGAAGGCCTCCCGCAGGGTGTTGCGGGAGACGTCGAGGGCGGCGCACACCTCGGGTTCGGACAGCCGCGAACCCACCGGGTGGGTGCCGTCGAGGATGCCCTTCCGCACCAGGTCCGCGACCCGGTGGGCGCGTCCCGACACGTCCCGGTCCTCCACCCCGCGGACGCTACCAGGGGCCGGTGCGGCCGGATCGTTGAACGATCAGCCGCACCGGCTGGCCCCGGTGCGGGCCCGCCGGGCCGGTTCAGCAGGAGGAGGCGGCCACGTCGGCGTCGGTGTTGGCCACGGTCTCGTAACCGGTGATGGCCTCGACCTTGGCCGCGGAGGCGGAGCTGGGGTCGAAGACGTAGCCGAGGAACTCCTTGGCCAGGCGACGGGCCAGCTCCTTGCCGATGACCCGCTCGCCCAGGGTCAGGACCTGACCGTCGTTGGAGAGCACCAGGCGCTCCACGGAGAAGGAGTCGTGGGCCACCGAGGCGCGGATGCCGGGGACCTTGTTCGCCGCGATGGCCACGCCCATGCCGGTGCCGCAGACGAGGATGCCGCGGTCGGCCTCACCGGCGGCGATCTTGCGGGCGGCGGCGACGGCCACGTGGGGGTAGGCGGTCTTGTCGTCGTCACCGTTCACGCCGACGTCGAGGACCTCCTTCACGCGGGGGTCCTTCAGCAGGTCCGCCTTGATGGCGTCCTTGTAGGAGACACCCGCCTCGTCGGCGGCCAGCACCACGCGCCACTGCAGATCAGTCATGTCCTTCTCCTCCTGAGCGTTCGGCGTTCCTCGACGACGGAGCGGACGGGCTCCCGGCGCCACCGGTCCCAACACCGGGCCCACCACCGTGCTTCCCCCCGCGCTCGCGCCCGGGCTCCCCCGCGAGGACCGCGGCCTCGAGGACCGCGCGGTGGGCGCCCACGTAGCGGGCGTCGGCCCGGTAGAGCTCGTCGTGGCCGTCGGCGACGTGCTGCGCGAACGCCGCCACCCCCGCGCCCGCCTGCTCGTGCATGTGCCGGACCAGCAGGTCCAGGTGCTCGAGGACGGCGTCGACGAGGCCCCGTCGCTCCACCGCGCTCGCGCCGTAGGCGTCGCAGAACGCCGCGAGCCGGGCGGCCTGCTCCGCGGTGCCGGGGCGGACCCCCTCGTGGGCCGGGTCCGACAGCGGCACCCACCGGTAGGCCGCGACGCCCAGGTCGGTCAGGCGGGGCCCGGGGCGGGCGGTGTCGAAGTCGATGAGGCCGACCACCCGCTCGCCGTCGAGGACGCAGTTGTGCGGGGCGTAGTCGCCGTGGCAGACGACCTCGACGGGCTCGCGCACCGGCAGCAGCCACCCCTCCCGGGGCAGCGCGCGGGCGAACCCCGCGGTGGCACGGTGGTAGTCGCGCAGGAGCTCCGCCGCGGTGCGCAGCGCCGTCGCCGAGGCCGCCTCGTCGCTCACCGGGTAGTTCCCGACGGTCCCGGGCAGGAAGTCCAGCTCCTCCCGGCCCCCGGCCGCGCCGTGCACGCGGGGCGCGGCGTCGAAGCCCGCCGCCTCCAGCCGGCGCAGCAGGTCGTGCACCCGCACCGACCACGGCCCGGTCGGGCGCAGGACGCGGTCCCCGCGGCGCACCACCCGGTTCACCCCGCCCCCGACCAGGACCTCGTCACCCGGGAGGTCACCGGGGAGGTCGTCCGGGAGGTCGCCCGGGAGGTCGCCCGGCGGGCCGGCGGGCTCGTCGCTCACCCCGCCACCCTGACCCGGCGCGGCCCGCGCCGTCCACCGGGTTCAGGACCGCCGCCGCCCCCCGATCACCAGCACCGCGACGACGGCCACCACGACGACCGGGGCCGCCAGCCGGCGACGGGTGCTGCCCACGGGCAGCAGGTGGTCCACGCCGTCCTTCACGCGGTCGGACACCGCGAGCGGGATCCCGGTCAGGACGTTGCCCGGGGGTTCGCGGGGGATGCGCGGGTGCGGTCGCGTCGGGGACGTCCGGCGCTGCAGCTCCCAGGCCGCCCCGATCGCGCGCAGCTCGTGCACCCCCGCCACCTGCTGCAACCGCGGCAGGAGGTCGTCCTCCTCGTCGTGGGCGTCGTGGCGGATGACCTCGAAGGCGTGCCGGACGGTCGCGTCGTAGTCCGCCGACGCCGGGTCGGCGCGCTGCAGCGCCTCCAGCGCCTCGTTCACCGTCTGGTGGTCGCCCTCGATGTGGCGGGTCAGCTCGTCGTCGCCGTCGGCCAGCAGCCTGCGGTACGCGGGGAACAGCACGGTCTCCTCGGCGAAGGCGTGCCGCAGGGCACGCTCCCCCACCTCCGCGACGATGCGGCCGCGCTCGCCGGGGTCGCTCGTCGCGTCGTAGGAACGCATCAGCTCGTCGAGCTCGGCGTGGTCGCGGCTCTGCCGGGACAGGATGCTGCCCGGGCCGCCCCGTTCGTCCTCGGTCTGGTCGGCCACGGACCGCAGCCCGTTGTGGCGTGGGTTCGTCATGCCTCTCCCCTGCCCGCTCCGGCGCCCTCCCACGCACCCCGGCGGCCGGGACGCGCCGGCGGCTCAGAGCGGCAGCACGCAGGTCGGGGACCCGACCTCGACGGCGGAGCGGTCGACGACGCTCAAGTCCTCGCCCAGGGTGAGGTGGACGACGAGGTCGGAGTCCTGGGCGGCGACGTAGAGGTGGTGGCCGAGCACGAGCACGTGCCGCGGGTTCCGCGCCCCGATCGCGACGTCGCGCACGGGCCGGGGGACCCCGTCGACGAGGTCGAGGAGGGTGAGCACGTCGGCGCCGCGGTGGGCGACGACCAGCCCCCACGGGGCGCGGGCGACCTCGGAGGGGTGGACCCGTCCCGCCGCGGGCCCCGGCCCGGCCAGGGCGGGGGTGACGACGGGGTCGGACAACCGGCCCGCGCGCAGCGCGAACGAGGTGACGGTGACGTCGAGCTCGCCGACGACGTGGAGGCGGTCCCCGTCGACGACGGCGTGGCGCGGTCCGGTGCCGGGGGCCAGGTCGAGGACCTGCACGGGTTCGGGCGAGGCGCCGGCGGCGTCCAGGGCGTGCACGCGGACCTCGTCGGTGCCGAGGTCGAGCACGGCGAACGCGTCGTCGCCCAGGAGCCGGGTGGAGTGCGGGTGGGAGGCGTCCTGCCGGTCGGTGTCGGGACCGGACCCCTCGCCGCGCAGCGTCTGGCGCAGCCCCCGGACGGCCCCGCCGTCCAGGTCGAGCACGCCGACGCCGCCGCCGTAGTTCGCCGCGAGCAGGAACTCCCCGGCGAGGGTGAGGTGGCACGGCGAGGCGCCGCCGCTGGGGGACTCCCCCCGCAGCTCCCAGGCCCGGCCGTCGAAGCGGCGGGTGGAGACGCGGCCCTCGTCGAGCTCGTGGGCGGCGTGCACCAGCCCGGTGCCCGGCGCGCCCGCGGCCAGGAAGGACGGCGAGGAGCAGCCCTCGACGAGCCCGGGCCGCCCCAGCCGGCCCGTGCGGGGGTCGCGCGGCAGCAGCGTCACGCCGGCGCCCCGCCCGCCGGTGGCGGCGGTGTAGGAGCCGACGGCGAGGACGTCCGGTCCGGACGGGGAGGAGGTCACGGCGGGATCATGCCCCACCGGGTCGGGTCAGCGGCGGGTTTCGGGACGCCAGACGACCAGCGCGGTGGAGCGCTGGGACTCCGGGCGGCGCCCCATCGGCGTGGCCACGATGTCCCCGGCCATCCCGGCGGCGAAGATCCGCCGGGCCTGCTGGCGGACGAGGGCGATCTCGGCCTCGAGCTCCTCGACGCGCTGGCCGAGGGCGAGGACCTGGTTCTCCAGGTCCATGATGCGCTTGATGCCGGCGAGGTTCACGCCGTCCTCCTGGGACAGCCGCTGCACCTCGCGCAGCTGCGCGACGTCGCGCGCGGAGTAGCGCCGGCCGCGGCCGCGGGCCCGGCTGGGCGAGACGAGGCCGAGGCGGTCGTACTGGCGCAGCGTCTGCGGGTGCATGCCCGCGAGTTCCGCCGCGACCGAGATCACGAACAGCGCGGTGTCGTCGTCGTACAACTCCCTCTCCCCTCGTCTCGTGCGCCGGGGCGGTGACCTCGCGGGTCGCGCGAGGTCACCGCCCCCAGCGGTGGACCGGCGTCAGCTGCGGGCGCGGTCGGCCAGGCCGGCGCGCGGGTCGTCGCCCGCGGTCGCCCGCGCGAACGCCTCGACGGCCTCGCGCGCCGCGCCGTCGACGCGCTGCGGCACGACGACCTCGACGGTCACGAACAGGTCGCCGCGGTCGTCCCCGGAGCGCGAGCGCTGCACGCCGCGGCCCTTCAGCCGCAGCGAGCGCCCCGAGGGGGTCCCGGCGGGGACCTTCACCCTGACGGTCGTGCCGTCCAGGGTGGGGACCTCGACCGTCGCCCCGAGCACGGCCTCGTCGAAGGAGACCGGCAGCGTCATCCGCAGGTCGTCGCCGTCGCGGCGGAACACCGGGTGCGGTTCCACCTGCACGGTGACGAGCAGGTCGCCCGCCGTCCCCCCGGGCCCGGGCATCCCCTTGCCGCGCAAGCGGACCTTCTGCCCGTCGCGGACGCCCTGCGGCAGCCGGGCGTTGACGGTGCGGACCGGTCCCCCGCGCGGGTCGGGGACCCGCAGGGAGACCGTCTTGCCGTCGAGGGCGTCGCGGAAGGAGACCCGGGCCGAGGCCTCGAGGTCCTGGCCGCGCTGCGGCGGGGCCTGCTGACCCGCCCCGGGGAAACCCCCGGGGAAGCCCGCGCCGCCGCCCGCCTGCCCGAACAACCCGCCGAGCAGGTCCTCGAAACCTCCCCCGGGCGCACCGCCGGGGGTGCCGAAGCGCACCCCGCCGGGGGCGCGTCCCCCGCCCTGCCCGAACAACCCCCCGAGGAGGTCCTCGAACCCCGCGCCGCCGGCGGGCCCGGAACCCCCGGAGGAGAACCGGGCCCCGCCGCCGACCATGGCGCGGACGCCGTCGTACTGCCGGCGCTGCTCGGGGTCGGAGAGGACCGCGTAGGCCTCCCCGACCTCCTTGAAGCGCAGCTCCGCGGCCGCGTCACCCGGGTTGGCGTCCGGGTGCAGGGTGCGGGCCTTCTTGCGGTACGCCTTCTTGATCTCCGCGGCGTCCGCGTCGTGGGCGACACCGAGAACGGCGTAGAAGTCCTTCTCGGCCCAGTCCTGCATGCTCACCGGCGTCCCCCCTCCTTCGATCGGTCGGTCATCCCTGCGGGTCGGCCACCGCGACGCGGGCCGGGCGCAGCACCCGGTCCGCGAACCGGTAGCCCGGCTGCAGGACGGTGACGCACGTGGCGACCTCGTACTCGTCGGAGTGGCTGTGCATGAGCGCCTCGTGGACGGCCGGGTCGAACGGCTCGCCGTCCTGGCCGTAGCGCTCGAGCCCGAACCGGGTGAGCGTGGCCTCGAGCTTGTCCGCGATCGCCGCGAACGGCCCGGTGAGGTCACCGTGCTGACGGGCGAGGTGGATGTCGTCGAGGACCGGCAGCAGCGACTCGGCCACCCCGGCCAGCGCCGTGTTCCGGGCGACGTCGCGGTCGCGATCGACGCGCTTGCGGTAGTTCGCGTACTCCGCGTTCAGCCGCTGCAGCTCGTCGAGGCGCTCGGCGGCCAGGGACTGCGCCGCGTCGCGGTCGGCCTCGGCCGCCCCGTCGTCCGGGCCCCCCACCGAGGGGGCGGCCGGGGCCGCCTCCCCCGCGGGGGAGGCGGCGCGCACCTCGCCGGTCTCGGGGTCGATGCGGCGGTTGTCCCGGACGACGGCCGGCTCGGGGAACTCCTCCGCCATCACTTGTCCTTCTCGTCGTCGACGACCTCGGCGTCCACCACGTCCTCGTCGGAGGCGGAGGGCTTGGTGAAGTCCGGCCCGGCCTGCGCACCCGCGTCACCGGCGGCGCCGCCCTCGGCCTGGGCGGCGTACATGGCCGCCCCCAGCTTCTGGGAGGCCTGCGCGACGGCGTCGGACTTGGCCTTGATCTCGGCCGCGTCGGTGCCGGCGAGGGCGGTCTTCAGCTCCGCCACGGCGGCCTGGACCTCGGCCTTGCCGTCCTCGGGGAGCTTGTCGGAGTTGTCGGCGACGAACTTCTCGGTCTGGTAGACGAGACCCTCGGCCTGGTTGCGGGCCTCGGCCTCCTCGCGGCGCTGCTTGTCCTCGTTCGCGTGCTGCTCCGCGTCCTTGACCATGCGCTCGATGTCCTCCTTCGACAGCGCGCTGCCGCCGGAGATGGTCATCGACTGCTCCTTGCCCGTGCCGCGGTCCTTCGCGTTCACGTGCACGATGCCGTTGGCGTCGATGTCGAAGGTGACCTCGACCTGCGGCACCCCGCGCGGGGCGGGGGCGATGCCGGTCAGCTCGAAGGTGCCCAGCGGCTTGTTGTCACGGGCCAGCTCGCGCTCGCCCTGGAACACCTGGATGAGCACCGAGGGCTGGTTGTCGTCGGCGGTGGTGAACACCTCGGAGCGCTTGGTCGGGATCGCGGTGTTGCGCTCGATGAGCTTCGTCATGATCCCGCCCTTGGTCTCGATGCCCAGGGACAGCGGGGTGACGTCGATGAGCAGGACGTCCTTGCGCTCGCCCTTGAGGACACCGGCCTGGAGGGCGGCGCCGATGGCGACGACCTCGTCGGGGTTGACGCCCTTGTTGGGCTCCTTGCCGCCGAGCAGTTCCTTGACGACGCCGGTCACGGCCGGCATGCGGGTGGAGCCGCCGACGAGCACGACGTGGTGGATGTCGGCGAGCTTCACGTCGGCGTCGCGGATGACGTCGTGGAAGGGCTTCTTGGTGCGGTCCAGCAGGTCCTGGGTCATCTGCTCGAACTGCGCGCGGGTGAGGGTCTCGTCCAGGTGGACGGGGCCGTTCTCGCTCATCGACAGGTACTGCAGGGAGATGCCGGTGCTGGTGGCCGTCGACAGCTCCTTCTTGGCCTGCTCGGCGGACTCGCGCAGGCGCTGCATCGCGATCTTGTCCTTGGACAGGTCGATGCCGTAGGCGCTGGAGACCTTCTTGAGCAGGTGGTCGACGACGCGCTGGTCCCAGTCGTCGCCGCCGAGGTGGTTGTCGCCGGAGGTGGCGCGGACCTGGATGGTGGAGAAGCCGTCCTCGTCCTTGCCGACCTCGAGGAGGGAGACGTCGAAGGTGCCGCCGCCGAGGTCGAAGACGAGGATGAGCTCGTCCTCCTTGCCCTTCTCGAGCCCGTAGGCGAGAGCGGCGGCGGTGGGCTCGTTGATGATGCGCAGGACGTTGAGGCCCGCGATCTCACCGGCCTCCTTGGTGGCCTGGCGCTGCGCGTCGTTGAAGTACGCGGGGACGGTGATGACGGCGTCGGTGACGGCCTCGCCGAGGTAGCTCTCCGCGTCGCGCTTGAGCTTCTGCAGCACGCGGGCGCTGATCTCCTGCGGGGTGTACTTCTTGTCGTCGATCGTCGTCGACCAGTTGGTGCCGACCTCGCGCTTGACCGAGCGGACGGTGCGGTCGATGTTGGTGACGGCCTGGCGCTTGGCGATCTCCCCGACCAGCACCTCGCCGTTCTTGGCGAAGGCGACGACGGAGGGCGTGGTGCGCCCGCCCTCGGCGTTGGCGATGACCGTCGGTTCGCCGCCCTCGAGGACGGAGACGACGGAGTTGGTGGTCCCGAGGTCGATGCCGACCGCACGTGCCATGGGAAGTGCCCTCTTTCGTGTCGCTGACGGTTGAGCGTTCTCCACTCAAGTTCGCGGAGGGCTCCGGATCTGTCAAGTGGAGACCGGCGAACTTGAGTCTGATGGGCTCAACTGCCGGAGGGGCCCGTCTGTTCCCGGAACCGGCGGCCCCGCCGGGTCGTTGTCCGGGCGTGCACCCGTCGCGGCAGGTCCCGCTGTTCTTCGACGAGGCGTCGAAGGCGACGTCGACCCACGTCAACCTCTCCGCCGTCCGCACCGACGGGCGCCACCTGTGGCTCGCCGGCGACGAGACCGCCACCCTCGAGCGGCTCACCGCGCTCGGCGGCGACGGCACCGCCGACGGCTTCGGCCACCAGGTCAGCGTGCCGCTGGCCGAGCTGGTCGACCTGCCCGGCCCCCACGAGGAGGAGGCCGACGTCGAGGGCCTCGCCCGCAGCGGGCCCTGGCTGTGGGCGATCGGCTCGCACAGCCTCAAGCGCAAGCGGATCCGCGACCACGACCCCGACGCCAAGGCCCGCAAGCGGCTGGGGAAGGTCGTGCGCGAACCCAACCGCTACGTCCTCGTCCGGCTGCCGGTCGACCCCGCCACCGGGCTGCCGGCGCGCGAGGTCACCGTCGACGGCGAGACCCTCACCGCGGCCGTCCTCGGCGCCCACGACGACGACCTGACGACCCACCTCGCCGGCGACGACCTCCTCGCACCGTTCCTGACCATCCCCTCCAAGGACAACGGCCTCGACGTCGAGGGCGTGGCCGTCCACCGCTCCGCGGACGGGGTCCGCCTCTACGCGGGCCTGCGCGGCCCGGTGCTGCGCGGGTGGGCGGTGGTGCTGGAGCTGCGCCCGGCGACGCACCGCAAGCACCCCGACCGCCTCGTCCTCGAGGAGTTCGGCGACGGCCCCGACCGGGGCACCTACCGGCTGCACCTGCTGGACCTGCACGGGCTCGGCGTCCGCGACCTCTGCCCCGACGGCGACGACCTGCTCGTCCTCAGCGGCCCCTCGATGGGGCTCTCGGGCCCGGTGCGGGTGCACCGCTGGATCGGCGCGGGCCGGGCCGAGGCCGCCGACGTCGTGCGCCGCGCCGAGCTCCCCGTCGTCCTGGACCTGCCGCACGGCCAGGGCGAGGACCACCCCGAGGGCATCGCGCTGCTCCCCCCGGACCCCGGGGTGCCCGGGGCGCCCGCGCAGCTCCTGGTCGTCCTGGACTCCCCCGCCCCCGGGCGGCACACCGCCGCGGGCGCGGTGCTGGCCGACCTGTGGGAGCTGCCCCGCCCCTGACCCCGCCGGGTCGGGTCAGGGGACGAGCAGCCGCAGCAGCAGCGGCACCGCCGCCACCGCCGTCCCCACCAGCAGCAGGACGGTGTCCGCGCGCCGCCACGGCGCGGGCAGCGCCCAGCTGCGCCGCAGCGCGCCGTCGGAGGCGAACCCCCGGGCGTCCATCGCGACCGCGGTGCGCCCGGCCCGGCGCACGGCGTCGACGAGCAGCCCGAAGGCCGTCGACGCCGACCACCGCACCCGCGACACCGGCCCCCGCCCGGGACCGGACCCGCGGACCCGGCGGGCCGCGGCGATCTGCTCCCACGAGGCGGTCAGGGTGCCCAGCTGCCCCAGGGCGGCGACGACGGCGACCACGACCCGCCCGGGCAGCCGCAGCCGCTGGGCCAGGTGGTCCCCGGCCTCGGCGGGGTCCACCCAGCCCAGCAGGACGGTGCCGGGCAGGACCAGCACGAGCAGCCGCAGGGACGCCGTGAGCGCCGTCGCCAGCGGATCGGGGCTGTCGCCGGCGAGGACCGTGGACCAGCCCACGGAGACGGCGGCCACCAGCAGCGGCAGCGAGCGCAGCACCAGGGCCCGCGCGCCGGCGGCCACCAGCGGCAGGCACAGCAGCTGCACCGCGAGCGCCCCCGCGGCCTGCCACCACCGCTCCACGGCGAAGGCGCCGAGGGCGCAGAGCAGTCCCACGGCCAGCAGCGGCAGCGGCCCGCAGTGCCGGACCAGCGGCCCGGGACCGGCGCTGCGCCGCTGCGCCGCGGTGGGCGGCACCCCGTCGTCCACAACCGGGGAGCGGTTGCCCACAGCGTCGTCCACAGTCATGTGCACAGCGGTGTGGACGCCCGGGGGGACGGCGGGGCCGGACGTCGCCCCGCCGGTCGCCCCGCCGGTCGCCCCGCCGCTCACGCCGCCACCTCGCGGGGCCCGCTCGTGCCCCCGACGAGGTGGACGCCCCCACCGCGCGGAGCCAGCGCCCGCACGAGGGCCCCGTCGTGGGTGCTGACGGCGACGGCGGCCCCGGCGCCCGCGGCGGCCGCCAGCAACCCCGCCACCGCGGCCCAGGTGCCCCGGTCCTGACCCACGGTCGGCTCGTCGGCCAGCAGCAGCGCCGGCCCGGCCGCCGCCGCCGCGGCCAGCGCCAGCCGGCGCTGCTCGCCCCCGGAGAGGCGGAACGGGTTCACCCCGGCGCGCGCGCTCAGCCCGAGGACCTCCAGCAGGGCGTCGGCGCGGTCGGTGGGGCGGCCCAGGACCTGCGGCGTGGCCCGGACCTCGCCGCGGACGTCGCCGGCGAGGAAGGAGTGCTCGGGGAACTGCGGGACCCAGCCGGTGCGGGCGGCGAGCTCGCGCGAGCGCCAGGCGTGCGGGGGGCAGGGACGACCGCCCCGGCGCGCCGGGGCGAACCCGGGCGCCGCGACGAGGTCCCCGGTGGGGCGGACCAGCCCGGCCAGCACCGCCAGCAGGCTGGACTTCCCCGACCCGCTGTCGCCGGTCAGGGGGGTGCTCGCGCCGGCGGGCAGGGCCACGTCGACGTCGCGCAGGACCGTCACCGGCGGCGTCGCGCGCAGCCCGCGGCGGCGGCGGACGAGCCCGATGCCGCGACCGCGCAGCAGCTCCCCCCCGACGTCGAGCCAGGGGCGCAGGAGCCCGTCGGGCAGGTCCACCGGCCGCGGCGGCGGGGCGCCGGGCAGCCACAGCCCGTCGGCCAGCAGCGCCGGGTCGGCCAGGACCGCCGCCGGCGCGCCGGCGGCCACCACCCGGCCCTCGCGGCCCAGGACGACGACGCGGTCCACGTGCGGGGCCCAGCCCGCGAGGTCGTGGTCGACGACGACGAGACCCCGGCCGCGGGCGGCGTCGAGGACCGCGGTCCGCACGGCGCGCGCGGTCGGGGCGTCGAGCATCGAGGTGGGTTCGTCCAGCAGCAGGACGGCCGGGTCGGCGGCCAGGGTGCCGGCCAGGGCGAGGCGCTGGCGCTCCCCGCCGGAGAGGGTGACGACCTCGCGGTCGCGGCCGGCGGTGTAGCGGGCCGCCTCGTGGGCCCGGGCGACGCGGCGCCAGATCGCGGTCCGCTCCAGGCCGGCGTTCTCCGGGCCGAAGGCGGTGTCGCGCCCGGCGAGCTCGGCGACGACGGCGTCGAGGGGGTCCTGCACGAGCAGCCCCACCTCCCCGGCGAGCGGCGGGCGGCCGTCGAGGAGGACCTCCCCGCTCGCGTCGACGTCGTCGTCCAGCAGCCCGGCCAGGGCCCGCAGGACCGTGGACTTGCCCGAGCCGCTGGCACCGACGAGCAGCACGTGCTCCCCGTGGCCGACGTCGAGGTCGACGTCGGCCACGACCGGCCGCGTCCCGCCCGCGGGGACGACGGTGAGCCCGCGCAGGGTCAGGTCAGCCACGCCGGTGGTCGCGCCCGGCCGCGAAGGCCCCCAGCGCCCCGGACCGGGCCAGCCCGCGCACCAGCGCCCACCCGCCGAGCCCGGCGACGACGGCGCCGGAGACGACGAAGCAGGCGACGTAGACGACCTGGAAGGGCAGCGTCCACACCCCCGCGTAGTAGGCGTGCAGCTCGTACACGCCCTCCAGCAGCGCGGCGAGCACCCCGCCGAGCACGGCGACGGGCGGGCCGAACCGGCGCCAGGCGAACAGCGCGACGGCCAGCTCGACCCCGAAGCCCTGGATCGCGCCGGAGATCAGGACCGAGAAGCCCCAGTGGCTGCCCAGCAGCGCCTCCACGGAGGCGGCGACCATCTCGGCCAGCAGCGCCGCGCCCGGGCGGCGGACCACCAGCGCGGCGACGACCGCGGGCAGCAGCCACACCCCGCTGAGCAGGCTCTGCACGAAGGGCACGGCCGCGAAGACGGGGGTGAGCGCGGTGTAGACGACGCCCCAGCCCCAGAAGACGACGCCGAAGGCGACGCCGAGGACGGCGGCGGTGAGGAGGTCGACGGTGCGCCAGCGGGCGGCGCCGCGCGAGCGGGTGAGGGTGGTGCTCATCAGTTCCTCCTGTGGTGCAGGAGGGGGACCGGGGCCGTGGTGGCCACCGGTCGAGGACGTCCCGACTCCCTACGCCGGTCTGAACCGGATCAGGTTCGAGGGTCTGCGGAAACCCGCACTCTCAGCGCCCCACGGCGCTCCCCTGTCGTTGTGCTCCGCACCCTACCTCCCGCGGGCTGGGAGGATGGGCGCGTGCTGCGGATGATGCGAGGCCCTGACGGCGGCCCCTCGAGGGGGGTCCGGTTGCTGACGCTGCTGGTGCTCGTCGCCGTCCTCGGCGGCAGCGCCGCCGCGCTGACCCCGGTCCTGGGCTGGCTCCTGGGACTGCTGTAGGGCAGGGTTCGCGCCATGAGCTCGATCGTCTGGAAGCTGGTCGGCCCCGGAGCCGGCATCCTCGCGACCGCTGTCGCGAGCCGCGTCACGAAGAAGGCCTGGGTCGCGGTGACCAAGTCGCCGCCGCCGGACAACCCGGAGGACCCGGACGTGGCCTGGAAGGAGGCGCTGGTCTGGGCGCTGGCCTCCGGCGCGATCATCGGCGTCACCCGGCTGATCGTGGAGCGCCAGGCCGCGGTCTGGTACCGCAAGAGCTTCGGCGAGCTGCCCCCGGGCCTGGGGCCGGGCGACGACGGCGGGGCCGCGCAGAACGCCTGACCCCCCGCACCCGGCGGCGTCCCCGGGTGCGGTCGCGCCCGGCCCGTGCTGGACTGCGACCGCACCGGGAACGGGCATCGACGGATGATCGTCCGCCACCTCCCCGGTGCTGCTGAGGAGGTAGCCGTGAGCGCTGCGGACAAGATCAAGAACGCTGCCCAGGACGTCGCCGGCAAGGCCAAGGAGGCCGCGGGCGGGGCCAAGGGCGACGAGGCGCTGCGTCGCGAGGGCCAGGCGGACCAGGGTGCCGCCGACCTCAAGCAGCGCGGCGAGCACGTCAAGGACGCCTTCAAGGGCTGAGCCCGACGAGCGCGAGGGGGACGGCCACGACGGCCGTCCCCCTCGCCGCGTCCGGGCCGGTCCTAGCCGAACCGCTCCACGAGCCGGTCCAGGCGCGCCTCGACCTCCGGGTCGACGACCTTCAGCTCCGGGTGGGCGTCGTGGTGGTCCACGATCTCCCGCGCCCCCGCCGCGAAGGGGATCGTCGCGGCGAAGCCCGGCACCAGCCGCTTCAGCTTGGTGTTGTCGAAGACCACCGAGTGCGCCTTGTCCCCCAGCAGCCCCGGCCCGCGGTCGGGGGCCTCGCGGGCGATGACGTCGCTGGGCACGTGCACCAGCCGGGGTTCGGCCACCCCCGCCGCGGTCGCCAGCCGCCGGGCGATCCCGTCCCAGGTGAGGACCTCGTCGCCGGTGATGTGGACCGCCTCGCCGGTGACGGCCGGTTCCCCCAGCAGCGGCACGAACCCCTTCGCGAAGTCGGTGTGGTGGGTCAGCACCCACAGCGAGGTGCCGTCGCCGGGCACGACGACGGCCTTGCCGCGCCGCATCCGGTCGATCGCCGTCCACCCGTCGTCCAGCGGGACCAGGGTGCGGTCGTAGGTGTGGCTGGGCCGCACGACGACGGCGGGGAAGCCGTCCTCGCGGTAGGCCCGGGTGAGCAGCTCCTCGCAGGCGATCTTGTCGCGGGAGTACGCCCAGAACGGGTTGTGCAGCGGCGTGGACTCCGTGATCGGCAGGTGCCCCACGGGCTTCTGGTAGGCGCTGGCGCTGGAGACGAAGACGTACTGGCCGGTGCGGCCCGCGAAGGTCTCCACGTCGGCGCGCACGTGGTCGGGGGTGAAGGCGATGAAGTCGACGACCACGTCGAACTCCTCCCCGCCCAGCGCCTCCCGCAGCGCCACCGGGTCGCGGACGTCGGCGGTCAGCGCCCTGACCCCCTCGGGGACCCCGCGCCGCCCGCTGCCGCGGTTGAGGACGGTGAGGTCGACCCCGCGTTCCACGGCCAGCGCCGCGCAGGCCGAGCTGATGATCCCGGTGCCGCCGATGAACAGCACGCGCAACGCCATGGGTGTTCTCCCGTCTCGACTTCCTCGTCCGTGGCGCGAGGCTACGCGGGCGACGCCGGCCCCGCGCGGGGCCGGCGTCGCGTCGCGTCCGGTGGAGGGGGCGCTCAGTCGAAGAGGCGCTCGCCGCCGGCGGTCAGCCACCAGTTCTCGACGGCGAAGTCGGCCGGGTCGATGGTCCCGGACTCCTGCGCGGCGTCGATGAGGAGCTGGCGGATCTCCGCCTGCTGGTCGTAGACGACGGGGGCCTGCGCGACGTGCGGGAACCCGCCGCCCCCGGAGCGGCGGTAGTTGTTGACCGCGACGACGAACTGCGCGTCGTCGGCGACGGGGACGCCGTCGAGCTCCAGGCGGGCGACCCGCGACCCGGCCGGCTGGGCGAGGTCGAGCTCGTACTCGACCCCGGAGAGCTGGTCGAGGTTGTAGTCCGGGGTCTGCCCCGTCGCCAGGGACTCCGGGTCGGCGGGGTTCCCCGGCGGGACGCTGGCGTAGTACTCCGCCGAGGTCTCCAGGTACTCGCGGACCTGCGCGCCGGTCATGCGCACCGCCTGCAGGGTGTTGTCGAACTCGTAGAGCCCGGCGACGTCCTTGACGGTGACCTCGCCCTGCGGGAAGACCGCGGTGCGGCTGAAGGGCGCGGCGATGGACAGCACCGGCAGCTCCGCGTCCGGGGTGCCGGCGACGGCCGCGCGCACGGTGTCGGTCTGCACCCGCTGGATGAAGTCGATGAGCGGGGTGTCGCGCCAGCGGGACTCCGTCGCGGGCAACTCCTGCGTGGAGGTGGCGACGACCTGGTTCACGTAGGCGACCGTCGCCTCGTGCTCCTCGGAGACCAGGTCGACGATCTCCGGGTCCTCGGGGACGTCGGCGCTGCGGATCTCCTGGACGTCGGCGTCGCCCAGGGCCCAGCCGTCGCCGTCGCGGCGCAGCTCCAGCTGGCTGACGGTGACCGAGGCGCCCCAGCGGTAGGGCTGGGTGACCAGGACCCGCTTGCCGGGGGTGGCGGTGGAGTCCACCCACGCCTGCGGCAGGTCGCGGTGGCTGTGCCCGGCCACGACGACGTCGACCCCGGGGACCTCCGCGGCGACGCGGTCGGTGACGTTCTCGGCGGGCGTGACGGCCTCGTCGTAGGAGGAGGGCCCCGAGCGGCCGGAGTGCGAGAGCACGACGACGATGTCCGCCCCGGCGGCCTTCATCCGCGGCACCTCGGTGCGCGCGGTCTCCACGACGTCGGCGAAGGTCAGCTTCCCCTCGACGTTCTGCTTGTCCCAGACCGCGGACCCGGGGGTGGTCAGGCCGAGGATCCCGACGGTGACGGGGTCCCCGCCGCCGGTGGGCGTCACCTCGCGCAGCACCCAGGGGCGCAGGTACGGCGCGCCGGTGCGGTCGTCGAGGACGTTGGCGCCCAGCAGGGGGGCGTCGAGGTCGAGGCGGTACTTCGCCAGGGTGTCCAGGCCGTAGTTGAACTCGTGGTTGCCCACGACCTGCGCGTCGAGGCCGATGGCGTCGTAGGCCTGGGCCATCGGGTGCACCGCGCCCGTGGCCGTCACCGGCTCCTGGCGGGAGTAGTAGTACGTCAGGGGCGTGCCCTGGATGGCGTCGCCGTTGTCCACGACGAGCGTGGAGTCCGCGCCGCGCTCGGCGCGGACCCGGTCCACGGCGGTCGAGACGCGCGCCAGGCCGAGCCCGCGGCCCTGCGCGTAGGGGGCTCCGGCGAAGTAGTCCCAGTCCAGGACGTGGCCGTGCACGTCCGTCATCGAGACGAGGGTGATGGACGGCGGGGCGGGCGCGGCGGTGGCGCCGGCGGCGCCGAGGCCGACGAGGAGGGCCGCGGCGCTGCCGACGGCCGCGAGGCGGACGGTGCGGGGGGAAGGGGAGCGGCGGCTCGACGACGCGTCGCCGCGAAGGGGTGCGCAAGGGTGCATGGGGAGCACTCAACCGCACCCGGGTGACGAACAGGTGGCGCGCAGTCGTCCCGCGGGCCGCGCCACCGGGGGGGCCGTACGGGTGGTCCCGCAAACCTCGGCGGCCGCGGCGCCGAAGGAAGGGTGTCGAACCCGTCCACCGAGGAGCCGCACCCCATGTCCGAACCCCGCGCGGAGGCCACCAGGATCCGCGACCACGTCCAGCGCCTGGGCGAGCGCCACCCCCCCGTCGACCTGGCGTCGGCGGACTACTCCCTCGTGGACCCCGCCGCGGTGCGGGAGCGCTTCGGGCACGTCATGGAGTACATGGCCCGGGTGGAGATGGAGGTCGAGCGCAACGTCCTGGAGCTCGCGACCCTGCTCCCCGGCGTCAGCGACACCGACCGCGCCTTCTACGCCGACGTGTGGGGCCCGCAGGAGGAGCACCACGGGATCCTGCTGGACACCCTGACCCAGCGCCTGGGGATGCCGCCGGTCGTCGCCAACACCGGCGAGGTGCCCGCCCGGGTCCGCGTCCTGGGCGCGCTGGCGCACCTGCCCGTCGTCCACGAGGTCATCCGGCTGCTCTACTACCTGACCGGCGCGGCGACGGAGAAGTCCGCGATGCTCGCCTACCAGGCCATGAGCGACGGCCTGGGCGAGATGGGCGAGACCGCGGTCAAACGCACGGTCGTGGACGCGATCAAGGTGCAGGAGCCGGGGCACTTCGCCTTCTACCGCCTCAGCGCGCAGGAGATGGTGCAGTCGGGGGCGATCAGCGGGTGGCAGCTGCACCTGGCCCGGCTGCTGCGCTCGCGCAGCTACGGCCTCGTCGGGGCGGGCACGCGCGAGCAGCGCGCGGACTTCGGCGGGGTCGTCGTCGAGCTCGGCCTGGACGAGGAGCTGGAGCGCAACGTGCGCGACATCTCCCGGGTGGAGACCCAGCTGCTGTGGGCGCACCAGCAGGGGCTGCAGGTCCCCGCGTACGCGCTGGCCGCCTTCCGCGACGCCGCCGCGATGTACCGCGAGCGCCGGGGGGCCTCCGTCCTGGCGGCGTGAGGCGCGGCCGGGGACGACGAAGGCCCAGGTCCGCGGGACCTGGGCCTTCGTGCTGGAGCGGGTGACGAGAATCGAACTCGCACTATCAGCTTGGGAAGCTGAAGTTCTACCATTGAACTACACCCGCGCACCCAGCGGATCGCACTGGGCGGGACCATCGTAACGGACGCGGACGGGTGCTGCGAGCGGCGGTACCGTGACGCCCGTGCTGCTCTCCGACCGCGACATCCGTGCCCAGCTCGCCTCCGGCCGCGTGGTCCTCGAGCCGTCCGACCCCTCGATGGTCCAGCCGAGCAGCGTCGACGTGCGCCTGGACCGCTTCTTCCGGCTCTTCGACAACCACAAGTACTCCGTGATCGACCCGGCGCAGGAGCAGCCGGACCTGACCCGCCTGGTCGAGGTCCCCGCCGAGGACCCGTTCATCCTGCACCCGGGCGAGTTCGTGCTGGGCTCGACCTACGAGCTCGTCTCGCTGCCCGACGACGTCTCCGCCCGCCTGGAGGGCAAGAGCAGCCTGGGCCGGCTGGGGCTGCTGACGCACTCCACGGCGGGCTTCATCGACGCGGGCTTCTCCGGCCACGTGACCCTGGAGCTGTCCAACGTGGCGACGCTGCCCATCACGTTGTGGCCGGGCATGAAGATCGGGCAGCTCTGCTTCTTCCAGCTCTCCTCCCCCGCGGAGAACCCCTACGGCAGCGACGCCTCGGGCTCGCGCTACCAGGGCCAGCGGGGGCCGACGCCGAGCCGCTCGGCGCGCGGCTTCCACCGCACCGCGGTCTGAGGTCGTCCCGGTACCGGGTGCCGGGTCCACGTTCGGCCCAGCGGCCGCGGTCGAACGCTTCAGTACCGCCCGCGACACGCCGTTGACACAGGGGTGAAGCCTGTGGAGACGACGCGAGGAGGTGCCCGCGTGCCGTGGCCCTCCCCGCCCGTGGTCGCCACCGGGTTCCCGGGCGCGGTCGCCCCCGTGCGCGTGGGCCGTCAGGGCATCTACGACCGGCGGCGCACCCTGGTCGCCTACGAGCTGCTCTTCCGCAACCACGGCGGCGCGAGCGCGGACCTGGCGGAGGGCGCGGAGCAGGACCACGCGACCTCGCAGGTCATCAGCGCCACCTTCGGCGACTTCGGGGTCGGCCAGATCGCCGGGGACAAGCCGCTGTTCATCAACCTGACCCGCGGCTTCTTCACCGGGGAGCTGCCGATCCCGTTCCCGCCGCACCAGGTCGTCCTGGAGCTGCTGGAGAACATCGAGGTCGACGAGGAGGTCATGGCGGGGCTGCGCCGCCTGAAGGACCAGGGCTACCGGATCGCCGTGGACGACTTCATCGGCGAGCCGGGGCGGCTGCCGGCCCTCGGCCTGGCCGACTACGTCAAGATCGACGTCGCGGCCGCGGGGGACGCCTTCGACGAGGTCCTCGCCCTGGCCCGCGAGCACAGCCGGGACGCGCTGGTCGTGGTGGAGCGCATCGAGGACGACGCGCTGTTCGCCCGCTGCCTGGCCGCGGGGGCGGACCTGTTCCAGGGGTACGGGCTGCAGCGCCCGGTGACGCTGGAGGCGGTGAGCCTGACGCCCTCGCAGCTGGTCTGCCTGCAGCTGGTGCGGGCCCTCACCGGCACCGACGTCCCGATCCGGGAGATCGAGGACCTGGTCGCCTCGGACCCGGCGCTGAGCCTGCGCGTCCTCAAGACCGTGGTGTCGGCGGCGACGGGCACGAAGAACGAGATCACCTCGCTGCGGCAGGCGATCGTCATGCTGGGCCCCCAGCAGCTGTGCTCCTGGGTCGTCCTCATGCTGCTGGGCGGGGTGACCGGCGTGGACACCGAGTCCCTGACGATGGTCCTGGCGCGCGCGGCGGCCTGCGCCCGACTGGCTCCCGCCGTGGCCGACCTCGCCTACACGGTGGGTCTGCTGTCGGGGGTGGCCTCGGTCCTGGGGATGCCGGAGGCCGACCTCGTGGACACCACGGGGGTGGCGGGCACGGTCCGCGAGGCGCTGGTGCAGCGCCACGGCCCGGCGGGGGCGGCGCTGCGGGCGGTCCTGGCCTACGAGGAGGACGAGCCCTGCGCCATCACCGGCACCGGGCACGCCGTCTACGAGGTGTCCCGCGCCTACTTGGCTGCTCTGAGTGGTGCCATGCTCACTGTGGGTGCCGTGGTGGGGGACTCCTGAGGCGGGACACGCAGCCGGGGTGCGGCCCGGTGCGCCCCGGACCTACCCTGACGGCGTGACCGAGAGCCGCGAGGAGACCCCGGCAGGGCCGCCCCGGGCCGAACCAGTCGGCCCGGCCGACGAGGGCGAGGAACGAGCCCTCGAACTGGCGCACCGCGTCTTCGAGCACGCCCGCAACGGCCGCACCCGGGAGCTGTGCGGCTACCTCGACCTCGGGATCCCGGTGAACTCGACGGACAGCGAGGGCAACTCCCTCGTCATGCTCGCCGCCTACCACGGGCACCCGCGCACGGTGGTGGCCCTGCTCGACCGCGGCGCCGACCCCGACCGCGTCAACGCCCGCGGGCAGACCCCGCTGGCCGGGGCCGTCTTCAAGGGCGAGCGCGACGTCGTCGCCGCCCTCGTGGCCGCCGACGCCGACCCCTACCTCGGCACCCCCAACGCCCTGGACTCCGCCCGCTTCTTCAGCCGCGAGGACCTGCTGGACCTGCTGGAGGTCTCCCTCGAGGAGCACGAGGAGTGACCCCGTCCGGGTGACTGGGTAGCCTGAGCGCGCCGGCGCACCCCGCGTCGTGCGATCGACGCGTGCGGAGGCCCAGCCGGTGGACGTCAGTTCCCCGCGTCGCCCGCGCATCATGCGCCACCCCGCCCAGGTGGTGGCCCTCGCCTTCGCCGCCGTCGTCGTCGTGGGGACCTCGCTGCTGTGGCTGCCCGTCGCCCGCCGCGGCCCCGGCGCGGCGACGTTCGTGGAGGCGCTGTTCACCGCGGTCAGCGCGCTGTGCGTGACCGGCCACGTCGTGGTCGACACCCGCGAGCACTGGTCCAACTTCGGGCTCGTCGTCATCCTCGCCCTGGCCCAGGTCGGCGGGTTCGGCATCATGACCTCCGCCTCGCTGCTCGGCGTGTTCGCCTCCCGGCGCCTCGGGCTGCGCTCGCGGATGCTGACGGCCACCGAGTCGCGCGGGCTCGACCTCGGCGACGTCCGGACGGTCCTGCTGGGCGTCGTGCGCGTCTCGGTCGTCGTGGAGCTGGTGACGGCCGTGGCGCTCAGCAGCCGGCTGCTCGCCGGCTACGACCGCCCGCTCACCTCCGCCCTGTGGGAGGGGACGTTCCTGGCCGTCTCCTCCTTCAACAACGCCGGTTTCGTGCTGCGCGGCAACAGCATGACGGACTTCGTGTCCGACCCGTGGATGTGCCTGCCCGTCGTGGCCGCCTCCCTCCTGGGCGGGCTGGGCTTCCCCGTCCTGCTGGAGCTGCGCCGGCAGTTCCGGGTGCCGCGGCGCTGGTCCCTGCACACCCGGCTCACCCTGGCCACGACGATCCCGCTGCTGCTCGTCGGCTGGGTCTTCCTCACCCTCAACGAGTGGAGCAACCCCGCCACCCTCGCCCGGCTGGACTGGTGGGCCCGCCCCCTCGCCGGGTTGTTCCAGGCCGCCGCGACCCGCAGCTCGGGGTTCAACTCCATCGACATCACCCAGATGAACGGCGGGTCCTGGCTGGTGATGGACGTCCTCATGTTCATCGGCGGCGGGTCGGCCAGCACCGCCGGCGGCATCAAGGTCACCACCTTCGCGCTGCTCGCCGTGGCCCTCTACGCGGAGTTCCGCGGCGAGCCGACGGTGAGCGTCTTCGGGCGCCGGGTGCCCGACCGCGTCGTCCGGCAGGCCCTCACGGTGGCGCTGGTCTCGGTGGCCGCGGTCGTCGTCGCCACCATCGTGCTCGTCGAGATGACCCGCGCCCCGCTGGACATGGTCGTCTTCGAGGTCATCTCCGCCTTCGCCACCGTCGGGCTGTCCTCGGGGCTGCTGGTGCAGCTGCCCGAGTCCGGGCAGGTCATCCTGGCGTTCCTCATGTTCCTCGGCCGCCTCGGGCCGATCACCCTGGGCGCGGCGCTGGCGCTGCGCGAACGGACCCGCATGTACGAGTACCCCGAAGGGAGACCGATCATTGGCTAGGCGCTCGGCTCTGGCGAGCCCCCGCTCCGTCGTCGTGATCGGCCTGGGCCGGTTCGGGCGGTCGCTGGCGCTGGAGCTCATGGAGGACGGTCAGGTCGACGTCCTCGGCATCGACAACGACCCGGCCCTGGTGGACGAGCTGGCCGGTTCGCTCACGCACGCCGTCGTCGCCGACTCCACCAAGGAGGAGGCGCTGCGGCAGCTGTCCGTCCACGAGTTCGACCGGGCCGTCGTCGGCATCGGGACGAACCTGGAGGCCAGCATCCTCACCGTGTCGGTGCTGCTGCAGTTCGGCATCCGCAACGTGTGGGCGAAGGCCATCAGCGAGTCCCACGCCCGGATCCTCACCCAGCTCGGGGCGCACAAGGTCATCCGCCCCGAGCACGAGATGGGGCTGCGGGTCGCGCACCTGGTGCGAGGTCGGATGCTGGACTACATCGAGTTCGACGACGGGTACGCGATGGTCAAGACGACCCCGCCGGCCCCCATCGTCGGCAAGAGCCTGGGCCAGGCGAAGCTGCGCAGCACCTACCGGGTGACGGTCGTGGCCCACCACAGCCCGGGGTCGGGCTTCACCTACGCGACCCCCGAGACGGTGCTCTCCGCCGACGACGTGATCATCGTCTCGGGGCAGATCCGGGACGTGGAGGCGTTCTCGGCGCTGGCCTGACGGGCCCGGCGTGCCGGGCCCTCAGGCGCCCGGGGCGCCGTCGGGGTGGTCGTCGGGACTGCGGCGCTCGACCCCGGGCAGCCGGCGGCGCTCGGGCTCGCCGCGCTCGGCGCGGGTCAGGTCGATGAGGCTGCGCCGGTCCTCGCGGCGTCGCCGTCCGTCCCCGGACTCGTCCCCACCGGCCCGCTCGACCGGCTCACCCGGCTGCTCCTCGCTCACCGGTCCAGCTCACCACGGGGGCCCGGCCCTGTCACGTCCACGGGTGCTGCGCCGCGACGTGTCGCCGACGGAGGAATATAGTGTCCCCATGCAACCATTCGAGGAGTTGGCCCAGCGCCTGCTCCTCGCCTGCGCGGACCTGACCCGGGCGAGCACGGCGGCCGCAGCCGGCACCCACCTCTCCCTGGCCCAAGCCCGCGTCCTCGCCCACCTCGACCGGGACGGGCCGCTGCGCGTCAGCCGCCTCGCCGAGCTCGAGCACTGCGCCCAGCCGAGCACGACCGGGCCGCTCACCCGCCTGGTCACCGCGGGCCACGTGGCCCGCGGGCCCGACCCCGCCGACGCCCGGGCCGTCCCCGTGACCGCGACCCCCACCGGTCTCGACGAGCTCGCCCACCACCGCGCGCTGCTGCGCGAGCCGCTCGCCCGCGCCGTCCACCACCTCGACCCCGCCGCCGCGGCCGACCTCGGGCAGCTCACCTCGATCCTCGAAGGGCTCACCGGGTCGGTCCGCGCCTGCGCCCACCCCCACCAGGACCTCCCGGAAGGAGTGCCGTGCCGTCCTCCGACACCGGCGTGACCACCGACGCGAGACCCGGCCTGCTCAAGCAGCCCGTCGCCGTCTGGGCCGTCGCCTTCGCCGCCGTCGTCTCGTTCATGGGCATCGGGCTCGTCGACCCCATCCTGCCCGCCATCGCCGGGCAGCTGGGGGCCACCAAGGCCCAGACCCTGCTGCTGTTCACGTCCTACCTGGGCATCACGGGTCTCGCGATGCTGCTCACCGGCTGGGTCTCCAGCCGCCACGGGGCCAAGAAGACCCTCCTGGCCGGTCTCGCCCTCATCGTCGTCTTCGCCGCCCTCGCCGGGTCCTCCGGCTCCATCGGCGAGATCGTCGGGTTCCGCGCGGGCTGGGGCCTGGGGAACTCCCTGTTCATCGCGACCGCGCTCGCCACGATCGTCGGCGCCGCCAGCGGCGGGATGGCGAATGCGATCATCCTCTACGAGGCGGCCCTCGGTCTCGGCATCGCCGCCGGCCCCCTCGTGGGCGGCCTGCTCGGGGAGGTCTCCTGGCGCGGGCCGTTCTTCGGCACCGCGGTGCTCATGGCCGTCGCCTTCACCGCCATCGCGACGCTGCTGCCCGCGACGCCGCGGCCCGCGGTCCGGGTGTCGGTCTCCGACCCGCTCCGCGCGCTGGGCCACCGCGGCCTGCGCACCGTCGCCGCCATGGCCTTCCTCTACAACTTCGGGTTCTTCACCCTGCTCGCCTACACCCCCTTCGCCCTGGAGATCTCCTCCCCGATCCGGTTGGGGTTCGTGTTCTTCGGCTGGGGCCTGTGCCTGGCGATCGCCTCGGTCGTCCTCGCACCGCGCCTGCAGCGCCGGTTCGGGACGGTCCCCGTCGTGGCGACGATGCTCGCGCTGTTCGCCCTCGTCCTGCTGGTCGAGGCCGCGTTCGTCGACGTGAAGCCGGTCCTGGTCGTGGGCACGGTCGTGGCCGGGCTGTTCCTGGGCGTGAACAACACCATCGTCACCGAGCTCGTCATGGAGGTGTCCCCCGTCCAGCGCTCCACGGCGTCGGCCGCGTACTCCTTCGTCCGGTTCCTCGGCGGCGCCATCGCGGCCTGGGCGGCCGGGGAGCTCGGCGAGGCCTTCACCGACTGGTCGCCGTTCGTCCTGGGCGCCTTCGGCGTCCTCGTGGGGCTCGCGGTGCTGCTCGGCGGACGGCGCCACCTCGTCGTCGTGCACGCCGACCCCGCCCCGCACACCCCCGCCGAGGCGCAGGCCGTCACCACCGGCGACGCCTGACGCCCCCGCGGGGCCGGCGCGGGGTGCGGCAGGATGGCCCCCCGTGGCTGAACTGGTGTTCTTCTCCGGGACGATGGACTGCGGGAAGTCGACCCTCGCGCTGCAGACCGACCACAACCACCGCGTCCAGGGCCGGCGGGGTCTGCTCTTCACCCGCTTCGACCGGTCCGGGGCGGCCACGATCTCCAGCCGCCTCGGGCTCGCCCGCCCCGCGCTGGAGGTCGGCGACACCACCGACCTGTGGGCGGAGGTCAGCCGGCGCCACGCGCAGGAGCCCCTGGACTACGTGGTGTGCGACGAGGCCCAGTTCTACGACCCCGAGCAAGTCGAGCAGCTCGCCCGCCTCGTCGACGACCTCGGGATCGACGTGTTCGCCTTCGGCATCACCGCCGACTTCCGCACCCGGCTCTTCCCCGGCTCGGCCCGCCTCGTCGAGCTCGCCGACCGGGTGCAGGTCCCCCAGGTCGAGGCCCTGTGCTGGTGCGGACGGCGCGCGACCCACAACGCCCGCACCGTCGACGGGGTGATGGTCGTGGCGGGCGAGCAGGTCGTGGTGGGCGACGTGGGCGGCGCGGGCGGGGGGCAGCCCGAGGGGACCCTCGACGTCGGCGACGTCGGCACGGTCGAGTACGAGGTGCTCTGCCGGCGCCACCACGTGCGCCGCCAGACCAAGGCGCGCGGCGACGGCCCCGGCGACGGCACCGGCGTCGTCGACGTCCGGCGCGCGGACCCGGCGGAGCGTCAGCTCCCGTAGCCCAGCACCGTGGCCTCGGGGACGTCGACGTCCCCGGCGGCCGCGGCGAAGCGGGAGAAGCCCTCCCGCACGCTGGCCCGGTCGTCGAGGCTCATGCGGCCCAGGACGGCCTCGAACTCGGTGCGGCGCCGGGCCAGGACCTGCTCCACCAGCACCCGGGCCTTCTCGGTGGGGGCCACGAGGACCTCGCGGCGGGTGTCGGGGTTGTCCTGGCGGGTGACCCAGCCGGCCGCGGCCAGCCGGTCCACGGCGCGGGTGAACGTGGAGGGGTGGACCCCGATGGCGGCGGCCAGGGCCCCGCTGCGCAGCGGCCCCCGCGAGCAGATGAGGACGAGCACGCGGTACTGCTGCAGCGTCAGCGACTCCATCGCGTCCGCCAGCGAGCGCACGCTGAGGCCCACCACCGCCCGGGACCCGGCGAGCACGGCCTCGACGTCCTCGTCGACCAGCTGATCAGGTGACTGCACGCGTGGATGCTAGTGCTCCTCCCCCGCACGCGGGGGGAGTCGCCGGGGCCCGCGCGGACCCGGTGGGCACCGGGTCGGCGGGGAGGGGAGGATCGGCCCATGGACGACAAGACCATCCACCAGCACATCAACGAGCTCGTCGAGGAGGAGCACCGGCTGCGGCAGGCGCTGCAGGACGGCGAGCTGTCCGCGTCCGAGGAGCACGCGAAGCTGAAGGCCGCCGAGGAGGCCCTCGACCAGGCCTGGGACCTGCTGCGCCAGCGCGAGGCCCGCCGCAACGCCGGGGAGAACCCCGACGAGGCGCAGGAACGCCCCGTGGACGAGGTCGAGCACTACCGCCAGTGACCCTCAGGGGAGGTGGAGCACCAGTTCCGCCTCCCCGTCCCCGGCGCCGGTCAGCGGCACCAGCCGGGTGAACTCCTCCAGCGCGCACGTCCCCGCCGCGTCGTCGCAGGTCGCGACCCGCACGACGACGCGCAGCACCTCCGCGTCCGGCACCGGCAGCGGGCGCACGAGGTCCTCCCCCGCTTCACCCTGGACCTGCACCCGGTACGGGCTGCCCCAGCGGTCGTCGACGTGGCGGCCGGGCCGCGGGGTGAACTCCACGCGCAGGACCGCGCCCGGGCGCACCCGCGCCGCGGGCAGCACCCGGCGGTCCGGGACCGGCACCCGCCAGCGGCCGACGCGGTGCGCGGCGGACTCCACGACGAGCAGGTCCTCGCCCTCGCGCAGCACGTCGACGGGTTCGGCCAGACCGTCGAGCAGGGTCTCGACGGTGCCGGCGACGGGGTCGTAGCGGCGCAGCGAGCCGTTGAAGCTGTCCGCGACGAGCACCGTCCCGCCGTCGACGGCCAGGCCCAGGGGGTGCTGGAACCGGGCCCCGGCGGCCTCGCCGTCCTGCGCCCCGAACTCGAACAACCCCTCCCCCACGGCCGTCTCCACGATCCCCCCGGGGCGGGCGACGGGGTCGACGTTGGCCATCCGGGGGTCGTCGGTGCGCGGGACGGAGCGGTCCAGGCGCGCGGGGTCGCCGGGGAACCGCAGCGAGCGCAGGCTGGAGGTCTCGGCGTCGACGAACCACAGCCGATCCCCGTCGACGGCCAGGCCCGAGGGCTGCGCCAGCCACGCCCGCTCGGCCGGCCCGTCGAGCAGCCCCTCGGCGGTGGTGCCGGCGACCACCCGCACCGTGGCGGCGACGGGGTCGAACGCCCACAGCTGGTGCGTCCCGGCCACGGCGACGAGGAGCTCCCCGAACGCGGGCCACCACGCGACGTCCCAGGGGCTGGAGAGGGCGGTGGCGAGGGCGGGGCCACCGCCGCTGCGCCCGCGGGCGGGGGCGCCGGTCCCGGCGATCGTCGTGGTGCGGCCGTCGGCGGAGCGGACCCCGCGCAGCAGGTGGTTGCCCGTGTCGGCGACGACGAGGTCGTACCCCAGCGCGGCCGCGAGGTCCGGGGGCAGGACCGCGACCCCCTGCGGGGCGGCGAAGGACGGGGCGGGGCCGTCGGTGCGACCGCGGGCGCCGGAACCGATCGGGCGGTCCCCGACGAGGAGGCGGTGGTGCCCGGCGTCGACGACGAGGAGCTCCCCCGCCGCGGTGCGGGCGAGGCGGGCGGGGAAGCGCAGCGGCCCGTCGCCGGCGGGGACGGCGGCCGGCGGGGCGGGGCGGGCGGGCAGGTCCGCGGCGAGGGCGACGAGCTCGGCGACGTGCCCCTCCCCCGACCGGGTCGCCACGACGTAGCCGCCGGCGTCGACGAGGACGAGCGTCGGCCACGCCTTCACGGCGTAGGCGGACCAGGTGGTGCGGTCGGCGTCGTCGAGGACGGGGTGGTCGACCTCGAGCCGGGCGACGGCCGCCTCGACGGCCCCGGGGGAGGCCTCGTGCGGGAACTTGGGCGAGTGGACGCCGACGACGAGCAGGCCGGGGGGCACGTGCTCGCGCAGCTCGGCCAGGACGTGGACGCAGTTCACGCAGGACCCCGTCCAGAAGTCCAGCAGCACCGGGACGCCCGCGAGGTCCGGGGCGGGCCCGACCCAGCGCCCGACGAGACGGGGGGCCCGCACGCGACTCACGCCGCGATCCTGCCGCGGAACCCCGTTGCGCACCCCCGGGGGGTTCCCGCCACAGTGGCCGGGTGGCGCAGCGACCGGTGGTTCTCGTGACGGGTGTCGGACGGCGGGTGGGGATCGGGGCGGGGATCGCGGCGCGGCTGGCCCGCGACGGCTGGGACGTGGCGACCAGCCACTGGACCCCCTACGACGACCGGATGCCGTGGGGGCGCCGGGAGCACGACCCGGACGAGGTCCACGCGGAGCTGCGCGCGGCCGGCGCCGCCACCGTCGCCGTGCCCGCGGACCTCTCCCGCCCCGAGGCGCCGGCGGAGCTGCTCGAGGCGGTGGAGTCCGCCCTCGGCCCGGTGACGGCGCTGGTGATGGCCCACGCGGAGTCGGTGGACTCCTCGATCCTGGACACCACGGTCGAGAGCTTCGACCGGCACTTCGCGGTGAACGCGCGGGCGGCGTGGCTGCTGATCGCGGAGTTCGCGCGCCGGTTCCGCGGGGCGCCCGGGACGGGGCGGATCGTGGCCCTCACCAGCGACCACACCGTCCACAACCTGCCCTACGGCGCCAGCAAGGGGGCCCTGGACCGGATCGTGCTGGCCGCGGCGCGGGAGCTGCAGGACCTGCGCCTGACCGCCAACGTCGTCAACCCCGGGCCGGTCGACACCGGCTGGATGGACGACGAGCTGCGGCGCGACCTGCTGGAGCGCAACCCGCTGGGCCGGGGCGGGACGCCGCAGGACACCGCGAACCTCGTGTCGTTCCTGCTGGGCGAGCAGGGCGGCTGGATCAACGGTCAGCTGCTGTGCTCCGACGGCGGCTGGAAGGCCTGAGCCGGCCCGTCCTCAGCGGTGCCCGCGCCGGTCCATCGCCTCGTGGAACTCCTCCTCCGACAGCGCGGCCCCCGGCAGCGGGCGGTGCCCGGTGCGGGCGGGGGCGAGCCCGTCCAGCAGCAGGCCCAGCGTCCGGCGCCAGTGCTCGGGGCTCACGGTGCCGCCGATCTCGGCGGCGGCCTGCACGGCGTGCAGCAGGGTGGCGACGTCGGTGCCCGACACGTCGGGGCGCAGCTGCCCGGACTCCCGGCAGCGCCGGGTGAGGCGCTCGACGCGGGGGCCCAGCTCGGCGCGGGCGAGGACGACCCCGACGTGGCCGTGGCGGGGGGACAGCACGGCGTCGCGCAGGCCCCGGTCGGCGGCCATCCGGGCGCTGGCGGCCTGCAGGTAGCCCGCGAAGCCCTCCCAGGGGTCCGCTGCGGCGCAGGCGGTCTCGGCGAGGTCGACGAGGTCGCGGATCCGGTCCTCGAAGAGGGCGTCGACGAGGGCGTCCTTGTCGGCGAAGCGCCGGTACACGGTGGCGACCCCGAGGCCGGCGTGGTGGGCGACGTCGTCGAGCGTCGCCGACAGCCCGCGGGCGGCGAAGACCTCGACCGCGGCCGCGAGGATCCGCCGCAGGTTGCGCTCGGCGTCGCGCCGCAGCGGCCGCGGCGCCGGCGCGCCCGGGGTGTCCTGGGTGCTCACGGGCCCACCCTACGCCCGAAGCGGAGGTACCCCCTCCTCTTCGCTGTTACCCTGGGAAAGCGGAGAAGACGTCTCCGCTGAGTGGAGGGGACCCCAGGATGAGCAGCACCGAACCGGGCCGGCACCTCGCGCCCGCGGCCACCCCGGCCCCGGCGCGGACCGGCCCGCCGCGTCCGCGCACCTCGCCCGAGGGGGTGCACGCCGCTCCCGCCCCCCGGGCGCAGTGGGTCGTGCTCGCGGTGCTGTCGCTGGCCCAGCTGATGGTCGTCCTCGACGCCACCATCGTGAACATCGCGCTGCCCACCGCCCAGGGCGCGCTCGGCTTCTCCGACGAGAACCGCCAGTGGGTCGTCACCTCCTACGCGCTCGCCTTCGGCAGCCTGCTCCTGCTCGGCGGGCGGCTCTCCGACCTCGTCGGGCGCAAGCCGACGTTCCTCGTCGGCCTCGTCGGGTTCGGCCTGGCCTCCGCCCTCGGCGGCGCCGCCCAGAGCTTCGAGGTCCTCATCGCCGCCCGCGCGCTCCAGGGCGTCTCCGGGGCGCTGCTCGCCCCGGCCGCGCTGTCCCTGCTGACCACCACCTTCACCGACCCCGCCGCGCGCACCAAGGCGTTCGGCATCTTCGGCGGCGTCTCCGGCGCCGGCGGCGGCATCGGCCTCCTCCTCGGCGGCGTCCTCACCGAGCACCTGTCCTGGCGCTGGTGCCTCTACATCAACGTCGTGCTCGCCGTCGTCGCCGTCGTCGCGGGGGCGCTGCTGCTGAAGCACGAGCGCTCCCCCGAGCGCCCCGTCCTCGACTGGGCCGGGACGGTCCTCGCGGTCCTGGGCCTCGTCGGCGTCGTCTACGGCCTCGCCGGGGCGGAGTCCGACGGCTGGTCCGCCGCCACCACCTGGGGCTTCCTCACCGCCGGCGTCGTGCTGCTCGCGGTGTTCTGCTGGTGGCAGTCCCGCGCCGCGCACCCGCTGCTGCCGCTGCGCGTCGTCCTCGACCGCGACCGCGGGGGCGCGCTCATCGGCATCGCCGTCGTGGGGGCCGGGATGTTCGGCATCTTCCTCTTCCTCACCTACTACATGACCTCCACGCTGGGGTACTCCCCGGTCCAGACCGGGCTCGGCTTCCTGCCGATGATCGCCGCGATCTCCGTCGCCGCCGGGGTCGTGGGCTCGGTGCTCATGCCCCGCGTGGGCCCCAAGCCCCTCACCCCCACCGGACTGCTGCTCGCCGCGCTCGGCATGGCCTGGCTGACCCGCATCGACGTCGACTCCGCCTACGCCGGCGCGATCTTGCCCGGTCTGCTCGTCACCGGCCTCGGGCTCGGCTTCGTCTTCGCCTCGGCCATGGCGACCGCGACCCTCGGCGTGCGGGCCTCCGACGCCGGGGTGGGTTCGGCCGTGGCCAACACCGCCCAGCAGATCGGCGGCTCCATCGGCACCGCCCTGCTGTCGGCCTTCGCCGGCAGCGCCGCCGCGGACTGGATCGCCGGGCACGTCGCCGGCGCCCCCACCGCGGCCGACGCCGCGCAGGCCGCCGTCGCCAGCTACCACACCGCGTTCTGGTGGTCGGCGGGCTTCTTCGCCGCCGGCGCCGTCGTCACCCTCCTGCTGCTGCGCCCCGGCGCCCCGGTGGCCGACCCGGACGCGGCACCGGTCATCGCGCACTGACCGGCGCCCCGACCCGCGCCCCGACCCGCGCACAGGCGGTTCACCGGGAACTCCCGGGGACGTCGCCGGGGGTTGGGGTGCGCGTCGGGCGGGCTCCCTAGGTTCGCCGGGATCACCGAGCCCCAGGAGAGAACCCGATGCGAACCCCCCGCCCCCGCCACGCCCTCGTCCCGGTCGCCCTGGCCGGCGCCGCCCTCCTCGTCCCGCTGAGCGCGGGCAGCGCCGTCGCCGGGACCCGCCCGGTCGCGGCGGACCCCGTCGTCCTCGGCGCCGCCACGAGCCCCGCCGCTCCCGCCGCGGGCCCGGTGGTGGCCCAGCCGCTGCCGCAGGCCCACGCGCACAACGACTACGAGCACGAGCGCCCGCTGCTCGACGCGGTCGAGCGGGGTTTCACCAGCGTCGAGGCCGACGTGTACCTCGTCGACGGGCAGCTCCTCGTCGCCCACGACCCCGAGGACCTCGACCCCGCGCGCACCCTGCAGTCGCTCTACCTGGAACCCCTGGAGGACCTCGCCGAGGCCGGCGGCGGCAGCCTCTACGGCGACGGGGAACCCGTCCAGCTCCTCATCGACATCAAGGGCGACGCCGTCGCGACGTGGCTGGCGATCGAGGACGTCCTGGCCCAGTACCCCACGACCATGACCTCGTTCACCATGACCGACGCCGGCTACGACGCCACCCCGCGCGCGGTGACGGCCGTCGTCTCCGGCAACCGCCCCGTCGACCTCATGGCCCGCGACCACCTGCGCTGGTCCGCCTACGACGGCCGGTCCGGGGACCTCTTCAACGGGTCCGACCCGGACTTCATGCCCCTGGTGAGCGACAACTGGGCGAACCAGTTCTCCTGGAGGGGCGAGGGCGAGATGCCCGCCGCGGAACGCGCGAAGCTCGTGGACTTCGTCACCGCCGCCCACCTGGCCGGGCGCGAGGTGCGGTTCTGGAACACCCCCGACGCCCCCGGGCCCGCGCGCGACGCCGTCTGGAGCGAACTCGTGGCCGCCCAGGTCGACCAGATCAACACCGACGACCTCGACGGCCTGCGCGACTTCCTGCTCGCCCGCTCGCAGGCCTGAGAAGGCCCGGCGGTCCCGTCCCGCACGACCCGGGACGGGACCGCCGGTGCGGGGTCGCGCGGGTGCGCGGTGTTCGCCCGTGGTGGATCTCCTCAGGGGAGAAACCCCTTCCCGCCGTCCCCGGCGGGACCGACGGTGGAGGGGACCCGCCCGACGAGGAGGACCCGATGAGCACCCCCACCACCACGACCGGCCCGTTCGACGACCAGCTCTCCCAGCGCCTGCTGTTCCAGCGGATCGTCGTCCTCGGCCAGGAGGTCGACGACGCGGTCGCGAACCGGATCTGCGCGCAGCTGCTGCTGCTGTCGGCCGACGACCCCCGCAGCGACATCGCGCTCTACGTGAACTCCCCCGGCGGTTCCATCAGCGCCGGGCTCGCGATCTACGACACGATGCGCCTGATCCCCAACGACGTCTCCACGCTGGTCATGGGGATGGCCGCCAGCATGGGGCAGTTCCTGCTGTGCGCGGGGACGGCCGGCAAGCGCTACGCCCTGCCGCACGCCCGGGTGATGATGCACCAGCCCTCCGGCGGGATCGGGGGGACCGCGGCCGACATCGCCATCCAGGCCGAGAACCTCGCCCACACCAAGGCCACGATGCAGCGCCTCATCGCCGAGCACACCGGGCAGGACGTCGAGACGGTCGAGCTCGACTCCCAGCGCGACCGGTGGTTCACCGCCGAGGAGGCCCTCGCCTACGGCGTGGTCGACCACGTCGTCACCGGCGTCAGCGACGTCCGGCTCGGCAGCGCCACTCGTGACGCGCGGAAGGTGGGCCTGTGATGTCGTACCCGATCCCCCACGTCGTGGAGACCACCGCGCGCGGCGAGCGCACCTCCGACGTGTTCAGCCGGCTGCTCTCGGACCGCATCGTCTTCCTGCACGGCGAGATCGACGACGGCGTCGCGAACGTCGTCATCGCCCAGCTCGTGCACCTCGCCTCGGAGTCGTCCACCGCGGAGATCAGCCTGTACGTGAACTCCCCCGGGGGTTCCGCGACGGCGCTGATGGCGATCTACGACACGATGCAGTTCGTGCAGCCGGACGTCGCGACGTTCTGCGTCGGGCAGGCCGCCTCCGCCGCCGCGGTGCTGCTCGCGGCCGGCGCCCCGGGGAAGCGCTCGGTGCTGGAGCACTCCCGGGTGCTGCTGCACCAGCCCTCCGGCGGGGCGCAGGGCACCGCCGCGGACCTGCAGATCCAGGCGCGGGAGGTGCTGCGGATCCGCTCCGAGATCGAGCGGGTCCTCGCCCGGCACACCGGTCACCCCGTGGAGCGGCTGCGCGCCGACCTCGACCGCGACCTCGTCCTGCCCGGCGCGGAAGCGGTCGCCTACGGCGTCGCCGACCGGGTCGTCACCCCGGCCGCGCTCCTGCCCTGACCGGGCCCCGCGGCGGTCAGGCCGCGAGGGAGAGGGAGGCGGTGGGGGCCGACCCGGCGCGGCCGGTCGCCGCGGGCGCGAGCGCCGTCGCGCTGGTCACGTCCTCGACGTGGGTGCCGCAGCGGCGCAGCAGGTCCGCCAGCGGCAGGTCCAAGGAGGCGCAGATCGCGGCGAGCACCTCCGAGGAGGGTTCCTTGCGCCCGCGCTCGACCTCCGACAGGTGCGGCAGCGAGACCCGGGCCCCGGCCGCGACGTCGGCCAGGGTGCGGTGCTGCCCCAGCCGCTCGGCGCGCAGGACCGCCCCGAGGGCGTCGCGCAGCAGGGGGTCCGGGCGCCGGCGCACCCGGCGGGGCGGGACGAGGGTCGGCTTCGGCACGGGAACCTCCAGCGGTCGGTTCCTCCGCAAGCTACCCCCGGGGTGGGGCCGCCGCGCCGCCGTCCGCTCCGGGCGGACGACGGCACGGCGGGGCTGGAGGGGTCAGCGGCGCTCCTGCGCCATCGCGACCTGCTCGTCGATGACCTCGGAGATGCGCGCCTGCACCGCGTCGAGCTCGCGGATGATGGACGCCGTCTCGTTGATGCCGTTGGACACGGCGCCGCTGGAGGCCTGGATCCCGGCGACCTGGGTGGCGACGCGCTGGGTGGCGTCGGCGGTCTCGCGGGCCAGGTCCTTGACCTCGCTGGCCACGACGGCGAACCCGCGGCCGAGGTCGCCGGCGCGGGCGGCCTCGATGGTGGCGTTGAGGGCCAGCAGGTTCGTCTGGTCGGCGATCGTGGAGATGATCTTGATGACGTCGCCGACCGCGGCCGAGGCCCGGGTCAGCGCGTCGACCTCGTCGGTCATCGTCGAGGCCTGCCCGACGGCGGCGTCGGCGACCCGGCCGGCGTCCAGGACCGCGTCGCGCAGCCGCGAGACGGTGTCCAGCAGGGCCGCGGAGGACTTCGCGTCCTCCTCGATCCGGCGCAGGACGTCGAGGCGCTGGGAGACGAGCTGCTGCACGTTGCGCAGGGCCGACCCGCGGGACTCCGACAGCTCCATGACCTCGGTGGCGAAGAAGTCCATGGTGCCCACGACCCGCCCCTCGGAGAGGACGGGGAAGCAGACGCCGGACTTCACCCCGGCCCGCTGCGCCGCGGGGGCGCGCACGCAGTCCGTCACCTCCGCGAGGTCGCGGACGTAGACGAGGTCGCGCGCGCGCCAGGCGCGCCCGGACAGGCCGACGCCCTCGGCGAAGCTCGCGGCCAGGGTGACCCGGCGGAACTCCTCGCCGGCGGAGCCGGACTCCAGCTGGAACCGCAGGGTGCCCGTGGCCGGGTCCAGCGCCCAGTAGGAGCCGTAGGCCCAGCCGAACGCCTCGCGCACCGTCTCCAGGGCGCGGCGCAGCGCGTCCTCGGCGCTGGCGGCGGCACCGACGCTGGTCACGACGGTCGTCACGGCCACGCGGTCGTTGAGGGTCTCCTGCAGGACCGCGGTCTCCAGCACCCGGCGGCGGGCGTGGGCGGCGACCCGGCCGATGGCGCGCCACTTCTCGGCCCGGCCGCCGAAGAACGGCAGGTCGTCGTGCGCGTAGTACTCCTGGAGGGCCACGACCCGCCCGTCCTCGACGACGGGCACCTGCGCGCCGCCACCGGCCCCGGCGTCGCGGGCGGCGCGCCAGCGGGCGCAGTCCGCCGCGTCCTGGGACCCCAGGCACCGCACGGCCTCGCGGGAGGCGAGCGCCCGCCCGCCGCAGCCGTCGCCGGGACCGACGGCCAGACCGCGCGCGCCGGCGAGCGCGGGGACCATGGTCCCGACCTCGGCGGCGATGCGGAACCTGCCGTCCGGTCCGGGCAGCCAGACCGCGCCGTAGCAGAGGTCCAGGGCCTGCACGAGGGCGCGCACGCACGCGAGCTGCGCGTCGCGCTCGGTCGCGATGCCCTCCTCGTCGAGGGCGGCGAGGACCGCTTCCAGCGCCTCGACGTCGCGCGGCATCGGACCGGCGGCCCCTGCTCCGGCCCTCGTGGCCGAGTCCCTGTTGCGTCCGAACACCGTCATCCCCTCGGTCGGGTGGCTCACGCGAGCACGTCCTCCCATCGGCGGGCACCGCCCGGGGCTTGAGCCGGCGGGGTGCGACCCAGGCGGGAGGGGGGGAGGGACGATCGGTGGACGTGGAGCGCGGGACCGCCTGCCTACGCTGGGCCGGTGAACGCGCTCGCCGCCCCCGCCGACCCGTGGGTCGCCCGCTGGCGGCTGGCGCCCCGGGTGCGGGACGTGCTCGCCGTCCTCGCCTCGCTGTTCGTCGCGGTCGCCTGGTTCGCCACCGTCGTGTCCGGTCCGGGGCCCTCCGCGGGCGGGGGTCCCCCGTTCCCGGCGGAGGGCGTCGCGTGGTCGACGGCCACCCCGGTGCAGGTGGGCGCGGCGGTGGTCGTGGTGGTGACGTGCCTGGCGCTGTGGTGGCGCCGCAGCCACCCGGTGCTGCTGTGCCTGGTCGCCCTCGCGGCCGCGTTCCTGCTGGCCTTCGACGGGGCGGTGTTCCCGGCCCTGCTGACCCTGGCCGTCCGGCGCCGGGACCGGCTGCTGGTGCTGACGTCGGTGGTGGCCGTGGTGGCGACGACGTCGGCGAGCCTGCGGACCACGACCGACAGCTGGTCGCTGTCGCTGACGTGGTCGCTCATCGCGGTGTCGCTGTGCGTCTTCGTCGGGGCCTTCGTGGGGGCCCGCCGGGAGCTGGTCCGCTCGCTGCGCGAGCGCGCCGAGCGCGCCGAGCACGAGCAGGTGCTGCGCGCCGAGCAGGCCCGCCTGGCCGAGCGCACCCGGATCGCGCGGGAGATGCACGACGTGCTGGCGCACCGGATCTCGCTGGTCGCCCTGCACGCGGGCGGGCTGGAGGTGCGTCCCGACGTGGGCCCGGAGCAGGTCGAGGCGACGGCGGCGACGATCCGCGAGACCGCCCGCTCCGCCCTGGAGGACCTGCGCCGGGTCCTGGGGGTCCTGCGCGCGCCGGGCACGGGGTCGGCGGCGACGACGGCGGCGGAGCTGGCGCCCCAGCCGACGCTGGTGGACGTCCGGCAGCTGGTGGAGTCCACCCGGGAGGCGGGGGTGTCCGCGGAGTTCCGCACCGACGTGCCCGTGCACGCCGACGTGCCGGCGGAGCTGGGGCGCACGGTCTACCGGGTCGTGCAGGAGGCCCTGACCAACGTCCACAAGCACGCCCCGTCGGCGCAGACCGTGGTCACGGTCTCGGGGGAGGTGGGCCGCGAGATGCTGGTGCAGGTCGTCAACGCGCGCCCGAGCGGGCGGGCCACGGGGCTGCCCGGGGCGGGGTCGGGGCTGGTGGGGCTGTCGGAGCGGGTCGGGCTGGCCGACGGGACGATCACCTCGGGCCCGGAGCCGGGCGGGGGCTTCGCGGTGCGGGCGCGGCTGCCGTGGCCCGGGCGCGACGGGCGCCCGCGCGGCGGCGGGTCGGGCGCGTGGACGCCGCCGGATGCGAGGATCGTGCGCACCCCGGCCGGGACAGGGCGGGGCGAGGACTCGTGAACGGATGAGGAGAACCCGGTGAGCGGACCCGACGGGTCGCAGCAGGACGGCAGGCCCACCCGGGTCCTGCTGGTCGACGACGACGCCCTGGTGCGGGCGGGGCTGCGGATGATCCTCTCCAGCGCCGACGACATCGAGGTCGTGGGCGAGGCGGAGAACGGGGCCCAGGCCGTGGAGGGCGTCGCGGCGCACCGCCCGGACGTGGTGCTCATGGACGTGCGGATGCCGGTGATGGACGGGCTGACCGCGGCCAAGGCGATCACCGAGCGCCCGCAGGCGCCGAGCGTGGTGATGCTCACGACGTTCGACCTCGACGAGTACGTCTTCCAGGCCCTGCAGGCCGGGGCGACGGGGTTCCTGCTCAAGGACACCCCGCCGCGGGAGCTCGTGGCCGCGGTGCGGATCGTCGCGGCCGGCGAGGCGATGCTCTCCCCCACCGTGACCCGGCGGCTGGTGGGCCACTACGCCGCCGACGCGGTGAACCCGCGCCGGCGGGAGGCGGCGGAGCGCCTGACGACGCTGACCGAGCGCGAGCGCGAGGTCCTGGCCTGCGTGGGGCGCGGGATGTCCAACGCCGAGGTCGGCAAGGAGCTGTTCATGAGCGAGGCGACGGTGAAGACGCACGTGTCGCGGCTGCTCACGAAGCTGCAGGCGCACAACCGGGTGCAGGTCGCGATCGTGGCGCACGACGCGGGTCTCCTCGACGCCTGACCCGTCCCGCCGGTGCCCAGGGACTTCACCCTCACCCAGCTGCGCCACTTCTGCGCCGTGGCGCAGGAGCAGAGCATGACCGTCGCCGCCGCGGGGCTCAACGTCTCGCAGTCGGCGCTGTCCTCCTCGATCGCCCACCTCGAGACGGCGATGGGGGCGGCGCTGTTCCAGCGGGTGCCCCGCCGCGGGGTGCGCCTGACCGAGAGCGGTCTGCGGCTGCTGCGCGAGTGCCTGCCGCTGCTGGAGGCCGCGGACCAGCTCCCGGCGTCGGTGCGCCTGGACGACGAGGCGCCGGCGGGGCGGCTGGCCGTGGGGGTCTACGAACCGGTCGCGTCGCTGCGGCTGCCGGGGATCGTGGCGGAGTTCAGCCGCCGGCACCCGCAGGTGGAGCTGACGGTCCTGGAGGGGAACCAGGAGTTCGTGCGGCAGGCGCTGCTGTCGGGCGGGTGCGAGGTGGCGCTGCTCTACGGGATGGGCCTGGACGCCGGTCTGCGGACGGAGGTCCTGGAGGAGCTGCCCCCGCACGTCCTCGTCGGGGCGGGGCACCGGCTGGCGGCGCGGGCCCCGGGGCCGGTGAGCCTGGGGGAGCTGGCCGAGGAGCCGCTGGTGCTGCTGGACCTGCCGCACACCCGCGAGTACCTGCTGGGGCTGTTCGACGCGGTGGGGGTGGTCCCCCGGGTGCGGCACCGCTTCAGCGGGTACGAGACGGTCCGCTCGTTCGTGGCGCTGGAGGGGTACGCGGTGCTCAACCGGCGGCTGCCGCACGGGGCGACGCACACCGGCGGGCGGGTGGTGGCCCTCGACATCGCCGAGGACCTGCCCCCGGTGCAGGTGCTGCTGGCGCGGGCCGGGGGCAGCCGGCCGACGCGGCGGGCGGCGGCGTTCGCCGAGGTGTGCCGCGCCGCCCTGCCCGGTCCGGGCCCCCGCGTGTAACGGACACGTTTCAGCGATGTTTCACCCGCTTCGCATCGACTGAGTCGATGCTGTGTGCGGAAATCCTTGTTGGACAGCGGGTTTCCCCGTCCCCAGACTGGGCCCACTTCCTGCTCCACCCACCGGCACCCGTGCCCGTCGTGGACGAGACCGAGGAGACCCATGAGCGCACCGGAATCCGCCCCGCCCACCCGTCCCCCCGCGCCCGAGCTGCGCGGCGCGCCCAGCCCGCGCCTGCACAACGAGGACCTCGCACCCCGCCGCGACGCGGCCCCCTGGCGCACCTGGGACCTCTTCTGCTGGTGGATGTCCGCCTGGCACAGCCTCGGCAGCTACACCTTCGCCATCGGCCTGCTCGTGCTCGGCCTCACCGGCTGGCAGGTCGTCGTGGCCCTCGTCCTCGGCATCGCCGTCCTGCTGTGGGGGTGCAACCTCACCGGCGTCGCCGGGCAGCGCGCCGGGGTCCCCTTCCCCGTCTTCGCCCGGCTCAGCTTCGGGGTCTTCGGGGCCAACGTGCCCGCCCTGCTGCGCGCCGTCGTGGGCGTCGCCTGGTACGGCATCCAGACCTACCTCGCCAGCCTGGCCGTCATGACGATGACCCTCAAGGTCTGGCCCGCGTCGCAGTCCCTGACCGCGCCGCAGTTCCTCGGCATGTCCGCGCTGGGCTGGATCTGCTTCCTCGTCCTGTGGACCCTGCAGCTCGCGGTCCTCCACCGGGGCATGGAAGCGGTGCGGAAGCTGTCCGACGTCGCCGGCCCCGTCCTGTGGATCGCCATCGCCGCCCTCGCCGTGTGGGTCCTCGCCCGCGCCGGCTGGAGCGTGGACTGGAACTACCGGGAGGGCCCCGCCCTCGACACCGCCGGCACCGTCAGCGCGATCGTCTCGGGCGCGTTCCTCACCGTCGCGTTCCTCGCCGGGCCGATGCTGAACTTCGCCGACTTCTCCCGCAACTCCCCCGACGCCCGCTCCATCCGCCGCGGCAACGGCCTCGGCCTGCTCGTCAACGGCACCGCGTTCGTGCTGGTGTCCGTCGTCATCGCGCTGGCCTCGGCCGAGGTGCACGGGCAGGCGGTCACCGACCCCGTCGAGCTCGTCCAGGACATCGACAGCGTCACGCTGCTGCTCCTGGCGACCGTGTCCATCGCGGGCTCGGCCGTCGGCATCAACATCATCCTGAACTTCGTCTCCCCGGCCTACGACTTCGCCAACGTCGCCCCCTCCCGCATCAGCTTCCGCACCGGCGGGGTCATCACCGCCGTCGTCGCCCTCGTCGTCATGCCGTGGCGGCTGTACTCCAGCCCCGTCATGGTGAACTACTTCATCGGCGGCGTCGGCGCCCTCATCGGCCCGGTGTTCGGCATCGTCGTCGCCGACTACTACCTGCTGCGCCGCGGCCGGATCGACGTCGACGACCTGTACTCCGACTCCCCCACCGGCCGGTACTGGTACCGGCGCGGCACGAACCCCAACGCGATCGCCGCCCTCCTCGTCGCCGGCACCATCACCCTGCTCGTCGCGTTCCTGCCGGCCCTCTCCGCCCTCGCCGCGTACTCCTGGCTGGTGGGCACCGTCATCGGCGGCGGGGCCTACCTGCTGGCCGAGCGGGTCCACCCCTCCGGCTCCCTGCTGCCCGAACCCGCCGCGGTCCCCGCGCAGCTCCCCACCCAGCGCTGACCACCCCCAGGAGGAAACCGTGACCACCGTCCGCACCGCACTGACCCAGGTCACCTGGCCCGGGACCAAGGACGAGATGCTCGACAAGCACGAGGTCCTCGCCCGCGAGGCCGCCGCCCAGGGCGCGCAGGTCCTCTGCTTCCAGGAGCTCTTCTACGGGCCGTACTTCGGCATCACCCAGGACAGCAAGTACTACCGCTACGCCGAGGCCGCCGACGGCCCGATCGTGCAGCGCTTCGCCGCCCTGGCCGAGGAGCTCGGCGTCGTCACCGTCCTGCCCATCTACGAGGAGCAGCAGGCCGGCGTCTACTACAACTCCGCCGTCGTCGTCGACGCCGACGGGTCCGTGCGCGGCACCTACCGCAAGAACCACATCCCCCACGTCGACCGGTTCTGGGAGAAGTTCTACTTCCGCCCCGGCAACCTCGGCTGGCCCGTCTTCGAGACCGCCGTCGGCACCATCGGCGTGACGATCTGCTACGACCGCCACTTCCCCGAGGGCTGGCGCGCGCTCGGCCTGGCCGGGGCCGAGATCGTCTTCAACCCCAACGCCTCCAAGCCGGGCCTGTCCAACCGGCTGTGGGAGCTGGAGCAGCCCACCGCCGCCGCCGCCAACGGGTACTACGTGTGCGTCCCCAACCGGGTGGGCCGCGAGGACAACGAGTACGGCGACCTCGCCGTCGACTTCTACGGCACCAGCTTCGTCGTCGACCCGCGCGGGAACTACGTCGGCGAGCGGGGCAGCGGCACCGCGGAGGAGCTCCTGGTGCGCGACCTGGACATGGACCTCGTCCGCACCGCCCGCGACGAGTGGCAGTTCTACCGCGACCGCCGCCCGGACGCCTACGGGACCCTGGTGGCCCCCTGATGACGCGCACCCTCGTCAGCGGCGGGACCCTCGTCTCCACCACCGGCGCCACCCCCACCGACGTCCTCATCGAGGGCGAGACCGTCACCGCCCTGCTCGCCCCCGGGACGGGCGAGGAGTTCAGCGTCGACACCCGCATCGACGCCACCGGCTGCTACGTCCTGCCCGGCGGGGTGGACGTCCACACCCACATGCAGATGCCCTTCGGGGGCACCGAGGCCTCGGACACCTTCGCGACCGGCACCCGCGCCGCGGCCTTCGGCGGGACGACGACCATCGTCGACTTCGCGGTGCAGCGCACCGGGGAGGTCGTCGAGGAGTCGCTGGCGGCCTGGCACGCCAAGGCCGAGGGGAACTGCGCGATCGACTACGGGTTCCACGTGATCCTCGGGGGCGTCGACGAGGACTCGCTCAAGGCGATGGACTCCCTCGTCGCCCACGAGGGCATCAGCAGCTTCAAGCTGTTCATGGCCTACCCCGGGGTGTTCCACTCCGACGACGGGCAGATCCTGCGGGCCATGCAGCGCGCCACCGACAACGGCGCGACGATCATGATGCACGCCGAGAACGGCACCGCCATCGACGTCCTCGTCCAGCAGGCCCTGGCCGCCGGGAACACCGACCCCGTCTTCCACGGGCTCACCCGGCCCGCCGCCCTGGAGGGCGAGGCCGTCAACCGGGCCATCGCCCTGGCCGAGGTCGCCGGCGACACCCCGCTGTACGTCGTGCACGTGTCGTCCTCCCCGGCGCTGGACCGGATCGCGTCGGCGCGCAGCGAGGGCCGCAACGTGTTCGCCGAGACCTGCCCGCAGTACCTGTACCTCACCCTGGAGGACCACCTCGGCGCGGGCGGACCGGGCAGCTTCGAGGGGGCGAAGTACGCCTGCTCCACCCCGCTGCGCTCCAAGCACGAACCCCACGCCAGGGACCTGTGGAAGGGGCTGCGCACCGACGACCTCGCCGTCGTCTCCACCGACCACTGCCCCTTCTGCTTCAACGACCAGAAGCAGCTCGGCCGCGGGGACTTCTCGAGGATCCCCAACGGCCTCGGGCTCGTCGAGCACCGGATGGACCTCGTCCACCAGGGCGTCGTCGACGGGAACCTGTCCCTGCAGCGCTGGGTGGAGACGTGCTCGACCACCCCGGCCCGGATGTTCGGGATGTACCCGCGCAAGGGCACCGTCGCCCCCGGTTCGGACGCCGACATCGTGATCTACGACCCGGCCGCCACGACGACGATCAGCGCGCAGACCCACCACATGAACCTGGACCACTCCGCGTTCGAGGGCGTGACCCTGCAGGGACGGGTGCGCACCGTCCTGTCCCGGGGCCGGACCGTCGTCGACCGCGGCACGTGGTCGGGGCGGGAGGGCCACGGCCGCTACGTCCGGCGCGGGCTGTCGCAGTACCTGCGCTGAGCACCACCGGACCACCCGCGCGCACCCGCACCGTCCGCGCGGACCGCCTGCACGAACCACCGAGAACGAGAGGGGACCGCCGTGGACTTCGGGGTCGTCCTGCAGAACACCGCACCCGCGTCGAGGGTGGTGGAACTCGCCCGGCAAGCCGAGCTGCACGGTTTCACGCACGCGTGGACCTTCGACTCGCACCTGCTGTGGGAGGAGCCCTACGTCGTCTACTCGGCGATGCTGGCCGCCACCCGCAACATCGTCGTGGGGCCGATGGTGACCAACCCGCTGACGCGGGACTGGACGGTCACCGCCTCCAGCTACGCCACGCTCAACGAGATGTACGGGCCGCGCACCATCTGCGGCATCGGCCGCGGCGACTCCGCCGTCCGCACCCTCGCCGGGCGGCCCAGCACGCTGGCGACGCTGCGCGAGGCGGTCCACGTCATCCGCGAACTGGCCAACGGCCGCTCGGTCGAGCACCGCGGGCAGACCATCCGCTTCCCCTGGGCCCGGGCGACCCACGAGCAGGACCGGACCCAGGTGTGGGTGGCCGCCTACGGGCCCAAGGCGCTGCAGCTGACCGGTGAGGTCGCCGACGGGTTCATCCTGCAGCTGGCCGACCCCGACATCGCCGCGTGGACCATCCGGTTCGTCCGCGAGGCCGCCGAGCGCGCCGGGCGGGACCCGGGCTCGGTGAAGATCTGCGTCGCCGCCCCCGCCTACGTCACCGACGGCTCGCAGGCCGCCCTGGAGCACGCCCGCGACCAGTGCCGGTGGTTCGGCGGCATGGTCGGCAACCACGTCGCCGACATCGTCGAGCGCTACGGCGCGACCGGTGAGGTGCCCGCCGCGCTGACCGGGTACATCGCCGGGCGCCGGGGTTACGACTACAACGAGCACGGCCGCGCGGGGAACACCCACGCCGACTTCGTGCCCGACGAGATCGTCGACCGGTTCTGCGTCATCGGCACCGCCGAGCAGCACCGGGAGCGGATGCGCGCCCTGCAGGACCTCGGCGTCGACCAGTTCGCGCTGTACCTGCAGCACGACGCCAAGGAGACGACGATGCGCGCCTACGCCGACCACGTGGCCCCGGGCCTGGCGCCGCAGGTCGCCGCCGTCCGCCCCGCCGTACCCACCGCCGCGCCGGCCGCTCCGCCGATCACCCCGCCCGCCGAGACCATCCCCGTGGCCGTCCCCGTCCCCGCCCGGGCCGGCACCGCGGGGGTCCCCGCGTGAGCACCGGGTCCCCCGCCGCGTCGCGGTCGTGACCGGCGCCGCGGCGGGGTGACCGCCCGCGGCCGGGGTCAGCGCCCCGCGTCGGAGAGGGTCGCGAACTCGTCGTCGGTCAGCTCCACGTCGGCCGCGGCGAGGTTCTCCTCGAGGTGGGCGACGGTCGAGGTCCCGGGGATGGGGACGATCACCGGGGAGCGCCGCAGCAGCCAGGCCAGCGCGAGCTGGGAGGTGGAGGTGCCCTCGTGCTGCTTCGCGACCGCGTCGAGGGGGCCGCCGGGGCGGGCGAGGGTCCCGGCGTCGACGGGAGCCCAGGGGATGAAGGCGATGCCCCGCTGCTCGCAGAACTCCAGCAGGTCCTCGGCCCGGCGGTCGCCGAGGTTGTACCGGTTCTGCACCGAGGCGACGCTCAGCCCCGCGGCCTGCGCGGCCTCCACCTCCTCGACGCCGACCTCGGAGAGCCCGACCTGGTGGACCAGCCCCTCGTCGACGAACGCCTTCATCTCGCCGAACTGCTCCTCCCTGGGAACCTCGGCGTCGATGCGGTGCAGCTGCCACAGGTCGATCCGCTCGACGCCGAGGCGGCGCAGCGACATGAGCAGGCACTGGCGCAGGTACTCCGGGCGGCCCAGCGGCGGCCACACGTCCGGGCCGGAGCGCGTGAGCCCGCCCTTGGTGGCGATGACCACGTCGCCGTAGCCGGACCCGTCGTGCAGGGCCTCGCGGATGAGGTCCTCGGAGACGAACGGGCCGTAGGAGTCGGCCGTGTCGATGAAGGTGACGCCGAGCTCGACGGCGCGGCGCAGGACGCGCACGGCCTCGTCGTGGTCCTTCGGCGGGCCCCACACGCCGGGGCCGGTGATGCGCATCGCGCCGTAGCCGAGGCGGTGGACGGTCTTGCCGCCGAGGTCGATGGTTCCGCTGCTGGACACGGGCATGCGGGGTCCTCCTGGTGGTGGTGGCTGGCTCCCGCACGCTAGGTCGGCTCCGCGGCGCCCGCGAGCCGGGGGGCCGCTCCGGTGGGAGGGTGCGCCGGTGACCATCACCACGACCGGCTTCAGCCACCTGCGGCTCACCGTCCGCGACCTCGCCGTCTCCCGGCGCTTCTACGACACCCTCTTCGGCTGGGACGTGGCGGTGCAGGTCCCCGCCGACGCCGACGCCGCCACCCGCGAACGGCTCTGGTTCGTCTTCGACGGCGTCATCTACTCCACCCCGGGCGGGCTGCTCGGGCTGCGCCCGGTCGCCGCCGGCGACGACGGGTTCTCCGAGGACCGCGTGGGCCTGGACCACCTCTGCTTCGCCGTCCCCGGCCGCGCCGACCTCGACGCCGCCGTGGAGGTCCTGGACTCCCTCGGGGCCCCGCACGGGGAGGTCAAGGACATCGGGTCGATGCTCCTGCTGGAGTTCCGCGACCCCGACGGGATCGCCCTGGAGCTGTCCGCGCCGAAGGGCTGAGGCCTGCGGCCGGGGCCGGGTCTCAGACCCGGAAGGCGCCCACCGCGTCCCGCAGGCGCACCGAGGTGTCCCGCAGCGCGTCCACCGACGCCGTGACCCGCTCCAGGCTGGCCCGGTCCCCGGCCCCGGACTCCGAGACCCCCGCGAGCACGGCCGCGATGTCCCCGGCCCCCGCGGCCGCACCGGACACGGTGCGGGCGAGCTCGCCGGTCACCGCGGTCTGCTCCTCGACGGCGGCCGAGATCGACGCCTGGAAGTCGTCGATGCGGGCGATGACCTCCGCGATGCGGGCGATGGCGTCGGCGGCCTCGACGCTGCCCCGCTGGATGGCGGCCACCTTGCCGGTGATGTCCTCCGTCGCCGCGCTCGTCTCCTGGGCCAGCTCCTTCACCTCGTCGGCGACGACGGCGAAGCCCTTGCCCATCTCGCCGGCGCGCGCCGCCTCGATGGTCGCGTTCAGCGCCAGCAGGTTCGTCTGCCCCGCGATCGCGGTGATCGTCCCCACGACGGTCGCGATCGACTGCGACGCCTCGCCCAGGGCGGCGACGGCGCGGCCGGTGGCCTCGGCGACCTCGACGGCCTCGCGGGCGACGGCCGCGGACTGGACCATGCCCTGGGAGATCTCCGAGATCGAGGCGCCCAGCTCGTCCGCGCCGGCGGCGAGGGTCGCCACGTCGGCGGAGACGGTGTCGGCGGCGCCCGAGGCGCGGACGGTCTCGGCGCCGGTGCGGGCGTTGCCCGCCGACAGCGTCGCCGCCTGCTCGGCGAGGTCCTCGGCCATGCCGGCCACCGCGTGCGCCTCGGCGGACACCTCGGCGACGGTGCGGCGGGTGGCGCCGACGGCGGCGGCCAGGGCCAGCGACACCTCCCGGAACTCGTCGTGCCCGTCGACGACGGGTTCGACGGTGAGGTCGCCGTCGGCGATGCGGCGCAGGTCGGCGACGCTGCGGCGCAGCGGCACGAGGACGCTGCGGGTCAGGCCGACCAGCAGCAGCACGACGAGGACGACGGCGGAGCCGACGACGGCGAGGACGAGGGTGCGGTTGCGCTCGGCGCTGCGGGCGGCGGCCGCGTCGGCCGCGGACGCCCGGGCCTCGACGGACGCGGTGAGGGTGGCGGTCTCGGCGAGGATGTCCGCGTAGACGACCCAGCTCTCGTCCTGGATGGTCTTCTCGGCCGTGGCGGTGTCACCGGCCCGGTAGGCGGCGACGGCGCGGTCGTCGGAGTCGAAGTAGGCCGCCCACTGCGCGGTGATCGTGTCGTTGACCTCGCGCTCGGCCGCGTCCATGAGGTGGGTCGGGGCGGTGTCGAGGGTCTTCAGCAGCGCGTCGCGGGCGGTGAGGAACCCGGCGCGGTTCTCGGCGTCCGGGGCGACGGCGGCCGCGGCCCCGAAGCGGTAGGTGTCCCAGGCGTAGGCCGCCTGCCACCCGCTGATGTCGGCGTCGTAGTAGCGCTGCTCGGCCACGTAGGCGGTGAGCGTCTTGAAGTCCCCGGCCGTCCGCAGCGCCTGGGACTGGGCGCGGTTGCCGACGACGGCGGCCGCCCCGGTGAGGACGAGCAGGGCCAGGACCACCCCGAAGGCGGCGGCGAACCGGGTGCCCACCCGGGCACGGCGCAACAGCGGGATCATCGGGGTCCTTCCGGAGGGTGCCGCGCGGAACGGCGCGGCTCCCTGTTCCTCGTCACCGCCGGGCCCGGGCTGAGCTTCCGGTACCCGGGACCCCCCGTTCGGCGGTGCCGTCCGGCGCTGTCGGGGCGGGCCGTCAGACTGGCCGGGTGGACGTGGTGGCGCAGGTGCGCGGACTGGGCGCGGTGCCCGTGCTGGGGCTCGTCACCGTGCCCGGCGGGCTGGGGCTGGCCGCGGGCGGGCGGCGCTGGGCGGTGCCCACCGGCGACCCGGCCCCCGTGGTGGCCGCGCTGGAGGCGGAGTTCGCCCCGCGGTGGACCTGGTGGTCGGCGGCGGCCGCGACGGGGCCCCTGGCCGGGGTCCACCTGGCCCGCTGCCACGACCTCGCCGCCGTGCACCGCCTCGCCTTCGGCGGGACGCGCGAGGACGCCGGGGCCGTGTGGGCCGCCGCGCACGGGCGGCCCCTCCCCCCGCCGCCCTCGCGCCGGCCCGCGCCCGCGCACGGCACCGGCCTGCTCGACCTCGACGGCGCCGGCGCGGCCGACGAGCCGGTGCTGGAGGACGGGCGGGTGTCGCCGGCCTGGGCGGAGGGCAGCGCCTTCGACGTGGACCTGCCGCTGCGGCTGGAGCGGGCCGCGCGCTGGGCGGAGCTCGCGCTCGCCGCGGGGCGGGCGCAGGCGGCGGTCCTCGCGGGGCTGCCCGAGCCGCGCCCCCGCCCGGCGGGTCCGGCCCTGGCCGTCCAGACGGGGTTCGCGGAGTCCGCCGCCGCCCTGCTGGCGGTGGAGCTCTCCCGCACCGGGCTGCCGGTGGACCGCGCCGTCGCCGAGCGGATCGTCGCCGACGCCGTGGGCCCGCGCCCGGGCGACGCGGGCGAGGAGGCCCGCTCGCGCGCGGTGCGGGACGCGCCGGTGCACGAGCACCTGGGCCGGGTCGACCTGCGCAACCCCGCGCAGGTCCTCGCCGCGCTGCGCGGCCTGGGCTTCGACGTGCCCGACACTCGCGCCTGGCGGCTGGAGCGGCTGCGCGAGGCCCACCCGGGGGTGGCGGCGCTGCTGGCGTGGCGCAAGGCGGAGCGCCTGGCGACGACGTACGGGTACCGCTGGCTCGACGAGCACGTGGGCGCCGACGGCCGCCTGCGCGGGGAGTGGTCGGGCGCGGACGCCGCGGCGGGGCGGATGACGGCCCAGGCCGGGCTGCACAACCTGCCCTCGGAGCTGCGCCCGGCGGTGGCGGCCGAACCCGGGCACGTGCTGGTCCGCGCCGACCTCGGCCAGGTCGAGCCGCGGGTCCTCGCCGCCGTCTCCGGCGACGCCGGCCTGGTCGCCGCCACCCGCGACGACGACCTCTACGCCCCCGTCGCCGCGGCGCTGGGGGTGGACCGCCCCACCGCGAAGGTCGCGGTGCTCGCCGCGATGTACGGGCAGACCTCGGGGGCGGCCGGGGAGGCGCTGCGGCGCATGGAGCGGGCCTACCCGACGGCGCTGGGCTACCTGCGGGCGGCGGAGCTGGCCGGGCTGGAGGGCCGCGACGTCCGCACCTACGGCGGGCGCCTGGTCCGGATCTCCGACCTCGCCCCCGCCGAGCCGGGCGCGGCCACCGCGGCGCGCGGCCGGTTCGCGCGCAACGCGGTGGTGCAGGGCGCGGCGGCGGAGCTGTTCAAGGCGTGGGCGGCGGCGGTGCGGGCCGGGCTGGCCGGCAGCGCGGGCCGGATCGTGCTGTGCCTGCACGACGAGCTGCTGCTGCACGTGCCCGGACCCGACGCCGACCGCGCCGCGCGGCTGCTCGCGGTGGCCCTGGCGCAGACGGCGGAGCGGTGGTCGGCGGGCAGCGGGGTGCGCTTCGTCGCCGACGTGAGCGTCGTGCGCCGCTGGTCGGAGGCGAAGTAGCCCCGGGCAGCAGGACGCGGCCGGGCGGGGGTCCCGCCCGGCCGCGTCCCTCAGGCCGTCACTCGGTCCCGAACACGTCCGAGCGGAACGACTGCTGCGGGAGCTCCGCGCGGACCTCGAAGACGTGGGTCTCGGTGCGCTCGCGGCCGAAGGAGTCGGTCGCGGTCACCTCGGCGCGGTGGACGCCCTCGGGCAGGCCGCTGGGCAGGCGGTACTGCCAGAGGTGGGTCGCCCGGTCGGCGACGTTGTTCCCCGGCTGCGCCGGGCCGGGGCCGTACTCGCTGCCGGCGTACAGCTCGTAGCCCTGGGCGGTGGGGTCGCCGGAGGTGGACTCGAAGCCGAACCGGGCCACCTGCAGCTGGCGGGTCGCCGCGGCCGGGTCCGCGAACTGCGCCCCGGTCTTCGCGGCCTCACCGGCCGCCTGCTGGGTGCGGGTGGCGGGCTGCGCGTCGCCGCCGTCGATCGAGACCTCGACCTCGGTGTCGGTCGAGCCGTACCAGACGTTCGCGGTCAGCCAGGTGTCCGCCGCGACGTCGGCCGTGGTGACCAGGCCCGGGTCGCCGAGGTCGTTGACGTTGACCGGGGGCGCCTGGTCCCAGCCCTCGCGGGTGGCGGCCCACTCGGTGATCGTGGTGTACCAGTCGCGCCAGCGCGGGGAGTTCAGCGAGACGGCCATCTGCTTCTCGTCGGGTTCGCCGATGGCGTGGAAGGTGTCGACGTACTCCGAGCCGTCGACGTCCAGCGTCAGGTACCCGGGGCGGGCGCCGTCGCGCTGCAGGGCCATCGGGCGGCCCTCGACGTCGAGGTCGCCGGAGTACCAGTCACCGCTGGGGGCGCCGGCCACGACGTGCGGGAAGGGCAGTTCGTCGACGCCGACGGCGGTCTTCCAGCCGGCGTAGCTGTCGCCGGTGTTCATCCGCTCGGTGGAGTGGGTGTGCCCGGACACCGACAGCGCGGGGCGGCCCTCGAGGAGTTCGTGGACCTCCTGGACCTCCTTCGTCTGGTGCTTGGTGGAGTCCTGGTCGGCGAACGACACCATGGGGATGTGGGTGGCGATGACGACGAGCTTGTCCTCGGGGACCCGCGCGAGGTCGTTGGCCAGCCAGGTGACCTGCTCGTCGCCGAGCTGCCCGGAGTAGGTGGGGGCGTTCACCGGGTCCGCGCAGTGCGGGCGCGTCCCGTCCGCGTCGTCCTCCGGGGTGCAGGGGTACTTCACGTTGTTCATGACGACGTAGTGGACGTCGGCCACGTCGTAGCTGTAGGTGGTGGGCCCGAGTTCGCGCTTGAACGTGTCGAAGGAGTGCGCGGCGTCGGTGGCGTCGAGGTCGAGGTCGTGGTTGCCGGGCACGAAGCGCAGCGGCAGCCCGGACGCCCCGAGGACCTCCTTGATGCGCGGGTAGAGGCCGAGGTCGTCGCCGGCGACGTCGCCGAGCATGAGCGCACCGCACTCGGCGAGGCCGTCCTCCTGGACCAGGTCCGCGAGCAGGCCGTCGCGCGCGAAGCCGAGTTCGCGGCCGTTGTAGGTCTGGACGTCGGCGAGGACCGCGCACCGGGTCGCGGCGTCCTGGGCGGCGTCGTCGCCCTCGACGAGGGGGAAGTTGACCGCGGTCGGGAGGGGGCCGGTGGGTTCCAGGCCCCCGAAGCGCAGCTGCGGGGAACCGGCCGGGAGGTGGTGGTAGGAGAACTGCGCCACGCCGTCCTCGTCGACGGGGACCTGCCAGCCGGAGGGCTGGGTGACGAAGGCCGACATGCCGTCGAAGACGGGGAGCTCGTAGTCCCCGTCCTCGTCGGTGACGACGACGTCGCGGCCGTTGGAGACCGTCACCCCCTCCACGCCCTCGTCGCCGGAACTGCGGCCGTCGCGGTCGGCGTCGTGGAACACCCTGCCGCGCAGCGTCTGCGGGGCGGTCGACCGGGTCGTGGCGGCGACGTCGCGGACGACCTCGACCGCGCCGACGTACGTCGGCGCGGCCGCCCGGTCGGCGGTGGGGGTGGTGGCGGCCTGCGTCGAGGCCGTGGTGAGGACGCTGGCGCCGAGCAGGACGCCGGCACCCAGGCCGAGGTGGCGGCGGACGTTCTTGGAGACGGGTTTCGCTCGCACGGGTGTGCACCTCTCGTCGGGGGTGCCACCCAGCCTGTGCGGGAGCAGTGAACGAGCGGTGACCCGGGCCGGAAGACCAGCCGAACGTCACCGTCCGTGACGGGGGACCCGCCCGGTCACTGCCCGCCGAACGCGCTGACGTGTTCCGGGGCGAAGTCCCCGAACGACCACGGCTGCCCCGTCGCCTCCAGCACCGACCACCACAGGTCCCCGTGGGGGTCGACCTGGTTGCGGGCGGACACCGCGAGCGCGATCGGGATGTGCACGAACCGCCGCCGCCACCGGCCCACGACCATGTTGGTGCGCCCGGCCATCGCCGCGTGCACGGCCGCGTGCGCGAGCCGGATGCAGTAGACGCTGTCGTAGGGGTTCGCCGGGACGCTGCGGATGACGTAGCTGGGGTCGATGTAGCGCATGTTGAGCTCGAGGTCGTGCGCGGCGAAGTCGTCGGTGATGGCCTGGCGCAGCAGGCGCCCCACGTCCTGCAGCTTCTTGTTGCCGGAGGCGTCCTTGAGCCCGTCGTCGTCGAAGAGCTCCTGCCCGGCCCCCTCGGCGGCGACGACGAGGGCGTGGCCCTGCGAGGCGACCTTCTCGCGCAGCTTCTCCAGGAAGCCCCCCGGGCCGGCGAGGGTGAACGGCACCTCGGGGATGAGCACGAAGTCGGCGTCGTTCTGGGCGAGCGCGGCGTAGCAGGCGATGAAGCCGGAGTGGCGGCCCATGAGCTTGACGATGCTGACGCCGTTGGGGGCGGTGCGGGCCTCGACCTTGGCCGAGCGGATGGAGCGGGTGGCCTCGCTGAACGCGGACTGGAACCCGAAGCTCTGGTCGATGAAGGGGATGTCGTTGTCGATCGTCTTGGGGATGCCGACGACGGCGATCTTCAGGTCGCGGGCCTTGATCTCGGCGGAGATCTTCTGCGCTCCGCGCATGGTGCCGTCGCCGCCGATGACGAAGAGGATCGAGATGCCCATGCGCTCGAGGCAGTCGACGACCTCCACGGCGTCCTGCTGGCCGCGCGAGGTCCCGAGGATGGTGCCCCCCTCGCCGTCGATGTCGCTGACGGACTCCGGGGTGAGGTCGACGACGTCGTGGCCGTAGCTGGGGATGAAGCCCTGGTAGCCGTTCTTGAACCCGTAGATGCGGCGGACGCCGTAGTGGTTGGTCAGCTCCGAGACCAGCCCGCGGATGACGTTGTTGATGCCCGGGCACAGCCCGCCGCAGGTGACGATCCCGACCCGGGTCTTGGAGGGGTCGAAGAAGATCTTCTTGCGAGGGCCGGTGGGTTCGAGGCTGGGCAGGTCCTCGAGGTCGCCGTCGCGGCGGGAGACCTTGGAGAGGGTGTCGTCGAACAGGACCCGGTCGGTCTCCTCGATGTAGTGGTGCGTCGTGCGGCGCGCCAGCAACCGGGGGGCGAGCGGGGAGTCGACCGTGCGCGGCCCGAGCGACTCGACGGTGAAGTCGATCGGCTCGCGGCTCGCGGGGCGTTCGGTGGGCTCGACCATGAGCTCGCAGGTCCCTTCCAGGCGTGGGGTCGGACGGACATCGGCACGGCAGGCCCATCATCGGGCACCGGCCGGGACCCCCCTCACGGCGGGGTCCCGGTCAGCGGCGGGGCTCCCCCTGGTCGGCGAGGCGCTGCAGCATGGCGTTGTAGTCGTTGAGCTCGGCGTCGCCGTCGCGGGCGGCCTTGCGGTCGCGGCGGCGGTTCTCCCGGGTGTCCGAGCGGGACCAGCCGATGGCGACCCCGAGCACCAGGACGATCGTGGGGACCTCCCCGATGCCCCACGCGATGTCGCCGCCGCGCTGCTGGTCGGCGAGCAGGTCCGTGCCGGGGGCGATGCGGCTGAACCAGTCGGCGGCGAGCAGGGCGGTGCCCTGCATGAGGGCGACGCCGAAGAAGGCGTGGAAGGCCATGGTGGCCAGCAGCAGGATGAGGCGCAGCGGGTACGCCGGGCGGTGCGCGCCGGGGTCGACGCCGATGAGCACCGAGGCGAAGAGGTACCCGGTGCCGAGGAAGTGGACCATCATCAGCTCGTGCCCGACGTGGGTGCGCAGGGCCAGCTCGAACAGCGGCGAGTAGTAGAAGACGATGAGCGAGCCGGCGAAGAGGGCGGCCGCGACGAGCGGGTGGCCGACGAGGGCGAAGTAGCGCGAGTGCACGACCTCCAGCAGCCACTCCCGCGCCCCGCGGGAGTGGTCGCGGCGGGCGGGCAGCACCCGCAGCGCCAGGGTGACCGGGGCGCCGAGGACGAGCATCGGCGGCACCACCATCGTCAGCAGCATGTGCTGGAGCATGTGGGTGCTGAAGGCGGTGCGGCCGTAGGCGGCGGGGCCGCCGCTGGTGACGAAGAGCAGCGCGAGGCAGCCGAGGACCCACCAGACCGTCCGGCCCACCGGCCAGGCGTCCCCGCGGGCGCGCAGGCGCCGGACGCCGAGGAGGTAGCCGACGAGCACCAGCCCGCCGATGGTCAGCCACAGCAGGTCGGGGCTGGTCTCGGTGAACCAGCGCCCCACCGTCAGCGGCCCCGGCAGCGGCTCGCCGAGGAGGTCCTCGGCGGGCGAGGAGGCGGGGTCGTCGTCGGGGACGGGGGTGGGGCTGCGGCTGAGGGCGACGCCGAGGCCGGTGGCGGCCCCCATGAGGACGAGCTCGCCGGCGGCGATGCGCAGGAAGGCCCGCGGCCGGTCGGCGAGCAGCGGGATCGTGCGGCGCCGGTGCCACACCCCGAGGGCCCCGAGGGCGACGAGGGCGACGACCTTGGCGATCACGAGGGCGCCGTAGGGCGAGGCGAGGCCGGACCAGCCGCCGAGGCGGACCGAGGCGTTGAGGACGCCGGAGAGGGCGACGGCGGCGAAGCACCACAGCGCGACGGTGGAGTAGCGCGCGGCGAGGGTGGGCAGGTCGACCGCGCGCCGGCCCTTGGCGGGGCCGGCGGAGCGGCCGGTGAGGGGGGCGACCAGCAGCACCGCGGCGAGCCCGCCCACCCAGACGGTGACGCCGATCAGGTGCATGGCCAGGGAGCTGACGGCGGTCTCGTGGGAGGCCGAGCCGGAGGCGTGCCCGGACAGCGACAGCGGGAGCAGGGCGATCAGGCTGACGGCGGTGCCCCAGGCCGCGCCCGTCGGCCCGGTCGCGGCGGCCCCCACGGTGGCGGCCACCGCGGCGAGGACGGTGGTGACGAGCAGGGCGCGCCCGAGGTCGATCGACTGGGCGAACTGGGCGAACTGCGCCCCGAACCCCGCCCCGCCCGGCGCGGCCCCGATGACGTCCACGGCGGTGAGCAGCAGGACGACCAGCGCGGCCACCGCCCAGACCCCGGCCGCGACGCCGCCGACGCGCACCGCGCGGGTGAAGGCGTCGCTGGGCTGCGGCAGCAGGAACGTCGCGATCGCGAAGCCGCCGACGGCGAGCGCCGCGGCGAGGTCGTGGACGGTGCGGGCGACGGGCAGCCCGTAGCGGACGAGGGCGCCGGGGTCGCCGAAGGCGGAGGGGGTGAGCCCGCCGGCGAGGGCGAGGGCGGTGAGCAGGACCGCGAGCGCGGCGAGGAGCACGGCGGCCGAGGTGAGCAGGACACCGGTGACGGGGGTCGCGCTGCGGGCCGTGCGGGTAGGTGCAGCCACGGTCCCAGGGTAGGTCGTCGGCGCGGGCGGCCCCTCCCGGCGGTGGGGGCGGGGAGGGTGGGCTCGATCACGTGCGGGGCCGGCGCGACGGCGGGGACCGGGGGCCCGCGGGCGGTCAGGCGCTGGCGCGGAGGGGGGCGGTGACGGTGGAGACGTCGAACCAGACGGTCTTGCCGGAGGCCTCGACGTCGATGCCGTGGGCGTCGGCGAGGGCTTCGACGAGGGTCATCCCGCGGCCGTTGAGCGCCTCGGGGTCGGTCTCGCGGCGCTGGGGCAGGCGGGTGTTCTCGTCGCCGACGCCGACGCGGACCCGGGGACCGACCCGGCCGATGCGGAGGACGACGTCGCTGCGCCCGTGCAGGACGGCGTTGGTGACGAGCTCGGCGGTCAGCAGGAGCAGGGTGTCGACGACGTCGCCGGTGACGCCCTCGGCGGCGCACCAGCCGGCGACGAAGCGGCGGGCGGCGCGCGAGGACGTGGGGGCAGGCGGCAGCGTCGTCGCGCTCGACCACTCCGTGAACGACACCGCGTTGATCCCCCGATACTTAGAGTTACCACGAACCGTAGCGCAGGGCCGTCCGGGTGGTGCGTCCCACCGCGTCGCCGGTGGCCGGGACGGCCCGGCGGACCGGAGCGGGCCCTCGTGATCGGTCGCCACGCGGAGACCTCCCGGTGCGTGGTGGCGGCTGGTAGCCTGCGAGTAGTTGCGTGTAGCACTCAAGGATCGGCCGGACCGGCCGATGTCCCGGGAGGTACTTCGCCCCACCCCCGTCCGCCGTTACACGGCGGGTGGTGCGGGCGCTCCCGCCCCGTCCGCCCTCCCCCAGGAGCACCCATGACCCGTCACGACCGGACGCGGCGGTGACGACCACCGCCGGGTCCCCCGGGGACGGGGGTGGTCCCGAGCCCTCCCCCACCCACGCCGAGCGGGTCTCCGCGCTGGCCGACCAGGTGAGCCGCCAGCAGCGGGCGCTGCACTCGTTCAAGGCGCAGGTCGCCCGCGGCCAGTCCGAGGTCGAGCGCGCCGTGCACGTGGTGCTCTACGTGCTGGCCGACAGCGGCCCGCTGCGGGTCAGCGCCCTGGCCGAGCGGCTCGGGACCGACCCCTCGACGACGAGCCGGCAGACCGCCGAGCTCGTGCGGCGCGACCTGCTGCGCAGGCTGCCCGACCCCGACGACGGCCGCGCCAGCCTGCTGGCCGTCACCGACGCCGGCCACGACGTCGTCGCGACCATGAAGCAGCGCCGCCACGAGCACCTCGCCACCGCCGTCGCCGGCTTCGACGAGGACGAGCTGAGCCGGTTCACGGCCCTGCTGTCCCGGTTCGTCGACGGCCTCGAGCAGGCCCGCACCGATTGCCTCCGCACCCCACCGGCCCCCGCCCAGGAGAACGCATGAGCAGCACCCCCGCCGGTTCGCCCCCGGCGTCCGCGAGCACCGACACCCCGGCGCTCAGCCACCGGCAGATCCTGGCGATCCTCTACGGGCTGCTGCTGGGCATGTTCCTCGGCGCCCTCGACCAGACGATCGTCTCCACCGCCATCCGCACCATCGCCGACGACCTCGACGGGTTCTCCCTCCAGGCGTGGGCGACGACGGCCTTCCTCATCACCTCGACGATCTCGACGCCGCTGTACGGGAAGCTGTCGGACATGTACGGCCGGCGGCCGTTCTTCATCGCCGCCATCGTCATCTTCGTCATCGGCTCCGCGCTGTGCGGCATCTCGACCTCGATGTACGAGCTCGCCGCGTTCCGCGCCCTGCAGGGCCTCGGCGCCGGCGGCCTGATGTCGCTCGCCCTGACGATCATCGCCGACATCGTCCCCGCCCGGGAGCGCGCCCGCTACCAGGCCTACTTCATGATGGTCTTCGGCACCTCCAGCGTGCTGGGGCCGGTCGCCGGCGGCTTCCTCTCCGGCCAGGACTCCATCGTCGGCCTCGACGGCTGGCGCTGGATCTTCTGGATCAACGTGCCGCTGGGCGCCCTGGCGCTGTTCGTGGTGCTGAAGAACCTCAAGCTGCCCAAGCGCACGACCAAGCACCGCATCGACTGGCCGGGCGCGCTGACCCTCATCCTCTGCCTGGTGCCGCTGCTGCTGGTCGCCGAGGAGGGCCGCACCTGGGGCTGGGGCTCGACGGAGGCCCTCGTCTGCTACGGCCTCGGGCTCGTCGGGCTCATCGGGTTCGTCCTCGCCGAGCGCGCCTACGGCGAGGAGGCGCTGCTGCCGCTGCGCATGTTCCGCGGCCGCACCTTCGTCGTCGGCAGCCTCGGCAGCCTCATCCTCGGCATGGGCATGTTCGGCGGTTTCGCCGTGCTGCCGCAGTACCTGCAGGTCGTCAAGGGCTCCACCCCGACCGAGGGCGGTCTGCAGATGCTGCCCGTCGTCGTCGGGATCATGTCCGCGAGCATGTTCTCCGGGAAGTTCATCGCCCGCACCGGCAAGTACAAGGTCCTGCCGGTCGTGGGCACCGGGCTCATGGTCGTCGCGCTGTTCCTGTTCTCCCGGGTCAACGCCGACACCCCGATCTGGCAGACCATGATCGCGATGCTGCTCCTCGGCTGGGGCCTCGGCGGCAACATGCAGCCGATCATCCTGGCCGTGCAGAACGCCGCCGCGCGCACCGAGATCGGCGTCGCCACCAGCTCGGTGACCTTCTTCCGCCAGATGGGCGGGACCCTGGGCACCGCGGTGTTCCTGTCCATCCTGTTCTCCAGCCTCGGCACCCACGTCGCCGACGAGTACGCGAAGGCCGGCCCCACCCCCGCCTTCCAGGCCGGGCTCGCCGAGGCGGGCCTGGACCAGGCCGGTCTGCAGGCGACCCTGGCCCGGGCGACGGACAACACCTCGGTGCTGTCCACGCTGCCCGCCGTCGTCTCGCACCCGTTCAAGGTCGGCTTCACCGACTCGACGAGCCTCATCTACCTCGTCGCCGCCGGCGTCATGCTGCTGGGCTTCGTCACCGTGCTGTTCCTGCCCGCCCTGCCGCTGCGCGGCGCGCCGGGCGCGGCGGCCCCGACCCCCGGCCCGGAGGGCGCGGCGGTGGCGGCCCCGGCCGAGGCGGCCGGAGCCCCGACCGAGGTCGTCCCGCCGGCCCCGACGCCGGCTCCGGCGCCGACACCGGCCCCGGCGACCTCTGGCGCCTCCCGGTCCTCCGCCGGTACGGTCGCGGCCGTGGACGGGATGGCACCGGGGGAGCTCGCCGAGCGCCTCCGCAGCGGGGTGCAGCAGGCCAAGGCCGCGCAGCTCGCCATGGCCGAGCTCGCCCTCGAGGCCGAGCGCCGCGAGGCCGCGTTCGACGCCGCGGTGGAGAACCTGCGCGAGCTCGGTCTCGACGAGGACTCCATCGAGGCCGCCCTGGGCGAGGAGGCCGCGACGCCCCGCGGCCGTCACGCCGGGTCCCACGAGGTGACGGCGCAGGCCGCGCAGCAGGAGCTCGGCGCGCAGAACTGACCCCCCGCACGACGAGGACGGCCCCGGAGCGCACCGCTCCGGGGCCGTTCCCGTCCCCGGGCCCGGCGCGGTCCCGAGGACGGGTGGACGGGGTGGAGGACGGGGTGAGGGCGGGGTGGAGGACAGCCTGCCCTCGCTGAACGTAGCCTTCCCTTCTTTTGACGCGGTCAAAAGAAGGAGTACGATCGTGGTCGTGGACCCGATGGACGACACCGCGACGGAGGAGCTGCTGCGCACCGCCGGACTGCGCAGCACGGCCCCCCGCCGCGCCGTCGTCCGCGTCCTCGGGGAGCACCCGCACCAGACGGCCGCGGGGGTCGCCGGACTGCTCGCCGCGGCCGGGGCGCGCGTGTCCCGCCAGAGCCTCCACAACGTGCTCGAGGACCTGACCCGCACCGGCGTCGTCCGCAGCATCCAGCCCCTCGGGTCCGCCCCGCGCTACGAGACGCAGGTGGCCGACAACCACCACCACCTCGTCTGCCGCGGCTGCGGGGAGGTCGTCGACGTGCCCTGCGCGGCGGGCCGCCCGCCCTGCCTGGCCCCGGCCTCCGCCCCGGGCTTCCCCGTCGTCGACCACGCCGACATCACCTGGTGGGGGCTCTGCGCCGGCTGCGCCCCCGCCGCCACCCCGTCCAGCCCGTCCCACCCACCCAGGAGGAACCCGTGACCACCATCCACGACGTCCAGACGACCGGCCTCACCCAGGACGCGGTCACCGGCTTCGACGCCAGCTCCCGCCTCAACGCCGGCCTGCAGGAGGTCCTCGTCGACCTCACCGCGCTGCACCTGCAGGGCAAGCAGGCCCACTGGAACATCGTGGGCGAGAACTGGCGCGACCTGCACCTGCAGCTCGACACCCTCGTCGAGGCCGCCCGCGGCTTCTCCGACGACGTGGCCGAGCGGATGCGCGCCGTCGGCGGCGTCCCCGACGCCCGCCCGCAGACCGTGGCCGCCTCCCGCATCGGCGACGTCGGCCCCGACGAGATCGACACCCGGGCGTGCGTGGAGGCGATCGTCGCGCTGGTCCGCCACACCGTCGACACCATCCGCCGCGTCCACGACCCGATCGACGCCGAGGACCCCGCGAGCGCGGACCTCCTGCACGCGATCACCCTGGAGCTGGAGAAGCAGGCCTGGATGATCGGCTCGGAGAACCGCTCCCCGCGTCGTCGCTGAGCTCCCCCGACGCACCCCGGCCCCGGTGGGGCAGGATCGGCCCGTGCCGAGCCTGCTCATCACCGGGGCCGCCGTCGTGACGGTGGACGCCGCCGGGACCGAACACCCCCACGGCCACGTCCTCGTCCGCGACGGGGTCGTCGCCGCGGTCGGGGCCGGCGACCCGCCACCGGGGACCACCGCCGACCGCGTCCTCGACGCCCGCGGCCACCTGGTGACCCCGGGGTTCGTCAACACCCACCACCACCTCTACCAGTGGGCCACGCGGGGCTTCGCCGTCGACGCGGGGCTGTTCGACTGGCTCACGACGCTGTACCCGGTCTGGGCGCACCTCGACGCGACCGACGTCGAGGCCGCCGCGCGGGCCGGTCTGGCGCGCCTGGCCCTCACCGGCTGCACGACCTCCTCGGACCACCACTACCTGCACCCCCACGACGGCGGCGACCAGCTCGCCGCGACCGTCGAGGCGGCGCGGGCGGTGGGCCTGCGCTTCTCCCCCACCCGGGGGTCGATGGACCTGGGCCGCTCCGCGGGCGGCCTGCCGCCGGACTCCGTCGTCGAGACGATCGACACCGTGCTGGCCGCCACGGCCGACGCGGTCGCGCGCCACCACGACCCCTCCCCCGGCTCGATGGTCCGGGTCGGCGCCGCCCCCTGCTCGCCGTTCTCCGTCACCCCCGACCTGCTGCGCCAGACCGCCGCGCAGGCCGCCGAGCTCGGCGTCCGGCGCCACACGCACCTCGCCGAGACCGCCGACGAGGAGGAGTTCTGCGCCCGCACCTTCGGCGCGCGCCCCGTCGAGGTGCTCGAGGACCTCGGCTGGCTGGGCCCCGACGTGTGGCTGGCCCACTGCGTGCACCTCTCCGACGCCGACATCGCGACCCTGGCGCGCACGGGCAGCTCCGTCGCGCACTGCCCCAGCTCCAACGCCCGCCTCGGGGCGGGGATGGCCCGCGCCCACGACCTGCTGGCCGCGGGCGTCGGCGTCGGTCTCGGCGTCGACGGCGCCGCCTCCAGCGAGCAGGGCAGCCTCGCCGACGAGCTGCGCCAGATGGTCTACACCGCCCGCCTGCGCGGCGGCCCGGACGCCATGAGCGCCCGCGACGCGCTGCGGGCCGCCACGACCGGCGGCGCCGCCTGCCTCGGGCGCCAGGACGAGATCGGCTCGGTCGAGGTCGGCAAGCGCGCCGACCTCGCCGTGTGGGACCTGCGCGGTCTCGGCCACGCCGACCTCGACGACCCCGTCGTCGCCCTCGTCATCGGTCCCACCCCGCCGCTGCGGTGGTCGACGGTCGAGGGCCGGGTCGTCGTGGAGGACGGGGAGCTGCGCACCACGTCGCAGGAGCGGGCCGTCGCCGACCTCGTCGCCGCCCGGCGGCGGGTGCTCGCCCGGGCGTGAGACTCCCCACTCGCGGGCGGGCGCGCACCCGTGGGCGGGCGCCGCGGCGCTACCGTCGGACCCCATGACCGCTGATCGCAAGGTGCACATCGTCGAGCCCCGGTACGCGCGCACGTGGTTGCTGGTGAACGCCACCCGGACGGAGCTGTTCGACGTGGCCGCGGCCTCCCGCGCCGACCAGGTCGTCCTCGACGTCGAGGACGCCGTGGACCCCAGCCGCAAGGACTCCGCGCGCGCCGACGCCATCTCCTGGCTCGCCGGGGGCGGGCAGGCGTTCGTCCGCATCAACGACGTGACGACCCCGCACTGGCGCGACGACGTCGACGCGCTCAAGGGCGTCCCGAACCTGCTCGGGGTGATGCTGGCCAAGACCGAGGCCGGGGAGCAGGTCGAGGCGACCTGGCACGCCCTCGGCGGCAACGTCCCCGTCGTCGCGCTGTGCGAGTCCGCGCTGGGCATCGAGGAGGCCCGCGAGATCGCGTGCGCGCGCGGGACCTTCCGGCTCGCCTTCGGGTCCGGGGACTACCGCCGCGACACCGGCGCCAGCGCCGAGGACCTCGCCATGGCCTACCCCCGCAGCCGCCTCGTCATCGCCAGCGCGATCGGCAAGCTGCCCGGCCCGATCGACGGCCCCACCACCGGCGGCGGCCACCCGGAGCTGCGCGAGGCCTCCGCCGTCGGGGTGGCCATGGGCATGATGGGCAAGCTCTGCCTGGACGCCGAGCAGGCCTACGTCATCAACGAGGTCATGAGCCCGAACGTCTCCGACGCCACCTGGGCGCGCGACTTCATCGAGAACTTCGAGAAGAGCGGCGGCGTCGTGCGCGACGGCTCCGACCTGCCCCGCCTGGGCCGCGCCCGCCGCATCCAGGAGCTCGCCGACGCCTTCGGGATCCGCCCGCTGTGACCCCGCCGCGGTGACCCGCCCGCCGGTGGCCGGGCCCGTCCCGGCCGCCGGCGGTGGATGTCGGCAACCGCTCCCCCCACCTCACCCGTTCGGCGTAACCTCCCCTCGTACGTGACTGACAGTCATCCAGGGGGGAACTGATGGTTACCGCAACGGTCGCGGCCCGACATCCAGGTGCACGGTGGGGGTCCGCGCTGGCCTCCGTCGCCGTCGCCGTGGCCGGCCTGTCGCTGGTGGCCCCGGCGGCCGCGAGCGCCGCCGAGCCCACCCGGCCCACCCTCCGCACGGTCCGGACCCTGCCCTTCACCGGCACCGGCGACGCGCGGGGCGAGGGGGACGGCGGACGGGGCCGGGCCCGGGCCAACGCCGCGGTGGCCGCCGCCTGCAACGGCGGTGCCCCCCTGTCCGCGCCGCAGTGGTACGCGGTCGGCAGCAAGCTCGACGGCCCGATCAAGGCGGTCTCGGCCGGGGTCTGGTACGGGCGAGGGCCCGTCGAGGAGCAGAGCGGGACGGCCGTGGTGGACCACTGGACCGGCAAGGTGCTGGCCTGCACCGGTGAGGTCGTCCGGCGCTGGCACTGGCCGGTGGACGTCGTCGGCTACCTCGCCAAGCCCTACGACGACCAGGACGGCCAGTTCCCGCTGACGCTCACCACCCACATCACCCGGGTCCCCTCCGGTCCGCCGCCCAACGACCGGATGACGAAGGCGCGACGCATCGCCTCGCTGCCGTTCACGACCACTGTGGACACCTCGCTGGCCGACGACGACGGACCGCGGCTGCTGAACTACGGCCGCTGCCTGCTGTCCTCGCTCCTGCCGCAGCAGGCGAGCACCGCGTGGTACCGCTACGCGCCGACGACCACGGGTCCGGCCCCGGCCGTCTCGGTGAGCCCGGCCAACGGCTGGGCGGACGCCAACAGCCCCGGCGCCGCCGGCCTGCGGACGGGGATCCTGGAGCTGCTGCCCGACGGGTCCACCCGCCTGGTCGAGAACGCCGACGACTGGGACTGCGAGACCCCGGTCGAGCTGGTGGCGGGTCACACCTACCTGATCGGCGTCTTCTACACGTGGGACGACTACGCCGACGTCGTGCTGACGACCGGGGGGCCGGTGAACCTCTCCGTCAAGAGCCGGTGAGGACCCCTTGGACCATCCGGGTGAATGTGACAGAAAGTTACTGAGGGATCACCCGAACGACCTAGCGTTGCCGATGGGGGAGCAACACAGCGTCAACGAGGGGGATTCCCGATGACCGCACGTCCGTCCGTCCGCACCCGTCACCTGCGCTGGTCGGGGGCCCTGCTCGGGGCCGCCCTGGCCGCGGCGGCGGTGGCCGCGCCGGCCGAAGCCGCCACGACCCCTGCGATGACCTGGGAGTGCGGCAAGGGGTCCAAGAACGCCTCGCAGTTGTCCACGGCCGGCGCGAGGAGCGCCGGCCCGGTCGTCGTCACCGCCCGGGGCGCCGCGAAGGGCGCAAAGGCCCTCGACCGCCGCACCGGGAAGGTCCTGGCCTGCACCGCAAAGTCCGCCCCCGCCCCGCGGCCGACGTCGGCTGCCCCCGCCAACGACCGGATGGGCGCCGCGGAGCCGATCGGTGGCCTGCCCTTCACCACGACGGTGGACACCGCCGGGGCCGACGCGGACGGCCCGCAACTGAAGAACTACGAGCGCTGCGAGCTCTCGAACGAGTCCCCCGTTCAGACCAACACCGTCTGGTACAGCTACCGCCCCGCGGCGACCGGCCCCGCCCCGCAGGTCTCCGTCGCCCCCGCCTCCGGCTGGGCCCAGGGCAACACCCACGGCGACTGGGCCCAGCAGGCCGGGATCCTCGAGGTCCTGCCCGGCGGCAGCACCCGGCTGGTCGAGAACGCCGACGACTGGGACTGCGAGTCCCCCGTCACCCTGACCGCCGGCGCGACCTACCTCATCGGGGTCTACTACGGCTCGGACGCCTACAACGACACCGTTCCGGTCAGCGGTGGCCCGGTGAGGATCTCCGTGACCAACCGCTGACCGGGACCGCAGCAGATCTCTCAGAGAGGACGGAACGCTGCGGCGTCGATGCGAACGATCTCGCCCCGGTTCCTCAGACCGAACTGGGCAGCCAAGCTCCACGCCGTGGAGTACAACTGCCCGTCCACCACTTCGAGGTCGAGCGGCATCGTGACCTGGGCAGCGGTCCTGCGACCCTGCCGGTCGACTCTGAGGACCTGTCCGATGGTGGCGGGGTCGAGGTCCGTCGTCGGCGGACCCTCGCCCGCCGGGGCCCCCTCGAGAGCCTCCGAGACGTACACCGACCCGTCGGCTCCGACCGCGACACCGGTCGGAGCGGTGAACCCGGAGATGACCCCCAGGACCGTCCCCCCGAAGGGATCGAGGACGTAGACACGACCTTCCCCCGGCGCGAAAGCCGAAAGGGTCGACACGTACAGGTTGCCGTCGGGGCCCCAGGCCAGACCAGTGGGTACCGGATCGCAACCCGTGACGCCAGGGTTGTCGTTCTCCACGCCCGCACACGCTCCGGTGGTGACGAGCGGCGGCACGAAGAAGGTGCTGACCTTCCCGTTCTGGTCCACGACCAGGACGTCGTTGGCTCCGGCGTCCGCGACGAAGACCCGTTCGTCGAAGCCACGGCCCGCCAAGACGCTGTAGGGGTTGCTCAACGCGTCGTAGGGGACGCCGTCCGCGTCGAACTGCACCTGACCGTCAGGGTTGTTCGCGAGCTCATAGGCACGCAGGTCGATCGGTTGACGGATCGTGGCGCGCCTGACTGTGTAGAGGGTGGATGTACCTTCCAGAGGAGCTCCCTCGGCGGCCTCGCCCGTCACCACGTAGTAGGTGTCGTACTTGCGGTCCACACCCGTGGGAGCGGCGAAGCCCCGACGCGCCGTGGTCAACTTCTTCGAGCTCACTGGCGCCCCGGTGGCGATGCGCCCTGTGACGGTCTCGGCCACCACGACCCGCCCGTTCCAACTGCTGAGGCCGGTGGGGCCGTCGAGACCGGACGCGACGACGGTCACAGGGTTCGTCGGTGGAGCTGCACTTGCAGGTGCGGCGAGAATCACACTGGCCGCCGCGGCGACAACCAGCACTGCTGTGGAACGGAGTCTTGGCGCCATTGCACTCTCCCAGGTCACGGGAACCTCACAGGCTCCTTGACCGCAGAAGGTAGTCCTCTCAACACCCGGTGAGAAGACCTCACCCTGCGTCGTCAGCTCCAGGTGAGGGCGCGCGCCGGGTCCTCCAGGACGGCGGCAACGTCGGCCAGCGCCCGCGAACCGCTCTCGCCGTCCAGCATGCGGTGGTCGAAGGAGAGGCCCAGGGTCGCCAGGTAGCGGGGCTTGATCTTGCCCTTGTGCACCCACGGCCGCTGCGCGATCTTCCCCACGGCGAGGATCGCCGCCTCGCCCGGGTTGAGGATCGGGGTCCCGGTATCGATGCCGAACGTCCCGACGTTGCTGATGGTGATGGTCCCCCCGGCGAGGTCGCGCGGCGCGGCCCGGCCCTCGCGCGCGGTGCCGGCGACGGAGTTCAGGTGGACCGCGAGGTCCTTCAGCGTCATCTCGTCGGCGTCCTTGACGTTCGGGACGAGCAGCCCGCGCGGGGTCGCGACCGCGATCCCGAGGTTGACGTAGTTCTTCACGACGATGACCTGGTTCTCCTCGTCCCAGGTCGCGTTGATGTCGGGGTTGCGCCGCACCGCGACGAGCAGCGCCTTCGCCACCAGCAGCAGCGGGGAGACCTTGATCCCGGCGAACTCGGGATCGGTCTTGAGCCGCTGCACGAGCTTCATGGTGCGGGTGGCGTCGACGGTGGTGAACACCGTGACGTGCGGGGCGGAGAAGGCGCTCTCGACCATCGCGGCCGCGGTCGCCTTGCGGATGCCGCGGATGGGGACGTGCCGCTCGCGGGCGTGCTGCTCGACGCGGCGCGGGGGTTCGGCCGGGGCGGCGGGCACCAGGGCGAGGACGTCGGCGCGGGTCACCGTGCCGCCGGGGCCGGTGGGCACGGCCCGGGCGAGGTCCACCCCGAGGTCGCGGGCCAGCTTGCGGACGGGGGGTTTGGCCAGGACGTGCGCGGCCGGCGCCCCGGGGGCGGGTCCGGGCGCGGGGGCGGGTTCGCGGGTCGTGCGGGCCCCGCGGCGGCGGGGGGCGACCTCGCGGGAGCCGTAGCCGACCAGCGTCGCCCCCGACCCCCCGTCCGGGGCCGGCTGCGGGCTCGCCTCGGCGACGGCCGCGGGCTCAGCGGGTTCGTCGGCCGGTTCGGCGGGTTCGGAGGCGGGCTCGGCGGCGGGCTCGGGGTCCGCGGGTCCCGCGGCGGCGCCCGAGCCGTCGTCGACGACGACGATGTCGGTCCCGACCTCGACGGTGTCCCCCTCGGCGACGAGGAGTTCCGCGACGACCCCGGCGTAGGGGCTGGGCAGCTCGACCAGGGACTTGGCGGTCTCGATCTCCAGGAGGACGTCGTTGAGGGCGACGGTGTCCCCGGGCTTGACCTTCCAGGTGACGATCTCGGCCTCGGTGAGTCCTTCACCGACGTCGGGCAGGGCGAACCGCTGGTTCAACGGGGTCCTTCGGGGGTCTCGGGGGTTCTGCGGTCTCAGGCGGAGAGCGTCTGCTCGACGGCGTCCAGGACGCGGTCGACCGTGGGGAGGTAGTGCTCCTCCACCCGCGCCACCGGGTAGGGCAGGTGGTACCCGCCCACGCGCTTGACCGGCGCCTCGAGGGAGTAGAAGCAGGACTCCTGGATCCGCGCGGCCAGTTCCGCACCGGGTCCGTGGAACACCGGGGCCTCGGTCACGACGACGAGGCGGCCGGTGCGGCGCACCGACTCCGCGACGGTGTCGACGTCGAGGGGCGAGATCGAGCGCAGGTCGACGACCTCGAGGTCGGTGCCGTCCGCGGCGGCCGCCACGGCCGCGTCGAGGGCCAGCTTGACCGTCGGGCCGTAGCAGACGAGCGTCGCGTCGGTGCCGGGGCGCAGGACCCGCGCCCGGTGCAGCGGGGTGACCTGACCGGGCCCGAGGTCGACGTCGACCTCGCTCTTCTCCCAGTACCGGCGCTCGGGTTCGAGGAACACGACCGGGTCGGCGGAGGCGATGGACTGCTGGACCATCCAGTACGCGTCGTGCGCGGAGCTCGGCATGACGACCCGCAGGCCGGCGGTGTGGGCGAACAGCACCTCGGGGCTCTCGGAGTGGTGCTCCACCGAGCCGATGCCGCCGCCGCTGGGGATGCGCAGGACGACGGGCACCGACAGCCGCCCGCGCGAGCGCGCCCGCAGCTTGGCGAGCTGGGTGGTGATCTGGTTGAAGGCGGGGAACACGAACCCGTTGAACTGGATCTCGCAGACGGGGCGGTACCCGCGCAGCGCCATCCCGATCGCGGTGCCGACGATGCCGGCCTCGGCCAGCGGGGTGTCGATGACGCGGTCCTCGCCGAAGTCCTTCTGCAGGCCGTCGGTCACCCGGAAGACCCCGCCGAGAGCGCCGATGTCCTCCCCCATGAGCAGCACCCGGGGGTCGCGGTCCATCGCCGCGCGCAACCCCGCGTTGATGGCCTTGCCGATCGCCATGGTCACCATCAGGACGCCCCTCCGACCAGTTCCTCCGCGTGGACCTCACGCTCGTGCTGCTCCCAGGCCGCGAGGAACTCGTCGCGCTCGGCGAGGACCTGCGGGTGCGGTTCGGCGTAGGCGTGGTCGAACATCGACACCGGCTGCGGGTCGGGCAGGGCGATGACGCCCGCGCGCAGCCGGGCGGCGAACTCGTCGGCCTCGGCGGCCAGCGCGGCCTCGTACTCGTCGTCGAGGATCCCCTCGGCGCGCAGGTAGGTGCGGAACCGGTCGATCGGGTCCTTCTCCCGCCAGGCCTCGGTCTCGGCGGAGAGGCGGTAGCGGGTGGGGTCGTCGGCGGTGGTGTGCGCGCCCATGCGGTAGGTGAAGGCCTCGACGAAGGTCGGGCCGCCGCCGCTGCGGGCCCGTTCCAGGGCGGCGCGGGTGACGGCGAGGACGGCGAGGACGTCGTTGCCGTCGACGAGGACCCCGGGCATCCCGGCCCCCTCGGCCCGCTTGTGCAGCGGGACGGGCGACTGCCGCGAGACCGGCTCGGAGATGGCCCACTGGTTGTTCTGGCAGAGGAAGACGACGGGGGCCTGGAAGACCGCGGCCCAGTTCAGGGCCTCGGCGGCCTCGCCCTGCGAGGTCGCCCCGTCGCCGAAGTAGGTGATGACGGCGGTGTCGCGCTCGGGGTCGCCGGTGCCGACGGCCCCGTCGCGCTGGACGGCCATGCCGTAGCCGACGGCCGGCAGCATCTGCGCGGCGATGACGAGGGTGTAGGGGTGGACGCGCTGCTCGGCCGGGTCCCAGCCGCCGTGGTCGACCCCGCGGAAGATGCTGAGGATGTCGACGGGGTCGATGCCGCGCCCGAGCACGGCGCCGTGGTCGCGGTAGCTGGGGAAGACCTGGTCCTGGCGGCGGCACGCCGTGGCGGAGCCGACCTGGGCGGCCTCCTGCCCGCGGCTGCCGGGCCACAGCCCGAGCTGGCCCTGGCGCTGGAGGGCCTCGCCCTCGGCGTCGAGGCGGCGCAGCAGGACCATGTCGCGCAGCAGCGCGAGCAGCTCCTCGGGTTCGAGGTCGACCTCGTGCTCGGGGTGGGTGCGGCGCACGCCGTCCGGCCCGAGCAGCTGCACCATGTCGCCCTGCTGCGCCCCTTGGCGCTCACCGGCCCGGTCCGGGCCGACCGCTGCGTCGGTCACGTGGGTTCCTCCGGAGTCTCGGGTGCGGGGCCGCGGTCACGGCGACCAGCGCCAACCTACGGTTCCGTACGTTACGGGAGCGTACGTTACGACGGCGTAGGGAGGAACGCCACACCTGGGGCCCACGGATCCACGTCAAGCACCCTTGACACGAGCGCCCGGGCCCGCCACTCTCGAGTCATGACAAGCGACCTTGACACCACCGGCTCGCCGCGGTCCAGCGCCGGCGACCGCGCCCGGACCCGCGCCTACGCCCGCGACTTCTTCCCCGCCATCGCCGGCTACGTCGTCGCCGTCGTGGCCGTGGGCGTGTGGGGCGACCTGGACGGGGACGGCCCCTGGCGCTACGCGTGGGCCCTGCTGCCCGTCCTGCCCGCCGCGCTGCTCGTGCGCGCCGTCGCCCGCGGGATCCGCCGCTCCGACGAGTACGCCCGCCTCCTGCAGCTGGGCGCCCTCGCGGTCTCGTTCGCGGCGACCATGCTCGCCTGCGTGCTGCTCGGGATGCTGACGATCGCCGGCCTGCCGCTGCCGGCGCAGCTGCTGCCGTGGCTGCTGTTCGCCGCGGGCATGCTGAGCTGGATCGTGGCCGCCGCCGTCACCGCGCGGCGCTGAGGTCCCCCGTGGACAACCGCATCCGGGCCCTGCGCACCGAGCGCGGCTGGACCCAGGCCGCCCTGGCCGACCTGCTCGACGTGTCCCGGCAGACCGTGAACGCCCTGGAGACCGGCCGCTACGACCCCAGCCTGCCGCTGGCCTTCCGGCTGGCGAGGCTGCTCGAGCGCCCCATCGAGGAGATCTTCGTCTACGACGAGACGTCGGCCCCCGCGCGCTGACCCGGCGCCAGCAGGGTCGCGGCGACCCGCAGGAGACGGTCGTTGGCGGCGGTCTCGGCGACGGTGACCCGGATCCCGGCACCGGCGAACGGGCGCACGGCCAGCCCCTCCGCGCCGAACGCCCCGGCGAGCTCCACCGCGCGCTCCCCCACCGGCAGCCACAGGAAGTTGCCCTGCGCGTCCGGCACGTCCCAGCCCTGCTCGCGCAGCCCCGCCACCACCCGGTTGCGCTCCGCCACCAGCGTCGCGACGCGCTCCAGCAGCTCCGCCTCGGCGGCGGTCTGCAACGAGGCCACGACCGCGGCCTGGGCGATGGCCGAGACGCCGAACGGCGTCGCGGACCGGCGCAGGGTCGAGGCGACCTCGGGGTGGGCCAGCGCCACCCCCACCCGCAGGCCCGCCAGCCCGTACGCCTTGGAGAAGGTCCGCAGCACGACCAGGTTCGGGTGCTCGCGCCACAGCTCCACCCCGTCGGGCACCTCGGGGTCGTCGACGAACTCCCGGTAGGCCTCGTCCAGGACGACCAGCACGTCCCGCGGCACCGCGGCCAGGAACCGCTCGAGCTCAGCCCGGCGCAGGGCCGGGCCGGTCGGGTTGTTCGGCGAGCACAGGATGACCAGCCGGGTCCGCTCGGTGATCGCGGCGAGCATCGCGGGCAGGTCGTGGCGCGCGTCGGCGGTGAGCGGGACCTCCACCGCCGTCGCGTCCGCGATCGCCGCGGTGATCGGGTACGCCTCGAAGGCCCGCCACGCGTAGACGACCTCGTCGCCGGGGGCGCAGGTGATCTCGGCCAGCTGCGCCAGCAGCCGGACGCTGCCGGTGGCCGTCGCGAGGTCCTCCACGCCCACCCCCCACCGCGTCGCGACGGCGGCGAGCATCGCGCCCGCCGTCGGGTCGGGGTAGCGGTTGACCGTGGCCGCGGCCCGGGCGATCGCGGTGAGCACGCTCGGCAGCGGCGGGAAGGGGTTCTCGTTGGAGGACAGCTTGAAGACCTCCAGCCCCGCGCGGGCCACCGCCGGCTTCCCCGCCACGTAGGCGGGGACTCCGGCCATGTTCGCCCGCAACCGCGGGACCGCAGGGGTGCTGGGGGTCGTCGTCATGCCCGTCAGCGTACGGAGGCCACCACCCCGGCCCCCCCGGCCCCCTCGACCCGCTCCGCCCGGTAGTCGAACACCTCCACCGCGGCCCCGGGGGCGTCGAGGAAGGCGCTCGCGGAGTCCCGGAACCCCCGCAGCGCCGGGTCGGGGGAGGCGTCCACGAGCTGCGCCGTGCGCAGGTAGGAGGACCACTCGTGGGCGGTCAGCGGGTCCCGCGCCACGTCGGCGGCGAACCGGGGGTCGTCGGTGACGTCGCGGGCGACGACGACCCGGTGCCGCGAACCGCGGGCGGCCTCCCCGTCCAGGGCGGGGACGAGGTCGCCGGTGTGCTCCAGGGACAGCACGCGCACGGTGGCCGGGACCTCGAACCCGTCGATCGGCGACCCGGCGGTCACGACGTGGGTGACGGCGAACTCCGCCCGCACGGCCGGGTCGGCGGCCAGCGCCGCGGCGGTCAGCCCGCCCTGGCTGTGCCCGGCGATCAGGACGGGCTCACCGGCCCCGACCCCGGCCCGGCGCATGGCCTGAACGACGGCGTCGGCGGTGGCGGTGGGCTGCCCGGCCACCGCCCGCAGGTTCGTCGTGAGGTCCATCGGGGTCCCGCCCGCGGCGGGGAGCGGGGTCCAGTCCTGGGTGCCGGGGACCTCCACGATCCAGGCGACGCGGCCGTCGGCCCCGGTGATCCGCTCCAGCCGCACCCCGCCGGGCCCCGGGGTGCCGGCGGGGGCCAGGCGCCCGCCGACGGAGGCCTGCCCCGCGTAGCCGGTGGACTGGTGGGCGACCCCGTCGAGGACCTCGGCCACCCCGCGCGGGGGCCGGGACGGCGTCGCCCGGGCCCCGGGCAGGGGCTGCACGCGCACCGCCGTCTCGCGGAACAGCGGGGACACCGCGCCGAGGGCGGTGAGGGTGCCCGCGACCCCCGCCACCCCGCCGGCGGCGGTGGCCTCCGGGGCCAGCACCCCGGCCGCGACCCCGAGCAGCGGGGCGCGCTCCTCCACCGCGTCGAGCAGGTGCGGGGTGCCCGCCACGACCTGCTCGGCGACCTCGGGGTGGGCCAGCACGAACCGGCCCACCCCGGCGAGGTCGGCGCGGACCTCGTCGTCGACCGCCCCGAACCGCGCGCGGGCGTCGCGGCCCAGGGCGGTGGGGTCGACGCGTCCCGTCGTCACCACCTGCTCCACGGCCCCGGCCAGCACCCGCTGCTCGGCCAGCCGGACCCGCACCAGGACGTCCACCCCCACGAGGGCGGCGGCACCCGCGCTGATCTCGGGGGCGAACTGCACCACCGCCTCGGCCACGGCCCGCCGGGCCAGGGCGAGCGCCGCGTCGGCGACCTCGTCGCCCACCCGGTAGCGCAGCGCCGCGGACTCCACCCGCACGGCGAGCGCGGCCAGCGCGGCCGCCGCCCCCGCGGGGGTGGAGCGCCCCAGGACCAGCGCGCCGAGGGAGGCCGCGACCCCCGCGGCGCTCGCGGGGGCCAGGACGGCCCCGGCCGCGAGCGCCGGGTCGCCGGCGACGGCGAGGACGTCGGCCGTCGTCCCGGCCAGGTCGGCGGCCAGCCGGGCCAGCCGGGCGGCCAGGGCGTCGAGGACGGCCGGGTCGACGGCGAACGCGCCGGTGCCCGTCCCGGCGTCGACGGTGAGGCGGTCGCTCACGGGGTGCCCGCCGCGGCCCCGGCGCGCAGGGACGCCTCGGCCCCCTCGACCGCGCGGGCGTGGGCGCGCAGCGCCGCGGCGGCCTCCTCGCAGGCCGCGGCGACGACCCCGACCTCCCGGGCGACGCGCTCCAGGTGGGCGCGGAAGCGGGCCGCGCCGAGCCCGGTCCACCCGGCCGCGTCGACGCCGGCGAGCTGCTGCTGCACCGCGCGCACCCGGCCCGCGACGTCACCCGTCCGCCGTGCGAGCACGGCCTGCCCCTGTCCGAGGTCCATCCGGTCCTCCCCCTCCTCCGGTGCGGTCCCCGGAACCCTGGCGGGCGGCCCGGCCCGGCGGCGGGTGCGCGGGACCGGCTGTGGAGGCGGGCCCCGGCGTGCCCGCTGTGGGGACCGCGGCGACGATGGGGCCGTGCCGTCGACCTTCGTCAAGCGCGCGCCGGGCGCCCCGCCCGGGGCGCTGGCCGCCGAGGCGGCGGGACTGCGCTGGCTGGCCGCGGCCGGGGGCGTGCGGGTCTGCCCCGTCCTCGAGGTCGCCCCCGACCACCTGGTGCTGGAACGGGTGGAGCCGGTGCGGCCGGCCGCGGCGGACGCCGAGGCGTTCGGGCGCCACCTCGCCGCGACCCACGCCGCGGGGGCGCCCCGCTTCGGCGCCCCGCCGCCCGGGGTGGAGGGGGACGCCTGGATCGCGGCGGCGCCGCTGCCGATGACGACGGCGCCGACCCCCTGGGGCGCGTTCTACGCCGAGCACCGGCTGCGGCCCTACCTGCGCCGCGCGGTGGACGCCGGGACCCTCGACGCCGGCGACGCCCGCGTCGTGGACCGGGTGTGCGAGCGGCTGGCGGCGGAGGACCCCGCGCTGGTCGCGGGGGTGCAGCGCCCGGCGCGCCTGCACGGGGACCTGTGGTCGGGCAACGTGCTGTGGTCGGCCGCGGGCGCGGTCCTGATCGACCCCGCCGCCCACGGCGGGCACCCCGAGACCGACCTGGCGATGCTCGCGCTGTTCGGGCTGCCGCACCTGGAGACGGTGCTGGGCGCCTACGCCGAGGCGGCCGGGACCGCGCCCGGCCGGCGCGAGCGGGTCCCGCTGCACCAGCTGCACCCGCTGCTCGTCCACACCGTCCTCTTCGGCGGCGCGTACGCGGCGCCGGCCCTCGCCGCGGCCCGCGCGGCGGTGGCGCTGTGAGGCCCGGGCGGGAGGACGCGGCCGTGGTCCACGAGCACCCCGTCGAGGTCCTGCACCTGCTCGTCTCGCCCGCGCACGCCTACTTCGGGCGCCCGCGCGAGGGCGCGGCCGACGTGCCGACCCACGACCTCGACGAGGTGGAGGTCGTGGCGGGCAAGGGGATCCGCGGGGACCGGTTCTTCGGCAAGGCCGCCCACATGGACGCCGCGGTCACCTTCCTGGCCGTCGAGGCGTGGGAGGCCGTAGCCCGCGACGTCGGGCTGCCTGGCGTGCCGGACCCGCTGCTGGCCCGGCGCAACCTCGTCGTCCGCGGGGTGGAGCTGGACCCGCTGCGCGGCCACGACTTCGACCTCGTCACCGCGGCGGGGACGGTGACCTTCCACGGCGGTCGCCCCGCCAACCCCTGCGCGTGGATGGACCGGGTCGTCGCCGACGGCGCGTGGAAGGCGATGCGCGGTCGCGGCGGGCTGCGCTGCACCCCGCGCACCGACGGCCGCGTCGCGCGGGGGCCGGGGGTCCTGCGCTCCCCCGTGCCGCTGGACCCCGCCCGGGCCGGGGAGGCCGTCCTGCGCCGCACCCCCCTGCCCTGACGTGCGCGGGCGCCGGACCGGCGGCACGGTGGAGGCATGGACAAGGGCGATCACGTCAGCTGGAAGACCCCCCAGGGCAGGACCGAGGGCGAGGTCGTGGAGGAGAAGACCGAGGACTTCGAGCTGTACGGCAAGACGCGCCGGGCCTCCGAGGACGACCCGCAGGTCGTCGTGAAGAGCGACAAGTCCGGCAAGGAAGCCGCGCACAAGGAGTCCTCCGTCGAGGAGGCCTGATCGACGGGGCCGGGGCAGCGGCCGTGGGACCATTCGGTCCGTGACCGACTCGGCCGTTGCCACCACGCCCGCGACCACCCCCGCCAGCCTGGGCGAGCCCGCGCTCGGCCCGCTCGACGGCCGCTACCGCCGCTCCGTCGCCCCGCTGACCGAGCACCTCTCCGAGGCCGCGCTGAACCGGCGCCGCATCCACGTCGAGGTGGAGTGGCTGGTCTTCCTCGGCACCCACGACGCCGTCCCGGGCGTGCGCCGCCTGACGGACGGGGAGATCGCGTTCCTGCGGGAGCTGCCGCTGCGCTTCGACGCCGACGCGGTCACCGAGCTGGGCGAGATCGAGCGCGTCACCGTCCACGACGTGAAGGCCGTCGAGTACTGGATCAAGCGCCGCCTGGAGGGCACGTCGCTGGCCGACGTCGCCGAGCTCACCCACCTCTTCGCCACCAGCGAGGACATCAACAACCTCTCCTACGCCCTCATGGTGCGCGACGCCGTGGGCGAGGTCTGGCTGCCGGCGGCCACCGGCCTCGTCGACGACGTGGCGCGGATGGCGCGGGAGCTGCGCGACCTGCCGATGCTCTCGCGCACCCACGGCCAGCCCGCGACCCCGACGACGCTGGGCAAGGAGCTCGCCGTCCTCGCCCACCGGCTGCGCCGCCAGCTCAAGCGGATCGCCGCCGCCGAGTACCTCGGCAAGTTCAACGGCGCCACCGGCACCTACGCCGCGCACCGGGCGGCCGTGCCCACGACGGACTGGCCGGCGGTGTCGGAGGAATTCGTCACCGGCCTGGGCCTGACGTGGAACCCGCTGACCACGCAGATCGAGTCCCACGACTGGCAGGCGGAGCTGTACGCCGACGTCTCCCGCTTCGGGCGGGTGCTGCACAACCTCTGCACCGACGTGTGGACCTACATCTCGCTGGGCTACTTCGCCCAGGTCCGCGGGCAGGGCACCGTGGGGTCCTCGACGATGCCGCACAAGGTGAACCCGATCCGGTTCGAGAACGCCGAGGCGAACCTCGAGGTGTCCGGCGGGCTGTTCCGCGTGCTGGAGGAGACCCTCACGACGTCGCGCCTGCAGCGCGACCTCACCGACTCCTCCATGCAGCGCAACATCGGCGTCGCCTTCGGGCACTCCCTGCTGGCGATCGAGAACGCCCAGCGCGGTCTCGCCGGTCTCGACGCCGCCCCCGCCGCGCTCGCCGCCGACCTCGACGGGAACTGGGAGGTCCTCGGCGAGGCCGTCCAGTCGGTGATGCGCGTGCACGGGCTGCCCGAACCCTACGAGCGCCTGAAGGAGCTCACCCGCGGCCGCAAGGTCGACCAGGCGAAGCTGCGCGAGTTCGTCGCGGGCCTCGGCCTGCCCGAGGGCGAGGCGGCGCGGTTGTCGCTCATGACCCCCGGCGACTACACCGGCGACGCCTCCGCACTCGTCGACGTGCTCGACGCGGACTGACCCGGTGCGCGCGGTCCTCGTCGAGGAGTTCGGCGCGGCCCCCCGCCTCGCCGACGTCGCCGACCCCGCCCCGGCCCCGCACGGGGTGGTCGTCGCCGTCCAGGCGACGGGGGTGTGCCGCAGCGACTGGCACGCCTGGCAGGGCCACGACGACGACGTGACCCTGCCGCACGTCCCCGGCCACGAGCTCGCCGGCACGGTCGTCGCGGTGGGTGCGGACGTGCGGGGCCGGCGCGTCGGGGACCGGGTGACGACCCCGTTCGTCACCGCGTGCGGGACCTGCCCGGAGTGCGCGGCGGGGCAGCAGCAGGTGTGCCGCCGCCAGACCCAGCCGGGGTTCACCGGCTGGGGCTCCTTCGCCGAGCTCGTCGCCCTCGACCACGCCGACGTGAACCTCGTCGCCCTGCCCGAGGGGTTCCCCTCCGCCGCCGCCGCGGCGCTGGGCTGCCGGGTCGCGACCGCGTTCCGCGCCGTGACCGACGTCGCGCGCGTGCGCGCCGGGGAGTCCGTCGCCGTCCACGGCGCCGGCGGGGTCGGGTTGTCCGCGATCGCGATCGCCGCGGCCGCGGGAGCCCGGGTCGTCGCCGTCGACCCCTCCCCCGGCGCCCGGGACCTCGCCCTCGCGTTCGGGGCCGAGCACGCCGTCGCGGCCGACGGCGCGGTGGACGCGGTGCGCGAGCTCACCGGAGGCGGGGCGCACGTCTCGATCGACGCCGTCGGCCTGCCCGCCACCTGCGAGGCGTCGGTGCGCTCCCTGCGCCGGCGCGGGCGGCACGTGCAGATCGGGTTGCTGCCCGCCGCGACCGGGGCGCCGCTGGTGCCGATGGACCTCGTCATCGCCGGTGAGCTGCAGGTCCTGGGCAGCCACGGCATGGCCGCCCACGACTACCCGCGCCTGCTCGCCCTCGTCGGGTCGGGCCGGTTCCCGCTGGCCGGGCTCGTCACCCGGGAACTGCCCCTGGAGGCCGGGCCGCGGGCGCTGGCCGAGGTGGGCGCCGCGACGACGGCGGGGATCACCGTCCTGCGTCCCTGACGTCCCCGGGGGCCCCCGAACGCCTAGTCTCCCGGCGTGGAGATCGCGATCGCCCTGGTGGCGCTGACCGTCGGGGTGTGCGTGGTGTCGGCGCTCTGCGACCGCCTCCGGTGGCCGACCCCCCTCGTCCTCGTCGTGGTGGGGGCGGCGGTCTCGCTGGTCCCGGTGGTCCCCGAGTTCAGCCTCGGGCCCGAGCTCGTCCTCAACGGGCTGCTGCCCCCGCTGCTCTACGCCACGACGGCGCGCGCCTCGCTCGTCGACTTCAACCGCAACAAGACCGCGACCCTCCTGCTATCGGTGGTGCTCGTCGTCTTCACCACCCTCGTCGTGGGCTGGACGACGTCCTGGCTGCTGCCCGGGGTGGCGCTGGCCGCGTGCATGGCGCTGGGCGCCGTCGTCGCCCCGCCCGACGCGGTGGCCGCCAGCGCCATCGGCCAGCGCCTCGGGCTGCCCCGGCGGGTGGCGACGCTGCTGGAGGAGGAGAGCCTCCTCAACGACGCCACCGCCCTCATCGCCCTCGCCGCGGCGACCTCCGCCCTCACCTCGGAGCTCTCCCCGCTGCACATCGGCGGGGAGTTCGTCCTCGCCGTGGTCGGCGCGGTCCTCATCGGCGGGGTCGTCGCGGCCGTCCTGGCCCTGGTGCGCACCCGGATCCGCAACCCCGTCCTGGACACCGCCGTCTCCTTCGTCGCGCCCTACCTGGCGTTCCTGCCCGCCGAGGCGCTGCACGTCTCCGGGGTCCTCTCCGTCGTCGTCGCCGGCCTCGCCCTCGCGCACGTCTCCCCGAAGGTGCAGACGGCCGCGTCGCGGGTGGCGGAGGCGCTGAACTGGCGCACCGTCGCGTTCCTCCTGGAGAACGCGGTGTTCCTGCTCATCGGCCTGCAGTTCCCGCTGCTGGTCCGCGGGGCCGCCGACAGCGGGTTCGGCGGGGGGCGGATCCTGCTGGTCTGCGCGGGGGTCCTCGTCGCCACCGTCGCGGCGCGCTTCGCCTTCGTCTTCGCCGTCGCCGGCATCCTCACCGCCGTCCCGCCCTGGCGGCGCAAGGCGTGGCCGGGCGCGGTGTCGGTGCTGGTGTCCTGGGCCGGGATGCGCGGCGTCGTCACCCTCGCCGCCGCGCAGCTCATCCCCGAGGACGTACCCGGCCGCGACGTCCTCCTGCTCGCGGCCTTCGCCGTCGTCGTGGGGACCCTGCTCGTCCAGGGCCTGAGCCTGCCCTGGGTGGTGCGCCGCGTCGGGCTGCCGGCCCCCGACCCCGCCCAGGACGCGCTGCAGGCCGCCGCCCTCGGTGACGCCGCCTCCGCCGCCGGGCTCCGCCGCCTCGACGAGCTGCTCACCGGGGACGAACCCCGCCACGTGGTGGGGCAGCTGCGGAAGCGCTCGAAGTCCCGCTCGCACGCGGCCTGGGAACGCCTCGGCCGCCCCGAGGCCGACGTCTCGACCCCCTCCGCGGTCTACACGCGGCTGCGGCTGGAGATGCTCGCCGCCGAGCGCGCCGTCGTCGTGGAGGCCCGCGACCGCGGCACCGCCGAACCGGAGGTGCTGCAGCGGGCGCTGGCCGACGTCGACTTCGAGGAGGCGCTGCTGGACCGCCTCGACGACCTCGAACCGCTGGCGGCCGACCGCCGCCTCGGCGGCGCGAGCGACGGGGGCTGCGCCCACCTGCGCACCGCCGGCACCCGCGACGACGCCACCGCCCGCTGGGGCGGGCCCCCCACCGAGTGCGCCGAGTGCGTGGCCGTGGGCGCGACCTGGGTCCACCTGCGCACCTGCCTGGCCTGCGGCCACACCGGCTGCTGCGACTCCTCCGAGCTGCGCCACTCCCGCGCGCACTTCGCGGGGACCGCGCACCCGGCGATCGTCAGCGCCGAACCCGGCGAGGCGTGGCGCTGGTGCTGGGTGGACGAGGAGCTCGGCTGAGCGGCGCGCTCGCGCTGGCCGTCACCGCGGCCCGAGCACGTCGGCGAGGAACTCCTCCGTCGCGCGCGCCGTCGCGGCGACGGCCCCCTCCCGCCCGAGCGAGCCCACCAGGCCCGGCAGCGGCGGCAGGAACAGCGGCGCGTCGGTGAACGTCAGGTGCGAGGCGCCCGCGACCTCCACGACCCGGGCGTCGGGGGATCCCGCCGTCACCGCCTCCACGGCGCGGGCGTAGCGGGCGTCGGCGCCGGGGTCGCCCGTGCCCCGCCCCGCGACCAGGACGAGGACCGGGACGTCGAGCCCGTCCGCGCCGCGGGGGAACCCGTCGAGGTCGACGACCGCGTCGACGCGCTCGTCCTGCGCCGCGGCCCGCAGCGCGGCGGCCCCGCCGAGGGAGTGCCCGGCCGCGGCGACGGCCCCGAGGTCGAGGTGCCCGCCCAGGAGCCGGTCCGCGCTGTCGCGGCGGGCGAGCTCGTCGAGGGCGGACCGGAGCTGCTGCGCCCGGACCCCCACCCGGCGGTCGGCGTCGGCCTGGTCCCGGGCGTCGTCCCCGCTGCCGCCGGCCGTGGAGGTCACGGCCTCCCCCTCCGGCCCCACCACGACGGCGGAGTCGCACGGGTGGTCCAGGGCGACGACGACGCGGCCGCGGCTGGCCAGGTCGGTGGCCCAGGCGGAGTTCTGCCGGCGGACGCCGAGGTTGCCGGGGGAGAACAGGACCACGGGGAACCGGCCCGCGGCCACCGGGGTCCCGGGCACCGCGCGCCCGCGCCCGACGGCGGCCTCCCGCAGCAGGACCGGCGGGACGCCGAACGCGTCGGCCAGGGCGGCCGAGACCCGACGGGCCTCGTCGCGGTCGCGGCCCAGGTAGGGCCCGGGGTCGCCCCCGGCGGCCGCCGCCGGGTACCAGACCTGGGCGAGGAGACCGGACGCCGGGCAGTCCGTCGCCGGCCCCGCCCAGGCGATCTCGCCGACCCCCACCGGGTGCGGGCCGGAGGGGACGGGCAGGCGCAGGGGCGGGAACGCCCGCACCGCGACCGACCCCGCCCCCACCGCGAGCACCGCGGCGGCGCCCAGCAGGACCCGCGGCCCGCGCCGGCCGCGCCGGGCGCTCCGGGCCCCGGCCGGGAGGGCGAGGAGGACGGCCGCGGCCAGGGGCGCCACCTGCCAGCGCGGGCCGCCGTCCAGCGACGTGACGACCGCGCCGGCGAGCACCACGGCCGCGGCGGCCAGCAGCAGGACCCGGGTCGCGGGGTGGGGGCGGGAACGCACCGCCCGCCACAGCGCGGCCCCCGCGCACCCCGCGGCGCCCAGCACCGTCGTCCACGTCGCGACGTCCTGCAGCACGCGAGGGAGCCTGCCGGACGCAGGGGCGGGGGGCGTCAGGCCACGGGTGGACCTCGCCACGGGGACCGTCCGACCAGGGGCCCACCCGGCGACGGCACCGCCGGGACGGGCGGGGGGACGGGCGGGGGGACCCGGCCGCCGTCGACGGCCCCGGCCGCCCGGCGGCGCTTGCAGTCGTACATCGCGAGGTCGGCCCGCTTGAGCACCGCCGAGAGGTTCCCGTCCCACCCGTCCGGGTCGATGCCGGCCGCGCCCACGGACGTCCCGACGGTGACCGTGACGCCGCCGGTGAGCTCCAGGGGCGCGGAGACCTCGTCCTCCAGCCGCCGCAGCACCGCCCGCGTCTCCGCCGTCCCCGGGCCGCCGGTGCCGAGCAGGACGACGAACTCGTCCCCGCCGAAGCGGGCGACGACACCGCACCCGGCCACCACGCGCGCGCACCGCCGGACCACGGCGCGCAGGACCTCGTCGCCCGCGTCGTGGCCGAAGGTGTCGTTGACGGCCTTGAAGCCGTCCAGGTCCAGCAGGGCCAGGGTCCACCCCGCCCCGGACCCGGCCCGGGGGGAGGCGGGCAGGTGCCGCCGGACGTGGGCGGTGAGACCGCGCCGGCTGTAGGCGCCGGTGAGCTCGTCGCGCTCCGCGGCCGCCGCCCGCCGCCCGTCGCGCTGGGCGTGCACCACCTGCCGGCCCGCCTGCAGCAGCGACAGGGCCACCGCGACGACCACGGTGCCCAGGGTCGCCGGGCCGAGCCCGGACCCGGTGGGCGCAGCGCCGGTGAACGCGGCGCGCACGGCGGGCGCCCCGACGGCACCGGGGCTCCCGGCGGCCCCCGCGACGAGCTGGGCGGTGCTCACCGCGAGGAGCACCGCGGGGGCGGCGACCCGGACGGCCACGAGCGCCGCCACCACCAGGTGCGGGTGGGTGCGGCGGGGCGGCGGGGGCAGGCAGCCCCCCGCCGGACCCGCCTCCGGGGTGCGCAGCGCGGTGAACACCAGGACGAGGAAGCCGCCGACGGAGAAGGTGAAGCCGGCCCGCCCCACGGCCACGGACGCGCCCGTCATGCTGAGCACGACGGCGGCGTCCGCGAGGGCCAGGGCGATCACGCCGGCGACGGTGCCGGTCAGCAGGCGCATCTCCCGCGCCTGCGGGCGGCGCACCCGGCCCGCGGCCTGCAGCCACAGGGCGAGGGCCGCGGCGGCGAGGACGACGTCGCAGAAGCAGAACAGCGAGTAGGACTTCCCGTCGTCGACGACACCCCCGAGCGGGGTGGTCACCAGCAGCAGGGCGGTGGTGCAGGCCAGCGCCTGCGCCGGGGAGAGGACTCCGCGACCGCCGAACGCGGCCGGCGCCCAGCGCCGGGTGGGCTCGCGCAGCGGCGGGGCGGCGTGGACGAGCAGCAGCGCCAGGACGAGGTAGCGCAGGACGTAGAGGGTGACGGTCACGCCGGGTTCGACGTCGCCGCCGAGGTAGCTCAGCCCGGTGGGGTCGACGACGAGCAGCCAGTACGCGTCGCCCAGGGTGGTCAGGGCCACGAACGCGGTCAGCAGCCGCAACGCCCGGCGGCTGCGGGCGCCGGGGGCCCACAACCCGGCCACGATCCCCACGACGACGCCGGTGCCCTCGACGAGCAGCAGGGTCGCGTCGAGGGACCCGGTGAAGCGGGACTGCAGCCACGTCCACATCACGACCGAGGTGACGAGGGTCGGCACCGCGAACCACCGCCGGTCCGGGGTCCGGCGCCGCGCCGCGCCCCCGGTCCCCGCCCCGTCCTCGCGCACCCGTCCCGCTCCCCACCCGCACCCGTGGCGCCCCTCGCCGCGGCCCGGCCGGCGCGCGGTCCGCGCGCACCGGTCACCGGCCGGCGGTGGCCCGAGCTCCGTCCCAGCGTGCCACCGGGGACCCCCCGGGGGTGCCGGAACGGCGGGATCACCCCGTCCCGGCCCCGGGTGGCGGTCGCCCCGGCGCGCCCGCGCGGGCCGTGCCACCGTGCAGGGGTGCTCCTCTACGCCGACCGTCCCGCCCACCGCTCCCGGCAGCTGGCCGCCGACGGCGCGTGGCTGCTCCTGGTCGTCCTCTCCGTCGTGGCCGGGCGCGCCGTCCACGGCGCCGCGGCCTCCGTCGCGGCCCCGGCGCGCGGCTTCTCCGCCGGGTCCCGCGACCTCGCCGGGCGGCTGTCGGCCGCGGGGGACGCCGCGTCGGGCACCCCGCTGATCGGGGACGACCTGGCGGGCGTCCTGGGCTCCTCCGCCGCCAGCGCGTCCTCGCTGGCGCGGGCGGCGGACGCGCAGGTGCGCTCCGCGCTGGAGCTGGCCACGCTGCTCGGGGTCCTCACCGCGCTGGTGCCGATCGCGCTGGTCACCGCGGTGCGCCTGCTCCAGCGCGTCCGCTGGGCCCGGGCCGCGCGGCGGGCCCGCGGGCTGTCGGCCTCCCCGGCCGGGGAGCGGGTCCTGGCCCTGCGCGCGCTGCAGCGGCGCGCGCCGGAGCAGCTCCTCGCCGTGCACCCCGACCCCGCCGCCGCCTGGCAGGCCCAGGACCCCGCCGCGGTGCGGGCGCTGGCCGACCTGGAGCTGCGAGCCCTGGGGGTGGAGCGCCCTACTGCAGCGCGGAGGTGAGGCGGGAGAGGTTCTCCTTGATGACCTGCCACCGGGGGCGGGCCAGCCACTGCTCCAGGGTGAGCTCGGTGCACTTCGCGCGGTACTCGTCCTCGACCCGGCGCAGGTCGTCGGCGAACTCGCGCCCGCACACCATGAGCGTCAGCTCCAGGTCCAGCAGGAACGAGCGCATGTCCATGTTGGAGGACCCGATGACGGCGACCTCGTCGTCGATCGTCATGTGCTTGGCGTGCAGGACGTACGGCGCGGGGTAGCGGTGGATCCGCACGCCGGCCCGCAGCAGGTCCTCGTAGTAGGAGCACTCGGCGTAGTGCACGAAGAACTGGTCGCCGTACTCGGAGACGAAGAGCTCGACGTCGACCCCGCGCTCGGCGGCCGTCGTGATGGCCGACAGCATCGACTCGTCGGGCACGAAGTAGGGGCTGGTGATGGAGATGCGCCGCTGGGCGGCGTACAGCAGGGAGTTGAACAGCTTGAGGTTGTTCTCCCCGTCGAACCCGGGGCCGCTGGGCACGACCTGGCACTCCAGCCGTCCCGGGGAGCCGACCGGGGAGACCTCGGGGCGTTCGGTCTGCAGCAGCTCGTCGGTCTCGGAGTACCAGTCGGTGATGAACATGGCCTCGACGCCGGCGACGACCGGCCCCTCCAGGCGCACCATGAGGTCCTGCCACTGCAGCCCGCGCCGCACGTTGGAGCGCTTGTTGTAGCTGCGGTCCAGCACGTTCTGCGACCCCAGCCAGGCGACCTCCCCGTCGACGACGAGGAGCTTGCGGTGGTTGCGCAGGTCCGGCCGCTGGTACTTCAGCCGGTGCAGCTGCACGGGCAGCATCGGGTGCCACTCCACGCCCATGTCGTCGAGGGAGCGGATCGTGCGCCGGTAGCCGGGGTAGCGCAGGGACCCCAGGTGGTCCAGCAGCAGCCGGACCTTCACCCCGCGCTCGACGGCCCGTTCGAGGGCGGCGAAGAACGGTTCGCTCGTGGGGTCCCGGGTCATGATGTAGAACTCGACGTGGACGTACTCGCGGGCGCCGTCGACGGTGCGGGCCATCGCGCGGATCGCCTCGTCGTACTCGCCCTCGAGGCGGGCCTGGTTCCCCCCGACCAGCGGCATCGACCCGAGGGTGCGGTTGAGCTCCACGACCCCGCTGAGCCACGGCGGCCACGGGTGGTCGGAGGAGACGAGGTCCATGCCCTTGGTGGAGGACAGGATGAGCTCGTTGATCTCCCGCTGCTTGCGCCGCCGGGCGCGGGGCAGCTTGGGGTTGCCGATGAGCAGGAACGCCAGCACCCCCAGGTAGGGGATGAAGAAGATGGCCAGCAGCCAGGCGAGGGCGGAGCTGGGGCGGCGGTTCACCGGGACCACCGCGATCGCGGTGAGGCGCACCACGAGGTCCACGACGAGGAGGGCGAGGGCCGGCGCCGTGATCGAGGGAGCCCAGTCCGGCAGCCAGTCCATCAGATCTCGACGGTCCCGCGGGGGGTCTCGAAGCGGACCGAGCGCAGCCCCGTGCTGCGCGGGCTCCCGACGACGTCGAGCCAGGTGAAGTCGATGCGGTCGGCGGTGAAGTCCGGGGGGAGCCCCAGCCACCCGCGGACGCGGTCGCGCTGCCCGGCGATGGTCAGCCCGGCCAGGCGCGCGCCCCCGGCCGAGCTGATCGCGGAGGGGTGCTGGGTGGGGGGTCCGTCCCACTCGATGAGCAGCGGCAGCTGCGGCTCCTCGCTCAGCGCGGGGGCGCCGATCTGGTGCCAGCGCAGCTCCACGCCGTCGGGGCGGCGGCGGACCCCCTCCTCGGCGGTCTCGCCGAGCCGCGCCGCGTAGGCGGGCAGGTCCTCGACGAGGACGGCCCAGGCGAACCAGCCGCCGCCCTGCTCGGTCCGCTCGCGCACGGCCCGGCCGAAGAGCGCCTTGTCGGCCACCGGGTGGTCCAGCACCTCGACGACCTCGACGTAGCAGCCCAGGGACAGCGGGAGGACGACGTTGCGGGTCCCGAAGCGGGGGTGGGGACCCCCGTCGACGACGCGCACGCCGAGGCGCGCCGCCAGGGACCGGGCGGTCTCCTGCAGCCCCTCGGGCCCCGCGGCGAAGCCGACGTGGTCGACGCGCATGGGTGCCACCCTCTCAGGCCGGGCCCGCGGGGTCCCCGCTGGCCCCCGCCGCCGCCGCGGCGAGCGCGCGCACGTCCCCGACCCCGAACGCGCGGGGTCCCAGGCCCTCGCGGACGGAGGCGTCGGCCAGCACCTGCAGGGCCTCGTTGACGGGGGTGGGGACGCCGTGCTCGCGGCCGAGGCGCACGACCTCGCCGTTGAGCCAGTCGGTCTCGACGGACCCGCCGCGGTGCAGGCTCTGCCAGCTGGAGGAACCCAGCCGCTCGGCGCCGGCCACGGGGGCGGTGCGGAAGCCCAGCGCGGCCAGCTGCGGCAGGGCCGCGGCGCGGTCCAGGGGCGGGGTCCCGGCGGCCCGCAGGACCCGCTCGCCCTCGGCGCGGGCCTCCTCGCGCAGCGCGTCGACGCCCTCCCCCGGCCGGCACACCGCGTCGAGGGCGTTGCCGGTGTTCTCGAGCAGCTTGCCCCGCTTGGCGGCCATGACGTCGTCGCTGACGGCGGTGGCAAACCCGGCCCCGGCGAGGTCGGCGGCGATCTCCTCGACCAGCTCGTCGCGCCCGTGCGGGTAGCGGCCCAGGACGAACCCGCCCGAGACGGGCACCCCCTCCGAGCTGACCACCCCCGGCTCCAGGTGGCTGGCGGGCAGGAACACGCAGGCCCCGACGACACGGCGGAACCAGCGCAGCGCCAGCCGCTCCCCCTCCACGCCGTTCTGGGCGCACACGACGGGCAGCACGTGGCCGGCGGTGGAGCCGCCGACGGGGGCGGCGGCCCAGTCGGCGAGCAGGCCCGAGGCGTCCTGCACCTTCACCGCGAGCACGAGGACGTCGTCGGGGGTGAGGGCGACGTCGGCCGGGGAGCTGGCGACGGGGGCGTTCAGCTCGACGGGCCCGGTCGGGGTCAGCAGGCGGAGCCCCTTCTCCCGCAGGTGGTCCGCGTGCGCGCCGCGGGCGACGAGGACGACCTCGTGGCCGTGCTGGCCGAGGCGCCCGCCGATCGTCCCGCCGATGGCCCCTGCCCCGATCACCACGTAACGCACCGGGGCAGTCAAGCACCGCGGCCCGGTGCCGTCTCCCCGGGGGCGACCGGCCCGCGGCGCGGCGCGGGCGGTGGCGGCGGGCGGGTGGACCGGGCTCCGGGCGGGCCCGGGGACGACCCGGGGTCCCCGGTCCGGGTCCGCGCCGCGACCTGTGGACGGGCGCGGGCCGTGTCGGGGGCCGGTGGCAGAGTCCTCCCCGTGCCCGCCCCCACCGCCCCGCCCGACGCCGCCCTCGACCGCACGGCCCTGCGCGCGGAGGCCGAGGAGGTCCTGCGCCGCCTCGTCGGGGACCCGGGGGCGAGGTTGCGGGAGGACCAGTGGACGGCGATCGAGGCCCTGGTCGCCGACCACCGCCGGGCGCTGGTCGTGCAGCGCACCGGCTGGGGCAAGTCGGCGGTGTACTTCGTCGCGACGGCCCTGCTGCGCGCCCGCGGGGCGGGCCCCACGGTCATCGTGTCGCCGCTGCTGGCGCTGATGCGCAACCAGGTCGCGGCCGCCGAGCGGGCCGGGGTGCGCGCGGTGACGGTGAACTCCACCAACGGCGAGGACTGGGGCCGCGTCTACGACGAGGTGCGCGCCGGGGCCGTCGACGTCCTGCTCGTCTCCCCCGAGCGCCTGAACAACCCCGGTTTCCGCGACGAGGTGCTGCCCCCGCTGGCCGCGACGACCGGGCTGCTGGTCGTCGACGAGGCGCACTGCGTCTCCGACTGGGGCCACGACTTCCGCCCGGACTACCGCCGCATCCGGACGCTGCTGGCGGACCTGCCCGACGGCATCCCCGTGCTCGCGACGACGGCGACGGCGAACGAGCGGGTCACCGCCGACGTCGCCGAGCAGCTGTCGGTGACGGGGACGCGGACCCTCGAGGACGTCCTCGTGCTGCGGGGCTCCCTGGACCGGGAGTCGCTGCGGCTGGGCGTGGTGGGAGTGCCCACGCACGCGCACCGGCTCGCGTGGCTGGTGCAGCACCTGCCGGAGCTGCCGGGCTCGGGGATCGTCTACGTCCTCACCGTCTCCGCGGCCGCCGACGTCGCGAACCACCTGCGCGCCCACGGCATCGACGCCGTCGCCTACACCGGCCAGACCGACCCCGCCGAGCGCCTGCAGGCCGAGGACGACCTGGTCAACGACCGCGTCAAGGCGCTCGTCGCGACGAGCGCCCTGGGGATGGGCTTCGACAAGCCGGACCTGGGTTTCGTCGTCCACCTGGGCGCGCCGAGCTCACCCATCGCCTACTACCAGCAGGTCGGGCGCGCGGGCCGCGGGATCGACGAGGCCGCGGTCGTCCTGCTGCCGGGGGCGGAGGACCGTGACATCTGGCGCTACTTCGCCTCGATCGGGTTCCCCGCCGAGGACGACGTGCGGCTCGCGCTGGGCGTCCTCACCGACGCCGGTGAACCGCTGTCCACCCAGGCCCTGGAGACGCGGGTCGCGCTGCGCCGCAACCGCCTGGAGATGATGCTCAAGGTCCTCGACGTGGACGGCGCGGTCCGGCGGGTCCGGGGCGGCTGGGTGGCGACGGGGGCGGAGTGGGCCTACGACGCGGACCGCTACGCCCGCGTCGCCCGGGCCCGCGAGGTCGAGCAGCAGGCGATGCTCGACTACGTCGCGACGACGGGGTGCCGCCTGGAGTTCCTGCGCCGCGCCCTCGACGACCCCGAGGCCGCCCCGTGCGGGCGCTGCGACAACTGCGGGGGCTTCGCCGTCTCCGGCGACGTCGACGAGGCCGCGGTGACGCGGGCCGGGGCCGACCTCGACCGGCCCGGGGTCGCGCTGGAGCCGAAGAAGCAGTGGCCGACGGGGGTGAAGAGCCTGGGGGTCCCCGTCTCCGGCCGGATCGCGCCGGCGGAGCAGCCCGGCAGCGGCCGCGCGGTGGCCCGCACCACCGACCTCGGCTGGGGCGGTGCGGTCCGCGAGCTGTTCGCCCCCGGGGTGCCCGACGGCCCGACCCCGGTCCCGCTGCGCCACGCGGCCGCCGCGGTCCTCGACGACTGGGCCCGCGACCTCGCCCTGGACGGGATCGTGGCGATGTGCTCGGCGTCGCGCCCGCAGCTCGTCGCCCACCTCGCCGAGGGGTTGTCCCGCTACACGGGGCTGCCCGTCCTGGCCACGTTCCGGTTGCTGGACGGTTCCCCCACCCGCAGCGACGTGAACTCCGCGCACCGGTTGTCGCAGGTGGCCCGGCGCTTCGAGCTGCCCGAGGACGCGCCGGTGGCCGGGCGGCGGGTCCTGCTCGTGGACGACCGCGCCCGCAGCGGCTGGACCCTGGCCGTGGCCGCCCGCCAGCTGCGGCGCGCCGGTGCGGACGCGGTGCACCCCTTCGTCCTCGGCGACGGGGAGTAGACCGGGGCGGGCGGCGACCGCCGTCCCGGGCCGCGGCCGTCGCGGCCCGGTCGCGCGCCGGGGTTTCGCGGCGGGCGGGCGCGGGCAGGGTCCCCCTCGTGATCGAGCAGACCCCCCGCCGCGCCCGCGGTCTCCGCCGCCTCAGCTGGATCGCCGTCCTGGCGCTGGGGGTCGTCTCCTACGTCGTCGTGCTGGAGGTCATGGTCAGCACGCGGAACCTGAACTTCTTCCCCTCGCTGCTGCTCATCGGCGCCGTCACCGTCCCGCTGACCGTGCTGGTGTTCGCGGAGAACGGCGGCCGGCGCATCCCCGCCCCGGGGTGGACGGTGGCCGGCACCGCCATCGCCGGCGGGATCGTCGGGACGGTGACCGCCGGTGTCCTGGAGTACCGCTCCGAGCAGCAGCTCGGCGCGGCGGCGATGCTGCTCGTGGGGTTCATCGAGGAGGGCGCGAAGCTCGTCGTCCCGCTCGTCGTGGTGCTCCTGGCCCGTCCGCGCGACCCCCGCGCGGGCATCGTCATCGGCATCGCGTCCGGGACAGGTTTCGCCGTCCTGGAGACGATGGGCTACGGCTTCCAGGAACTGCTGCGGGCGCAGGACGTCGCGGCGGTCCACCAGGAGCTGCTGCTGCGCGCGCTGCTGTCCCCGGCGGGCCACGTGGCCTGGACGGGGTTCACGGTGGCCGCGCTGTGGCGCGTCCCCACCGCCGCCCGGCGCGGGCGGGCCCTCGCGGCGCTCCTGGGGGCCTACCTGGCCGCCGTCGTGCTGCACACGGTGTGGGACGTCTCGGGGAGCCTGCCGGTGCACGTGGTCGTCGTGGTCGTCAGCGTCGCCGTCCTGCTCGTCCTGGTGCACCGCGCCCACGTGTCCCGCGGCGCGGAGGACCGCCGGGCGGCCCTGGCGGCGGGGGGCTGAGCGGCGCCGGGGAAACCCGACCGGGAGACCCGACCGGACCCGGACCGGACCCTGCTATACCAGACGTGAGTATCTCAATACGCTGAGTGTCGACGCCGAGCCCGCGCGCCGCCCGTGGTGGGTGCCTCGCGGCGGCGGAGCGGGGGCGTGGCGAGGTGGACACGAGCGAGCTGGACACGGGCCGGGCGGACGCGGGCGGAGCGGACGGGGCGAGCGCCGAGGTGGTGCTGGCGGCGCTGCTGGAGGGTCTCGACGCCGACGGCCGGGTGGTGGTCGCGGTGATGCGCCCGGTCGTGGAGGCGGGGCGGGTCGTCGACTTCGCCCTGCTCACCGCCTCCGGGTCCGCCGCGAGGGCCGGCCTGGCGACGGTGACCGGTCCCCGCCCCCACGGGACGGCGCGGCGCCTGGGCGAGGTGACCCCGCCCGCGCGGTTCCCGGACCTGCTGGCCCTCCACCGGGCGGCCTTCGAGGCCGAGCAGCCGGTGCGCCGCGACGAGGACCACGTCGACGCCCGCGGGCGGACGCGCGCGCTGGAGGTGACCCGGGCGCGGGTGGGCGGACTGCTGGTGGTGACGTGGCAGGACGTCACCGACCTGCGCCGCGCCGAGGCCGCGCGGGTGGCCGGCGAGCAGCGCTTCCGGGCGCTGGTGGAGCACTCCAGCGACATCACCGTCGTCGTGGACCGCGAGCGGGTCGTCACCTACGCGAGCCCCTCCACGCAGCGCTTCACCGCCGACGGGGACGGCACGCTGGCGGGGACGCCCTACGGCCTCCCCCTGCACCCCGCGGACCGGGAGCTGGCCCAGGAGCTGCTCGACCGCGCCTACGCGGCGCCGCCGGGGCAGGTCCTGCGGGAGCGGGCCCGCGTGATCGCCGCGGACGGGCGGACGCGCTGGATCGAGGCGGAGGCCACCAACCACCTCGACACCCCCGGGGTGGGGGGCGTGGTCATCAACTGCCGCGACATCACCGAGGAGCAGCACGCCCGCGAGGCCCTCGCCGCGGAGGCGGTGCGCGACCCGCTGACGGGTCTGCCCAACCGGCGCTACTTCACCCAGGCCCTGCAGCACGCCCTGGCCCGCAGCGCCCGCAGCGGGCAGCCCGTCGCCCTGCTCCTGCTCGACGTGGACCACTTCAAGCACGTCAACGACGCCCACGGCCACCCCGCCGGCGACCGGCTGCTCACCACCCTCGCCCAGCGCCTGCGGTCCAGCCTGCGCCCCTCCGACACCGTCTGCCGGCTCGGGGGCGACGAGTTCGTCGTCCTGGCCGAGGACCTGCACCACCTCGACGAGGCCCTCCTGCTCGCCGAGCGCGTCAACGTCGCCGCCGGCGGCACCTACCTCCTCGACCACGGCGAGGTCCGGGTCAGCGTCTCCATCGGCGTCAGCACGGCGGTGGGGCCCGGGGACCCCGATGCGCTGCTCTCCACCGCCGACCACGCCCTCTACGAGGCCAAGCGCCGCGGCCGCGACCGGGCGGAGGTGTTCCAGCCCCAGCTGCGCGAGCACCTCCTGCACCGGCTCGCCCTGCAGCGCGACCTGCGCCGGGCCACGACGCGCGACGAGCTGGAGCTGTACTGGCAGCCCATCCTGCGGGCCAGCGACCACGCGGTCACCGGGGCGGAGGCCCTGCTGCGCTGGCACCACCCCGAGCACGGCCTGCTCACCCCCGCGGCGTTCATCCCCGCCGCCGAGGACGCCGGCCTGATGCCGGTGATCTGCGAGTGGGTCCTGCACCACGCCGCCGAGCAGAGCGCCCGGTGGGCGCGGGAGCTGGCGGACCGCCCGCAGGTGTTCGTCAACCTCGACCGCCACCAGCTGCACGACCCGGACCTGCTCTCCCGGGTCGGGGCGATCGCCGACGCCCACCACGCCGACCTGACCGGGCTCACCCTGGAGGTCAGCGAGCGGATCCTCACCGAGGACCTGCCGCGCATCCAGCCCCTGCTGCACCTGCTGCGCGCCGGCGGGCTCAGCCTCGCCCTGGACGACTTCGGCGCCGGGAACACGGCCCTGACGTGGTTGCAGCGGATGCCGATGGACGTCCTCAAGCTGGACCGGTCGTTCACCGCCGCGCTGGGCGACCCCGCCAGCGAGGCCATCGTCGACGCCGTCCTCCACCTCGCCCCCCGCCTCGGCATCGCCACCCTCGCCGAGGGCGTGGAGACCGCGGCCCAGCTCGCCACCCTCGTCGACCTCGGCTGCGACTACACGCAGGGCTTCCACCACGCCCGGCCGCAACCGGCCCGGGAGCTCACCGCCGCCCTCCTCGCCCCCTGAGGCCGCGGGTCAGGCGGGCCGGCCGAAGCGGGCGGTGCAGTGCCAGACGCGCTTGAGGACCTGCTCGTCCTCGTGGCCCGCGCGGGCCGCGTCGCCGACGACCCGCGGGGTCAGGACGCCGTCGGCGGCGATGCGCGCGGCGGCCTCCACGACGTGCGGGCCGCGGTAGTCGGGGTGCTCGGCGAGGGTGCGCACGGTGGTGGTGAACCCGGGGTGCCACTCGACGGGCACCCCGAGGCGCGCGGCGTCGGCCTCGACGTCGGTGCCGCGGTAGCAGGGGTCCAGCACGAGCGCCTCGACGTCGTCGGCGAAGCGGACGCCGCCGTGCACGTGGACCTCGACGTAGTCGTCGAGCGGGTCGCGCACCCCGGCCGCCGCCCACCGCTCCCGGACCAGGCCGAAGCGCTCGGCGGTGCCCACGGCCACGGGGTCCTCGGCGCTGTCGGGGAAGCAGGCGGTGCTGCGCGCCAGGACGTGGGGGCGCAGGCGCAGGTGGGCGGATCCGAAGCGGGGCGAGGCCCCGACGGGGTGCCGGCCGTGGTTGAGCGAACCGTGGACGGGCCGGGCGGCGGGCGGGGCGTGGTCGTAGGCCCCGCCGAACAGGCGCGACTCCCAGCGCCAGCGGTCCCCGCCGGGGTGGGCGGTCAGCCCGCCGTTGCCGGTCCCGGTCTCGAACTGGGAGCGGTAGCGCCCGTCGGCGGCCATGGCGCGCAGGAGGGGCACCCCGGCCGCCGGGCGGTCGGGGTGGAAGTGCAGCGTGACCGGCCAGGTCGGGTCCACCGGCTCCCCGCGCGCCCGCCCGGCGACGTGGGCGACGGCGCGCTCGGCGGGGGTGGGCGGCGGGGAGGGGCGGGGCACCCGCTCAGCCGGCCAGGTCGGGGGCGTCCCGCAGCCAGCGCGCGATCCGGCGCAGGCTGGCGTCGAACGCCGGCCCCGGCTCGTTGAGGTGCCCGTGCCGGGTGCCCGGTTCGCACACCGACAGCACCGGGGTCCCCTGCGCGGCGAGCCGGTGGGCGAACTCGTCCGCGGAGCCGCGCAGGCCGTCGGCCTCGCTGGTGAGGACGAACGCCGGCGGGAACCCCGCGAGGTCGGCCGTGCCCGGCACCGCGGGTCCCGGCGCCGCGGACGGGTCGCCGCCGAGGAAGCCGCGGTACATGGCCTCGACGTCCGCCGGCGGCCAGCGCTCCGCCTCGGGCAGCTGCTCCAGCGCGGCGGTGGCCGCCGCGGACGCCGCGGGCGGGACGGCGTGCAGCGTCGGGTAGGCGAGGACGACCGCGGCCGGGACGGGTCCGCCCTCGGCGATCAGGCGCAGGACGGCCCCCGCGACGAGGTTCCCGCCGGCGCTGGCCCCGCCGAGCTGGACCCGGTCGGGGGCGACCCCGGCCTCCAGGGCGTGGGCGAGCCCCCACCGCCACGCGGCGAGGACGTCGTCGGAGGGGACGGGGTAGCGCACGTCGGGACCGGCGAGGCGGTAGCCGACCGCCACGACGAGGACCCCGGTCGCGGCGAGGGCGCGCGCGACGGCGTCGGACTCGGGCATGTCCAGGTCGCCCGCGGCGAAGCCGCCGCCGTGGACCCACACGAACGCGGCCTCCGGGGGGCCCACGGGGCGGTAGAGCCGCAGGTCCACGTCCCCGTGGGGGCCGGGGACGGCGAGCGGCTGGGGGGCGGTGTCCTGGATCGTCACCTGGGTCCTCCGGGGGTGCGCGGCATCGGGCCCGGGCAAGCTACCGCAGCGGCGGACGGCGACGGTTCACCCGTCGATGTACTGTCGGGGGGTGATCGCGTCCCCGGCCCAGGTCCTCGCCCGGTTCGGGCACGCCCTGTCCGACCCCACCCGGTCCCGGGTGCTGCTCGCCCTGCGCGAGGCGCCGGGCTACCCGGCCGAGCTCGCCGAGCAGCTGGGGGTGTCGCGCCAGTCGCTGTCGAACCACCTGTCCTGCCTGCGCGCCTGCGGGCTGGTCGCCTCCGTCCCCGAGGGCCGCCGGGTCCGCTACGAGATCGCCGACGCCCGGATGCACCACGCCCTGGGCGACCTGCTCGGGGTGGTCCTCGCCGCCGGCGACGGCTCCTGCCCGGAGCACGCCCCCGGGCGCGCCCCCGAGGCGGTCGCCCCGTGAGCCACGGGCACGGCCACGGCCACGGCGCGGCGGACCAGAACCGCCGGCGCATCGCCGCGGCGCTGGTCGTCACCTCCGTCGTCCTGCTCGCCGAGGCCGTCGGCGCCTGGGTCTCCGGCAGCCTCGCCCTGCTCGCCGACGCCGGGCACGTGCTCACCGACGTCGCCGGGCTGATCATCGCCCTGATCGCCGCGACCCTCGCCGCCCGCCCCGCCTCGGCGCGGCGCACCTGGGGCTACCGCCGCGCCGAGGTGCTGGCCGCGACGCTGCAGGCCGCCGCCCTGCTCGCCGTGGGGGTCTTCGTCCTCGTCGAGGGGGTCCGGCGGCTGCTGGAGCCGCCGGAGGTGCACTCCGGGGCGATGCTCGTGTTCGGCGTCGTGGGCCTGCTCGGCAACGTCGTCGCGCTGCTGCTGCTGGTGCGCGGGGAGGGCGAGCGCAACGTCAACGTCCGCGCCGCGGTCCTGGAGGTCGTCAACGACGGCCTCGGGTCGGTCGCGGTGATCGTGGCCGCGGGGGTCATCGCCCTCACCGGCTGGACGCGCGCCGACGCGCTGGTGTCGCTGCTGATCGGCGTCCTCATCGTCCCGCGCACCGTGGGGCTGCTGCGGGAGACGACGTCGGTGCTGCTGGAGGAGACCCCGCCCGGCCTGGACCTGGAGGACGTGCGCCGGCACCTGCTGGAGCTCCCCCACGTCCACGCCGTCCACGACCTGCACGCCAGCCGGATCACCTCCGGCCTGCCCGTGCTGTCCGCCCACGTCGTCCTCGACGACTCCTGCTTCCGCGACGGGCACGCCCCGGAGATCCTCGACCGGCTGCAGGAGTGCGTGGCCGAGCACTTCCCCGTGGCCGTCGAGCACGCCACGTTCCAGCTCGAACCCGTCGGGCACAGCGGCCACGAGAGCCCCACGCACGACTGAGGAGCCCTCACCGGCGGCGCACCCCGAGCTCGGTGAGGACCCACCGCACCGCCTCCCGCACGGCGTCGGGGCGCTCGCGGGGGACGAGGTGCCCGCTGCCGGCGGCGACGGTGAGGCGGCTGCGCGTGGACAGCCGCAGCATCCGCCGCTGCCCGTCCTGCCAGAGCTCCTCCAGCGCCCGCCCGGTGGCGGCGTCGAGGCCGGCGGCGGCGTAGTCCTGGGCCCGGCCGCGCGCGACGACCGCCACCGGCCGGTCCCCCAGGGTCCGCCCGCGCACGAGGTCCTCGGTGGCGGTGATCGCCGCCGCCTCCTCGGCGCGGGTGCGGAAGTACGCCGGGCCGGCGGTGACGTCGAGGAACTCCGCCCGGTCCGCAGCCGGGACGGAGGGGCCCAGCAGGACGGGGGCGAGCGTCCGCAGCGCGCCGGTGCGGGCGAGCCCGGCGAGCAGCGGCCACGGGGGGTCCTCGGCGAACCCGGCGGCGCGCAGCAGGTCCGCGGTGCGGCGAGCGTCGTCCTCGGGGCGGGCGTCGAGGAGGACCAGGCCGGCGACCTCGCCGGGGTGCTCGACGGCGAAGCGCCGCGCGAACAGGCCCCCCATCGAGTGCCCCGCGAGGACGTACGGCGGCGGGGACCCGCTGCGCCGCAGCGCGGTGCGCAGCTCGGTCACCACGTGCTCGCCGGTGCGCGGGGCCGAGGAGGGGCCGCTGCGGCCGTACCCGGCGCGGTCGGTGGCGACGACGGCCGCGGGCAGGTCCCAGCCGTCCAGGACGCGGGCGAAGGAGGCGCTGGTCTCCCCGCTGCCGGCCTCCAGGACGACGGTCGGCGTCCCCGGGGCGCCGCTCCCGCGGCGCACCAGGTGCAGGACGGCGCTGCCGGCGTCGACGCGCAGGCTGCCCGCCGGGGCCGGGGGGCGCCCGGTGCGGCGGGCGACCTCCTCGCCGGCCGCTCCCCCCGCGGCGGCGAACGGGAGCAGGGCCAGCCCGAGGGCGGTGCGGCGGCGCAGGCTCACCGCGCGCCCGCCCGGGACTCCGCGCGCGGCTCGGGCCGAGGCTGCGTCCGGGGCGCGCTGCGCGGCCACACCGTGTACGTCAGCGCCCAGCAGAGCTCCACCGCGCAGACCACGCCCAGCAGGGGGAGGAACCCGTCGAGGGCCGCGGTGCGGGCGGGGTCGTCGATCCAGCGCTGCCCGGCGAGGAGGAGACCGGCGGCCACGGCCGCGGCCGCCGCGGTGCGCAGCACGTCGGCCCAGCACCGGCGTGCGTACGCCCGCCCGTGCAGGGCGGCGGGGGCTGGACCGCCGGCGAAACGGTGGGCGAAGCGGACGTCGGCCCACGCCACGAGGCGCCGGCCGTGGGCGAGGGTGAAGCCGAGGTAGACCGCGGCCAGGCCGTGCGCCCAGGTCGCCTCAACGCCGGTGCGCAGGTGGGCGGCGGTCGCCACCAGGAGCACCAGGTCCACCAGCGGCACCGCGGCGAGCAGGACCCCGCCGGCCCGCCGGGCCCGCAGCGGGTAGCGGGCCAGCAGCCCGGCGACCACGAGCAACCAGAAACCGATCTCGCAACCGGCGATGAGCAGCAGCACGACGTCTCCTTGTGAGCACAGATGTGTCAACAAAGAAATTAGCACGGTCGTGCTACCACCGCTACGATCCTCCGGTGCCCAGGCTCATCGACCACACCGAGCGCGAGATCGCGGTGGCCGAGGCCGCCTGGCGGGTGGCCGCCCGCGAGGGCGTCCGCGCGGTGTCGGTGCGCGGGGTCGCCGCCGAGGCCGGTCTCGCCACCGCCTCCCTGCGCCGGGCGTTCCCCACCCAGGCCTCCCTGCTGGCCTACTGCCTGGACCTGGCCCGCCGCCGCGCCGCCGGCCGGATCGCCGCCCTGGCGCAGGTCACCGACCCCGGCTCCGCGCTCGCCGTCCTCGTCGAGCTGCTGCCCCTGGACGCCGAGCGCCGCCTGGAGGCGGAGGTCCAGTTCGCCCTGGGCACCGCCGCCCTCACCGACCCCGCCCTGCGCCCGGCCGCAGACGCCGCGCACGAGGACGTCGCCACCGCCTGCCGCCACGTCGCGCGGGCCCTCACCGGCGGCCCGGCCGCCACCGACCCGACCCAGCCCGACGCCACCGACCCCGCCACCGCGCACCTGCACGCCCTGCTGGACGGGCTGGCCCTGCACCTGGTGCGCCAGGCCCCGGCCGCCCCCACGGGGTGGGCCGTCGAGGTCCTGCGCGGCCACCTCGCGACGCTGGCCGCCGGACCGGCCGACCGGCCCCCGGGGTGAGGGATCACACACCGCCGGCGGCGCGGCCCTCCCGCGCCGGGACGTCAGACTGGGAGGCCCCACCGACGAGGAGGACCCCATGACGTCCGGGCCCATCGCCGCCCGCTGGTTCCGCGTGATCGCGACGTTCGAGGCGGTCTCGTGGACCGCGCTGCTCGTCGCGATGTTCCTCAAGTGGGTCGTCCACGCGCCCCACGAGGGCGGGGTCCCCGTCGTCGGCATGATCCACGGCATCGGGTTCGTGGTGTACCTGCTCTCCACGGTCTGGGCCGCGGTGACCCTGCGCTGGAGCCTGCCGACGACCCTCGTCGGGCTCGCCGCGGGCGTCCCGCCCTTCGGCACGGTCGTCTTCGAGCGCGGGATGCTGCGCCGCGGCGCGCTCCCGGCGGGGACCGCGCGCCGTCCCGCCGCTCCCGCCCGGGGCTGAGGGCTCCACCCGGCCGGGCGGCGGGGCCCGGGGCAGGATGGGCCCGTGCTGCTCGCCGACGTCGTCGCCACCTCCACCGCCGTCGCCGCGACCCGCTCGCGCACGGCCAAGGTCGCGGCCATCGCCGGGCTGCTGCGGGGACTGGACCCGGCCGACGCCGAGCTGACCGCCGTCGTGGCCGCCTACCTCGGCGGCAGCCTGCGCCAGCGCCGCACCGGGCTCGGCGGGCGCAGCCTCAGCGGCCTGCCCGCCCCGGCCGGCGAGGCGTCGCTGGAGGTCGCGGAGGTCGACCGCCGCTTCGAGGAGGTCGCGGCCCTGTCCGGCCCGGGGTCGGCCGGGCGCCGCGCCGCCGCGGTCGCCGACCTCTTCGCCCGGGCCACCGGCGAGGAGCAGCGCTGGCTGCGCGGGGTCGTCGCGGGCGAGCTGCGCCAGGGCGCGCTGGACGCGCTGGTCCAGGACGCGGCCGCGGCCGTCGCCGGGGTCCCCGGCCCCGACGTGCGGCGGGCGGCGATGCTCGCCGGGTCGACGGTGCAGGCCGTGGTCGCCGCGCTGCGCGGGGGCGCCGCGGAGCTCGCGGGCTTCGGGCTGCACGTCGGCCGCCCGCTGCTGCCGATGCTCGCCGCCAGCACCACCTCCGTCGCGGAGGCCGTCGCCGGGTTCGCGGGCCCGGTGGCCGTGGACACCAAGCTCGACGGGATCCGCATCCAGGTCCACCGCGGGCCGGAGGGCGTCCGGATCGCGACCCGGACCCTGGAGGACATCACCGCTCGGCTGCCCGAGGTCGTCGAGGTGGTGCGGGAACTGCCCGCCCGCGCGTTCGTGCTGGACGGCGAGGCCCTCGTCCTCGACGGGTCCGGACGCCCGAAGGCGTTCCAGGACACCGCTTCGCGCACGGCGCAGGCGAGCGGTGACGCGGTGGTGCCGTACTTCTTCGACGTCCTGCACCTCGACGGCGCGGACCTGCTCGACGTCGCGCTGCGCGAGCGCCTCGCCGCCCTCGACGGGTTCGTCCCGCCCCGGTGGCGGACCCCTCGCCTGGTCACCGCGGACCCCGCGGCCGCGGCGGAGTTCGCCGCGCAGGCGCTGGCGGGCGGCCACGAGGGCGTCGTCGTCAAGGACCTCGACTCCCCCTACGCGGCCGGCCGGCGCGGCGGGGCGTGGGTGAAGGTGAAACCCGTGCACACCCTCGACCTGGTCGTCCTGGCCGTGGAACGGGGTTCGGGACGGCGGGCGGGCTGGCTGTCGAACGTCCACCTGGGCGCCCGCGACCCCGCGACGGGGGGTTTCGTCATGCTGGGCAAGACGTTCAAGGGCATGACCGACGAGACGCTGGCCTGGCAGACCGCGCGGTTCCGCGAGCTGCAGACCGGCGAGGACGGGTACGTGGTGACGGTGCGCCCGGAGCAGGTCGTGGAGGTCGCCTTCGACGGCCTGCAGCGCTCGACCCGCTACCCGGGCGGGGTGGCGCTGCGCTTCGCCCGCGTCGTGCGCTACCGCGAGGACAAGACCGCGGCCGAGGCCGACACCCTGGAGACGGTGCTGGCCCTGGCCCGCTGAGCGCGCCTCAGAGGTAGCGCGTCGGGTCGAAGTCGGCCAGCGGGATGATCCGCACGCGGGGCAGGACGACCTTGAACGCGCGGACGTCCTCCTCGAGGTCGAAGACCTTCAGGCCCCGCTCGTGCAGCCCGGCGTACTGGGAGTTCATGAACTCCTTGAACCCCACGAGCCCGACGAGGCGGTCGCCGGTGAGCAGCCGGTCGATCTGCGGCAGGAAGTCGACGTCGTGGCTGCCGAGGAGGACGTCGCCCTCGCGCTCGACCAGGGCGTCCAGGGTGCGCTGGATGCCGATGTCGACGACCTTCTCGCCCGGCCCGCCGGCCAGCGGGATGGGTTGGTAGCCCAGGGCCAGCAACGCCTGGACGAAGGACATCGGCAGGTGCCCCGAGGAGGCGTTGAGGAAGAACAGGCCCTTGGCCGGTTGCTGGAAGGTGGTGCGGGCGAAGTCCAGCAGCCGCTCCCAGCGCGGGCGCTGCTCCGGCGCGGGCCGGCCCTCGAGGATGGAGGCGCCCAGCGTCGCGTCGATGTTCTCGCCGTCGACGACGACGTAGGTCGTCCGCTCGGCCCCGGCGGTCGTCACAGTTCCCACGTGCCGAGGCTAGGGCATCGGCCCCGCCCGCGAGGATCACGTCCGGGCCGAGCGGACGCGGCCCGCCCCGGGGGGCCGCTGTGGCACGCTGTCCCCGTGAGCGAACACGTGGTGGAACCAACCGCCCCGCGCCGCGGACGGCCCCCGGCCTCCTCTCGTGCGGAGATCGAGACCGTGGCCGTCGAACTCTTCCTGACCCGGGGTTTCGAGGAGACCACGCTGGCGGAGATCACCGCCGCGGCCGGGGTGAGCAAGACGAGCTTCTTCCGCTACTTCCCCTCCAAGGCCTCCATCGTGTGGTGGCGCTTCGACGAGTACACCGCGGGTTTCGCGCGGCTGCTGGAGGAGTCCCGCGACCGCGGCGACGCCACCATGGACCTCGTCCGCGCCGCCGTCGTCGGCGCGGTCCAGCGGGTCATCGACGACCAGGGGCTGTGGATGCAGCGCTTCCGCGTCCTGGAGGAGTCGAGCGAACTGCGCTCGGGGGAGTCCCAGCAGTGGGCGGAGTGGCGCGAGCACGTCGCCGCGTTCGTCGCGCACCGCCACGGCCTCGCCGCCCCCGACGTCGTGCCGCAGGCCGTGGCCGGGGCCGTGCACGCCGCCTACCTCTCGGTGCTGCGCCGCTGGCTGGGCGTGGAGCAGCCCGGCCCGCAGCTCCTGCCGGACCTCGACCGGGACCTGCGGTCGCTGTGCGACGTCCTGCAGGGCTGGCTGAACACCGCACCCCGTCCCGAGGGCTGACGGGCGGGACGGGTCAGGTCCGGGAGAGCAGGACCGCGACCTCGACGTGCTGGGTGTGGGGGAACATGTCGAGCACCCGGGCCCGCACCGGCCGCAGCGACGGCATGGCCGCGAGGTCCTTGGCCAGCGTGACGGGGTTGCAGCTGGAGTACACGACGTGGGCGACGTCGGAGCGCTCCAGCCACCCGCTGAGCTCCGGGCCGATCCCGCGGCGCGGGGGGTTCACCACGACCAGCTCCGGCGCCTCGGGCGCCTCCAGCGCGAACCGGGTCGCGTCGCCGGCGGCGAACTCCACGTCGGGCAGGCCGGCGGCGGCGGCGCGGGCGCTCTCGACGGCCTCCGCGCTCACCTCGATGCCGGTGACGCGGCGGCCCGGGGCCGCGCAGTGCAGGGCGAAGCCGCCGACCCCGCAGTAGAGGTCCCACAGGCTGGCCGGGGCGACCTCGTCGACCCAGCGGGCGACCTGGGCGTACAGCTCCCGCGCGACGACGGTGTTGGTCTGGAAGAAGCTCTGCGGACGCAGGTCGAGGTCGACCCCGCCCATCGGCATCCGCAGCGTCGTGCGCTCGGTGAGGGCGATCTCGACGTCGCCCTCGACGACGGCCTTGTGCTCGGGGAGCAGGTTGACGCTGACGACGGCCAGGCGCGGGGCCTCGCGCAGCAGCTGCGGCAGGTGCCGGCGCAGCGCGGGCAGGCGGTCCTGCGAGCGCAGGACGAAGCGGACCATGAGCTCCCCCGAGGGGGACTCGGTGATCAGGACGTTCTTCAGCTCACCGCGCCGGCGCGGGACGTCGTAGGGCACCAGCCCGGCCCGGGTGGTGAAGCGGGCCAGGACGGGCAGGAGGTCGAGGATGCCGGGCGCGCAGACCGGGCACTCGCTGAGGTCGACCCCGCGGCCGGCGGCGTCCAGGATGCCGAACGTGGGCCGCTCCACCGTGCCGCCGACGACCATCTTGGCCTTGTTGCGGTACCCCGCCTCGGGGCTGCGGACGCTCGGCAGCCAGCGCAGGCCCTCGTGGGCGGCGAGCAGCTCGCGGCAGCGCTCCTCCTTGTCCCGGACCTGCCGGGGGTAGGGGAGCTCGATGAGGGTGCACGAACGGCACGCGCGGGCGTCGTAGTAGTCGCACTGCATGGCCCGTCGAGTGTAGGTCGGTCCTAGAGGTCGCGGGCGCAGCAGACCGAGAGGGCCTCCCCCGCGTAGGGGCCGAAGTTCTCGATGCGCTGGTAGCCCTCGCGCAGGTAGAAGCGCAGGGCCTCGGGCTGCAGGGTGCCGGTCTCCAGCACCACCCGGGTGACCCCGAGGGCGCGGGCGCGCTCCTCCAGGGCCCGCAGGACGAGGACGGCGACGCCGCTGCCGCGCCGCTCGGGCCGGACGTACATCCGCTTGAGCTCGGCGAGGCCGGGTCCCAGCGGGCGCAGCCCGCCGCAGGCCACGGCCGCGCCCTCCTCGTCGCGGGCGACGACGAACACCGCGACGTCGGCGGCGCTGGGCGCCGTGCCCGGTTCGTGGTCGTCGCCGCCGTAGCGGGCGTCCAGCTCGGCGCGCTGGGCCGCGCGCAGCCCCGCCCCCTCGGGGGCGTCCCAGTCCTCCACCTCGACGACGAACCCCACAGCGACCCCTCTCGTCCCGGAACGGCCGTTACCGTAACATCCGTCACGGGATGAGGGGGTCGGGATGCCGAAGCGGCGCGACGTCGAGGAGCAGCGGGCGCGGTTGTCCGCCGCGGTATGGTCGGTGCTGGCCCGGGACGGACTGAGCGGGCTGACCCTGCGCGCGGTCGCCGCCCGGGCCGGGTGCACGACGGGACTGGTCCTGCACGCCTTCCGCGACAAGCGGGCGCTGCTGCGGCACGCCCGCGAACTCCTCCACGAACGGACCGGGCGGCGCGCCGACGCCGCCCAGGAGGCGGCCAGGGAACCCCTCGACGCCCTGCGCGCCGTGGCCCTGCAGGCCCTCTCCCTCACCGCGGAGGGACGGGAGGAGGCGCGGGTCTGGGTGGGTTTCCTCGCCGCGGCGGTGTCCGACGAGGAACTGCGCGAACTGCACGTCCGGCACAACCGCGCCTTCGTGCAGCGCGTCGAGCAGCTCCTCGCCGCGGCCCGTCCGGACCTGCCGCGCGCGGCGCGGACCCACCACGCCGTCGGGCTCGTCGCCCTCGTCGAGGGTTTCAACACCCTCGCCGCGGCCGACCCGCAGACGTACTCCCCGCACCGCCAGCGCGCCGCGGTGGACCGCCTCGTCGACTCGCTCAGAGCCTGAGGCGCAGGCGTTCCAGCACCGCGGGCAGGACCTCCTGCAGCGGGGCGTCCACCTTCAGCGCCGCCTTCTCGTCCCCGCGGGTCGGGCCGGCGGTGACGATCGCGACCGGCTGGCCGTTGCGGGCGGCGTGCAGGACGAACCGGTACCCGGACATGACGGCCAGCGAGGACCCGAGGACGAGCAGGACGCGGGCCGCGTCGAGCAGTTCGAAGGAGCGGGCGACGCGGTCCTTCGGCACGGTCTCGCCGAAGAACACCACGTCGGCCTTGAGGGCGTCCTCGCCGCAGCGCCGGCACGCCACCGTGCGGAACCCCTCGAGCTGGGCCTCGGTGAGGTCGGCGTCGCCGTCGGGGTTCAGCGCGTGCAGCTGCTCGACGCGGGCGTCGAACCCGGGGTTCGCGGCGCTCAGGCGCTCGGCGAGCTCGGCGCGGGCGGTGAGTTCCCCGCAGCGCAGGCAGACGACCCGGTCGAGGTTGCCGTGCAGCTCCACGACCTCCCGGGTGCCGGCGGCGAGGTCGAGGCCGTCGACGTTCTGGGTGATCACCCCCGTCACCACGCCCGCGCCCTCCAGCGCGGCGACGGCGCGGTGGGCGTCGTTGGGCCGGGCCCGCCGGAAGTGCTCCCACCCGACGTGGCTGCGACCCCAGTACCGGCGGCGGGCCTCCGCGGAACCGGTGAACTCCTGGTAGGTCATCGGGGTGTGCCGCTGCAGCGAACCGCCGGGGCCGCGGTAGTCGGGGATGCCGGAACCGGTGGACATCCCGGCCCCCTCCAGGACCACGACGCGCCCCCCGTCGAGCAGGTCCGCCAGCGCCTGGAGCTCCGTCACCCCCCCATCGTGCCGGTGCGTCCCCGCCCGCGCAGGCCGGGGACGGCCGCGGCGCGACCCGGCCACCCGCACCCGCTGCCGCCCCGGACCGGGGACCCGGGGACCGGAACGCCTCAAGGACGGGCGGGGACCGGCCGATGGGACGGAGCTGAGGGCGGCGGGTCGCCGACGGGACGGTTCAGGAGGAGTCAACGTGAGCAGCATCGACCGGGTCATCGCCGACGGCTCGGTGCACAGCGTCTTCCAACCGATCATCGACCTCGACAGCGGCGCCGTCGTCGCCTACGAGGCCCTGGCCCGCGGGCCGCAGGGACCGCTGGCCACCCCCGACGCCCTGTTCGGCGCCGCCCGCGAGGCCGGGCTGCTCGCCGAGCTGGACCAGGCGTGCCGCGCCGCGGCGTTCCGCGGCGCCGTCGAGCACGGCCTGCTCGCCCCGCTCACCGTCTTCGTCAACGTGGAGCCGGAGGTCCTCGACACCGCCCCCGTGGACGACCTCCTCGCCCTCGCCGCCGGGGCCCCGGGCGAGCTGCGGATCGTCCTGGAGATCACCGAGCGCGCGCTGGCGACCCGTCCCGCCGAGCTGCTGCGCACCGTCGACCGCGTCCGCGCCCTGGGCTGGGGCGTCGCCCTGGACGACGTCGGCGCCGACGCCGCTTCGCTGGCCTTCATGCCGCTGCTGCGTCCCGACGTGGTCAAGCTGGACCTCTCCCTCGTCCAGAAGCGCCCCTCCCCCGTGATCGCCGAGATCATGAACGCCGTCAACGACTACGCCGAGCGCACCGGGGCCCGGGTCCTGGCCGAAGGCATCGAGACCCCGCAGCACCTCACGATCGCCCGGGCGCTGGGCGCGCACCTGGGGCAGGGCTGGCTCTTCGCCCGCCCCGCCGCCGGCCCGGCCGAGCGGTTCCCGGTGGCGAGCCTGACCCTGCCCGACCCCGTCGCCGCCGGCGCGGTGGACCAGCCGTCCCCCTTCGACTGCCTGCCCGCCGGCACCCAGCTGCGCCGCTCCCCCAAGCGCCTGCTCGTGGAGCTCAGCAAGCAGCTGGAGCGCCAGGCGATGCGCCTGGGCGAGACCTGCGTGGTGGCCTCGACGTTCCAGGAGGCCCGCCACTTCACCCCCGCCACCGCCCAGCGCTACCGCGACCTCGTCGCCCGCACCGGGTTCGTGTGCGCCCTGGGCGAGGACCTGCCCCTGGAACCCGTCCCCGGGGTGCGCGGGGCCGCGCTGGCCGCCGACGACCCCATCCGCGGCGAGTGGGACGTGGTGGTCGTCAGCCCCCACTTCAGCGCCGCCCTGCTGGCGCGCGACCTCGGCGACGACGGTCCCGACATGGAGCGCACCTTCGAGTACGCCCTCACCTACCGCCGCCAGACGGTGGTCGCCGCCGCGCACAGCCTGCTCTCGCGCGTCGCGCCGGCCGTGGGTCCCGTCCCCGCCGCCGCACCCGCGGCGGCCCCGGCGAGCCCGCCGCCCGGCGCGCGACCCGCCGCCGTCGTGGCCCCCGCGGCCGGGGAACCCCTGCTGCAGCGCGCGCTGGCCGCCTCCACCAGCGGCATCACGATCGCCGACATGCGCCGCCCGGACCAGCCGCTGGTCTACGTGAACCGGGCCTTCGAGGAGCTCGCCGGCTACCGCTCCGAGGAGCTGCTGGGCCGCAACTGCCGCTTCCTGCAGGGGGCCGACACCGACCACGACGCGATCGGGCGCCTGCGCAGCGCCATCGCCGAGGGCCGCGAGGTCCGCGAGACGCTGCTGAACTACCGCGGCCCCGACCGCAGCGAGTGGTGGAACGAGATCTACATGGCGCCCGTCACCGACGAGGACGGCCGGCTGGTGCAGTACATCGGCGTCCAGAACGACGTCACCGCCCAGGTCGAGGCCGAGCGCGCCCTGATCCGGGAACGGGACCGGGCCCAGAGCTACCTGGCGCGCATCGAGGAGCTCGCCTACACCGACTCCCTCACCGGGCTCGTCAACCGCCGCCGCTTCGAGGAGCGCGTCGAGGTCGAGCTGTGGGAGGCCCGCGGCGGCGACAGCGCGCTCGCGGTGCTGTTCATGGACCTCGACGGCTTCAAGGCCGTCAACGACGAGCTGGGCCACGCCGCGGGCGACCAGCTGCTGGTGCAGGTCGCGGCGCGGCTCAAGGCCCGGCTGCGGCGCAGCGACCTCGCCGCCCGCCTCGGCGGCGACGAGTTCCTCGTCTCCCTGCAGGGGCTGGACCGCGCCAGCGCCCGCCGCGAGGCCGACCGCGTCGCCGAGCAGCTGCGGGCCGCGATCGCGGAGCCCTACGACATCGCCGGGCAGCCCGTGCGCGTCACCGTCAGCATCGGGGTCGCCACCTTCCCCGAGGACGACGCGGAGGACTTCCGCAGCCTGCTGCACCGCGCCGACGTGCGGATGTACGCCGCCAAGCACGGGCGCTGAACGAGCCGGTGGGGACCGTGGCGGGGGTGCGCGGGGTCAGCGCCCGCCGCTGACGTCCAGCGTCGTCCCCGTGACGTAGCTGGCGCCGTCGGAGAGCAGCCACACCACGGCCTCGGCGACCTCGGAGGGTTCCCCGCCGCGGCCCATGGGGACGCTGCGCTGCAACCGCTCCACGCGCTCCGGTTCCCCGGAACGGGCGTGGAAGTCGGTGCGGATCAACCCGGGCCGGACCCCCACGACGCGGATGCCGTCGGCGGCGACCTCCCGCGCCAGCCCCACGGTGAGCGCGTCGACGGCGGCCTTGGAGGCGGCGTAGTCGACGTACTCCCCCGCGCTGCCGAGGACGGCGGCGCGGGAGGACACGTTGACGATCGTCCCGCCCCCGCGCCCGGTCATCCGCCGCACGGCCTCGCGCGCGCACAGGAACGACCCGACGACGTTGACGTCGAGCACCCGCCGGATCCGGTCGGCCTCCATGTCCACCACCCGCGACTGGCGCGCGGCGATGCCGGCGTTGTTCACCAGCCCGGTGACCGGCCCGAGCTGCTCGGCGGCGGTGAACAGGCGCCGCACGTCGGCCTCCACGCAGACGTCGGCCTGCACCGCGACGCAGTCGGTGCCGAGGTCCGCGGCGCCGGCGGCGACGACGTCGGCGGCCTCGCGGTGGGTGGAGTAGCTGAAGCAGGTCCGGATCCCGCGGGCCGCCAGCGCCTGCACGACCGCCGCCCCGATGCCTCGGCTGCCCCCTGTGACCACCACGGTTCCGTCCACGAGCCGCACCGTAGTGGGTCCAGCGCCCGGGCCGGTCCCCACCGGCCGCGCGGCCCGCGCGCGTTCCCCGGTCCGCGCCCCCGGGGGTCAGGGGACGAAGACCGCCGCGGTCCACAGGTGCAGCAGCGCGTGGCCGCGCCAGGGCCGCCACGGCTCGGCGCGGGCCGCGGCCTCCTTCGGGCTCAGGCCCCCCAGCGCCCGGCGCAGCACGAGGTCGCCGGGCAGGAACGCGTCGCGGTCCCCCAGCACCCGCAGCGCCACGTAGTCCGCCGTCCAGGGGCCGATGCCCGGCAGCGCGAGGAGCCGGGCGCGCGCGGCGCCCGCCCGCTCCGGGTCCCCCGCCGCGGCGTCCAGGTCCAGCCCGCCGGCGAGGGCCGCGGCGAGGGCGTGCACGGTGCGGGCCCGGGCACCGGTGACGCCGGTGGCGGCGCGGATCGCCTCGGCGCCGGCGTCGGCCAGGACCGCCGCGGCCGGGAAGGCGGTCAGCGACGACGGCGCGGAGGACACGGGCGTCCCGAAGGCCGCGACGAGGCGCCCGCCGAAGGTGCGGGCCGCGGCGAGGGAGACCTGCTGGCCCAGGACGGTCAGGACCGCCGTCTCCACCCCCGCCACCGCCCGCGGCACCCGCAGCCCCGGGCGGGCCGCGACCAGCGGCGCCAGCAGCGGGTCGCGCGCCAGCCACGCCTCCGCCTCCGCGGGGTCGGCGTCCAGGCCCAGCCAGCGCCGCACGGTCCCCTCCACCTCGTCCAGCGCGGCGGCCGGGGCGTGCAGGACCACCTGCTCGCAGCCCGGGGAGGTGCCGAGGTCGACGCTCACCTCCACCGGCCCGGCCCCGGTCGGCACGACCCGCTCGTGGACGCCGTCGAGGTGGCGCTCGGCGCCGGGCAGGGCGTGGGCCCGCAGCCACCGGCGCAGCGGGTCCGCCGCCAGCTCCCCCCGGACGGCGAGGACGCGGCGCCCCGCGGGGGGCCTCACGCGTCCCCCGGCAGGTAGGCCGGCGGCCCGCACGCCGTGAGGTCGGGGTCGTCGTCGCGGAACGTGCGGACCCGCCCGGGCGGGGTGTGCGGCCCCTCGAACCGGACGGTGACGCGCCCGACGCCGGAACCCTGCACCCACCCCGGCCCGAACCCCGCGTGCACGACGTCCTGCCCCGGCCGCCACCCCGGGGACGCCGGCGGCCCGTAGGGGTGCGGCGAACCACCCTCCACCAGCCCCGCCGGCTCCTCGACGTCCTCCACCGGCGGGAGCGGGTCCTCGATCTCGGCCAGCAGGTCGATCTGGCTGTACTCCGACAGCCCCGACACCCCCACCCCCAGCAGCCGGACGCCGTCGGCGACGTCGACGCCGTCGAGCAGCTCCCCGGCGTGCAGGGCGACCTCCTTGGCCGAGCTCGTCGCGTGCGGCAGCGTCCGCGAGCGGTTGAGGGTGCTGAAGTCGTAGCGGCGGACCTTGATGGTGATGGTGCGCCCGGACAGCCCCGCCTTCCCCAGCCGCACCGCGACCCGGTCGGCCATCCGGCGGATCCGCTCGGTGAGGTCGGCGCGGTCGGTGAGGTCGGTGGAGAACGTCTCCTCCGCCGAGACCGACTTCGCCTCCCGCTCGGGGACCACCGGGCGCGGGTCGATCCCGCGGGCGAAGGCCAGCAGCCCGCTGCCGTGGGCCTTGCCCAGCATCCGCACCAGCTCCCCCTCGTCGGCCGCGGCGAGGTCGCCGATCGTCCGCAGCCCCGACCGCACCAGCCGGTCCCCGGTCACCGCCCCGACCCCGGGGATCCGGCGCACGCTCATCGGCGCCAGCAGCGCCTCCTGCTCCTGCGGCGGCACGACGACCAGGGCGTCGGGCTTGCGCAGGTCGGAGGCGATCTTGGCGACGAGCTTGCTGGCCCCGACCCCGACGGAGACCGTCAGGCCCGTCCGGGCCCGGACCTCGGCGCGGAAACCCTCCGCGATGCCGGTGACGCGCTCGACGTCGAGGTCGTCGTGGACCGCGGACAGGTCGACGAAGGCCTCGTCCAGCGACAGCGGCTCCACGAGCGGGGACAGGGTGTGCGCCAGGCCCATCACCTGCTCCGACACCGCCCGGTACGCCTCGAACCGCCCCGCCAGGTACGCCGCGTTCGGGCAGAGCCGGCGCGCGCGGGCCGTCGGCATCGCCGACCCGACCCCGAACACCCGCGCCTCGTAGCTCGCGGTGGCGACGACCCCGCGCCCGCCCGGGCCGCCGACCACGACGGGCTTGCCGCGCAGGGAGGGCTTGTCCCGCTGCTCGACGGCGGCGAAGAAGGCGTCGAGGTCGAGGTGCAGGACGCTCGGGCGGGTCGGGTCGGGGCGGCCCGCCCGCACCCGGGGGACCTCCGCCCCCACCTGCCCGCTCACCCCCCGAGTCTGCCCCGCGGCTCCGACACCGCCGCCCGGGCGGGTCGGTGGGCGGGTCGGTGGGCGGGTCGGTGGGCGGGTTGGTGGGCGAGTTGGTGGCCTCGGCTCAGTAAGCTCCGACGGTGCTGGACCTGTCGACGACGCAGTTGATCCCCCTCTACCTCGCGGCCCTGGTCATCGGGTTCGCCAAGACCTCGATCGGGGGCGCCGGGACCATCGCGGTCGCGGTCTTCGCCGCGGTCCTGCCCGCCAAGGAGTCGACGGGCATCATCCTGCCGCTGTTGATCCTCGGCGACGTGTTCGCCATCTCCTTCTACCGCCGCCACGCCGACTGGGGCCTGCTGCTGCGGTTGTTCCCCCACGTCGCCGTGGGCGTCGTCGCCGGGGCCGGGTTCGTCCACGTCGTCGACGACACCGTCATGCGCCGCTCCATCGGGGTCCTGCTCGTCCTGCTCGTCGTCATCCACCTGGCGCGCCAGCGGCAGCTGCGCCGGCGCGGGACCGCCCCCGCCCCCATGTCCCCGCGCAAGCGCCACCTCACCGCCATCGGCTTCGGGTTCCTCGCCGGGTTCGCCACCATGGTCGCCAACGCCGGCGGCGCCCCGATGTCGATCTACCTGTTCACCATGGGCCTGGGCGTGATGTCCTTCCTCGGCACCGGCGCCTGGTTCTTCTTCATCGTGAACTGCTTCAAGATCCCCTTCAGCGTCGGCCTCGGGCTGCTCAGCGCGGACTCCCTGCTGCTCGACCTCAAGCTCGTCCCCGGCGTCGTCGTGGGCGCGCTCATCGGCCTGTGGGTGGCGAAGCGGATCGACAAGGCGAAGTTCGAGAGCTGGGTCCTCGGCCTCACCGTCGTCTCCGGGCTGAACCTGTTGCGCTGAGGGGCGCGCCGCTGCCAGCGTGAGCGGGTGATCGAGGTCCCCGCCCGCGACGTGGGGTCGTGGCGGCTCGTCGCCCAGCGGGTCGTGCCCCCGCTCGGGTCCGCGCTCGCGGTCGTCCACCACCTCGCCGCGGTCCAGGCCCAGGACCTGCGCGCGGCGGCGACGGCCGTCGCGCTCCGCACCGCCGACGCCACGACGGCGGGCCTCGTCGCCGCGCTGGAGGCCGGCGAGGTCGTCCGGTCCTGGCCGATGCGCGGGACGCTGCACCTGATCGCCGCGGCCGACCTGGCCTGGGTCCTCGACCTCTGCGCGGGCCGGACGGTGACCGCGGCGCGGCGCCGGCGCGCCGAGCTGGGGATCTCCGACGCCGACCTCGACGCCGTCGACACCACCGCCCGGGAGTTCCTCAGCACCCGCGGGCGGGCGACGCGGGCGGAACTGCTCGCGGAGCTCGAGCGCACCGGCCAGCGCACCGCCGCCGGCCGCGGCTACCACCTGCTCGTGCACCTGTGCCTGACCGGGACGCTCTGCCAGGGCCCGCCGGCCGGGCGGGAGCAGGCCTTCGTGCTCACCGGGGACTGGATCGGGCCGCGGCGGGCACCGGAGGACCCGCTGGCGGAGTGGACCCGCCGCTACCTGCGCGGGCACGGGCCGGCCACGCCCGCGGACTTCGCGACCTGGACGAAGCTGCCGCTGGGGACGGCCCGGCGCGGGTTCGCCGCCGTCCGCGGGGAGTTCGCGGCGGTCGGGGTGGAGGGCGTGGAGCACCTCGTCCACCCCGAGGTCCCCGACCTCCTCGCCGCCCACCGCGCCGCGGTCCGCGGCCCGCACCTGCTGCCGGGTTTCGACGAGTTCCTGCTCGGCTACGGCGACCGTTCCGCCGTGCTGCCCCCCGAGCACGCCGGACGCGTCGTGCCCGGCGGCAACGGCGTCTTCCGCGGCACCGTCGTCGACGCGGGCACCGTCGTGGGCACGTGGACACGGGCCGGCGAGGAGGTCGTCCCGGAGGCGTTCACGACGTTCTCGCCGCGACAGGCGACGGCGCTGGCCGCGCGCGCGGGGTCGTTGCCGTCGGGACGGTGGGAGTGACCCCGGGCGCGGGGTTCAGTCGTCCTCGGGGGTCGGGGCCTGCGCGGGGGCCAGGAGCCGGTCGTAGACGACGGCCGCGAGGACCCCGCCCACGACGGGGGCCAGCAGGTACAGCCACAGCGCGTCCAGGTTCCCCGACACCACCGCCGGGCCGAACGCGCGGGCCGGGTTGACCGCACCGCCGGTGACGGGGGCGGCGATGAAGATGCACACCGCCAGCGCGGCGCCCACCGCCAGGGGGGCCGCCGCGGCGGGGACGCGGTCGTCGGTGGCCACGGAGATGACGACCAGGACCAGCACGAAGGTGATGAGGGCCTCGACGAAGAACGCGCGCCCGTCCGAGACGCCGGGGGCGGGCAGGGTGGTCGAGAGGTTCGCGACCTCGCGCCCGCGCCCGGTGTGCACGGCCCACGTCGCCAGCGAGGCCAGGACCGCCCCTACCAGCTGCGCCACCACGTACACCGGCACCGCGCGCCACGGGAACTTCCGGGTGACCGCCAGGCCGAGGGTGACGGCGGGGTTGAGGTGGCAGCCCGACACGTGCCCGAGGGCCGCGACGAGCGCGGTCAGCGCGAGGCCGAACGCGAGGACGATGGCCAGCAGGTCGTACACCGGCGGGTCGGTCGTCCCCGCACCCACCGCGACCGCGCCCCCGGCGAGGACGAGGACGAACGTCCCGAGCAGTTCCGCCGCCCCCGACCGGAGGAGGTTCTCCCCCGCCCGGCTGCCGTACAACCCGGTGGCGTGGGAACCGACTCCGGTGGGTGCGCTCATCGTGGGGGTCTCCTGGGTTCGACGGGGAGTGGCGGCACGCGCAGCGCCCCGGACGACGCGCGTCGTCCGGGGCGCTGGGCTGCACCGTCTTGCGGCGTGCGAGGCGGTGCAGCCGCCTCACCGTCGATGGTGGCACCGATCACGATCTCCGCTACTCGGGGCGGGGACCGCGGTCGGGGTCAGGCGGCGACGGTCTCCATCGCCTCGGCCAGCAGGGTCACCGACCGCAACCGCGCGGGGGTGCTGAGGGCCTGGTGGGCCACGATGAGCTCGTCGGCGCCGGTGGAGGCGGCGAACTCGTCGAGGTAGGTGCGGACCTCGCGCGGGGTGCCGACGGCGGAGTACGCCTGCATCTGCCGCACGTGCTGCCCCGCGGCGGTCTCCATGAGGATGTCGACCTCGGCCTCGGTGAACGTGCGCCCGCGCCCGAACAGCGACGTCGCGAACCGGCGCTGCACCTGCCCGAACGCCTCACGGGCCGTGTCGGTCGTGTCGGCGGCGACGACGTTCACCCCCACGATGACGTGGGGTTCGGCGAGCTGCTCGGAGGGGCGGAACTCCGCGCGGTACGCGGCGACGGCCGCCCCGAGCTGCTGCGGGGCGAAGTGCGAGGCGAAGGCGTAGGGCAGGCCGAGGGCGGCGGCCAGGTGCGCGCCGAACGTCGAGGAACCCAGCACGTACAGCGGGACCTTCGACCCGGAACCGGGCACGGCGTCGACGCCGGGCACGCGGGACCGCCCGGCGAAGTAGGCGCGCAGCTCCGCGACGTCCTCGGGGAACTGCGCCGAGGCGGCCGGGTCGCGCCGCAGCGCGTACGTCGTGGCCTCGTCCGAACCCGGCGCGCGGCCCAGGCCGAGGTCGATGCGCCCGGGGTACATCGCCTCCAAAGTGCCGAACTGCTCGGCGATGGACAGCGGGGAGTGGTTGGGCAGCATGACCCCGCCCGCCCCGAGCCGGATGGTGCTCGTCTTCGCCCCCACGTGGGCGATGAGCACCGCCGGCGCCGAGGACGCGATCGTCGCCATGTTGTGGTGCTCGGCGTACCAGACCCGCCGGTAGCCGTGCTCCTCCGCGGTCCGCGCGAGCGCGACGCTGGCGGCGATGCTGTCGCCCGCGGACTCCCCCGGGGCGATGGGGGCGAGGTCCAGGATCGAGAGGGCGAGCGACATGGAGCGACCTTTCCGGCGGGGGTGTGACCGTCCTGGACAACCCGGCCCGCGGCCCCCGGATTCCCGGCCACCCCCGCGGCGGGCCGCGGGACCCGTCCCCGCCGGGCGCTACCGGGAGGCGAGGACCCCCGCCGCGACCGGGTCCCCGGCGGCCAGCGCGAGCGCCGGCCAGCCCCGCCCGCAGCGGTCCCCGGCACCGTCGTCGTGGGTGCGGACGCGGTTCTTCCCGGCGCGCTTGGCCTCGTACATGGCGGTGTCGGCGTGGGCCAGCGCCTGGTCCACCGCGGCCCCCGCCCCGTCCCCGGCCGCGCACCCGCCGGCCAGGTGGGCCCCGACGCTGACGCCGACGCCGAAGGCGCCGGCGGCGAGGACCACCGGCTCGCGCAGGGAACCCAGCAGCCGTTCGGCGATGGCCCGCAGGTCCGCGGGCCCGGCGAGGTCGGGGCAGACGACGGCGAACTCGTCCCCGCCCAGGCGCGCCAGGGTGTCCCCCGGGCGCAGGCATCCGCCGAAGCGGGCCGCGACCTCGCGCAGCAGCTCGTCGCCGGCGGCGTGCCCGGCGGAGTCGTTGACCGCCTTGAACCCGTCCAGGTCGCAGAACAGCACCCCCACCCCCGCCCCGCTGCGCCCGGCCGCGGCCAGGGCGTGCTCGAGGCGGTCGTGCAGCAGGGTGCGGTTGGGCAACCCCGTCAGCCCGTCGTGCAACGCCTGGTGACGCAGCGCCAGCTCGGCGGCCTTGCGGGCGGTGACGTCCTCGATGAGGCACAGCAGCTGCGGCCCGGCGTCGTCGGCGCCGGGCACCCCCGCCAGCGGCGCGGTCGCGGCCGTCATCGCGGTGACCGTCATCAGACCCCACCGGACGGTGCCGTCGGCGTGCCGGTAGCGCTGCTCCACCTGCCCGTGGGTGAGCTCGCCCAGCAGGAAGGGGGCGAAGCCCAGGAGGCTGTCGACGCGCTCCTCGGGGTCGACGAGGTCGTGCACGTCGCGGCCCAGCAGCTCGGGGACGCTCAGGCCGGTGAACTCGCACAACGTGGTGTTGACCTGCAGGATCCGCGCGGCGTCCTCCTCCCCAAGCCCCACGATGACCATCCCGACCGGGGCGGTGTCGAAGGCGAGGCGGAAGCGCTGCTCGGACTCGGCCAGGCGCTGCCGGTCCGCGCGCTTGGCGGTGACGTCCTGCACGTGGGTGACCGTGTACAGCGGCCGCCCGCCGGCGTCGTGGACGAGAGAGATGTCCACCTCGCCCCAGACGGTGCGGCCGTCGGCGCGCACGTAGCGCTCCTCGAAGTGCGCGCTGGGCGTGCGGCCCTCCACGACCTCCCGCACCCGCCGCTGGGAGGTGGGCAGGTCCTCGGGGTGGGTGACGTCGGCGGAGGTCAGGTGCTGCAGCGCCTCGGCGGAGTGGCCGAGCATCGCGCAGGCGGCGGGGTTGGCGCTGAGGAACCGGCCCGCGTGCTCCCCGCTCAGGGCGGTGAGCAGCACCCCGGTGGGGGCGTGGGTGAAGGCGAGGCCGAAGCGCTGCTCGGCCTCGCGCAGCGCCGCCTCCGCGCGCAGGCGCTCGGAGATGTCGCGGGCGGCGATGGAGGCGCCGACGACGGCGCCGGCGGCGTCGAGCACGGGCGAGACGGTGATCGAGACCTCGACGGCGCTGCCGTCGCGGTGGCGCCCGACGACGTCGCGGGCCGCGACCCCGTCGACGGCCTCGCCGGCGGCGGCGCGGGCCAGCCAGGCGCCCAGCTGCTGCACCTCGCCGCTCGCGGCGATGAGGTCCAGCCCCGCGCCGGTGACCTGGGCGGCGTCGTAGCCGTACAGCTGCTCCGCGGCCGCGTTCCACGACGTGATGCGCCCGGCGGTGTCCACGGAGACGATCGCGTCGCGGGCGCCGGCGACGATCCCGGCCAGCGACCGGGCCTGCTGCTCCAGCCGCCGCCGGTCGGTGACGTCGCGGATCGCGGCGTAGACCTTGCGCTGCCCGCCGGCCTCGACGGGGGTGATGCTCAGCTCCACGACCAGCTCGGTCCCGTCGCGACGCCGGGCGGGGACCTCCACGGTGCTGCTGAGCTCGCGGGCGCCGGTGCGCAGGAACCGCTCGAAGCCGCCCGTGTGGGCCGCGGCCATCGCCGGCGGCACGATCGTCTCGACCAGGCCGCGGCCGAGGGCCTCGGCCTGCGACCAGCCGAACATCGCCTCGGCGGCGGCGTTCCAGGAGGTGATGCGCTGGTTCTCGTCGACGGCCAGGAAGGCGTCGCTGGTCGCGGCCAGCACCAGCCGCAGCTCGGCGTCGCTCGCGCTGAGGCGCTGAGCCTGGAGGGCGTGCTGGTGCGCCTCCGCGGCGTAGCGCTCGGCGAGCAGGGCCTTGCGGCGGCGCTCGAAGAGGGCCACCACGACCCGGGCCAGCCCCGCCAGCGCGTCCAGCTGGGCCGCGGAGAGCTCCCCGGGCACGGTGTCGAACACGCACAGGCTGCCCACGGCGTGCCCGCGCGGGGTGATCAGGGGCGCGGAGGCGTACAGCCGCACCCGACCCAGCCGGCCGTCCACCCACGGGTTGGTGCGGTAGCGCGGGTCGACGCTGGCGTCGGGGAGGTGCACGACCTCGCCGTCGGTGAAGTGCAGCGCGCACATCGAGTCCTCGCGCGCGGAGTCGGTGCCCTCGAAACCGACGGTCGCGAGCTGGCACTGGCGGTGCTCGTCGATGAGGTTCAGCGTCGCGTGGGGCACCCCGGCGACCATCGCCGCGGCGCGCACGACGTCGTCCAGCTCGGCGTCCGCGGGGGCGCCGAGCACGTCGTACTCGCGCAGCGCCGTGAGCCGCTGGACCTCGGCCGGGTTCCCGTTCCGCTCCGGGCAGTGGATCGAGGGCGGCGGGGGTGTCACTGCGGCGAGATCGGCAGGGGCGCCCCGGACCTTGAGGGCGCCCCCGCCCGGACCGCCCGGGCGCGCTGCGGGGTGGTCGGGGCCCCGGCGCTGCCAGACTGGCGCGGTGGGCGCGGGCACCGGGGAGGACACCGGCGGGGACGCCGCGACGACCGCCGGGGTGGTCGCCACCCGCCTGCGGGCGGCGGGGTGCGTCTTCGCGGAGCGGGAGGCCGAGCTGCTGCTGGCCGCTCCCGGCGACCTCGCCGACCTCCTCGCCCGCCGGGTCGCCGGCGAGCGCCTCGAGGACGTCCTCGGCTGGGCGGAGTTCGCCGGCCGCCGCTACGCCGTCGCCCCCGGCGTCTTCGTCCCCCGCCACCGCAGCGCGTTCCTCGTCGACCTCGTCGCGGCGCGCGCCCGGGCCGGCGACGTCGTGCTGGACCTGGGCTGCGGCACCGGCGCCCTCGTCGGCGCGGTGCGCGAGCGGGTACCGGGGCTGGTCGTGCACGCCGCCGACGTCGATCCCGCCGCCGTCGCCTGCGCCCGCCGCAACCTGCCGGGCGCCGCCGTCCACGAGGGCGACCTGTTCGCCGCGCTCCCGCCGACGCTGCGCGGCCGCCTCGATGTGGTGATCGCGAACGTCCCCTACGTGCCGACCGCGCAGATCGCGCACCTGCCGGCGGAGATGCGCGAGCACGAGGACCGGCGCACCCTCGACGGCGGCGGCGACGGCCTCGACGTCCTGCGCCGGGTCCTCGGCGGGGCCGGCGACTGGTTGTCCGCGCGCGGGCGGGTGTTCGTCGAGCTCGACGAGGACCAGACCGGGCCCGCCGCCGACGTCGCCGCCCGCTGCGGGCTGGACGCGCGGGTGGAGACCAGGACCGACGGCGACCCCGACGACTGGGACGCCGAGACGGGGCACGTGCTCGTGCTGGCCCGTCCCTGACCCGCCGTCAGGTCGCCATGTCGACGAAGCGCGAGTAGTGCCCCTGGAACGCGACGGTGATGGTGTCCGTGGGGCCGTTGCGGTGCTTCGCGACGATGAAGTCCGCCTCCCCCGCCCGCGGGGACTCCTTCTCGTACATGTCCTCGCGGTGGAGCAGGATCACCATGTCGGCGTCCTGTTCGATGGAGTTGTGGACGGCGATGCCGTCGGCGACGAAGTTGTGGCCGCCGAGCACGGTCGCGTCGTAGACCTGCTCCTCGCCGTCGGGCTCGATGGCGACGACCTCGTCCCACAGGACGTCGTTCACCGCCAGCACGTCCAGCTCGGCGCTGTCGAGGACCTGGGCCACGCGCCCCAGCCGTTCCCGCGACGGCGCGTGCTTCCACAGCGAGCTCCCTCCGAAGGACGTGCCCATCGCGGCGGCGAACTCGCGGTGCGTCATCTCCTTCTCGACGAGCAGGCGGCGGACGTCGTCCCACACCTGGCGCGGCACGGTGTCGACGTTGGTGTTCGCCGACACGTCGCGGATGACCTCCAGCAACCGGTCGGCCGTGGCCCCGCGGGCGCCGTGCACACCGATCTCCTGGAGGAAGCGGCGCTGGTCGTCTACTCCCGAGACGTCCAGCGTGTAGCCGGGGCGGTGGTCGCCCTTCGGAGTGGTGGTGCGGACCCGGGTCGAGATGCCGAAGCGCAGGAGCAACCGGGAGACGTCCTGGATCAGCTGGAGGCTGGTGGAGGCGTAGTAGATCCGGCCGCCGCGGCTCTGCCGGGTCAGGGTGACGCTGCCGTCCGTCGCCCACAGGTGGCGCAGGAACAACGCGATCTGGCGCTTGGGGAGGTGGAAGACCTCCTGGGGCACGAACTTCTCGTAGCTGCGCAGACCGAACAGCCCCAGCTCGTCGAGCCACGCGGCCAGCGGGTTCCGGCGCCCGTGGGTCAGGCGGTAGGGCGCGGGCAGGCGCAGGGTGGTGCACCGCGCGGCGGCGTACTCGTCGCGGACGGCGACGATGGAGAACGCGTTGGCGGCGGCCTCGGTGACGGCGGACAGGTTCGCCTCGTCCACGCTGGCGTAGCGCAGGGGCTGGCGCTTCACGAACGACCCGTCGCCGATGAGGTGGCCCAGCAGCAGCACCTGGTCGTCGGTCCAGCTCGCCACGCGCTCCGGGGCCGGGACGTGGCGGGGGACGGCGAGGCGGTCGGCCACGGAGAGCTCGCCCAGCGGCTTCCACCCGTCGTAGGTCAAGAAGGGGTGGTTCGCGGTCGCCCGGACCGTCTTGCCCGAGGCCGTCCGCAGCCGGAACACCGGCTTCACCCCGGTCGGGAACACGCGGGTCAGGTGGCGACGGACGTAGCGCAGCGACTCGTCCAGCGACCAGACGGGCACGTCACGGGCCTGGAGGGCGAACAGCTCCCCCATCGTGGTCTCCGCACCGGTGTCGGCCCGCAGCACGCGGGTCCCGGCGGTGAGGCAGCCCGATTCGCGCAGGTCGCTGACCATGGGCCGCTTGTCCGTGCGCTGCTCGGGACCGCGGTTCAGCTGCGAGAGCGCGATGACCGGGACCTCGATCTCCTTCGCCAGCAGCTTCAGGGCGCGGGAGAACTCCGAGACCTCCTGCTGGCGGCTCTCGACGCGCTTGCCCGACGTCATGAGCTGGAGGTAATCGACGATGACGAGCTTCAGGTCGGCGCGCTGCTTCAGCCGCCGGCACTTGGAGCGGATCTCCATCAGCGACATGTTCGGGGAGTCGTCGATGTAGAGCGGCGCCTCGTTGATGGCGCCCATGGTGCGCGCGAAGCGCGTCCAGTCCGCGTCGTCCATGTTGCCCTTGCGCATCTTCTGCAGGGGCACGCGCGCTTCGGCGGAGAGCAGGCGCATCGCGATCTCGTTGCGCCCCATCTCCAGGGAGAAGATCACCGACGCGAGACCGTGCTTGATGGACGCGGCGCGCGCGATGTCTAGTCCCAGGGTGCTTTTCCCCACAGCCGGCCTCGCCGCGATGACGATCATCTGCCCGGGGTGCAGGCCGTTGGTGAGGCTGTCGAGGTCGGCGAAGCCGGTGGGGACCCCGACCATGCCCTCCCCGCGGTGGGAGCTGGCCTCGATCTCGTCGATGGTGCCCTCGATGACGTCGCCGAGGACGGCGTAGTCCTCCTTGGTGCGGGTCTCGGTGACGGCGTAGACCTCGGCCTGGGCGGAGTTGACGATGGCGTCGACGTCCATGCCGTCGGCGCCGTAGCCCATCTGCACGATGCGGGTGCCGGCTTCGACGAGGCGGCGCAGGACGGCGCGCTCGCGGACGATGCGGGCGTAGAAGGCGGCGTTGGCCGCGGTGGGGACGGTGGAGATGAGGTCGTGCAGGTAGGGGGTGCCGCCGATGCGGGTGAGCTCGCCCTTGTTGGTGAGCTCCGCGGAGACGGTGACCGGGTCGGCGGGTTCGCCGCGGGAGTAGAGGTCGAGGATCGCCTCGTAGACGAGCTCGTGGGCGGGGCGGTAGAAGTCGTTGCCCTTGAGGACCTCGACGACGTCGGCGATGGCGTCCTTGGACAGCATCATCCCGCCGAGGACGCCCTGCTCGGCGGCGATGTCCTGGGGGGGCATGCGGTCGAAGGAGGCACCGCCGCCGTCCGCGCCGCGGTCCTTGCGGCCGCCGCGCCGGCCCCGGGAGGGCCCGTCGTCGGGGGCGTCGAAGTCAGCGGGGGGTTCGTCGTACGCCGTCACTGCGCTGCCACCACCACGTCGTCGCCCCCATCCCCGCGCGCGTCCTCCCGACGACCGCTGACCGCAGTCCTACGGCACGGCTCCGACACGAACTGCGACACGCTCCGAGCACACTGACCGACGTCGTGGCGGCAGGTCAAACCGCCCTGTGCACAGGCTGGTGGACAGCCTGTGGATGAGGTGGGGACGGTTGTGCACAGGGGGTGGACAAGGTTGTGGACAACTAGGTGCAGAGCAGTGGACAACGTCGGATCCGGCTCTCTGACCTGCGACGATGCTGTCCACGGCGTGTGGAGACGAAAACATCCGTTCGGGTGAGGGGAAGTCCGGCTTGTTGCAGTTCGGTAACGCTCTGTCAAGGAGGCTCAAGGTGACGCCTCGTGACGCCGAGATCCTGCGGTTGGCCGTCCCCGCGCTGGGCGCCCTCGTGGCGGAGCCCCTCTTCCTGCTCGCCGACTCCGCGATCGTCGGCCGCCTGGGCACCCTCCCGCTGGCCGGCCTGGGCATCGCCGGGGCGGTGCTGACCACCGCGGTGAGCGTCTTCGTCTTCCTCGCCTACGGCACCACCGCGAGCGTCGCCCGCCACCTCGGCGCCGGCGACGTGCGGGGCGCGCTGAGCCGGGGCGTGGACGGGATGTGGCTCGCCCTGGGCCTCGGGGTCGTCACCGCCGTCCTCACCCGGTCGCTGTCGGGCCCGCTCGTGGACGTCCTGGGGGTCTCCGCCGCCGCGCGCCCCCACGCCCTCGCCTACCTGCACTGGAGCCTCCTCGGCCTGCCCGGGATGCTCGTCGTCCTGGCCGCCACGGGTGTCCTGCGCGGGCTGCAGGACACCCGGACCCCGCTGGTCGTGGCCGGTGCGGGCGCGGCCCTCAACGTGGTCCTGAACCTGCTGCTCGTCCACGGGGCGGGGTGGGGCGTGGCCGGGTCGGCGGTCGGGACGGCGACGACCCAGGTGCTGATGGCCCTCGCCCTGGCCGTCGTCGTGGCCCGCGGCGTCCGCGCGACCGGGGCGCGGGTGCGGCCGCACCCGCTGGGGGTCCTGCGCAACGCCCTGGACGGGCTCCCGCTGCTCGTGCGCACGGTCACGCTGCGCGCCGCGGCGCTGCTGACGACGTTCGTGGCCGCCGCCCAGGGCGACGCGGGGATCGCCGCGCACCAGGTGGCGAACGCGGTGTGGACGACGACGGCCCTGGCCCTGGACGCCCTCGCGATCGCGGCCCAGGCGCTGGTGGGCCGGGCGCTGGGGGCCGCCGACGTCGCGGGGGTCCGGTCCACGATCCGGCGGATGACGCAGTGGGGGGTGGGGGTGGGCGTGCTGCTGGGGGTCGTGCTGGTCGTGACGAGCCCGGTCGTGGCGGGGTTCTTCGCCCCCGAGCCGGAGGTCCGCCGCCACCTCGTGGCCGCGCTGGTCGTGCTGGGGGTCTGCCTCCCGGCGGCGGGGTGGGTGTTCGTCCTGGACGGGGTGCTCATCGGGGCGGGCGACGGGCGCTACCTGGCCCGCGCGGGCGTGGTCACCCTCGCCTGCTACGTCCCGGCGGCGCTGGCGGTGCTGTGGCTGGTGCCGCCCGGGCGGGCCGGGCTGGTGTGGCTGTGGGTGGCCTTCGCGGGCGTCTACACCCTGGCCCGGCTGGTGACGCTGGTGCGGCGCGAGCGCGGCGGGGCGTGGATGGTCACCGGGGCGTGAGGGGCGTGAGCGGCCCTCGAGCGGCCCCTCCGCGCGGCCGGGGCGGGCGGGGTGCGCCCACCCGGGCGGCCGCGCCGGCCTGGGGTGGTGACGCGGGGTGACGACGCCCACAGCGAACTCGGGCCCCGAGGGGTTGCCGATGCCCCGGGGCGGACGCATGCTCGACACGCGCCCTCAGGTCGACAGGCCGCTGAGAGCCGAACCGAGGAGACGTTGATGTTCGAGAGGTTCACCGACCGCGCCCGACGGGTCGTCGTCCTGGCCCAAGAAGAGGCCCGGATGCTCAACCACAACTACATCGGGACCGAGCACATCCTGCTCGGCCTGATCCACGAGGGCGAAGGCGTCGCCGCCAAGGCCCTCGAGTCGCTGGGCATCTCCCTGGACGCCGTCCGCGAGCAGGTCCAGGAGATCATCGGGCAGGGCCAGCAGGCCCCGTCCGGTCACATCCCCTTCACCCCCCGGGCCAAGAAGGTCCTGGAGCTGTCCCTGCGCGAAGCGCTGCAGCTGGGGCACAACTACATCGGCACCGAGCACATCCTGCTCGGGCTGATCCGCGAGGGCGAGGGCGTCGCCGCGCAGGTCCTGGTCAAGCTGGGCGCGGACCTCAACCGCGTCCGCCAGCAGGTCATCACCCTCCTCTCGGGTCACGAGGGGAAGGAACCGACCACCGCGGCGGGTGGCGAGTCCCAGCGCGAGGGGACGCCCGCGGGGTCCCTCGTGCTCGACCAGTTCGGCCGCAACCTGACCCAGGCGGCCCGCGAGGGCAAGCTGGACCCGGTCATCGGGCGCGAGCAGCAGATCGAGCGGGTCATGCAGGTGCTGTCGCGGCGCACCAAGAACAACCCGATGCTCATCGGCGAGGCCGGGGTCGGGAAGACGGCCGTGGTGGAGGGCCTGGCCCAGGAGATCGTCCGGGGGCAGGTCCCCGAGACCCTGCGCGACAAGCAGATCTACACCCTGGACCTCGGGGCCCTGGTCGCGGGTTCGCGCTACCGCGGCGACTTCGAGGAGCGCCTCAAGAAGGTCCTGAAGGAGATCCGCACCCGCGGGGACATCGTCCTGTTCATCGACGAGATCCACACCCTCGTCGGGGCCGGTGCCGCCGAGGGCGCGATCGACGCGGCCAGCATCCTCAAGCCGATGCTGGCCCGTGGTGAGCTGCAGACGGTGGGCGCCACCACGCTGGACGAGTTCAAGAAGTACATCGAGAAGGACCCGGCACTGGAGCGCCGCTTCCAGCCGATCCAGGTGCCCGAGCCGAGCCTCCCCCACGCCATCGAGATCCTCAAGGGCCTGCGGGACCGCTACGAGGCCCACCACCGGGTGACCATCACCGACGGGGCGCTCGTCGCCGCCGCGACCATGGCCGACCGCTACATCAACGACCGCTACCTGCCGGACAAGGCGATCGACCTGATCGACGAGGCCGGGGCCCGGTTGCGGATCCGCCGCATGACCGCACCGCCGGACCTGCGCGAGTTCGACGAGCGCATCGCCGACGTGCGCCGGGAGAAGGAGTCCGCGATCGACGCGCAGGACTTCGAGAAGGCCGCCTCCCTGCGCGACAAGGAGAAGACCGTCACCGCCCAGCGCGCCACCCGGGAGAAGGAGTGGCGCTCGGGGGGTCTCGACATCGTGGCGGAGGTGGACGAGGAGCTGATCGCGGAGGTCCTCGCCGTCTCCACCGGCATCCCCGTGGTCCGGCTGACTGAGGAGGAGTCCACCCGCCTCCTCAACATGGAAGCCGAGCTGCACAAGCGCGTCATCGGCCAGAACGACGCCATCAAGGCCCTCTCCCAGGCCATCCGCCGCACCCGCGCGGGGTTGAAGGACCCCAAGCGTCCCGGTGGGTCGTTCATCTTCGCCGGCCCCACCGGGGTGGGGAAGACCGAGCTGGCCAAGGCGCTGGCGGAGTTCCTCTTCGGTGAGGAGGACGCCCTCATCCAGCTGGACATGAGCGAGTTCTCCGAGAAGCACACCGTCTCGCGCCTGTTCGGCTCCCCTCCCGGCTACGTGGGCTACGAGGAGGGCGGTCAGTTGACGGAGAAGGTCCGCCGCAAGCCGTTCAGCGTGGTCCTCTTCGACGAGGTGGAGAAGGCGCACCCGGACATCTTCAACTCGCTGCTGCAGATCCTGGAGGACGGTCGCCTGACCGACTCCCAGGGCCGGATGGTCGACTTCAAGAACACCGTCATCATCATGACGACGAACCTCGGCACCCGGGACATCTCCAAGGCCACGGGTCTCGGCTTCGCGGCCGGTTCCCAGACGAAGCAGACGAACTACGACCGGATGAAGTCGAAGGTCAACGAGGAGCTCAAGCAGCACTTCCGGCCCGAGTTCCTCAACCGCGTCGACGACACCGTCGTCTTCCCGCAGCTGACGCAGGAGGAGATCGTCCAGATCGTCGACCTCATGCTGGCCAACGTCGAGGCCCGGCTGAAGGACCGCGACATGGGCATCGAGCTCACGCCGTCGGCGAAGGTCCTGCTGGCGACGAAGGGCTACGACCCGGTCCTGGGGGCGCGTCCGTTGCGGCGCACCATCCAGCGCGACATCGAGGACGTCCTGTCCGAGAAGATCCTCTTCGGGGACTTCCGCGCCGGGCAGATCATCTCGATCGGCACCGAGGGCGAGGGCAAGGAGCAGGTGTTCACCTACACCGGGCACGCCCGTCCCACCGACGACGACCTCCCGGTGACCGTCGCGGTCGGGGACGTCCCCGCCGAGGACTGACCCCTCCGGGGTCGTCCGGGAACGACGGAGGCCGGCCGCGCTGCTGCGCGACCGGCCTCTGTCGTACGGGCGCCTCGATCAGGCGGTGGCCTCGACGACGTCGATGGTCACCGTGGCGGAGACGTCGGGGTGCAGGCGGACGAGCGCCTTGTGCGTGCCGGTCGTCTTGATCGGCTGCAGGATCTCGACCTTGCGCTTGTCCACCGTGGGACCGCCGGCGGCGGACACGGCGAGCGCGACGTCGGCCGGGGTCACGGCGCCGAACAGGCGGCCCCCGCGGCCGGCGCGAGCGGCGAACGCCACCGTGCGAGCCTCGAGGGACTGCTTGACGGCCTTGGCCTCGTCGAGGCTGGCGATCGCACGGGCCTTGCGGGCCTTGCTGATCGTCTCGACCTGCTTCTCGCCACCCTTGGTCCACGGGGTGGCCAGGTTGCGGGGCAGCAGGAAGTTGCGGCCGTAGCCGTCCTTGACCTCGACGACGTCGCCGGGGGTCCCGAGGCCGGAGACCTCGTGGGTGAGGATGAGCTTCATCTCGTTCCCCCTCCTCAGCGGGCGGAGCTGCTGTAGGGCAGCAGCGCCATCTCGCGAGCGTTCTTGATCGCCTTGGCGATCTGACGCTGCTCCTGGACGGACACACCGGTCACCCGACGCGCGCGGATCTTGCCGCGGTCGGAGATGAACTTGCGCAGCAGCGCAGTGTCCTTGTAGTCGACCGCCTCGATCTTGGCGGCCTTGAGCGGGTTCTGCTTCTTCTTGGGCTTGCGCACGGGCACCTTGGCCATCGTGGTGCTCCCCTCTCGTGAGAGCCCGGGGTGCTACCCCGGGATGACGTCATGTGTGCGACCCGGCGGGACGCGACGTGGTCGCGGTGGCCGGATCGGTGAGGCGCGGAACCCCGGGGACTCGCCCCGCGGTGCCGGTCTCGTGGAGTGCTGCGGTCGCCGACTAGAACGGCGGGTCGTCGTTGGACGCGCCGCCCCAGCCCCCGCCGCCGGCGTTGCCGCCGGACGGGCCGGTGGCCCAGGGGTCGTCCTGCGGCTGCGGAGCGCTGCCGCCGGGGTTCCCGCCCCAGCCGCCGCCGGAGCCGCTGCCGCCGGCGTTGCCGCCGGCGGAACCGCCCCCGGAGAAACCGCCGCCACCGCCGCCGCCGAAGCCGCCGCCCCCACCGCCGCTACCGCGGGAGGTCTTGTTGACCTTCGCGGTGGCGTAGCGCAGCGAGGGGCCGACCTCGTCGACCTGCATCTCGATGACGGTGCGCTTCTCGCCTTCCTTCGTGTCGAAGGTGCGCGACTGCAACCGACCGGTGACCACGACCCGCGTGCCGCGCGTGAGGGACTCGGCGACGTTCTCCGCCGCCTCGCGCCAGATCGCGCAGCGCATGAACAACGTCTCGCCGTCCTTCCACTCGTTCGACTGGCGGTCGAACGTGCGGGGCGTCGAGGCGACCGTGAAGTTGGCCACCGCGGCACCCGACGGGGTGAAGCGCAGTTCGGGGTCGTTGGTGAGGTTCCCGATCAGCGTGACGACGGTTTCACCCGCCATCAGGCAGCCTCGGCTCGCAGCAGCTTGGTGCGCAGCACACCCTCGTTGAGGTTGAGCTGGCGGTCGAGCTCCTGCGCGACGGCGGGCTCGGTGTTGAGCTCGATCACCGCGTAGATGCCTTCGGACTTCTTCTTGATGTCGTACGCGAGCCGGCGGCGGCCCCAGATGTCGACCTTGCCGACCTCGCCACCGCCCTGGCGGACCACGTTGAGGAAGCGGTCGAGGGACGGGGCGACCGTCCGCTCTTCCAGCTCCGCGTCGAGGATCACCATGAGCTCGTACTGACGCGCGCTCATTCCCCACCTCCTTCGGTCTCAGGCGGCCACGGTCTCTCCGTGGCAGGAGGGTCTCGGTGCGTGTCGTCCCGCCCGGCTCACGTGCTGCGAGCGGACGGGGAACCACAGAAGTCTACCGGCCCCCGGGCGCCCACTGTGCCGCGCGGGCGCCGGGCGCGGGTCCGGCCGTCCACAGACCCCGCCGCCGGGGCCCCTGTGCACGCCCGGGCGGTCAGCCGATCCGCACGACGAGGGCGTCGGGGGCCCCGTCGAAGTCACCGCCCGCGGGGTCATCCAGCCCGGGGGTGGAGCGGACCGCGTCGCGGCGGGGGGCGCGCGCCTCGCGCACCACGCAGACCACCAGCCAGGCCACCGCGGCCAGGCGCAGCAGCAGGAAGAGCGCGTACAGCTCCGGCGGCAGCGCCCGGTCGGTGTTGGTCTGCCCCGCGATGTAGAGCCAGACGGCCCCGTAGTACGCCGCCTCCGCGGCCCACCACAGCACCTGGTCGCGCCAGCGCGGGACCGCGAGCACGGCCAGCGGCAGCAGCCACAGCGACGCCTGCGGGGGGAAGGCCACCCCCAGCGCGCAGCAGCCCGCCACGAGCAGGAACGCGACCTGCGGCAGCCGGGGCCGGCGCGGGGCCCACAGCGCGAAGACCCCGACGAGGGCCGTCCACGCGATCCAGGCGCCGACGCTCAGCACGACCACCGCGGTGCCGGGCAGCCCCGAGGTGCCCTCCGCGCCGACGGCCTGCTGGGCCAGCTGCGGCAGGACCCACGGCGACCCGTACCCGGCGCGCTGCTCGAAGAAGGCGCTGAGGTAGGCGGACCAGGCCCCGGGGCGGGTCAGGGCGAGGGGCAGGTCCACCGCGAGCCAGGCCAGCACCGCGGCCAGCACCGTCGTCGCGGCCGCGCGGTGGCGGCCGGTGCGCACCGCGAGCAGCGCGATGGCGAGCAGGACCAGCACGGGGTAGGTGCGGGCCGCGACGGCCAGGCCCAGCAGGACCCCCGCCGCGACCGGGCGCCTGCGGGCCCAGCAGGCCGTCCCGGCGGTGGCCAGGGCGACCCCGGCCAGGTCGAGGGAGAGCAGGCCGGAGAGGGCGAGGACGGGGCTGACCGCGACGAGCAGGACGTCCCAGCCGCGCCCGCGGCCGGTGGTGGCCCAGACCGAGACGGTGACGACGAGCGCCGCGAGCAGCAGCAGCACCGAGGACACGTCGAAGTAGGTCCGCTGGGCCGCGACGGTCACCTCGTGCGGGGCGAGCCGGGCGAGCAGCCAGGCCAGCGCCGCGGTCACCGGCGGCTGGTTCAGCGCGACGCCGTCGTCGTAGGGGCCGAGCCCGTTCGCCAGGCCGGAGGAGGTGAAGACGACCGGCAGGTCGGAGTAGCAGGCGTGGACGAACTGGTCGGGGGTGTTCCAGCCCTGCGCCCGGCAGTGGTGGCGGGTGGCCACCCCCACCGCGATCGCGGCGGAGGTGAGGAACACCGCCACCGGCAGCGCGCGCGCCCACCAGGGGCCGTCGCCGCCCAGGCGCCGCCCGGCGGGGCCGCCGAGGACCTCGCTGCCCGCGCGGGCGAGGGGGTCCACGGCCGTCGGCGGGACCGAGGGGGCGCCGGGCGGCGCGGGGCTCGAGGGCTCGCTCACCCCGTCAGCTTCCCCTACCCGGCGGCCGCCGCGCTCGGGGCCGCGGCGCTCGGGACCGCCGCACCGGCCCGCGCGCCGCCCGCCGCGGCTTGCTCGGCGGCCTGCTCGCCGGGGTCGCCGTCCCCGGCGGCGCCGCCGGTCGGGGCCGGGCTGCTGCTGGAGGCGCTGGCGGAGCTCGACGCGCTCGACGACGGGCTCGCCGGCGTGCCCGTGGGGGTGCCGGTGGGGTCCCCGCTCGGGGAGTCGGTGGGGGTGCCGGTGGGGCTCTCGGTCGCGGTCGGGGACGACGTCGCGGTGGAGGTCGACGAGGACGTCGAGCTCGGCCGGGAGGTGGAGCGCGACGTGGCCGTGCTCGTGGAGCCCTTGGCCACGCCGACGTTCGCGCGGGCCGGGAAGTCCTCCTCCTCGACCCCGTCGAGGGCGGCGCGCATGAACGCCGTCCAGATCCGCACCGGGTAGGAGCCGCCGGTGACCTCCCCGCGGCCCAGCTTCAGGGACACGTTGCTCTTGCCGTCGGGGCTGGTCTGGAACAGGGCCACCGACGCGGCGAGGTTGGGGGTGAACCCCGCGAACCACGCCGACATGTTGCCGTTGGAGGTGCCCGTCTTGCCGGCCGCGGGGCGGCTGAGGCGCTTGGCGTAGGCGCCGGTGCCGGACTGCACGACCTGCTGCATGGCGTAGGTGGCGTCGGCGGCCACGTCGGGGGCGATGGCCTGGGTCGTCGTGGGCGAGGCCGTGTAGGTCCGGGTGCCGGCGGAGTCGTCGATGCTGGCGATGGTGTGCCACGGGGTGCGGGTGCCCTGCGCGGCGAAGGTGGCGTAGGCCTGGGTGACGTCGATGGGGTGCGGGGAGGCCGTGCCCAGCACGTTGGAGATGGTGGTGTCCTTGTCCGCCAGGCCCGCGGTCTCCTGCGGGTACCCCATCCGGATCGCGACGTCGCGGGTCTTCTCGGGCGTGACCTCGTCGTTGAGCTGCCCGTAGACGGTGTTGACCGAGTGCTCGGTCGCGGTGACGAGGTCGATGCGCCCGAACTGCTCGTCGCCGAAGTTCCTCGCCGGCCAGTCGTCGATGGTGCGCGGGCTGGAGCCGTTGAACGTCGTCCGCAGCGAGATGCCCTGCTCCAGCGCCGCGACCAGGGTGAAGGGCTTGAACGTCGACCCCGCCTGCGCCGTGGCCTGGGTGGCGTCGTTGAACTGGCTCTTCTCGTAGTCCGCCCCGCCGTACATCGCGGTGACCCCGCCGGTCCGGGGGTCGATCGCGGTCAGCGCGACGTGGAAACCCTCGGGGCGCTCGGCGGGGAGCTGGTCGGCGACGGCCTCCTCGGCCGCGGCCTGGGCCTTCGCGTCGAACGTCGTGGTGATCTTCAGGCCGCCGCGGTCGATGTCCTCCTCGGACAGCCCCACGGTCTTCGACAGCTCGTTCTTCACCGTCTTGAGCAGGTACCCCTTGGTGCCCGACCACTGGTTGTCCTGCTGCGGCTCGATCGTGTCGGGCAGCCCCGCGGCGGCGCGGTCGGCCGGGGAGAGCCAGCCCTCGGTGACCATCCCGTCGAGGACGTAGTCCACGCGCTCCCGCGCGGCCGCGGCCTGGGTCTCGCCCTTGCGGGGGTCGTAGTTGCCCGGGCCCTTGAGCAGCGCGGCCAGCAGCGCCCCCTGGGACACGTTCAGCTGGGCGGAGTCGATCCCGAAGTAGGCCTGCGACGCGGCCTGGATGCCGTAGGCGCCCCGGCCGAAGTAGACGGTGTTGAGGTAGTTCTCCAGCGTCTCGTCCTTCGTCTGCTGCTGGTCGAGCTTCAGCGAGATGAAGAACTCCTTGGCCTTGCGCGTGTACGACTGCTCGGCGGAGAGGTAGTAGTTCTTGACGTACTGCTGGGTGAGGGTGGAGCCGCCCTGGCTGGTGCCGTCGCTGACGTTGCTCCACAGGGCCCGGGCGATGCCGGTGGGCGAGACGCCGCGGTTCTCGTAGTAGCTGCGGTCCTCCGCGGCCAGCACGGCCTTCTGGACGGGGTCCGGCACCTGGGCCAGGGGCACGTTCTCCCGGTTGACCGAGGCGAACCGGCCCAGCTCGGTGGTGCCGTCGGCGTAGTAGACCGTGCTGATCTGGGCGTCGGCGAGCTCGTTGGGGTCGGGGACCTTCACCAGCGCGTAGGCCGCGGTGAACCCGCCGGCGGCGAGCGCCAGACCGGCGACGAGCAGCCCGAGGAGCCAGCCGAGGACGCGGCGGCGCCGGGGGCGGCGCGCGGGTCGGGCCGGGGGCCGGCCCGCGCTGCGGCGGGTCGGCGGGGTGGGGGCGGGACGTCGTGCGGCCACGTCTGTCTGGTCCTCCGGCGGTCGTGCGCCGGTGCGGGCGACGGTCGCTCGCGCCGGTTCGCGTCGTGGGTGCCACCGATCCGTCGGCGGCGGTCGGCGGGGCCTTCGGCGCCACGCCCTGGGTGCTCGTCGTCCTCAGTATGCGTCGCCGTGCTGCGGGCGCCCGCCCCCGGTGCTGGGCCGACCGGGTGTGCACCACACCTCCACAGGAGCCCCGGGGGCCCTTCCCACCGCCGGGGTCAGCGGTCGGCGGGGGTCCCGTCGAGGCCGGGGGCGACGCGCGGCGGCAGGGTCACCTCGGGCGGCGGTCCGTTCCCGATCCCGTTGCCCGGCCCGTTCCCGACCCCGTTCCCGACCCCGTTCCCCGGCGGGGTGGGGGACTCGGTGCGCGGGGGGACGGCCGCCGTCGACGTGCTCGCCGTCGGGGTGGGCGGCGCGCTGGAGGTGGGGCTGCCCGTCGGGCTGCCCGTGGGGCTGCTCGTGGGGGGCGCGGTCGGGGTGGGGGTGGGCGGCGGGACCCCGGGCCCGCCGGTGGGCGGGGCCGTCGAGGTGGTGGGTGAGGTCGTGGGGGACGTCGTGGGCACCGCGGGGGGCACGGGGACGGCCGGCGCCGGGGACGTGCCCGGGGGCGGGGTGGCGGTCGGCGGGCCCCCGAGCAGGTCCGGCCCGGTCGTCGGCGCCGGTACTGCCGGCGCGGTGGGGGGCACCGACGCGGAGGGCGACGGGGGGGTCGAGGAGGCCGACGCGGAGGGGCGGCGGGTGGCGGGGACCCGCGGGCGCGCGGACCCGTCCGCAGACGGTTCCGCGCTGGTGGGCACCGGGGCGGGCGGCGCCGGGGGCGGGGACGGCGCGGCGGGGGTCTGAGGCCCCTGGACGATGGCGACGGGGTTGGGGACGTCCTTCAGCCGGCCCTGCTGCACCGCGCCGATCGCGACCGCGGTGCCGGCGGTCGCCAGCAGCAGCGCCCCCGCGACGACGACCACCGGGCGCCGGGGCAGCGTGCGCGCCGACCGGGCGGCCGCCGCTCCCGCCGCCGCCCCCGCCGCGCCGACGGGGCCCGCCCCGTCGCGGGTGCCCGCGGAGGACCGCGGCTCGACGAAGGCGCGCATCCCGTTGACCCAGGCCGGCAGCCGGTCCGGGCGCTGGGCGGGGTCGTCGGAGAGGGCCTGCAGCAGGACCTCGGCCAGCCCCGGGTGCGGGGCGGTCAGCGGGGCGGCGAAGAGCTGCCGCTTCACCAGCGCGGGGTCCAGGACGCCGTCGGGGGAGGTGGCCGGGGGCGTGCCGGTGAGGACCAGGACGGCCGTCGCGCCGAGGCCGAAGACGTCGCTGGCCGCGGAGGGCAGCGCTCCCCGCCGCACCTCGGGCGCGGTGTAGACGCTGCTGGAGCGCCGCCGCACGGGGCCGTGCCGCAACCCGCCCAGGCTCGCCCCGGAGAGCCGGACGCCGTCGGCGGGCCAGAAGCCGCCCAGGCGCACCGAGCGCGGGGTGATGTCGCCGTGCACGACCGGCGGGGCGTCCTCGGACCCCCGGTGCAGCTCCTGCAGGACCGCGGCCGCGGCGGCCAGGACGGTGAAGCGCTCCTCGACGCCGGCGCCGGGGTCGTCGCGCAGCCAGTCGGCCACCGACCGGCCGGCGGCCTGCTCGAGGACGGCGTAGTCCCACTCCCGCGCCTGCAGGTCGGCGCGGCCGGGGGCGTGCGGGGCGGGTCCGGTGAAGGTGCCCACGAGGCCGGCGAGCCGGGCGTGGCGGACGCGGGCCAGGCCGGCGGCCCGTTCGCGCCAGAGGACCTCGGGCGGCACCGGGGCGTCGTCCCCGTCCTCCCCGTCCTGCACGTCCCCGCCCGCGTCGTGGCGGACCTCGAGGTCGCCGGTCGCCGCCGGGCGCAGCGCGGCGAGGGTGAACAGCGCCTCCCCCGTCACGGCGCGGTGGTCGATCACGTGCCACGCCTCGTCGGCGCCGTCGGCCTCGCCCAGCAGCTCGTAGCGGTCCGGGTCGTCGGCCGGTCCGGCGTGGTGGCGGACGATCGACGGGGCGTCGGAGGAGGTGATCCTGTCGTCGGGCCAGCCCTCGGTCGTCACCTGCGGCACCTCCGCACCTCGGCGGTGCGCAGCGCGCACCGTGTTCGGAGCTCCATGATGCCCCACACGGAGCAACGCCCCGACCCGGGACGCGCGGCTAGGGGGCCGCGGGCAGCAGGGCCTCCCGCACCGGTTCCACCCCCTCCACGAGCACCTCCGGCCGCTCGCCCGCGGCCCAGTCCGCGGCGTCCAGGCGCAGCCGCTGCTGCACCGCGCGCACGCCGTCGCGCACCACGGCCCGCTGCCCGTCCTCGCGGTAGCCCAGGCGCTGCGACACCGCCCGGGACCGGGGGTTGTCCAGGAAGGCCTCGCTGCGCGCGCAGGACGCGCCGAGCCCGGCGAAGGCCAGGTGCAGGACGGCGGCGCGCATCAGGGGCCCGGTCCCCCGGCCCTGGTGCTCCCGTCCCAGCCAGGAACCGGTGACGACCTCGCGCAGCACGGGGAAGTCCACCGCCTCCAGCGACTGGGTGCCGACGACGACCCCGCCGCGGCGGACGACGAAGTCCAGGCGCCACTCCCGCGGCGACCAGCCGCCCCAGCCGAGCAGGTGCCAGCGCAGGGTCCGGCGGGCCCGCTCGGCGGGGGCGCACGCGGTCCAGGGCACCGCGAACGGCGACGGGCCGGGGTCGTGGACCCCGCGGGCGGCGACGGCGGCGAGCTCCACGAGGCCCTCGACGTCGCCCGTGCGCAGCTCGACGTCGCCGCCGGGGTCGCCGCCGGGATCGCGGACGAGCAGGCGCAGACCGGCGAAGGGGTGCAGTTCCACGGGCAGCACCCGCCGAGCCTGCCGCCCGCCCCGGGCGGGCGCCACCGGTTTCCGCCGGCCCTCAGGCGGGCTGGTCGAAGATCGTCACCCTCGGCGGGACCCCCTCGAACGCGCTCACCTGGACGGTGGCGTGCTGACCGGTGCAGGCCTGGCTGAGCCGGGAGGAGCCGACGTCGCGGGTGAGGACGTTGACGTTGCCGTAGCCGCAGGTGACCCCGGCGGCCGCCCCGGCCACGGGGTCGAACCACGACCCGGTGGACATCTGCACCACGCCCTCGCGCACGGCGTCGGAGACGACGAGCCCGCCCAGGCAGCTGCCGCGGCGGCTGCGCAGCACGACGACCTGCCCGTCGGCGAGACCGCGCGCGGCGGCGTCGCGGGCGTGCATCCGCACCGGTTCGCGCCCGGCGACCTTCCCGGCCTGGGACGTGGCGCCGTGGTCGAGCTGGCTGTGCAGGCGGGTGGCGGGGTTGTTCGCGACCAGCCGCAGCGGGAACTCCTCGTCGGGCTGCTCCTCCGGGGCCAGCCACACCGGGTGCCCGGGGCAGTCGTCGTAGCCGAAACCGGCGATGGTCTCGGAGTGCAGCTCGATGCGCCCGCTGGGGGTGCGCAGCGGGAACCGGTCCGGGTCGGCGCGGAAGGAGGCGAACATCACCTTCTCCCTCGGCTCCGGGGGCAGCCGGAACTCCCCCGCGGCGAGGAACTCCGCGTGGGGCGGGGCGGTGATGCCGGCGCGCGCGGCCGGGCCGGTGCGCCACTCCTCGTAGAGGTGCTCGACCCACTCCCCCGCCGTGCGGCCCTCGGTGAAGCGCTCGCCGGCCCCGAGGCGGTGGGCGAGCCCGGAGAGGACCTCGTAGTCGTCGCGGGCCTCCCCCAGCGGTTCGTGGACCCGGCCCATGGCGATGAGGCGGTCGTCGTAGCGGGCGGCGCCGACGTCCTCGCGCTCCAGCGTCGTCGTGGCGGCGAACACGACGTCGGCGTGGCGGGCGGTGGAGGTCCAGAACGGCTCGTGGACGACGATCGTCTCCGCGGCGCGGAACGCGCGCTGCAGCCGCTGCAGGTCCTGGTGGTGGTGGAAGGGGTTGCCCCCGGCCCAGTGGACCAGGCGCAGGTGCGGGTAGGTCTCGTGCCGGCCGTCGACCTCGTAGGGCTCCCCGGGGTGCAACAGGGCGTCGGCGATGCGGGCGACGGGGATGCGCACCCGCAGCGGGTCGGCGAACTGCGGGAACGTGGGGAGCGGGTAGGTCCCGGCGCGCTTGCCGACCCCGCCGGTGGAGGCGTAGCCGTGGCCGAAGCCGCCGCCGGGCAGGCCGATCTGCCCGATCATCGCGGCCAGCGCGACGGCCGCCCACAGGGGCTGCTCGCCGAAGCGGGTGCGGGCCACGGACCAGCTGACGGTGATCATCGTGCGGCCGCGCACGGCGCGGCGGGCGAGGTCGCGGATGCGCCCGGCGGCGATCCCGGTGAGGGGCTCGGCCCACTCGGGGGTCTTCTCCACCCCGTCGTCGGCCCCGCGCAGGGAGGCGAGGAACTCCTCCGAGCCGGCGGTGAACCGCTCCAGGAACCCCGCGTCGAAGCTGCCGTCGGTCAGCAGGACGTGGCACATCGCCAGCAGCAGCGCGGCGTCGCTGCCGGGGACGACGGCGAACCAGTCCGCGTCGAGCTCGGCGGCGAGGTCGTCGCGCAGCGGGGAGACGAGGACGAACTCCGCGCCCCGGGCCCGGGCCGAGCGCAGCCGGCCGGCGACCTCGTGGCGGGTGATGCCGCCGCTGGCGACCTCGGAGTTCTTCGCGGGCAGCCCGCCGAGGGCGATGACGAGGTCGGTGGCGGCCTCCACGCTCGTCCACGCGGTCGGGGAGATCAGCGGCTCCTGGCTGCCGACGACGCGGGGCATGAGGACCTCCCCGACGTTGTGGCTGTAGGTCCAGGTCGAGCGGACCGCCCCGCCCAGGCAGTGCGAGAAGCGGTGCAGCTGGCTCTGGGAGTGGTGGAAGCGGCCCGCGCTGGCCCAGCCGTAGGACCCGGCGTACACCGCCCGCGGGCCGTGCTCGCCGAGCACCCGGGCGTACTCCCCCGCGACCCGGTCCAGCAGCTCGTCCCACTCCACGGGCAGGAACTCGTCGCGCCCGCGCCGCTCGTCGGGGCCGGGGCCGTCCTCCCACCAGCCGCGCCGCACGTGCGGGCGCAGCACGCGGGCGGTGGGGGTGGCCGCGACCGCGACGTTGCGCAGCAGCGCGGACGGCGCCGGGTCGTCGGGGTGCGCCCGGACGCGCACGCCGTCCGCGGTGGGGTCGGCGCGGAAGGCGCCCCAGTGCGAGGAGTGCGGGATCCCGGTGGTGCTCACCCCTCCAGGATCCCCGACGCCGGGAGCCGGCGGGCACGGGCTCACCCCGCCCCGGGCCCGGAGGTGACGGTCCGGTCACGATCCGGGTTCACCCGGACGGAGCACTCAAGGAACCGGGGGCACCTGCCGAGGAGGGGGCATGATCGCGACAGCCCCCGAGGTCCGGACGGGTGACACCGGCAGCCCCCGCGCGCGGTCGTCGCGCGTGCACGGCGGCGGGCTGCGGCTCGCGGTCACGACCGCCGTGGTCGTCGCGGTCCTCGCGGCGGTGGCCCCGGTGCTGGTGGGGTCCTCCGCACCCGCCGCCGCGGTCTGGTGGCCGGCCGCGGGGGCGGCCCTGGCCCTGGCCGCGCGCCACCCCGCCCGGCGGTGGTGGTGCGTCGCCGGGACGCTGGTGGGGACCCTCGCCGCGAGCCTGCTGCCCTCCGGGGCGGGCACCACGGTCACGTTCGCGAGCGCGCAGGCGCTGCAGTGCGGGGTCGGCGCCGCGCTGATCACCGTGCTCGGCCGCGGGGAGCCCGCGCGCCTGCGACGGGGCCGCGACGCGTGGCGGCTGACCGCCGGCGCCCTCGCCGGGGTCACCGCCGCCGCCCTGCTCGTCCAGCTCGCCGGCGACTCCGGGGCCGGGGCGACGTACGCCCTCGGCCAGCTCCTCGGCATCCTGCTCGTCGCGCCGCTGCTCGTGCTGCGCCCCTCCGCGCCCGCGGCGGACCAGCGCCGCGCCCGGGCCGCGCTCACCGAGTGGGTGCTGGTCCTGGCGCTGTCCCTGGGGGTGTCCGCCGCCGTCTTCCGCGACGGGGCCGTGGGTCCCTGGTCCTTCCTCGTCGTCGTCCCGATCCTGTGGGGCGCCGCGCGCCTGGGGGTCGCGCGGGCCCTGAGCTGCCAGCTCGTCGTCGCCGTCGTCGCCACCGGCGGCACCGCCACCGGGCGCGGCGCCGGCACCGCCGACGACGTCGCCCTGCAGGCCCTGCTGTTCACCTCCGGCGCCGTCGCCCTGGTGATGTCGCTGGTGGTGCGCTCGCGCGAGCGCGCCGTCGTCACCGCCTCCCGCCGCGAGGACGTCTTCCGCCGCACCTTCGACGACGCCCTGCTCGGGGTGGCCCTGCTGCGGCTGCGCCCGGACGGCTCGGCCGTCGTCGCCCGCGCCAACGACCGCCTCCAGTCGATGCTGGGCGTGGAGGTCGCCGTCGGGTCGGACTGGGCCGAGCAGGTCCACCCCGACCACCGCGAGACCTTCGTCGCCGCCGCCGCCGAGATGGCCGAGGAGGTCGTCGCCGGCCGTCCCGCGCAGTGGCACGCCGAGCTGCAGCACGGCGACGGCGAGGTCTGGCTGGAGCTGGCCGCCTCGGCCTGGCCCACGCCCGGCGGGGAGGGCCCCGGGGAGGTCGGCGCCGTCGTGCAGGTCGTCGACGTCACCCAGCGCCGCCTCGTCCAGCGCCGGCTGCGCGAGGCCGCCCTGCACGACCCGCTGACCGGGCTGCCCAACCGCACCCTGCTGGAGGACCGGCTGCGCCACGCCCTGTCCGCGGCCCACCGCAGCGGCGACCGGGTCGCGCTGCTCTACTGCGACCTCGACGACTTCAAGCCCGTCAACGACACCGGCGGTCACGCCGCCGGCGACCACGTCCTCATCGCGGTGGCCGAGCGCCTCTCCGCGGCCGTCCGTCCCGGCGACACCGTCGCCCGCATCGGCGGCGACGAGTTCGCCGTCGTCTGCCCCGACCTGCCCGACGAGGCCGCCGCGGCCGTCGTGGCCGGGCGGATCGTGGAGGCGATGGCGGAGCCGTTCCCCGTCGCCGGGTGGGAGTTCCGGGTCGGCATCAGCGTCGGCCTGGCCATGGCCGGCTCCCGCACCGACGCGGCGCGGGTGCTCCAGCAGGCCGACGCCGCGATGTACGAGGCGAAGGGGTCGGGCAAGGGCCGCGTCCGCAGCGCCGCCCCCGCCCGCCGCACCATCGACCTGCGCGGCACCGGGGCCTGAGCAGGCCTACCCCGGGTAGCGCGGGTAGGGCCCGACGTCCTCGGCGGCGGCGATCGCGTCCAGCACCGCGTCGCGGACGACGTCGGCGGCGACCCGCTGCAGGTCCACGAGCTCGCGCACCCGCGCCGCCCGCTCCGGGGGCAGCGCCACCGCGCCCGTCGCCACGGCGAAGGCGGTGTCGCCGTCGGCGAGGGTGTGGACGGGGTTCAGCGCCCGCGCCAGCCCGTCGTGGGCGACGGTGGCGGTGCGGGAGGTCTCCGCCGGGTCCAGCGCGGCGTCGGTGGCGACGACCACGAGGGTGGTGTTCACCGGGCCGGGCTCGACCGGCCCGGCGGGTCCCGGGACGGGGAGCCCGACGGCGTTGACGACGGCGAGCGCCGCGACCACGACCCCGCCCGAGCGCGCCGAGGCCGACCCCACCCCGCCCTTCCAGCGCCCCCCGACGACGGCTCCCGTCCCGGCCCCCACGACACCGCGCTCGACCGGTCCGGGGTGCGCGGCGGCGGCGGCCTCGTGGCCCATGGCCTCGGTGGGGTGGTTCCCGAAGACCCCGCCGCGGCCGAGGTCGAAGACGGCGGCCGCGGGCACGATCGGCACGACCTCCCCGGGGCCGGGGCCGACGGGGAAGCCCCGGCCGCGCTCGGCGCAGAAGCGCTGCACGCCGTGGGCGGCGACCAGGCCGTAGGCCGAGCCGCCGGTCAGGACGACGGCGTCGACGGTGGGGACGAGGGTGCGGGGGTCCAGGGCGTCGGTCTCGTGGGTGCCCGGCCCGCCGCCGCGCACGTCGACGCCGCCGACGGTGCCCGGCGGGAGCAGGACGGCGGTGACCCCGGTGAGCCAGCCGTCCCCGCGCCGGGTGGCGTGCCCGACCTCGATCCCGGCGACGTCGGTGAGGGAGCCGGTCACGGGAAGCGCACCGCGAGCAGCGCGCAGTCGTCCTCGCCGCGGGTGCCGACGAGCTCGCCCAGCAGGTCGTCGAGGAGGACGTCGAGGGTGGACCCGCCGTGGCGCTCCAGGGTGGTGCGGGCCCGCGCGATCCCCCCGGCCAGGCTGCGGCCGCGGTGCTCGATGAGCCCGTCGGTGTAGAGCACCAGGGTCGCCCCGGGCGGGACGTCGGCGACGTGGTCGTGGCGCTCGACCCGCGGCAGCAGCCCCACGAGCAGGTCGGAGGCGCCGTCGAGCAGCTCGGTCCTCCCGTCGGGGTGCAGCAGCACCGGCGGCGGGTGACCGGCGTTGGTCCAGCGCAGCCGGTAGCGCGTGCCCGCCGCCGTCGCGCGGCGCTCCACGCGGGCCAGGACGAGGGTGGCGAGCCCGTCCACGCCGAGCCCCGCCATCGCGGAGTCCAGCCGCGACACCAGCTCGCCGGGGGACCCGGGCCGGTCCCAGGTGAAGGCGCGCAGCAGGCCGCGCACCTGCCCCATGGTCGCCGCGGCGACCACGTCGTGGCCCGCGACGTCGCCCAGGACGAGGGTGGTCTCCCCGCCGGGTCCCACGACGACGTCGTACCAGTCCCCGCCGACCTCCTCCTCGCGGCTGGCGGGGACGTAGCGGCCCCGCACCTGCAGCTCCCCCGTCGCCTCGGGCAGCCGGGGCAGCAGCGAGCGCTGCAGCACCTCCGCGCGCGAGCGCCGCTCGGAGTCGAGGGTCGCCCGGTCCAGGGCCTGGGCAGTGAAGCGGGCCAGGGCGCTCCACACGTCCGCCTCGGCGCCGAGGGTGAGGCGGTCGGAGTCCCAGACCAGGCACAGGACCCCGACGAGGCGTTCCTGCACCAGCAGCGGCAGGTAGGCCGAGGCCGCGAAGGCCGGTTCCGCCGCGGTCGCGGCCCGCGGGAACGCCTCGCGCAGCTCCTCCACGCTGGCGAAGAGCAGCGGGCGGCGCTCGCGGGCGACGTGGGCGACGGGTCCCTCGTCGTCGAGGTCGACGAACTCCCCCTCCACGCCGGTGCCGGCGGGCGGGGCGGAGGGCGCGGCGCGGCGCAGCCGGCGGTGACCGGGGTCGGCCAGCACCAGCCCGCTCCAGGCGCCCCCGAGCCAGGAGCGGGTGACGGCCGCGACGGTGGCGTCGACGTCGGCGACGGTGCGCGCCCCGACGAGGGCGTCGGCGAGGCTGAGCAGGAGGCGGTTGCGCTCCTCCAGCACCCGCAGGCCCAGCTCGGCGGAGCAGGCGGCGGCGAGGTCCTCCAGGACCTCGACCTGAGCGGCGCTCCAGCGGCGCGGCCGGCCGTCGATGGCGCACAGCACCCCCACGACGGGTGCGTCGGGGTCGGCGACCCCGGTGAGGGGGTCGGGCAGCCGCAGGGGGGCGCCGGCGTAGGCGACGACGCCGAGGTCGGGGATGGCCAGGGAGTCCGCGGTGAGGGGGTCCAGCCGGGCGTCCTCGACGGTGAAGACCTCCCCGGAGGTGACCACGTGCCGGCACAGGGAGTGGGTCAGCGGGGTCCGGCGCAGCGTCTGCCACGGCTCGGGCAGGCCGACGGCGCCGGGGAAGACCTGCCCGTCGCGGCTGACCATCGAGACCAGCGCGACGGGCACGCCGAGGACGAGGGTGCCCAGCCGGGCGAAGCGGTCGAAGTCGCCGTCGGGGTGCGCCGGCAGCAGGGTCGTGCTGCTGAGCCCGCGCACCCGTTCGTCCACCGGTGCATCATGCCTCGCGGTGCCCCCGGCGGCGGGTCCCGGTTGCCGACGCGGAACCTGGTGCCACAGTTGGGAGGACACGAGGTGGGACGGACGGGGTGGCATGACGCGCTTGGAGCTGCGGGCCGACCCGTCGGCGGCCCGGCGCGCCCGCGCGTGGTTGCGCGAGCAGTTCGCCTCCACGACCCTCCCCACCCAGGTCAGCCAGACCCTGGAGCTGCTGACGACGGAGCTGGTCACCAACGCCGTCCGCTACGGCGGGGAGCCGATCGAGGTGCGGCTGCGCCGGGCCGCGGAGTGGGTGCGGGTCTCGGTCAGCGACGGCGGCCCGGGCCTCCCGCAGGTGCGGCACGTGCCGGTGACCGCCACCGGCGGACGGGGTGTCGCGCTCGTCGACACCCTCGCCCGCCGGTGGGGTTCGGAGACGGTCGGGACGGGCAAGACCGTCTGGTTCGAGCTCTCCCTGCTCTGAGGGTCAGCCGAGGACGTCCGGGTCGGGCCCGGTGCGCTCGGCGCGGTCGAGCCCGGTGAGGGCGTCGACCTGCTCGGGGGGCAGCTCGAAGCCGAACACGTCGATGTTGGACACGATCCGCTCCGGGGTGACGGACTTGGGGATCACCACGTTGCCCTGCTGCAGGTGCCAGCGGATGACGACCTGGGCGGGGGTGCGCCCGAGCTGCTCGGCGATGCCCGTGACGACGGGGTCCTCGACGAGCCCGGCCCGCTGGGCCAGCGGGCTCCACGCCTCGGTGGCGATGCCGTGCTCGGCGTGGAAGGAGCGCAGGTCCTCCTGCACGAGGTAGGGGTGGACCTCGACCTGGTTGACGGTGGGCACGGTGCCGGTCTCGTCGAGCAGCTTGCGCAGGTGGGTCTTCTGGAAGTTCGAGACGCCGATGGTGCGGACCCGCCCCGAGGCCTTGATCTCCTCGAACGCCTTCCAGGTCTCGACGTAGTCGTCGGCCTGCAGCGGCCAGTGGATGAGGTAGAGGTCGAGGTAGTCCAGGCCGAGCTTGGCCATCGAGGCGTCGAACGCGGCGAGGGTCTTGTCCCGGCCGTGCTCGCTGTTGGCGAGCTTGGTCGTGATGAACACGTCCTCGCGCGGGATCTGGCTGGCGCGCAACGCGTCCCCGACCCCGGCCTCGTTGCCGTACCCGGCGGCGGTGTCGATGTGGCGGTAGCCGGCCTGCAGGGCCCGGAGCACGACCTCGGCGGTCTGCTCCGGGGGGACCTGCCACACGCCGAACCCCAGCTGGGGGATCCCGACGCCGTCGTGCAAGGTCACCTGGGGGGTCGCCTGAGTCATGCCCGGACCCTACGGCGCGCTCCGGGCCCCGGCCACGCGGACCGGCGCGCGCAGGTCGATCACGCGCGCGCCCGCGGCGGTCCGGGCCGCCGGGGCCAGCGCCGGGCGGAGGCGGTCGGTGACCGCGCGCAGCGCCGCGTCGGCGTCGGGCGACCCCGGCCGCGTCGCGAACCCGTGCCGGGCGTCCCCGGCGAGGACGCGGTGCGCGTCGACGCCGGCGGCGGTCAGCCGACCGGCGTGGGCCAGGCCCTCGTCGCGCAGCGGGTCGGCCCCGGCGACGACGAGGGTGGCCGGGGCGAGCCCGGTGGGGTCGGGCACCCGCAGCGGGGAGACGTCGGGGCGCCGCCGCGCCGCGCGGTCGGGCACGTGCATCCGCCAGAACCAGGCCAGGTCCTCCACGGTCAGCTCCGGGCCGTGCCCGTGCTCGCGGTGGGAGGGGCGGGTCAGGTCGCTGTCCAGGACCGGGCACAGCAGCACCTGGTGGGCCAGGGGCGGGACCGAGCCCGCGCGCGAGCGCAGCGCCAGGACGGCCGCGAGCTGCGCCCCGGCCTCGGCCCCGGCCACCGCGAGCGGCTCCCCGGGCCCGCCGACCCCGCCGGCCCCGCGGTCGGCGAGGGCCCGCAGCACGGCCGAGGCGTCCTCCAGGGCCGCGGGGTGGGGGTGCTCCGGGGCGAGGCGGTAGCCCAGGCCGAGCACCGCGGTCCCGGCGTCGGCCGCGATCCGGCGGCACACCGCGTCGTCGGTGTCCAGGTCGCCCAGCGCCCACCCGCCGCCGTGCAGGAACAGGACCACCCCCCGGCCACCGGCGCGGGGGCGGTAGGTGCGGGCGGGCAGCGGGCCCGCCGCCCCGCGCACGGTGGTGTCCCGCACCAGCACGGCGTCGTCGTCGAACGGGCCGGGCCGCTCGACGAGGGCCCGGGCGCGGGCGCGCGCGACGGAGATCCCCGCCAGGTGGCGCGGCACCGGGGCGGGGGTGCGGGGGCGGTGCGCCGGGGCGTCGATCCAGGTCACGGGACCTCCTCGGGACCGATCCTGCGCGCCCGGGTGACCTCGCGGGTTGCGGCGGTGTTGCGGTCGTGTTGCGCCGCGCCGCGCCGCCCCGGGGCGCGCGGGGCAGGATGCGTCCGTGGAACACGCCGCCTTCACCGCCGGGATCCCCAAGGTCGAGCTGCACCTGCACCTGGAGGGGGCCCTGGAACCGGACCTGGAGCGGGAGCTCGCCCGCCGCAACGGGGTCGACCCCGCCCGGGGGACGGCGGTGGAGGTCCTGGTCACCCGCGCGGACTTCCACGACCTGGCGGCGGCGTGCTTCCGGCGGCTCGCGGCCCAGGACGTCCGGCACGCCGAGGTGTCCTTCGACGCGCAGGTGCACCTCGCGCGGGGGGTGGCGTTCGAGGACGTCGTCCTCGGCCTGCACGACGCCGCCGCGCAGGCGCGGCGCGACCTCGGGCTGAGCGTGGGCCTGGTGCTGTCCCTGGTGCGCGACCTGCCGCTGGAGAGCGCCGAGGCGGCGCTCGAGGCGGCGACGGGGTTCCGCGAGGAGATCATGGGCGTCGGCCTGGGGTCCGGCGCGCGGGACGACGCCCCGGCGGCGTTCGCGCCCCTGCTCGCCCGGGCCCGCGCCGCCGGGTTCGCGCTGAGCGCGCACGGCGACCCCGCCCGGGGCGACGCCCCCGGGCACCTGCGCCGGCTGCTGGAGGACGTCGGAGTGGACCGCCTCGACCACGGCACCGACGTCGCCGGGGACCCGCGACTGCTGGCGCTGGTGCTCGAGCGGGGGACGGGGCTGACGTGCTCCCCGCTGTCGAACGCCGCCGCCACCGGCGACTCCCGGGCCCCCGTGATCGCCGACCTGCTGCGCCGCGGCGTGAAGGTCGCGGTGGGCTCCGGCCGCCCCGCCCGCTCCGGCGGGTACGCGACGGAGAACGTGGTGGCCCTGACCCGCGAGGCGGACCTGACCTTCGACGAGATCATCCGGTTGCAGCGCAACGCCATCGAGATCTCGTGGGCGGGCGAGCAGGTGCGCGAGGAGTTCCTCGCCGAGCTCGACGCCTTCGAGGTCCTCGTCGCCCCCGACCTTTAGACCCGACCTCCCGGCCCGCCGGCGCGGTCCGGGCCGTACGTCACTTCCAGTCGAAGTAGCCGATGCGCCAGACCATCCACCCCAGCCAGGAGCGCAGGTAGGACGGTTCGACGCAGCACCCGAACGCCACGACGACCGCGCGCACGTCCTCGTCGCCGAGGGTCAGCAGTTCCGCCGCCTCGGCGGCGACGCGCTCGAGGCGCTCGTCGCTCTCCTGCCGCAGCATGGCCGCCTGCGCCGCCTGCGGCTCGTACCGCCCCAGCCCCGACTGGCTGAACCAGCCCCCCAGGGCGGAGGCCAGGCTCGGCCACCGCTCCCGCCACCCCGCCGTGCGCGGGTCCTCCACCGCGTCCGCGGCGTGCACCCCGAGGACGCGGACCCGGTCGGTCCGTTCCAGCACGACCCCCAGCCGGGCGGTCGCGACCTGCGCGACGTCGCCCGTGGTGCGGTCCAGGCGCACGGCGAGCCCGACGGGCGCGGGGGTTTCGACGACGACGTGGTCGCGCCGGGAGTCCCCCGCCGGCACCGGCGTCGCGGCCAGGGCGCGCTGGACGACGTCGCGCGCGGCGGGGTCCAGGACCCCCTCCCGCAGCCGCCACGGCTCGTCCTCGCGGGGGAGGTCCACGACCCGGGAGGGGTCGTCGGCCAGTTCCGACAGCCGCAGGTCCACCCACTGCGCCCAGCGGGACCACGAGTTCCCCTCGGGCGGTTCGGCCCGGTTGACGCGGCCCGCGGTGCGCACCACGTGCGCGTAGTCGCCCGCCCGGGCGGCCCGGAGGACCTCCCGCCAGGCGTCGCGCTCGCGGGCGGGGTCGACGGCCTGGTGGGTGAGGACCCACTCCAGGTCGTCGCGCGCGCACAACCGCGGGTCGCCGTCGCCGTAGGCGTGGGCCACGGGTGAGGTCACGATCCCCACGTCACACCTCCAGGTAGGACGTGCGCACGAACCACGACCCGTCGTCCGCGCGCGTCAGGACCACGACCACCCTCGAGGGGTTCCTGCGGACCGCTTCGCCACCGCTGCTCCTCGTCCAGATCGTCCCGCTGTCCGCGGGGGCCGGTGCCTCCACCCGGACGTCGCGCACCCCCGTGCCCGCCGCGGCCTCGACGCCGGCCCGGCGGGTCCGCAACGCCGCGGTGACGACCTCCTCGGCCGTCTCCCGGTCCTTCCACCGCGAGACGGTGTCCGGGGCCCGGCGCACGGCACCGCCCTCCACCTCACCGGTCCTGAGGCGGTTCCGCAGGAACTCATCATCCACCTCCACGTGCCGGCTCAGCGTGTGCGCGGAGGGGAACACCTCGCTGCGCTCCAGGTCCACCCCCGCCAGCAGGTCCTCCAGCGACTGCGGGAGCGGGTTCCCCCGCGCGTCGAGGTGGCGCGCCCACCGGCGTCCCGCCGGGCGCGCCACGCCCGGCGGAGCGCCCCGCCCGATCCCCCGCCCGATCCCCCGGCCGACGGCGGCCATCCCCAGCGTGGCCGCGCCCGCGCCGTAGCGGCCCTGCGTCCAGTCGTCCCAGGCGACCGCGTCGGCGAGGGTGGCCACGGGGTGGGTGGCCGCGTCCACCGCGGCGGCCGGCACCTGCTGCCAGGCCGCCCGCCAGCCGGGGCCGTCCTCGGTCCAGCCCAGCGCGAGGAACGCCGCGTCCCCGGCCGACGCGGCCACCGTCGCCGCGGCGTCGTCGACGTGCTCCCCCAGGCGCCGGGGCCGGTGCGGGACCTGGTCCAGCACCGCGAACAACCGGGCCGCGAACTCCTCGGTGGCCTGGTCGAACTCCGCCAGCACCCGGTGCCGGCTGTCCTGCCAGCGCTCGAGCTGCGCCCAGTCCCCCTGCCAGGCCGCGAGGTCGACGACGCCGGCGTCCACCCGCCGCTGCAGCCGGGCGGTCTCCGCGTCGATCCCCGCCAGCTTCGCGCGCAGCATCGACAGCCGCCGGGCGTGCTCCTCGATCAGCGCCGCCCCGGCCGCCGCGGTCGACGACAGCGCGTCGAGCTCGTCCCGCACCTGCGAGACGCGGGCGGAGAAACCGTCCCGGGCGGGGCCGTACCAGCCCTCCAGCGCCGCGACCGCGACGTCCACGCGGTCGCGGACGGCGGTGGCGTCGCGGGCGGTCGCGCGCGCGGTGAGCGCCGCGGCGTCGGCCGCCGCCGGCGACGACGTCGACAACTCGTCCACGCGGACCCCCCTCCCGGTCGCCGGAACCTAACCCGGTTCCGGCGGGGGCGGCGGAGTCCGTCCACAGGGACGCACGGTCACCGGGAGGGTCGCGCCGCGGTGGCGCGGGCGGGGCTCCGGAGGGGGTTCAGCCGGCGAGCGCCGCGGCCTCCCGGCGCCGGGCGAGGACGGGGCGCAGCGCGAGCACCGCGGCCACGGCCAGGGCCGCGGCCAGGGGCACCAGCCCGCAGACCGCCATGCCCGCGCGCACACCGACGTGCTCGGTGATCCAGCCGGTGATCGGGCCGCCGATCGGGGTGCCGCCCATGAACACCAGGACGTAGAGGCCCATGACCCGCCCGCGGTACTCCGGGTCGACCCAGAGCTGGACGGAGGAGTTCGCGATGGCCTGGAACGCGAGGTTGCTGACCCCCATCGCCACGAGCACCACGACGAAGACGGTGAGGTTGGGGGCGAACGCGGCGAGGGTCTGGGCCGCGCCGAAGCAGGCGGCGAGGACGAGGATGAGCCGCAGCCGGGTGCGGGTGCGGCCCCCGGCGATCAGGGCGCCCACCACGGAACCGACGGCGAGGACGACGTTGAACGTCCCGTACAACCCGGCCCCGGCGTGGAAGGTCTCCGAGGCCATGGCGGTGAGGACGACGGGGAAGTTCAGGCCGAACGTGCCGAACACCCCCACGAGGGCGATGGTCCACCCGACGTGGGGACGGTCGGCGACGTAGCGCAGCGCCGAGCGCAACTGCCCCTTGGCCCGCGGGATCGCGTGGACCGGTTGCAGTTCGGCGGTCCGCATCGTCGAGAGCGTGACGGTGGGCCCGAGGTAGAGCAGCGCGTTGACGGCGAAGGCCCAGCCCGTCCCGACGGTGCCGATGAGGACGCTGGACACCGCCGGCCCGACGAGGCGGGTGGTCTGGAAGACGGCCGCGTTGAGCGCGATGGCGTTGCGGACGTACTGCGCGGGAACGACTTCGCCGACGAAGGACTGCCGGGTGGGGTTGTCGAGGGCCACGACGAGCCCGCCGACGACGGCGAGGACGTAGATGGCGGTGACGCTGATGCGCCCGGAGATCGTGAGCACGGCGAGGGTGGCGGCGACGGAGGCGCTGCACAACTGGGTGACGAGGAGGATGTTCCGCTTGGGGTAGCGGTCGGCGATCATCCCGCCGTGCATCCCGAACAGCAGGATCGGGAGGAACTGCAGGGCCATCGCGATGCCGACGGCGGCCGGGGAGTGCGTGAGTTCCAGGGTCAGCCAGTCGAGGGCGATGTTCTGCACCCAGACGCCGGTGTTGGCGAACAGCTGCCCCGTGACGTAGATCCGGAAGTTCCGCACGCGCAGGGCCGCGAAGGTGGCGCGTCCTCTCGCGGGGCCCGGGGCGGTGGGGGTGTCCTGCGCTGCTGCGTCGGCGGCTGCCGGTGTCACGACCTGGTGCCTCTCGTGCTGACCGTCTCGTTGCGTCCTCCCATCATCGGGGCCTCGGCCGCTACGCTGCAGCTCGGTGGACGGCTTATCAGTCATCACGTGTCGTGATGACCGTCCGGGACGCGCGACGGGGCGGAGACCATGACCACGGGCCAGGGCCCCACGACGACGTTCGAGCCGGTGCAGCTGCGCACCTTCCTCGCCGTGGCGCAGACGCACTCCTTCACCCAGGCCGCCGCCCGGCTGGGGGTCCGCCAGTCCACGGTGAGCCAGCACGTGCGCAAGCTGGAGGACGCCGTGGGCCGCCAGCTCGTCCACCGCGACACCCACTCGGTGACGCTGACGCCCGACGGGGAGGCGATGATCGGTTTCGCCCGCTCGATCCTGGCCTCCCACGAGCAGGCCGCGGCGTACTTCACCGGGGCGCGCCCGGTGGGCCGGTTGCGGATCGGGATGTCCGACGACCTCGCCCTGACCCGCCTGCCGGCGATCCTGCGCGACTTCCGCGGGGAGAACCCGCGCGTCGACCTCGAACTGACGGTGGACCAGTCGGGGACCCTGCACCGCCGCCTGGAGAACGACCGGCTGGACATCTTCATCGGCAAGCGCCCGCCCCGCTCGGGGGAGGGCAAGCTGGTGCGGCGCGAACGCCTGGTGTGGGTGGGCAACTCCTCCACCCGCCTGGACCTCAGCCAGCCGGTGCCGCTGGCGGTCTACCCTTCGCCCTCGATCAGCGGGGCCGCGATGCACGAGGCCCTGGACCGGGTGGGCATCGGCTACCGCTCGGCGTGCGTGTGCCGCGGGGTGAACGGCCTCATCGCCGCGGTCGCCTCGGGGATCGGGGTGTCCTGCCTGGCCAGCTCGCTGGTGCCGGTGCAGCTGGTGGCGCTGGGCCCGCAGCACAAGCTGCCCGAGCTCGGGCAGATCGACCTGGTGCTGCTGACCAACCCCCGGACGCGGGACCGGCCCGCCTCCCGCGCCCTGGCCGCCGCGGTCCTCTCCAGCGGCCCCTCCAGCCTCGCCCCCTCCGCCTGACGCGTGCTCCACGGCCTGCGCCGCCACCTCCGGGCGATCGGGAACGGGGGGGGGACGACGGGCGACCCGCGGACCCCGCTGCGGACCGCGCCGAGCCGCCCGGTCAGGACCCGCCGGCGGGGTGGTCGGGCCGGCGGCGCAGCAGGTCGTCGAAGAACTCCGACTTGACCCGCTCGTAGTCCTGCGCGCGGGCGCTGCGCTTGACCGCGTCGAGGCGGGCCAGCAGCTGCGGGTCGGCCCGCAGCAGCGCCCAGGTGCGGGTGAACCGCAGGTCGTGCTCCGAACCCGCCGGGGTGGCCGCCAGCCCCGTGGGCAGCGGGGTCCCGGGGACCGCGAACGTCGCGAGGGTGGGCTTCCAGATCTCCGGGTGCACCACGGGCAGCAGTTCCCGCAGCCGCGTCGTCGCCGCCGTCCACGCGGGGACGGGGACGCGCAGGTGCAGGTCGACGTCGCCGCGGGTCAACCCGCCCGCGACGCTGCTGCCCCCCACGAGCAGCAGCTCCCCGGGGACCCCCGCCGCGCGCAGGACCCGCCGCTGGTCCGCCAGGACGCGCAGCGCCGTCGCCCGCACCTCGTCCGCGGGACGCAGCCGGTCCACCGCGGCGGGGTCAGCGCCCGCCGAGGATGTTGCGGATCTGCTGCATCTGGTCGTCGCCCACGCCGAGCTGCCCCATGACGTTCTCCAGCCAGTGCGGTTCGCCCTCGCCGAACAGGTCGCCCAGGGGGTCCTCGTCGCCCTCCTCCGCGGCGGCGGCCGCGAGGGCCGGCCAGTAGCCGCGCGCGACCGTCCACGGGGCGGACCCGCTGACGATCCCGAGGACGGCGAGGTCGGAGAGCCGTTCCCGCAGCTCCTCCACCGCGACCCCGGCGGCCGGGCCGAGGACGTCGGCGTTGGCGACGAGGTCGTCCAGCGCCGCGTCGTCGAAGGGCCGGCCCGCGGCGGCCGAGGCCAGCACGGTCGGCAGCACCGCCTCGGTGATGGAGAAGCCGCCGTCGAGGGTCCCCGGGTCGTCGAGGACGAACCGGCCCACCAGCAGGCGCCGCAGCTCCCGCGGCTCCGGCGTCGGCTCCAGCCAGTGCTCCGCCTCCGCGCCCGGGACGAGCAGCGTCTCGTCCTCGCCGTCCAGCAGGTCCAGGTCGAGCATCGTCAGCACGACCTGGCGCAGCCAGGGGACGTCCTCCAGGTCCTGCGGCTGCCCGTCCTGGTCGGCGGTGATGGGGATCGGGTGCTCGAAGGCGGCGAGGACCGCGGTCACCGAGTCCGGGGCGAGCTCGGCGTCGTCGGGGACGGCCAGCCCCTCCCCGACGTGCTCGAGCACGGCCCGGGCGGCCCGGACCGGGAAGGAGGCGAGGATCGTCGCGTCCTCCTCGCCCTCGTCGACGTCCTCGGCGGCCTCGGCGAAGACCTCCGCCAGCTCCGGCGGCTCCCCCTGGAGGAGGGTGAGGCAGGTCTCCAGGTCGCCCGCGGAACCCGTCCAGCGCCCCGTCTCGCCGAGGAAGGCGAGGAACTGGTACCAGATGGCCTCCAGGTCCTCCTGCATCTCCGCCGGCTCCGGGGTGCCGGTGTCGGCGACCATGGCCGGGACGACCTGGCCGGTGAGGGCCTCGACGTCGACGGGGGTCAGCCGGGTCACGACGGCGCCGGGCCGCACGGTGAGCAGGCCCCCCGCCCCCACGGTCAGCGCCTCGACGACGGCGCCGGCGCCGACCTCGTCGTCGACCTCGACGTTCTCGTCGAGCCACGTCGCGAAGGCGCCGCGCAGGTCGCCCAGCGCACGCTCCCCCAGCTCGTAGGAGTCACTGACGGGGGGCCGGTCCGCTGCTGCCACCCCGCCAGGGTGTCATCCCCCGGGCGCGACGACCACCACCGAGGTCCCCGGGCGCCGCGGAGCACCTCCGGGGCGCACCGACGAGGGCCCGGGCGGGCCGCGGTCGCGAGGTGCCGGACCCGGTGGCGGGTCGTAGCCTGCGGAACGGTGCAGGCCCCCGCCGCGCCTGGAACCCACACCCCGGAGCCAAGGTGACGAACCCGTCCCGCCGTCTGCTCGACGCGGCCGCGAAGGTCCTCCCGCACGCCCTGCACCACGGGGGCCGCGGAGGGGCCGGCGACCGCTCCCCGCAGACGCTGACCATCGACCGTCCCCCCGCCGAGGTGCTCTCGGCCTTCCAGGACCCCGCGGTGCTCTCCCGCCTGCTCGGCGAGGTCGGCGCCGTGACGTCCCCGGCGCCCGGGGAGTTCACCTGGACCCTCGGCGAGGGCGCCGACGGCGTGCCCACCCGCCTGTCGGTGACGCCCGGCGGGGTGGACTTCCTCCGCGGCGGGCCCGCCGAAGCCGTCGAGCGCGTCGAGCAGGACACCGAGGGCGGGGCCCCCGAGGCCGGGGCCGTCCCGGCCGACGCCCTGGTGTCGCTGCGCACCCGCACCGCCCCGCGCGACATGGGCACCGAGGCGACGCTGCGGCTGGACGTCCCCACCGGCGCCCCCGCGTTCACCGTGCTCTACCGGCTGCGCGCCCTGCTGCAGACCGGCGAGATCCCCACGATCAGTCCCCAGCCGGCGGCTCGGGCGGAGGACCACTGATGCGCGCACTCGTCTGGAACGGCGTGAACGACCTCGCGGTGGAGACCGTCGCGGACCCGACCGTGCTCAACCCGCACGACGTGGTCCTGAAGGTCTCGCTCACCACGACGTGCGGTTCGGACCTGCACTTCATCGACGGCTACCTGCCGGGCATGCAGCCCGGCGACGTCTTCGGCCACGAGTTCATGGGCGTCGTCGTCGAGGTCGGACCGGAGGTGCGGAGCACCGCCGTCGGCGACCGCGTCGTCGTGCCCTCCTTCATCGCCTGCGGCACGTGCGCGTACTGCAAGCGCGAGATGTACTCCCTCTGCGACACCACGAACCCCAACGGCGCGCTCCAGCAGCCGCTGCTGGGGTACCCGTCCGGTGGCATCTACGGCTACACCCACCCCTTCGGCGGGTACGCCGGTTCGCACGCGGAGTACGTCCGCGTCCCCTTCGGCGACGTGAACTGCTTCCCCGTCCCCGAGGGCGTGGACGACGTCTCGGCCCTGTTCACCTCCGACGCCGTGCCCACCGGGTTCATGGGCGCGGACTTCTGCGACATCACCCCCGGCGACACCGTCGCGGTGTTCGGCGCCGGCGCGGTCGGGTTGATGGCCGCCGCGAGCGCCCGCCTGCTGGGCGCGGAGCGCGTCATCGTCGTCGACCGCCTCGCCTCCCGGCTCACCCTGGCCCGCGACCGGATCGGCGCGGAGACGATCGACTACTCCGAGGTCGACAGCGTGCAGGAGGTGCTGCGCGAGTCCACCGGCGGCCGCGGCCCGGACGCGGTGATCGAGGCCGTCGGCATGGAGGGCCACGGGACGGGCCTGCAGAACGTGGTCGACCGTGCCAAGCAGGCCGTGCGGCTGGAGACCGACCGCGCCACCCCGCTGCGCGAGGCGGTGCTCGCCTGCCGCAAGGGCGGGGTCGTGTCGATCCTCGGCGTCTACGGCCTGACCGACTCCTTCCCCACCGGCGTCGTCCTGAACAAGGGCCTCACGATCAAGGCGGCGCAGCAGCACGGGCAGCGCTACGTGCCGCGGCTGCTGGCCCACCTCGCGGCGGGCGAGCTCGACACCTCCTTCCTCGCCACCCACCGGATGTCGCTGGAGGACTCCGTGGAGGGGTACCGGATCTTCAAGGAGAAGGAGGACGACTGCCTGCGGGCCGTCTTCCAGCCCTGACCCGGGGCCGGGCGGGCGGCGGCGTCCGCCCGGCGACGGGTTCCCGGGAGCGCCCTCCGCCCCCCTCGCCGTAGGTTGTCCTCGATGTCAGTTCGACGGAGCACTCACAGGCCACTCCCCTCCCCCGCGGGCACGACGACGAGCGGGTGGCGGCGGTGAGCGGCACCTTCGTCAGCGGGGTCCGCACCCTGGCCCGCGGGGTCCGCGAGGAACCCCGACCGTTCCGGATCGCCATCGTCGGCTCGGTGATCTACGGCATCGGCAACGCCGCGTCGGGGTTCCTCGTCGGCCGGGTCACCGAGGGGGTCGTCGTCCCCGCCGTGACGGGCAGCGGCCCGGTCACCACCGCGCAGGTGTGGCTGGCGGGGGCGGCGCTGATGGCGGTCACCGTCGTCCTCGTCGGCGGGGTCCTGCTGCGCCGGATCTTCGGCGGCGCCTTCACCTTCGCCCTGCAGGCGCGGTACCGGCGTCACCTCGCCCGCCGCTACCTGGACCTCCCGCTGTCCTGGCACCACGCCCACCCGGCCGGGCGGCTGCTCGCCACCGCCGGTTCGGACGTCGAGGCGACGTGGCAGGCGACGATGGTGCTGCCCTTCGCGCTGGGCACCGCCGTCCTCATCCTCTTCGCCGGGATCGCGATGGTCGCCGCCGACCCGGTCCTGGCCGCGGTGGGCCTGCTCGTCGTCCCGGCCCTGCTGGCCGCGAACGTCGTCTACCAGCGCCGCATGTCGCCGCTGGTCACCCGCGTCCAGCAGTTGCGCGGGGAGGTCTCGGCCACCGCGCACGAGAGCTTCGAGGGCGCGCTCGTCGTGAAGACCCTCGGCCTGGCCGGGGAGGAGGTCGAGCGCTTCCGCGACGACGCGGAGCGGTTGCGCGACGCGAACGTCGCCGCCGGCCGCACCCGCGGCGCGTTCGACCCGGTCATCGAGGCGCTGCCCTCCCTGGGCACCCTCCTCGTCCTGGTCGTGGGGGCGACCCGGGTCGCGAGCGGGAGCACGAGCGTCGGCGACCTGGTGCAGATCGCCTACCTGCTGAGCCTGCTCGCCTTCCCGGTGCGGTCCTTCGGCTGGCTGCTCGCCGACCTCCCGCGCACCGTCGCCGGGGACGCGCGGGTGCAGACGGTGCTGCAGGAGGACGCGACGACCCCGTGGGGTCCGCGCCCCGTCGCGCCCGGCGGGCCGCTGACGGTGTCCGCCTCGGGGCTGTCCTACCGCCACCCGGCGCCCGCGGCGGACCTGCTGGGCGACGGTTCGGGCGACGTGGTCGAGCACCCCCCGGTGCTGAGCGACGTGACCCTCGAGGTCGCCGCGGGGACGACGGTGGCGGTCGTGGGCGGCACCGGCGCGGGCAAGTCGACGCTGGCGGGTCTGCTGGTGCGCCTCGTCGACCCCTCCACGGGCGAGGTGCTCCTCGACGGCGTCGACGTGCGGCAGCTGGCGGAGGGGCAGGTCGCGGGGGCGGCGTCGCTGGTGCCGCAGTCGACGTTCGTCTTCGACGACACCGTCCGCGGCAACGTGGCGCTGGGGCTGGAGGTCTCCGACGAGGAGGTGTGGCAGGCGCTGCGCCTGGCCCGCGCGGAGGCCTTCGTGCAGTCCCTGCCCGGCGGCCTCGACGAGCTCGTCGGGGAGCGCGGCTCGACGCTGTCGGGCGGTCAGCGCCAGCGCCTGGCCCTGGCCCGCGCACTGGTGCGCCGCCCCCGGCTGCTGGTGCTGGACGACGCGACGAGCGCGCTGGACCCGGCCGTGGAGCGGGCCGTGCTCGACGGCCTGGCCGAGACGGGGCTGGGGACCACGGTGGTCGTGGTGGCTTACCGGCCGGCGACGATCGCGCTGGCCGACGAGGTCGTGCACCTGGAGCGCGGGCGGGTCGTGGACCGCGGCCCGGCCGCTGAGGTCGAGGCCCGCGACGCGGGCTACCGGGAACTGGTGACGGCGTACGCGCGGGCGGCCGCCGCGCGCGCCGTCGAGGACGAGGAAGGTGCGGCGTGAGCTCCGGAGTGCTGGCCCGTTCCCGCGAACTGACCCCCGAGTTCGCCGAGGGCATCGGCGTCACCCTGGCCATCGCGGCCGCCACGACGCTGGGCAAGCTCGCGGTCCCCGTGGCCGTGCAGCAGACGATCGACAGCGGCGTGCAGGCGGCGGGCGGGCCGGACGTGGGGCGCATCGTCGTCCTGTGCGCCCTCGCCGCGCTGGTCGTGGTCATCACCGCGGGCACCGCGTGGATCGTCAACGTGCGGCTGTTCGAGGCCACCGAGGCGGGGCTGGCGACGCTGCGGGTGCGCGCGTTCCGTCACGTCCACGACCTGGCGGTGCTGACCCAGGGCGGGGAGCGCCGGGGGTCGCTGGTGAGCCGGGTGACCAGCGACGTCGACACCATCTCGACGTTCCTGCAGACCGGGATGCTCGTCCTCGTCCTGTCCGCCGGCCAGGTGCTGCTGGCGACGGCGCTGATGTTCTTCTACTCCTGGCAGCTGGCGCTCGTGGTGCTGGGCTGCTTCGTGCCGCTCGTGCTGGCCCGTCAGCGGCTGCAGCGCCCGGTGACCCGGGCCTACCGGGCGGTCCGGGTGCGGATGGGCGACCTGCTGGCCGCGCTCTCCGAGGCCGTCGTGGGTGCCGACGTGATCCGCGCCCACGCCGCCTCGGAGCGGTCCTGGCGGCGCATCGACGCCACGATCGAGGCGCACCGCCGGCAGGCCGTGAAGGCGCAGACCGCGACGGCGGTGACGTTCTCCTCGGGCGTCTTCGTCTCCGGGCTGGTCGTCGCCCTCGTCATCGTCGTCGGCACGCTGCTCGGCCTCGACGGTGACATCACCCTCGGCCGCCTGCTGGCGTTCCTGTTCCTCGCGCAGCTGTGGGTGGGCCCCGTGCAGGCCGCGACCGAGGTCCTCAACGAGCTGCAGAACGCCCTCGCGGGCTGGCGCCGCGTCGTCGACCTCATCGACACCCCCGTCACCGTCCCCGAGCCCGCGCAACCCCGGGCCCTGCCCGCCGGGCCCGTCGACGTCCGGGTCGAGGACGTCGCCTACACCTACCCGGGCACGGACAAGGTCGTGCTGGCCGGGGTCTCGCTGCACTTCCGCCCCGGTTCCCGCACGGCGGTCGTGGGGGAGACGGGCTCAGGGAAGACGACCCTGTCCCGGCTCGTCACCCGGCTGGTCGACCCGACCTCGGGCCGGGTCCTGCTCAACGGCGTTGACGCCCGTGACCTGCCGTCGCGGGAGCTGCACCGCCGGGTCGTGGCCGTCCCCCAGGAGGGCTTCCTCTTCGACGCCACCGTCGGCGAGAACGTCCGCCGCGGGAAGCCTGGTGCCACCGATGCCGACGTGCGCGGCGCCTTCGACGACCTCGGGCTGTCCTCCTGGCTGGACGCCCTCCCCGAGGGGCTCGCGACGCCGGTGGGTCAGCGCGGTGAGCGTCTCTCCGCCGGTGAGCGTCAGCTCGTCGCCTTGGCCCGCGCCCACCTCGCGGACCCGGACCTGCTGGTGCTGGACGAGGCGACGTCCTCCGTCGATCCCGCGACGGAGGTGCGGCTTCAGCGGGCCTTGGAGGGCGTGCTCAGCGGGCGCACCTCCGTCGCCATCGCCCACCGGCTCTCGACGGCCGAAGCCGCCGACACGGTGGTCGTGGTCGACTCGGGACGCGTCGTCGAGGTGGGACCCGCTGCGGAGCTCGCCCACGCCGGGGGCCCGTACTCCCGGCTGCACGCTGCGTGGACGGCCCAGCACGCCTGAGCCGAGCGGCTCCGGCCATGGGATGGAGGGCAGCCCCCTGCAACTAGCGGCTCCATCGACGATGAACCGCGAGGTTACACCTGCGTAGGAACACACCGATCCGCGCTGCTGGACAGAGGTACGTGGGGATCACTCCTCCACCCGACAACAACAGTCGGCGTGGCTCAGAAGGGCAGCGACGTCCTACGACCCTAGGCTCGTAGACCCTTGCCGCGTCGTCCAGAACTCAAAGTGCGGCCGCCGGGAAGGCGTGAAGAGGGCTGCTTGCGCCTAGGAGGAGCCCACCCGAACGATCAGCGGAGTCACCGACGCAACATCAGGAGCTGAGGGCCGCACTGGCCGGCAAGGACAGAAGGACATAGGCGGATCGATCCCCGCCAGAGAGGCGGGCCCCCGGTTTGGTCTTCTCGCCACAGAGCCCAGTGGTGGCCACGGCAAAGGTCCTGGAATGCGTTGAGGGGATCCCCGCCTCTCCTTCCCGCTGGGTGCTGCACAAGCTGCAGCACCCGCAGGAAGGAGGAGATGGGAATCCCCTCAACGTCTCGCAAGTGTGAGTGGCCGGCGGTGACCTACTCTCCCACCCAGTCTCCCGAGCAGTACCATCGGCGCTGGTGGGCTTAGCTTCCGGGTTCGGAATGAGACCGGGCGTTTCCCCACCGCTATGACCACCGGACCACAAAGGTCAGGATCAAACCACACCCCACCCCCGACAGACGAAAGTCTGCGCAAGAGTGGTGTGTTCGAGTTCTCTCCCGAGAACCACACAATGGACGCGAACACCAGCAGCGGTGCTTGATCTCGTAACCGTTCAAGTACTCGCCTCAACCCCACACCCCACCGCACTGCTCAGCAGTGATGGTGACTGGTGCGTGGTAGACAAGTGATCGGCCTATTAGTACCGGTCAGCTCCACAACTCTCTCGTCGTTGCTTCCACACCCGGCCTATCAACCCCGTCGTCTACAGGGAGCCTCTCACCCCACAAGGGGGCACGGAAACCTCATCTCGAAGCAGGCTTCCCGCTTAGATGCCTTCAGCGGTTATCCCTTCCGAACGTAGCCAACCAGCCATGCTCCTGGCGGAACAACTGGCACACCAGAGGTTCGTCCGTCCCGGTCCTCTCGTACTAGGGACAGCCCTTCTCAAGTTTCCAACGCGCGCAGCGGATAGGGACCGAACTGTCTCACGACGTTCTAAACCCAGCTCGCGTACCGCTTTAATGGGCGAACAGCCCAACCCTTGGGACCTACTCCAGCCCCAGGATGCGACGAGCCGACATCGAGGTGCCAAACCATGCCGTCGATATGGACTCTTGGGCAAGATCAGCCTGTTATCCCCGGGGTACCTTTTATCCGTTGAGCGACCGCGATTCCACACTCCACGGCCGGATCACTAGTCCCGACTTTCGTCCCTGCTCGACCTGTCGGTCTCACAGTCAAGCTCCCTTGTGCACTTACACTCAACACCTGATTGCCAACCAGGCTGAGGGAACCTTTGGGCGCCTCCGTTACTCTTTAGGAGGCAACCGCCCCAGTTAAACTACCCACCAGGCACTGTCCCTGATCCGGATCACGGACCGAAGTTAGACATCCAGAACGACCAGAGTGGTATTTCAACGTTGACTCCACCCACACTAGCGTGTGAGCTTCACAGTCTCCCACCTATCCTACACAAGCCGTCCCGAACACCAATACCAAGCTATAGTGAAGGTCCCGGGGTCTTTCCGTCCTGCTGCGCGTAACGAGCATCTTTACTCGTAGTGCAATTTCGCCGAGTTCGCGGTTGAGACAGCGGGGAAGTCGTTACGCCATTCGTGCAGGTCGGAACTTACCCGACAAGGAATTTCGCTACCTTAGGATGGTTATAGTTACCACCGCCGTTTACTGGCGCTTAAGTTCTCAGCGTCCCCACCACAAGGGTGAGTAACCGGTCCCCTTAACGTTCCAGCACCGGGCAGGCGTCAGTCCGTATACATCGTCTTGCGACTTCGCACGGACCTGTGTTTTTAGTAAACAGTCGCTTCCCCCTGGTCTCTGCGGCCCTCAAACGCTAGCCCGCAAGGAGCTTCACGTCTCAGGCCCCCCTTCTCCCGAAGTTACGGGGGCATTTTGCCGAGTTCCTTAACCACGATTCACTCGAACGCCTCGGTATTCTCTACCTGACCACCTGAGTCGGTTTAGGGTACGGGCGGCTCGAACCTCGCGCCGAGGCTTTTCTAGGCAGCATGGGATCACCCTACTTCCCCCCGAAAGGGTCACCATCAGGTCTCAAGCTCGACATTCAAGTCAGCGCTGCGGATTTACCAACAGCACGCCCTACACCCTTGGACGTGGACAACCATCGCCACGCGGAAGCTACCCTCCTGCGTCACCCCTGTTAATACGCTTGACTAATACCGGATCGGGTCACACGCTCCACCAACCACCACCCGAAGGTGGTGGCGGCTTTGGGTGCTTAGCATCCCCGGCCTCACCATGGACGGTTCTACGCCGGTACGGGAATATCAACCCGTTGTCCATCGACTACGCCTGTCGGCCTCGCCTTAGGTCCCGACTTACCCAGGGCGGATGAACCTAGCCCTGGAACCCTTGGTCAATCGGCGGACGGGTTTCTCACCCGTCATTCGCTACTCATGCCTGCATTCTCACTCGCGTGCAGTCCACAACCCATCACCAGGCTGCTTCACCCCACACACGACGCTCCCCTACCCATCCACACACCTGCAGACACTCAGAACAAGTCCAAGCACCTGGGGTTAACATGTGAATGCCACAGCTTCGGCGGTGTACTTGAGCCCCGCTACATTGTCGGCGCGGAATCACTTGACCAGTGAGCTATTACGCACTCTTTAAAGGGTGGCTGCTTCTAAGCCAACCTCCTGGTTGTCTGCGCAACTCCACATCCTTTCCCACTTAGCACACGCTTAGGGGCCTTAGCTGATGATCTGGGCTGTTTCCCTCTCGACTACGAAGCTTATCCCCCGCAGTCTCACTGCCACGCTCTCACTTACCGGCATTCGGAGTTTGGCTGACGTCAGTAACCCGGTGGGGCCCATTAGCCATCCAGTAGCTCTACCTCCAGCAAGAAACACGTGACGCTGCACCTAAATGCATTTCGGGGAGAACCAGCTATCACGGAGTTTGATTGGCCTTTCACCCCTACCCACAGCTCATCCCCCAGGTTTTCAACCCTGGTGGGTTCGGTCCTCCACACGGTCTTACCCGCGCTTCAACCTGGCCATGGGTAGATCACTCCGCTTCGGGTCTAGAGCACGCGACTAAAAACGCCCTATTCGGACTCGCTTTCGCTACGGCTACCCCACACGGGTTAACCTCGCCACGCACCACTAACTCGCAGGCTCATTCTTCAAAAGGCACGCCGTCACAGGTACAAGCCTGCTCCGACGGATTGTAGGCACACGGTTTCAGGTACTATTTCACTCCCCTCCCGGGGTGCTTTTCACCATTCCCTCACGGTACTTGTCCGCTATCGGTCATCAGGAAGTATTTAGGCTTACCAGGTGGTCCTGGCAGATTCACACGAGATTTCACGAGCCCCGTGCTACTCGGGACATGCTCCCAAGGAGGCCGCAATGTTTCGCCTACGGGGGTCTCACCCACTACGCCGGACCATCCCAGGCCCTTCGGCTACACCACGACTTTCTCACTCCCCGACCAGGTGGTAGCCCAGTCCAGAACACTCCCACAACCCCTCACCCGCAACCCCTACCAGGTATCACACGAGCCAGGTTTAGCCTCATCCGCTTTCGCTCGCCACTACTCACGGAATCACTCAATTGTTTTCTCTTCCTGTGGGTACTGAGATGTTTCACTTCCCCACGTTCCCTCCACGCACCCTATACATTCAGATGCGGGTGACCGCCCATGACGACGGCCGGGTTTCCCCATTCGGACACCCTCGGATCAACATTCGGTTGCCAACTCCCCGAGGCTTATCGCAGGCTCCCACGTCCTTCATCGGCTCCTGATGCCAAGGCATCCACCATGCGCCCTTAAACACTTGACCACCACACACCACCCACCACCACACACCCGCCGAAGCGAGAACAGCGATGAACGATCAATGCGGGTCAAGGCGATAAACTTGAACCCAAACCACAAAGACACGGACCACCCACCCAGACACCCACGAAGGAGCCCCTGGACGCAACGGTCCGATCATCAGAGGATTATCTACTCGACGAACACCACTACTAAAAGATGTTCGCGTCCACTGTGCAGTTCTCAACAGACAACCCGCACCCACCTCTAACGACCACCACCAGCACCCGCAGAGCACCACCGAAGTGACAACCCTCTGCAAGCCGATGTGAATGACCAAGGCAGGCCCAGACCAAGAAACCACCCGCAACCCCGTCAATCACTCGACGGAGTTGCCGGCCGGTCCCTCAGGACCCAACAGTGCGCCAGACCCTTTCCGAACTCCCCACCGCGTTCCACTCCCGCACGCGGGAGGTACTGACAGCAGAAGAAGCCAGAAAGAATCGTGTTGATGTTCCACCCTTGAGCACCGGCCCCGGAACGTACGTCCGAAGAAACCGGCCCACCCACCCTCACCACCAACCCACGACGGAGCCGGTGGTCTGTGAGGTGTGGTTGATGCTCCTTAGAAAGGAGGTGATCCAGCCGCACCTTCCGGTACGGCTACCTTGTTACGACTTCGTCCCAATCGCCAGTCCCACCTTCGACAGCTCCCCCCCTTACGGGTTGGGCCACCGGCTTCGGGTGTTACCGACTTTCATGACGTGACGGGCGGTGTGTACAAGGCCCGGGAACGTATTCACCGCAGCGTTGCTGATCTGCGATTACTAGCGACTCCGACTTCACGGGGTCGAGTTGCAGACCCCGATCCGAACTGAGACCAGCTTTTTGGGATTCGCTCCACCTCACGGTATCGCAGCCCTCTGTACTGGCCATTGTAGCATGCGTGAAGCCCAAGACATAAGGGGCATGATGATTTGACGTCATCCCCACCTTCCTCCGAGTTGACCCCGGCAGTCTCCCATGAGTCCCCACCATAACGTGCTGGCAACATGGAACGAGGGTTGCGCTCGTTGCGGGACTTAACCCAACATCTCACGACACGAGCTGACGACAACCATGCACCACCTGTACGCGACCAACTAAATGACACCCCATCTCTGGGATTCCACCGCGCATGTCAAGCCTTGGTAAGGTTCTTCGCGTTGCATCGAATTAATCCGCATGCTCCGCCGCTTGTGCGGGCCCCCGTCAATTCCTTTGAGTTTTAGCCTTGCGGCCGTACTCCCCAGGCGGGGCGCTTAATGCGTTAGCTGCGGCACGGAATCCGTGGAATGGACCCCACACCTAGCGCCCAACGTTTACGGCATGGACTACCAGGGTATCTAATCCTGTTCGCTCCCCATGCTTTCGCTCCTCAGCGTCAGTAACTGCCCAGAGACCCGCCTTCGCCACCGGTGTTCCTCCTGATATCTGCGCATTTCACCGCTACACCAGGAATTCCAGTCTCCCCTACAGCACTCAAGTGTGCCCGTACCCACTGCAAGCTCAGAGTTGAGCCCTGAGTTTTCACAGCAGACGCGACACACCGCCTACGAGCTCTTTACGCCCAATAATTCCGGACAACGCTTGCACCCTACGTATTACCGCGGCTGCTGGCACGTAGTTAGCCGGTGCTTCTTCTGCTCCTACCGTCACTTTCGCTTCTTCGGAGCTGAAAGAGGTTTACAACCCGAAGGCCGTCATCCCTCACGCGGCGTCGCTGCATCAGGCTTTCGCCCATTGTGCAATATTCCCCACTGCTGCCTCCCGTAGGAGTCTGGGCCGTGTCTCAGTCCCAGTGTGGCCGGTCGCCCTCTCAGGCCGGCTACCCGTCGTCGCCTTGGTAGGCCATTACCCCACCAACAAGCTGATAGGCCGCGAGCCCATCCCCAGCCGAAAAACTTTCCACCCACACACCATGCGGTGATGAGTCGTATCCGGTATTAGCCACCGTTTCCAGTGGTTGTCCCAGAGCCAGGGGCAGGTTGCTCACGTGTTACTCACCCGTTCGCCACTGATCCCCCCCGAAGGGGTTCACCGTTCGACTTGCATGTGTTAAGCACGCCGCCAGCGTTCGTCCTGAGCCAGGATCAAACTCTCCGTCGAAAAACCTTCCACCCCCAACCACCCCCGAAAGGAACAGTCAGCGATGTAGATCATTTCACTTCATAGTTGACCCTTGGACTCGAAAACCCCACCCCCCACTGGCGTGAAAGAGGCGGAGATCAATCCCAAAGGAATCCCCGACCATCCACCCCCACCACACCAGACGATGCAGCAGAACATGAACAGCCATTGGGGGTTGATACATATGGCATCAACACTTTTTGGCACACTGTTGAGTTCTCAAGAACCGGACGCACCCACCCGGACAACCCCCCGAACCGGAGAGCCCCCGAAGAGGGACAACTTCCCCACCTTAACCCGACACCAAGCCAAACTGCAACCCGATGACGCCCAAGATGACCACCACCCCCAGACGCGGACCACCCAGACTCACAAGCCCCAGGTTTTCCGCCCCGCCGGGGCGACATGAAGAACAGTACGCGGCCCCCGCGGGCCAGTGCAAATCGCCCTCGGGCCCTGCGCAGCCACCCCCTCACCGGGGCGGGCGTCCTGCTCCGACACCACTCATCGGCGGCCTGAGCCGATCCCTGAGCCCGGTGTCCCGGCTGTCACTCGTCCGGATCAGCCCCGTCGGTCGGGGTAGCGGACCACCCCGACCGACGTACGACTCAGGCGCTGACGCGCAGCGGACGCACGGTCTCGTCGTCGTCCTCGGCCGCTGAGCGCGGCGAGGGGTGCTCGACGAGCGCGATGACGCGCGCGGCCATGAACCGGGCCGTGCGCACGGGGGTGCCACCACGGGTGACCTCGGTGACCTCGACCAGGCCTCGGCCGTGCGTCACGTCGACGCGGCGGCCGGCGCGGGTGGCCTCGACCTCGTAGGTGCGGGTGTCACCACTCGCGTCCACGACGATCTCGACCCTGTCGCCCTTCACGGTGTCCTCCTGGGGACGGTTGACGACCCGGCGGGGCCGGGAGTGAGTGGTCAGGTGGCGACGCTCCGACTGCGCCTGACGGCACGGTGGTCGCTCGTAGCGACGGGTTTTGGAGCCCGGGGCCGTACGGAGCGCCGCCAGTGAGTACAACGTCCCCGCGTCGTGGGCATTCCCCCGGCGGGGACGGGCACCTGCGGCTTCAAGACGCCCGGTCCACCTGCCGAAGGAGGAGATGGACCCGTCGACCCAGCGCCGGGCACCTCCCGGAAGGACTCGTCGTGCCTGCTCCCACCACCGTCGGGGACACCACCGTCGCGCGCGTCGCGGCGGCCCGTCACCACGTCCGCTCCCTCGGCCGCGACGATGGTCCGGTGCTCCTGCTCGTCCACGGCTTCGGCACGGACCAGCAGTGCTGGAACCGAATGCTGCCCGCCCTCCTGCCCACGCACCGCGTCGTCCTGCTGGACCTGGCCGGCGCGGGGGGCTTCGACACGGCCGCCTACGAACGCGAGAAGTACGTGACCCTCGACGGGTACGCGGCCGACCTCGTCGAGCTGTGCGAGGAGCTGGACCTGCGCGACGTCGTCGTCGTGGGGCACAGCGTGAGTTCCATGATCGCCGCCCGGGCTGCGCTCCGCGCCCCCGAACGGTTCGCGCAGGTGGTGATGATCGCCCCGTCGGCGCGCTACACCGACGACCCCGCCACCGGGTACGACGGCGGCTTCTCCACCGAGGACGTCGCCGAGCTCCTGGACTCCCTGGACGTCAACTACCTGTCCTGGACCGCCACCGTGGCTCCGATGATCATGGGGAACCCGGAGCGACCCGAGCTCGGGGAGGAGTTCACCGAGTCGTTCCGGCAGCTGCACCCCGGCACCGCTCGCGACTTCGCCCGGGCCACGTTCCACACCGACTCCCGCGAGCTGCTGACCCGCGTCACCACCCCGACCCTGGTCCTCAAGTGCCGGGACGACGCCCTCGCCCCCGACAGCGCCGTGCAGGAGGTCGTCGACCGGCTGCCGCACGCCACGCTGGTGGCGCTGCAGGCGTCGGGGCACTGCCCCCACGTCAGCGCCCCCGACGAGACCGCCGCCGCGGTCCTCGCCCACCTGCGCCGCTCCGCGTGAACGACGACCCGTCCGCGTTCGAGGCGCTGTTCCAGCAGGCCCCCTGCGGGTACCTGACGACGGACGCCGACGGGCGGGTCACCCGCGTCAACGACACGTTCCTGCACTGGTCCGGGCACCGGCGCGAGGACCTGCTGGGGTCGGCGTTCAACCGGCTGCTGCCCGTCGGGGACCGGATCCTGTGGTCCACGCACAGCGCGCCCCAGCTCAGCACGACGGGGACCGTGAGCGAGGTCGTCGTGGAGATCGTCGGCGCGGACCGCGTGCGTCGTCCGGCGCTCGTCACCGCCACCCGCGCCCCCGTGACGGACGGCGTCCCGGACGAGGTGCGCGTCGTCGTCTTCAGCGCGCCGGAGCGGCGCGCGCACGAGCGGGAACTCGTCGCCGCCCTGCACCGGGCCGAGGAGTCCGACGACCGCCGCGCCGCCGCCGAGACCGAGAGCCGTCGTCGTGCGCTGCAGGACCCGCTGACCGGGTTGCCGAACCGCGCGGGGTTGTCGGTGCACCTGGAGTCCGCGACCGGCACCTCGGTCGGGGTCCTCGTCGTGGACCTCGACCACTTCGCCGTCGTCAACGAGAGCCTGGGCGTCGCCGCCGGCGACGAACTGCTGCTGACGGTCGCCGAGCGCCTGTGCGCGGTGGTGCGCGAGGGGGCTGTCGTGGCGCGGTCCTCCGCGGACGAGTTCGTCGTCGTCGACCGCTGCGAGGACCTCGACGCGGCGCGCGCCCTCGCGGAACGGCTCCTGGAGGAGCTCACCGCGCCCGTCGTCCTCGCCGGTCTGGAGGTCGTCACCTCCGCGAGCATCGGCGCGGCGCTCGCCGCCCCCGAGCCCGGCCACGCGGACCGGGCGCTGCACGACGCCGGGGTGGCGATGCAGCGGGCCAAGGCCCGGGGCCGGCAGCGCGTCGAGGTGCACGATCCCCGCACCGACGACGGGGCTGCGGACCGGCTGCGGCTGCTGGGCGAGTTGCGCCGCGGCATCCCCGACGGCCAGTTGCGCCTGCACCACCAGCCCCAGGTCCGGGTGCACGACGGACGGATCAGCGGCGTGGAGGCCCTGGTGCGCTGGCAGCACCCCGTGCGCGGTCTGCTGCCGCCGTCGGAGTTCATCGACCTCGCCGAGCAGTCCGGCCTGGTGCGTGAACTCGGTGCGTGGGTGCTGGACGCGGCCGTGGAGCAGGCCGCGCGCTGGGCCCGCGACCCGGAGTGCGCGACGGTCGAGGTCGCGGTGAACCTGTCCACGCGCCAGCTGACCGACCCCGGTCTCGTGGACGCGGTGACGGGGGCGCTCGCCCGTCACCGGCTCGCGGCGCACCTGCTGGTCCTGGAGGTCACCGAGACCGCCCTCGCCGTGGATCCCGACGCGGCGGCGGCGACGCTGGCGACGTTGAAGGACCTCGGCGTGGGCGTCTCCGTCGACGACTTCGGCACCGGGTACGCCAGTCTCACGTACCTGCAGCGCTTCCCCGTCGACGAGTTGAAGATCGACCGCTCGTTCGTCACCGGCCTCGGGGTGAACGCGAGCGACACCGCCATCGTGCAGGCGTGCGTGCAGCTGGCCCGCGCGGTCGGGGTCCGCACCGTCGCCGAGGGTGTGGAGACGGAGGAGCAGCGGCGCTTGCTCGCCGAGATGGGGTGCGACGTCGTGCAGGGGTACCTGTTCTCGCGGCCGGTGGAAGCGGCGGCGTTCCAGGAGTGGGCGCGCGCCCGCTGAACGCCCGGCGGGTCAGGTGGGGGTCACGGTTTCGTCGACGACGACGACTTCCACGCCCCGCGCCCGCAGCGCCGCGACGCGTTCCGCCGGGGCGGTGGCGTCCGTGACGACCGTCCAGGGCAGCGGGAGCCGGACCCAGGCGTGGAAGGGGCGGACCCCGAGCTTGGCCCCGTGCGCGAGCACGTGGACGCGGTCCGCGCGCCGCGCCATGAGCTCCTTCAGCCGGACCTGCTGCTGGTCCGCTTCGCAGATCTCCCCCTCGTCGGAGATCCCGTCGGTCCCGAGGAACACCGCGTCGGCGCTGATCCGTTCCAGCGCGGCCTCGGTGAGGGGCCCCAGGAATCCCTGGCTGACGGGGCGCAACCGGCCGCCGAGGCACTCGACGGTGACCCCGTCGGCGTCGGACAGCGCGCCGACGACGGTGAGGCTGGCGGTGATGACGGTCAGCCCCCGCGCCCCGCGCAGCTCGGCGGCGAGCGCCCCGACGGTGGAACCGACGTCGAGCAGGACGGTGTCGTCGGCGGCGATCTGCGTGGCGGCCCACCGCCCGATCGCGGTCTTGGCGCCATGGGCCTCGTCCATCCGCTGGCGCAGCGTCGTCTCGGAGTGCGCGCTGATCGGGATGGCTCCGCCGTAGGTGCGGGCGATGTGCCCCTCGGCGGTGAGGATCGCGAGGTCGCGGCGGATGGTCGAGGGTGACACCTCGAACCGCGCGGCGAGCGCCTCGACGTGGGCGAGGCCCTCCTCGAGGGCGAGGTCGACGATGGCGGAGCGCCGGGTTCCGGTCGCTGCGGAGGGCACGCGTCCCCCGTCAGTTCGTGGTCGGGCGGGGCGCGACCTCGATGGCCTGCCGCATGGCCTCGACCATGCTGCGGGTATCGACCGTGCCCGTGCCGGCGATGTCGAAGGCGGTGCCGTGGTCGACGGAGGTGCGGATGACGGGCAGGCCGACGGTGATGTTCACCCCGGCCTCGATGCCGAGGACCTTCACCGGCCCGTGGCCCTGGTCGTGGTACATCGCGACGACGAGGTCGTAGTCGCCGCGGCCGGCGAGGAAGAAGAGGGTGTCGGCGGGCAGTGGGCCGATGGCGTCGATGCCGCCGGCGCGCAGGGCCTCGATCGCCGGGGTGATCTTCTCGGCCTCCTCGCCGTAGCCGAACAACCCGCCCTCCCCGGCATGGGGGTTGATGGCACACACGCCGATCTTGGGGTTCGGGTTCCCCGCGGCGACGAGGGCGGTGTGACCGCGGCGGACGGTGCGCTCGACGAGACCGGGTTCGATCTTGGCGATGGCGTCGATCAGGCCGATGTGGGTGGTGACGTGGATGACCTTCAACGTCGGGGTCGACAGCATCATCGACACCTCCGGGGTTCTGGTGAGCTCGGCGAGCAGTTCGGTGTGGCCGGGGTAGACGTGGCCGCCGAGGTGCAGGGCCTCCTTGTTCAACGGGGCGGTGCAGATCGCCTGCACCTCTCCCCGCATCGCCATCTCGCTGGCGACCCGCACGTAGTGGTAGGCCGCGTCGCCGGCCACGGGGGACAGCTCCCCCCACGGCAGGTCCGCGGGCAGCAGGCCGAGGTCGACGACGTTGATGCGCCCGGGTTCGAAGACAGCGTCCGCGACCCCCTGCACCGGGACGATTTCCGCGTCCACGCCGAGGACGTCCGCGGCCTGGCGCAGCCGGGCTGCGTCGCCGACGACGACGGAGCGGGAGGTCTCGACGACGCTCGGGTGCAGGAGTGCGGCGACGACGACCTCGGGGCCGACCCCGGCCCCGTCGCCCATGGTCACGGCGATCGCGGGGTTCGCGCTGCTGCTCATGGGGAGGCCTTCCGAAGGTCGGGGCGGGAGGAGGTCGGGGTTCAGCGCGCGCACGATCCGGAGCAGGCTGTCCGGGCCGCCGAAGCTGCCGGGGCGGGTGACGACGTGCCGGCCGTCGGGGGTCTCGGAGCGGACGGCGCCGTGCTCGATCTGCGCCACGTAGCGCAGGGACGGGACGTGCAGAGCGTCGAGGACGTGGCGGGCGGTCTCCCCGCCGGTGAGGACGAGATCGGCGTCACCGACGGCGTCGGCGACTGTCCTTCCGAGGGCGCGGGACAGGTCGCGGCCGTCGGCGCGGCCGGTGAGGCGGACCACGGTGAGAAGGTTCGTGGCGACCGCGCAGGTGAGGTGGTCGACGGTTCCCCGCAGGACGTCGGCGCAGGGCAGGTCGACCGCGATCGCCCCCATCTGCACCAGCAGGTCGGCCTGGTGCTGCGCCGTGGGTTCCGCGGTGCCGACGACCACGACGAGGTGGTGCGACGGGCGGGTCGTCGTCGTACCGGGGTCGCCGTCGGCGGGGAGGGCCCGAGCCACCGCCGCGACCAACCCGGCCGAGCCGACGAGGAAGCACCCGGGCGACGCGGTGACGATGCGGTCGAGGTCGTCGTCGGTCTCGGCGTCGCAGACGACGACCGTGCCGGGTGGGGCCTGCGCGATGTGTGCAGCGAGGCCGGCCGAGCGCACGACGTCCAAGGGCACGGTAGCGGTCCTCAGACCGGGCAGGGCGTCGGCCACCGTCGCCGGTGCGGGCCGGCCCTCGGCCGCCCAAGCGGTCGTGGTGGACAGCGGGTTCCCGTCGACGAGGACCCGGCCACCGACGACGGTGCGTCCCGCGACCGGCAGGGCCGGGGCCAGGACGACCGGGCGGGGCAGGGCGCGCAGGAGGGGTACGAGGTTGCCGCGCAGCAGGCTGTCGATCTTGGCGACGACGGTGCGGCCGGGGGCAGCGGCCAGCACCTCGTGGACGCGGCGCTCGGCGTCGGCAGGGCTCAGGTGGCGGCAGTGGAGGTCGAGGACGGTGTCGTCCGCTGGGACGTCGGTGGGCCAGAAGCCAACATGGACCGGGTCCGTTCTGCGCGAACCGCGCACTCGCAGGGCGGCGGCTGACTCCGCGGCGCCGGAAAGATCGTCGGCGAGGATGAGCAGATCTCCCACTTCGACCTCCTCGTCGACCTTCTGTCGCACAGCTCATCCGCATCTCGGGACGAGACCGTCGCTCTGCCTGGGCGCCGTGCTGGTCAGAAAGCAGCGCGTCGATCCGTTCAGGACGCACGAAGCACGCTAGCCCCGGTGCGCGGATCGCGCAATCAACTGATGATCGATGTCAATGGTCGGGCGAGCGCCGCGGCACGGGCCGGACGGGTGACTCGACCGCGGTGTCGCCGACGGGTGAGGCCAGCGACCGCTCGAACCCGGCGATGAGCTCGACGAGCCCGTCAACCTCGAAGGCACGGTTGCGGCGGCCCGCGGTGGTCTGCACCAGAACACCGGCCCGGTGCAGCCGGTCGACGGCCTCTTTGACGGCCTGCGGGGAGCGGCCCGTGAGCCGGACCAGCTGGGCCACCGTCGTGATCGGTGTCTGCGGCAGCACCTCATCGAGGAGTTGCGCGATGGTCGCCACGCCACGGGGTGGGCACGGCATGGGAAAGCGATCAGGGGGGCATCGCTCAGATGAGCGCCACGCCGCCGTGTTGTGCATCCCGCTCGCGGTGACCGCGCGATCTGCTGCCCGTCGGCTTCGAGCACGAGCGCGCGCCGTTCCATCGCACCGGTCAGAGCCTCGGCGAGCCTGACCAAGGCGGCGTGCTCGTCGAACACGTTCGGCTTGAGGGTGTTGACAACGCTCCGCCTTTAGCTGGGGTGCGCGGCGAGCAGCTTCCGCAGGATCGGCAGCACCATCGCGAGGTCGTCGGCGGACGCGATGGGGTCGAAGCGGCGGCGTCGGTCGCGGATGTCCTCGTTCTCGACGGTCATCCGCAGCCGCCCTAGTTCGCGGGGGGTGAGCGTGTCGAGCGGCCCGCCAGCGGTGGCGACATCGACGGCGGTGGTGGCCGCGTCGTCGACGAGCACGCCCGGCTCAGCAGGTCCAGCGCCGAGGTGCCGCAGAACGTCAGCGCACAGCACCTCGACGCCGTCGGCGAAAACGTCCCTGGTGGTGACGGTCAGGGTTGACTCGAGGTCGAGTTCGATGCCGTCGGCGGTGACTTCGTCGACGGTCAGCTTCACGATCAGCACAGGGGCCTACTTTCGGTCGGTGGTGTGGTCATGGGTCATGCGGAGCAAGCGCCGACTCCTTTCTCGAACGGCGTAACCGCTTCGCATCCCGGCCAGGACGACGGACGGCCCACCCCTAAATCGGAAATAGCAGGCAACAACCCCTCTGTTGACTTCACCATTGGCCTAACGCACCCCACCTGACCTGCGACGACGCACCACCGCCCCGAGGCGTCAGCCGGTCGGGGCGGTGGTGGTCACAGGCGCCCGGCAGCCCGGGCGGGTGGGTCAGCTGTAGCGGACCCGCCCACGCAGCGCTTCGCGCACCGCGTCATCGACGAACCCGGCCGCGCCGCCGGTCGCCGAGGTCGGCAAGTGCCGTTCCTCGACGCCGCCCTCATCGAGCAGCGCCGTCGAGAGGCGGCGCCCCGGGCGGACGGTGCGCGCTTCGAGCAGGTGCCCGACGCGCCCCCGCACGGCAATCTGGCGGCTGTCGGTGGCAGCGGGGTCGTAGGGCCCCAACAGCGGGGTCAGGTGCCCGGCGAGGGTCACGACGATCGGTCGGTGGGACATAGCAGTCCCCGATCACCAGCGGCGACCTACCTTATCTGCATACCTTGAGTACCGAGAAAGTTGCAGAGGGCGAAGTGAGAGGGCCACATGGACGACGGGTCGTTGAACCAGGACCAGCAGGCCGCGGTCTCCCCTGCTGCCCCGCCGGCACCGCTGAGTGCCTACGAGCGCCGCGAGTGGCTCGCACTGCAAGCTCATTGGGACCAGCGCCGCCACCGCAGGCCCGCATGGCAGATCGGCGCCAAGCTCGCCCACGGCACCCAACGCGTCGCCGCAGCCGCGGCCAAGGGCGTGCCCGACGCCGTGCGCCGGCCGGTGGCCCAGCTCACCGGAACAATCGCCACGACGGTCACTGACCGGGCCGCGGCACCGCTGCTGGGCCAGGTCACCCACCTGCTGGAGCTGGCCAACGAGTGGATGCTGGACCTGAACAACCCCGCCGGCGTGCAGCGCCTCATTGAGGACCGTGGCCTCCAGGTGGCCAGCTTCCGTGACCTGCACCAACTCGACCTGCAGGTCGTTGACTCCCTCAACCACGGCCTGACCGCGAAGGCCGGCACCATGGGTGCCGCCGAGGGCGCGGCGATGGGCGCACTGTCCCTGGTGCCCTTCGGCCCGGTGGCGGCGATCCCCATGGACCTGCTGCTGGTGCAGGCCCTCACTACATCGGTGGCCACCCGCATCGCCTACGGCTACGGCTTCGACGCCGGCGCGGACTCCGAACGGGTGTTCATCACCCATCTGCTGCGGCGCTCCTTCATTGAGCAGGCCAGCAAAGCTGTCCCAATGCGGGATGCCGCGCAGGCCTACTGGGCCATCGATGGCCGCAAGAAGTGGTCGGCCAAGCTGCTGAGCGACCACCGACTGCTGGCGGCGATGAAGACGGCCGCGGAGCAGTTGGGGCCCAAAAGCGCCACCGTTTCAGTGAGCCAGGTCAGCAAGTTCGTGCCCGTGGTGGGGATGGCCCTCAGTGCTGGTGGCAGCGCAGCGGTGATGACGCAGGTGGCCAAGGACGCACGGCGGTTCTGCCGGACGAGGTTCCTGTGCGAGAAGTACGGCCTGCCACTGCCGGCGTCGCTGGCGTGCTGGGAGGAAGCCGAAGCGGACACCACGGAGGAAGACCCCGAAGCAGAGAACCTCCGGTAGCCAGCCTGGGAAGTGGTGGTCATCGGACTGGCATCAGGCGGGTACGCAGGCGCCCAAGCGGTACCGGGCAAGCCCACTGACGCAGACGAGAAGTCTGTTCACCCTCCGTCCTGGAGCCGCTGCGCAGGCAACCGACCGCCCACAGCAGCTGGTGAGGAAAGCGAGGATGTACAGCTCCATCCTCACCGTGAAGAGACCCCTTCCCGGTTACCTGGTCGAGGTGCGTAGCGAAGAGGGCAAAGTGCCTACGCCTCGACGCGGCGGTCAGGCCGGATTGGAGCGTTTAGGTTGTGCTTCCTGTAGACGTGCTCGATCAGGTTGCTGGTGGCGTCGTAGATCACGTCGTCGACCACCTTGGCGATGGCATCGCCGTGCTCATCGACCGAGGCGACGAGCGCAGCCAGGATGAGCGGGTCAGCGGCCTGCGCCAGCAAGGCGCGCTCCTCCATCGTCAGATCGTCGTCTTCGGCCCAAGAGGACCGCAGGTCGGCGGGGCTGACCATGAGCGGGCTGTCGGGCAGCGCCATGGTGAAGGGCTCGCCGGGGCGAGAGCCACGGGTGGCCTCATGGATGAAGCGGACAGGGTCGAAGTGGGGCGTGCGCTCAGCGAGCTCGCGCGCCAGCACGTTTGCCAGTTCGAGCCGCAGCGACGAAGGCATGGCCGTCGTGCGCAGCACCTCGCTCATCAGAATGAAGTCTCGGCGTGTAGCCATGGTTCCAACCCTTGGTCGCAGTGTGCCTCGTCGGTGTTGCCCGAGGTAGGTGTCTCGCACGGGCTCGCCTACCGCCCGTACATGGCGCGGGTACAGGCCGTCTTCGACGGCGTTGGTTGTGCGGCAGCGTGGTTGCGTCACCTCGCGGTGGTCCATCCCGGTCCTGGGGATGTGTCGGATCACAGCGCTGGAAGACCGCTAGAGCTACTCGATGCGCTCTTCGAATGCGTCGAGCAGAAGGGAAATCTCCTGCATGTGGGTCAGAAAGGTGGCGGGCTCGTTGGCCTGGCAGGCATCGCCCATGGCGGCGAAGAGGTCGACGAACGTGCCCCAGTGACCTGCCAACTCGGCGTCGGAGGGCAGCGACTGGGCCCGGGCGTCGTCGACCGCGTTGGCCAGGGCCTCGCAGTCAGCCGGCACGAAGGTGGTGGCAGTGGAGTGGTCACTGGCCGCGCCGGCGGCGGCGGTGAGTGAGCCCATGCTGGAGTTCATGGGGCCTTCCAGCCATTCGCCGGTGGCCATAGTCGCTTCCGTGGCCGCGGCGTCAGAGCCACAGGCGGTCAGAGTGAGCAGCGCGGCAGCGGTGAGCACGGGGACGGCGAGACGGCGCAGGGTCAGCACTGGAGGTCCCCCTCGCCGTAGGTCTGGCAGTAGATGTAGTGAGACTGCCGTTCTGACTTCTGCTCCTCCTGGGCTGCGTGGACCATGAGCCCTCCAAGAAGTACGACGATCACCAGCATGATCATGACCATGCCGGGGCTAGCGATCTGCTTGCGGTACCAAGGTGCGGCGGCAGTCGGCTGGGAGGGCAGGAAGGTGGAGGAGGCGATCGGTACCCACTGCTGGCCGTCCCAGAGATGACGCCCGTCGGGGCTGTAGACCGGACCGGACTGACTCATGACCATCCCTTGCGCTCGAAGCTGCTGCCTCCAAGGGATCGACGTGGTCGTAGGGATGGCTGAAGACTCCGATCGGGTGTGCTGATGCGCCCAGAAGCAGTGGGTCGCCGTATTGCAGGAAGCGCGCCTCTCAGAACTGGGAGGCGGTGAGACCTGCGGCGGCCTGGGATCGGTAGACGGCCCGGGCCGAAGAAAAGGTCCAGGTGGCACCGCCACGGGCGGTGGGCACCCCGTCGGCGGTGAGGCCGTCGGCGATGGTCTGCCAGGAGCGGCCGGCCTCAGGCTCTTCGACGATGCGGCGCACCACGGACCCAGGGAGCACCGGGGGCCGACCCAGGCGTACACCGGCGGCCTTCTTCGCGGCCAGGGCGTCGCGGGTGCGTTGGCCGATCAGCTCCCGCTCGAGCTCGGCGATGCCGGCAGTGACGGTGGCCATGAACTTGCCGTTAGGGGTGGAGGTGTCCACGCCGACGTCGAGGCAGACCACCGACCATCCGCGCCGGGTGGCCCCTTTCACCAGTCCAGAGAGGTCGTGCACGGAGCGGGAGAGACGGGCCAGCTTCGCCACCAGCAGCACGTCGACCTCGCGGGCGTTCAGCCGAGCCAGTGCGCCGGTCAGGGCGGGGCGGTTGAGGTCCTTGGCGGAGTAGCCGGCGTCTTCGACGTACTCCAGGTCCCAGCCCTGTCGATCGGCCTCGGCCTGCAGGGCGCTGCGCTGGGCCTGCAGGCCGGCGCCCGAGTCGGCCTGCTTGGCGGTGGAGACGCGCAGGTAGGCCAGCACCCGAGGGGGCAGCCTGGAGGGTGACCCGAGTGGTGGTCTTGGTGCTCTCGGGTGGAGGAGCTGGGGTCACGGAGCCCCCCTTGGCACGGGGTTCGGCACTAAAGGGTCGTTTACTGCCGATAGCGGCAGGCAGTCAAGACCGCCAGAACGATGTGCTGGGGCGCACTTCGCTCAGCGCGATACGGGTTCACCAGGGGGTGGGGGCCGCTGCTTCTGGCACGTGCTCGCGCAGCTCCGCGGCGATGGACCACGGTGAGCCTGCCTGTAGAACCACCCGGAAGGCATCGCACCGGTCATCAGCCGGATTCCACGCGATGCCGTCGCGGTAGGGGCGTACGAGGGGACGGGTCCCCAGTCCGCTTGTGGCGCTGTCCACCAGCAGGTCCCACGCGTGTTCAGGCAGGCCATGGGCCGCCAGCCGCTTCGGCAACAGGGCCGCGTTCGTACTGTCATGCGCGTGAAAGCAGCTGATCAACCCATCCAGAAGCGGCTTGAGCAACCCGGGGAGGCGTACTCGTGCAGGGGTGGGGCTGGTCAGGACGACGTCCACGGTGAAAGCGGCGTCGCTCCCCGCGGATTGGCGGAAGGGCTGCGGTGTGACGGCGGATTCGCGTAGTGCCGCCCACCACCGCCCGGCGGTCTTCGGTACCCCGGTACCGAGGTCGGCTGCGACCTGGCCGATCAACGCCCCGCCGCCAGGCGCAAGAGGAGACTCCACGACGCGGTACCTGACGTGGTGGCGGTCATCGGGGGCGCGCCCCTGTCGGCAGGTGATCCCTACCGCGACGACAGGAGCGAATACCGCCGTCCCGACGTTGTAGAGCAGGACGTTCTCCACGTCGACGAACACGTCATCCGGGGTGAGGTACTCCGCCAGCAACCCGTGTGCAGCTCGGGGATCCAGGTCAGCTATTGCTTCCCTCAGACTCTGGCGGTACTCCACCTGCCAGCCGCGAGGCTCGAACTGCAGCCGGGCCTCGCTCCACGCCTCAACGGCAGTGGCCGACGTATCCAAGTGGAAGCGCACGAGAACAGCATCGGCGATCGCGGCGGTCCTACGCTGCCGCGCATGTTCCTCGACGCACCCCGCGGTCTCGCTGACGCGGCTCGCCTTGCCGAACGACGCGAGATGCTCCTCACCGTCCCGGCGGTGCAGCCGCTGCGGGCGTGGATTCGCGAGCAGCAAGAGCGTCGGCCGGGGATGGTGTGCCTTGACTTTCATCTTCAAGCCGCCTCGACTGCCGGGCCAACCTGCTCAAGACTAAATAGCAGACTCAATTCGGCAATAGTTCTACGGCCCATCACCGTTTCAAGATCGGATGACGCGCAGGAGGTAGTTGGTCAACAACCGCACATCATTGGGGGTATTTTGGAGGCTGTTCCAGTGTCGCTGATCACTCTTGCCGAACTGCCATGTGCCCGAGGTCCAAGCGCACGCCTCGCGTAGTCGCTGCAACGGCTCGTGCAGATCTAGGTCAGGAAGTTTGGCGGCGGGGGTGTTCTCGGTCAGGGCGTCCATGACGAAGCCCATGGCTTGGATGCCGACGCCGTGGGTAAGGCGCGACTTGCGCGGCGGCATGCTCCAGGCCTCGGGGAAGGTCGCGCGGACCAGGCTCCAGAAGATTTTCAGGTGAAGCAGCATGGCGTCGGCGTCGCCGGAGTGGTCGCTGGGGTTGCGGTACTGGTAGAGGGCCCCCTCGTTGAGGCTGCTTTCGATCATCTTCAAGACGCTGTTGTCTTTGATGTAGCCGTCTGGGGCGGTGGGGGTGGCGATGCGACCCTGAAAAGGACTGTCGTCGTCGTTGTAGCTGAACAAGTCTTCGTTGTTCAGGCGCGACATCAGCAACGCCGGAAGTTGACGTTTGGCGTATTTCGCTGGCAGGTGCCCAACGGTGTCGGGCAGCAATTCGTGGATCAGTCCCTTGGGTAGGGGCTTGGCGTTGTTGACGAGTATAAACTGTGAACGCTGCTCCTCCTCACCGTGAGTAATGAAGCCGACTGCAGCGACGGGGAACTCATCGACGTTGGCGTCGCGGATTGCTGCACTACGCTGTTGCCCGTCAACGAGCCACGCGGCCTTGTCCGCCTCATCGATCGTTTCGTCGATGGGGATGATCAACTCGCCCATGGTGGAGTAGTCCACAATGTTTTTGCGCCTGCTCGGCTGGAAGCGCACGCTCTCGTTGAAGGCCAAGACGATGGCGTTGGGCAGCATCGCGTCTGAGGACTCGAGGTAGCGACGAATGGCCTTGATGTGACTAAGCACTTCTGGGCGTTGATAGCCGTGCAGTGCGGCGTTGCTACGGTGCACGCGCGAGACGGCGGTGAACGACGGCAGCACTTTGCCGTCGACGGCAAAGCAGTAGATGAAGCGCTCGCCCTGGCGGATCTGCAGGGCGGGCAGTCGCAGTTCGTACCGGTCAGCCATCAGTTCCCCTTGTGCGCTTCGTCGTTGTCTTCGCCGCCGTCTTCTTGGTGACAGTCTTCCTTGCAGGAACTTCCACTGCGGTGGACTTCTTCGCGGTGACCTTCGCGGTCCTCGCCGTGGCCTTCGTTACGGTCGAGTCGGCCGCCGCCAATCCCCCCGTGGCCGCAGTGGTCCGCCCCTGCGTCGTGCGCATCGGCGCGCCTGATGTTGTCTGCGCCTTTGCCCTGGTCCGCGACGCAGTCGGCTTGACTCTGGCGGGGCGCAGGGTGTGCATCTTGGCGGCCAGGACAGCGAGGTTGTGAAAACCGCGCCGCTTGTTGCGTTCGGTGCCTCGAAAGATGACCAACTGAATGCCGTGTCGCTCGCACAATCCGCATGAGCACGTCGTCCAGGGGCGGTCCTGGAGGGTGGTGCGGTACATCTCCTCATACGATTGTTTCGCGCGGTCGGCCGGCGGACGCACTAACGCGTCGTAGGCCAAGACGGTCTCCAAAGCCTCTTCGAGACTGGCGGCGCCCTCGTCGTAGGCACGCAGGGCACTCAAGCATTCGCGTTCCAAACGAACGGCACTGGCTTGGGAGACCTGACCAGCCACGATGGCCTTCTTGAGTTTGAGGTTTCCATCGACCTGGGGCACGCGGATAGCGGCGTAATTGCCGTTGGCGGTGTGGTAGTTATTTTTTTCGTCCATGAACGCCTGCCGGAAGCCGGAAGTGCTGTCCAGGCTAGACACGCCTAGTCGGGCGAACTCTTCCATGGCGTCGAGACGGGTGATGCCCAGCAGATGCAGTTGGGTGTCGGGTTTGCGGACGGCGTCGATGGCGTTGAGGCACGCGAGGATAGCGGGCGTTCTCAACGGGACCATGCCGCCGAGGGCGATGCGCTGGTAGCCCAAATCTTGGAGACGTTGCACGCTGTTGGCGTAGGTGCTTGGACTCCACCCTTGTGCTGCCCCGACGGGTACCAGGGTGGATCCGCGTTCGTGGATTGCTTCTAGGAACTCCGCTGCGTATTTCAGGGTGAGCTCGCGTCTGGTTTCCCAAGCGTTCTGCTCGTCGTTTAAGATGCCGCCGGCCGCCTGCACGACTTCGTCGGGTTGGTATCCGAAGACGATGTGGTCCAGGCTGACGCCGGCGTCGAAGCCGCAGCCGTCGTAGAAGTCGAGGACCTGCTCCACGGTGACGGGCGGGATTTCCTCGGTGGCGTAGGCGAAGGCGCCGTTGTCACCAAGAGTCTCGATCCCGTCAGGGAGTCGGAAGAAGTCGCGCACGCCCAGGCGGTACAGGCGTGCGCGTTGAGAGGTGGTGTACTTGCCGGTTCCGCTGATGGAACCGTCGACGATGCCCTTGCTGACGAGGATGCCGTCGTAAGGGCGGGCGGTAAGTGCTTCGTGTGCGTAGCGATCGTCGCGCTGACGCACTCGCAACGGGTGGTACTCATCCCGGTCAAAGTCGTAGGTGGGGCTGATCAGGTCTTGACTGTCGGGGAAGTAGAACTTCATGAGGTGCTCGTCCTTGCCTGCAGATACGCGCGCACGAGGTAGTTGGACAGGGTGCTGATGTCCTTAGGGTTGTTCTGCAGTCCGTTCCAGTCCACTCGCAGTCCCTCCCACGTGCCGTGCGTCCACCGACACACCGGAGCCACCCGCCACAACTCCGTCATGACGTCGTCAATTGCGCTGGGGGCAGCAGCGTCGATGCTGACCATGATGCGGTCCATCAGTCGGCCCATGGCGCGGATGCCGAGGCCATGCATAAGTCGACTTTCCGTGGGTGGCTTGCCCCATGCATCGGGGAAGAGGCGGCGTACCGCGGTCCAGTAGGTGATGAGCAACTGGCGGATGCCTGCGGTGTCGGTGGTGCCGTCGGCGAGGTTGCGGTAGGGGAAGAGCACCCCGAGGGGGGAGTTGAGGGACTCACCGATGGCAAGCACCAGGCTGTTGTCGGTGATGACCGCGCCGGACTTCTTGTCCACGTCGGTGGAGGCGCGGCGGATCAAGCCGCGGAAGGGAGACTCGGGGTCTTGGTTGAGCATGTCCACCAAGGCCGAGGGCAGCCGGCGCGCGGACATGCGCGGGGAGATGGTGGTCGGAACCTCCGGCAGCAGTTCGGTGACTAGGTTGGTCGGCAGGGGCTGCACGGTATTCACCCGCAGGAACTGCTCACGCTGCATGTCGAGGTTCTCGGTGACGAAGCCGGCGACCGGTACGGGGAAGGAGGTGTTGCGGGTGCGGGCGAGCGCCAGGCTGCGCTGTTGGCCATCGACGATCCACGCCGGGCGTGGTGCGCCGTCTTCTTCAGGGCAGGGGATCTCCAACTCCCCGGCGGTGGCGAGGCCGTCGCTGGCGCCGGGGCCGCGGCTGGAGCGGAAATGCACGCTGGTGGGCAGAGCCAGGATCAGGCCGTTGGGGAAGAGCGCGCCGTCGGTGTCGAGGTAGTCGACGATCTGGTTGACGTGCTGCTTCTTCTCCGGGCGCTGGTAGCCGATGAGCTTGCCGAAGTCGTCGCGCGAGATGCGCGCGACGTCGGCGATGCGGGCGACGTCGGAGGCGGCGAGCGCGAACAGGTACAGCGGCACGTCCTCGCGTTGCAGGATGCGCAGTGCCCGTCGTCGGATGATGCCTTCGCTCATGCTGCTCCCCCTGCTACCTGATCGCGCCCTGGACTGGGGCCGTGCCGTGCTCGCTGCGTGCTCTGCACGATGCCTCGCTTGCTGTGTCCACTGGCCTCGGCGATGTCCAAGCCGACGTCCTGCTCAGCGTCGTGGTGAGCGTCTTGCTCAGCCAGGTGCTGCAGGACCTGGGTGTAGAGGTGGCCGAAGCGGGACTGCTCGCAGGCGTAGCCGTCCTCACGGAGGGCTCGTAGCAGTGTGGTGCGGCTGGGGCGGGCCATGAGCGCGTGCCGGGTGCCGATGTAGGCGCGTACCTGCTCGTCGCTCAAGGGACGTCGGTCGTAGACCTCTTCGTGCGCGTGCGCGGTGCTCCAGCGCCGCCAACGCCGCCAGGCAGCGGTCGAGGTCAACGTGGGCCCACCAACGAGGGGTCCGGCCGTGGTGGCCAAGGCGGAGCCAGAGCTGGTGGTGGTGCTGGGGCTCAGTCGCTGCAGCCACGCCAGCGCCGTGCGCACGTTCAGGCTGGTTAAGGTGCCCCCCAGGTGGGACCGCAGGCGTCGATCGGCGGCCAGGCGTGGCAGACCGTCGATGTCGCTGGCGCCGCCGATGAGCAGGGCGTCAGCGCCGACGTGGGCGACTGCGTGCAGTTCTTCCTGCACGGCGTGGCCGTAGTCCTCGGAGAAGATCATCAGCAGTGAGCCGGCGCGGGCCAAGTCGGCCAGGGTGCTGGCGCCACGGCGGGCTTGCAGAGCCGCCCACCACTGCTGCCGCCCGCACGCGTCGGCGGCGACGCGGTCGAGGTGGCGAGCGGCGAAGGTGGCCGCGTAGGCGGGTGCCTGTGCGGTGATGGGCTGCAGTCCCAGCCCGGCGGAGGCGACCCAGAGGTCGGCGTGGAAGCCGACGCGGGCGGCGGCAGCGGGCAGGGTTTGCGCCTGCGCCCAGTGATCACCTTGGTAGAGCGTGGCCAGGGGTCGCTGCGAGCCCGGGTGGTGCTGCGCGGCCCGGCGCAGTCGCCCGTCCCAGGCGTGGGCACGGGACTCGGGGTGCTCCTCGGGGACGTCGCGCAGGCGGAGGTCAGGAGCGACCGGTTGCGACTTGCGGTCGCTGCAGGTCACCACCACGGTCAGTTTACGCACGCTGCGCCTCCTTTGAGCACTTCGATACTACAGGCTACGTGTCGCTGGCTGGATCTGCAGTTACTGGTCTACGGTGGTGCTCGCGCACCTGCACATCACACCGGCAAGTCACACCGACATGCCGCCAGCGCAGTTAACGATCACTTGAGGGATGCCCCATGGACCGACCCGCCGTCGTCTTGCTCAGCGGAGGCCTGGACTCCACCACCGTCCTCGCCATCGCTAAGTCCCAAGGCTTCACCCCCTACGCCCTGAGCTTCGCCTATGGCCAGCGCCACGCCGTGGAGTTGGACGCTGCCCGCCGCGTCGCCACGGCCCTGGGCGCGGCCGGGCACGTCATCGCCACCATCGACCTCACCGTCTTCGGCGGCTCAGCCCTCACCGCGGACATCGCGGTGCCCAAGCACGACACGGTCGAGGACCTGCAGGCCGACATCCCGATCACCTACGTGCCGGCCCGCAACACGATCTTCTTGTCCTACGCCTTGGCCTACGCCGAGGTCGTCGGCGCCGGCGACATCTTCATCGGCGTCAACGCCCTGGACTACAGCGGCTACCCGGACTGCCGCCCCGAGTACGTCGACGCCTTCCAAGCCATGGGACGCCTGGCCACCCGCGCTGGCGTGCAGGGCACCGAACTGACCATCCACGCCCCCCTGATGCAGATGACCAAGGCCGACATCGTGCGAGCGGGCTTGGCCCTGGGCGTGGACTACGGCATGACCTCCTCCTGCTACGACCCGGACGCGGCCGGACACCCGTGCGGGCACTGCGACTCCTGCCTCCTGCGCTTGAACGGCTTCGCCGAGGCAGGCAGCACCGACCCCCTGCCCTACCGCGGAGCGTGACGGTGACCTACCTGCTCAAGGAGATTTTCTACACGCTGCAAGGTGAAGGCACCCACGCCGGCCGCCCCGCCGTCTTCTGCCGCTTCTCGCGCTGCAACCTGTGGACCGGTCGAGAGAAAGATCGCGCCCGCGCGATCTGCACCTTCTGCGACACCGACTTCGTCGGTACCGACGGCGTCGGTGGAGGACGCTTCGCTACCGCCGACGACCTCGCCGCCGCCGTGGACGCGAGTTGGCCAGCAGCTGGCCTCACCGATGACTTCACCGATGGCTCCGCCATCACTGCAGAGTCCGACTCCAGCGCACACTCCCACGCCCCTCACGGCGCCCAGCGCAAGTTCGTGGTATGCACCGGCGGGGAGCCGTTGCTGCAACTCGACGACGCGGCGGTGCAGGCACTGCACCAGCGCGGCTTCGAGGTGGCGGTGGAGACCAACGGCACCCGCACTCCCCCACCAGGCATCGACTGGCTCTGCGTTAGCCCCAAGATTGGTGCAGACCTGGTGGTGAGCAGGGGAGACGAACTGAAGCTCGTCTACCCGCAAGCCGGCGGAGATCCAGCGCAGTTCGCCGAACTGGACTTCACCTCCTTCCGCCTGCAGCCGATGGATGGACCCGACGTGCAAGCCCACACCCGCGCCGCGATCGACTACTGCCTGACCCATCCGCAGTGGAGCCTATCGATGCAGACCCACAAGTACCTCGGGATCGCCTGATGGAGATCTTCCGCGAATTCACCTTCGAAGCCGCGCACCGCCTGCCGCACGTTCCCGCAGGGCACAAGTGCGCGCGCCTGCACGGGCACTCCTACCGAGTCAGCGTGCACGTGAACGGCCTACCCGACCCACTCCTGGGCTGGGTGATGGACTTTGGCGACCTGAAGAAGCTCGTCGCCCCGGTCATCGAGCGTCTGGACCACTACTACCTCAACGAGGTCGAAGGGCTGGACAACCCCACCAGCGAAGTCCTCGCGCGCTGGATGTGGCAGCAACTCTCCCCCACCTTGGCCCTGCTCAGTGCCGTGACCGTCCGCGAGACCTGCACCTCTGGTGCCACCTACCGAGGAGAAACCGATGAGCACCTCTGATCTGGCCGCGCCGCGCACGAGTCGGCGGGTGGGCCTGGTGCTGGCGGCGTGCTACGTGGCGACCGTGCTGCTCGCCAACTACGCCATCACCACCTTCGGCGCCGTGCCCGTCGGCTTCGGCCTGGTCGCACCAGCAGGGGTGTACTTCGCCGGCCTGGCCTTCACGCTGCGCGACCTGACCCAGGACCACCTCGGCAAGCGCGCGGTGCTAGCCGCCATCGTCATCGGCACCCTGCTCTCAGCGCTGATCTCCCCGCAGTTCGCCCTAGCCAGCGCCGCCGCCTTCCTCCTCAGCGAACTAGCTGACTTCGCCGTCTACACCCCACTGCGCAAGCGGCGCTGGCTGACCGCAGTCGTCCTCAGCAACATCGCTGGCTTTATAGTGGACTCTCTGATCTTCCTCTGGCTCGCTTTCAACTCTCTGGCGTTCCTGCCTGGCCAACTTGTGGGCAAGGCGTGGATGACCGCGGCGGCCGTACTCGTGCTGGCCTTGCTGCGACGACGTCGCGGCCATGTCGGACCGACCGTCTCGTCTGGCGGTGAGCCCAGCGCCGTCGGGCGACAGGGGTAGTGCCGCCTTCAAGCACCGTACCGACCTCTACAGCGCGCGCCACTACCCTGGCCCGCGCGTGCACCGGCGCGCATCGAAACTCGGGTCTGCTGCACTGATCGGTGACAGCTATGACCCGCCCCACCCCTTGGTTACCCACTGCGGTGTGAAGATCAAGTGGGGGCGGCCGCCTTGTAGCGTAGTTCATGCTCAACCGGGCTGACGTAGTCGAGCCGGGAGTGGCGACGCTGGCGGTTGTAGAAGATCTCGATGTAGTCGAAGATCGCGTTCGCCAACTCGATGCGGGTTCGCCACTTCTTCCGGTTCAGCAGCTCGATCTGCATGCTGGACCAGAACGATCCCATCATCGCGTTGTCACAACCGTCGCCGATGGTTCCGAACGACGGCATCAACCTCGCAGCCCGGATCTTGTTGGTGAAGGCCCACGACGTGAATTGAACTCCGTGATCCGCATGCACAATACCGCCGGCCGGTGGGTTGCGGTTCTTGATGGCCATGTCGAGGGCGTTGACGACGAGGTTGGAGACTTGGGCGGTGTCGATGGCCCAGCCCACGATCCGGCGCGAGAACGTGTCCATCACCGCGCAGCAGTACACCTTGCCCTCCCGGGTGGGATGCTCGGTGATGTCGGTGACCCACAACTCGTTGGGTGACAGCCGATGAAACTTGCGGTACACCAGTCGTCCGCGATGGCAATGCCGCTGAGGCGTTTGACCTTCGCCGGCCCGGGAAGTCCAGCGATCCCAGCCAGACTCATCAGCACCGCGACGAGACGCTCACTGACTTGCACGCCCATCGCCTGGGTGAGCACAGCGTGGACGCGACGGGAACCGTAGGTCTGGCGGGAGGCGGTGTAAACCTCTCGGATCAGCCCGGTGAGCCATTCCCGGCGGATCGTCCGCGGCGCGATGGGACGGTGCTTGTAGCGGTAGTAGCCAGGGCTACTGACGCCCAGCAGGCGGCAGGAGAGCTTGACCGGGTGCCCAGCGTCGACGAGGACGTCGATCACCGGGTGAATCCTTTTGGGTGGGGTCGATCCTCCCCGAGCAGGTGAGCGGCCTGTCGTAGAATCTCCACTTCGACTTCGAGTTGATGGATGCGCTTCTTGGCTTGGGTCAGCTCCGCGCTTTCGGGGCTCTTCAACCCGTTGCGTTCACCGCGGTCGATCTGGTCTTGACGAACCTACTTGTGCAGCGCGCCCGCGCTGATGACGAGCTCGATGGCCGCAGTCGTGACGGGTTTGCCCGCCCGGACGAGGGCCACAGCCCTGGCTCGGAACTCGGTGGGAACGGTCTGGGCATGATCAGAGCCTCTCAGGAAAAGCTCGATCTTCACAGGAGGTGAGGTAATCAGAGGGTGGGGCACGTCAGGTTGTCACCGATCAGTGCAGCAGACCCCTCCTTGTTTCCAGGTCGTGTACTGAAGCCCGCAGCATGAGCACGCAGTGTGGATGCACGCGCCTCGACACCTAGCCCTGTGCTGCTAGGGCAGAGGGTGCCGCGGGTGTTGCGGCGCCGGGTCAACGTCGCTGGGCTCACGGCGAGGTCACAGTGGGGTCAGGCCCTGCGCTGAAGCGCAGCAGACCCGACCACTGCTCACTCCTCGGACAGCCTCAGCAGTGCCTCAGTGGCAGCGCGCAGCATCGATCCTGACCCGGCGCCACTGGGATAGACGATCGATCCGGTCTTGTGCCGCTGCAGGAAGTCCGTCGCCGCGTGGCTAGCGCGCGTTGTAGCAACGACCAGCACGTCGCAAGCCCTGGCTTGGTCCCGCAGTTGGCTCGTGCCGGCCAGGTGACTGCTGGTGTGCACGGTCACACGCGGAAAGAGGAAAGACAGGGCCTGTTCTGCACGTTGCAGTACGTGCTCCTGCAGGCTGTACAACAGGACGGTCGCTGTGATCTGCGCCGACGCGTCGGCAACGTTTGCTACGTCTGCCTGAGGCAGTGGCCAACTGAGGGCGCAGTCAACCTCATCGCTGAGTGCTGAAGCAAGGACGAGTTGGGCTGGGCTGAGGCGCACGGCGAAGGACCGCAGTCGCGTCAACAACTCCCCACATGTGGCCACGCGTGCACTAGGTGCGATGTTTGGACCGGCGAGGATGACGTCAATGAGGTCCAGAACGGTGTCTGCCGTGCGCACCTGCACCCAGCGTGCGCTGGTCTCGCTGAGCATGCCGAGGGTGTCACCGTAGGTGGCACCCTCCGGAGATGCAGCGAGAAAGCGCTGCAAGGCCACGGCCAACGCTGACAGCGTGGCGGCGGTGTACTCCTCCGAGAATATGAGCAACTGCAATACACCGCCACTGGTCCGTGGCGCCTCACCGGCTTCCACGCTCTGCAAGAGCAGGGGGATTACGTCCAGGGTCTGAGTCAGCCCAGGTCCAGACAGCGAGTTCGCTTCCAGGATCGCGGCAATGGTGTCGTCGTCGGCGCCCGGACTGGGCCAACCGTCGATGACCTCCTCCAAGGCCGTGAGCATCCCGGCTGTCATGGAACCGGCGGCCGCCAGGCGCAGCAGGTCCGCCCAAGCCTGCGGTTGACCATTGAGGCCGGCCACCTGGCGCAGATGTCGCTGCCACGACTCTTGAAGCCAGCCAGGCACTGCGATGCTCGTGAGATAGTCCTCACCTTGCTGAGTGAATTCCGCAGCGAGCCCGAGACTGCACTGCGCATCATCCAAGTTGAGTGCACACATCACCGCGAGGCGGTCCCGCTCAGGTCCACGCGGCAAGACCTGGATCTTGTCCCACGCCTCGGCGTAGCGGGCAGCGTTCAGCAATGCCGGAACATCCGGTTCGACTGCCGGTGCGGTTGCCGGGGCGGGACTGGTCGCAGCAGGCGGTATGTCTTCGGCGAGGGCGCGCAGCCACGGGTCATCCCGCCAAAGCTCTTCGTTGGGAGCCTGCGCTTGGTTGGGGTAGAGGCGGTTGAGGACCAGCAGCGTACTGAGTGCTTCCCGCGGCCCGGTGACGTCTCCCCCGCTCTGTAGGGCGCTTAAGTGCGGGTGTCGCTGCAGCGCTTGGCGGGCCCAGGCGGTGTCCTGGTGGGCTTCTGCGTCGCCCAGATACCGCTCATGGACTGCTGCCAGCAGGACCTGGCGCACCCCGCGAGGTAGCCGCATCCGCAAAACGTCATCGAACTCGGGTAGGTCCAGAGTGCGCTCACGCGCCCCGAGAGCATTGAGTCGGCGAATCTTGAGGTAGGTGATGTTGGCCGTGTCCAGTGACCCCGAGTCGATGAGCCGCTGAAGGTAGCGTGCAGAGAGAGCCTCGTCACCGGCGGCGAGGGACAGGCGGAAGTCGCGCAGAAGTCGCCCTACCGGGGTGGGGGTGTCTGCTTCGCGCCAGGGTCGCCGAAGCCACGTCGCGCGCAGCAGTGCGGCGGCTTGCCATGCCGCCTCCCAGGCTGCTGTCGGCACCGTGAGTCGCCAGGTGGTGTGCGTCCCGAGTCGCTGCAGGGCGCTTTCCAGGGGGTCGTGGGCGTTGAGTCGCGTCGGGACCGGGTCAAAATTGCTATAGCTGGGGCCCACGAATGCGGTGAGTGCCTCCTGAAGTTGCCGCGCTTGAGCCGCGTTGAAAGCCGTGGCGTACATGAGGCGCCCGGCGGCTTGCAGTCGGGGCAGAAATAGAGGTTGATTCGGGATCGCGTCGAGGTCCAGCAGGAAGGGCCGCATTCGCGTGTAGCGCGGGTCGGTCTCCCACGAGCTAGGGAGCGTGAAGTCGTTGCCGGGGCCGAACCACGTTGTCATGAATTGGGCGGTGTCCATCAGGCGATCCCCCAGCGGGCACGGAATGCGAGGCGCGCCTCGGCGATGGCTGACGCTGACGTGTCCAGTCTCACGAGCTCGTCGAGCAACTGCACGCCACTATAAGTGACGTTCATCGAGCCGCTCAGGATGAAACTGTCGGCAAGAAGTCCTTTCTCGTGCAGGACTTCGGAAGTGCGCAGGTTCAAGGAAGCGCCGGAGGGGGCGGCAGCGCGCAGACGCTTCACGAAACGGGTGTTGTGGTCATCGGGACGCAACTCGACGTAGACCGCGCATCCCCGCACCGTGAGGGCGCCGAGGATTTCACTCAGCAGGATGTCGCGCGCACCCCAGTCAGGCTGGAGGCCGCTGAAGCCGAGGTCAGCGTTGTCGATGACAGCAATGTCACTGATCCATGGGCTGATCAGCCACAGTTCGTCGCTGGGTTGCAGAAGTTCTGCGACGAAGAGGGATTGCATCAGCGCGCGTAGATCATCGGTGGTGCGGTTGTGCCCGCGCCGGATCGTGCGTGCCCTCACTGCTCGGCCTCCCTCAGTTCCAGTCGCGCGGTGAAGTGGCCACCACTGCGGCGCAGGGCGTGCAGGACGGGGTGTAGGAGCATGTAGCCGCTGTCCAACGGGTCGACGCTGAGGTGCAGCAGTGCCGCCTTCAACACTGCGACCTTATCCACGGGCGCGGTCAGGTCGACCAGGCCTTGCTCTACCACGGCATCTTGCACGCGTTGCCGCCAGTCCGCCTCCGTGACGGACACCTCGGCCACCGTCTCGCTGAACAGTGCGGCGGTGAGATGGCGGTTCAGTGGCAGGACGCGATCGACATAGGGGGCATAGATGGCCAGGTCACGGTGGAAGACCTCACTTCCGCGCGGCCAGAGGCTGGCGTAGATATGGTCTGGTGTGGAAAACACGTCGGTGATGTCGGGCAGTGCCCGGCCGGCGATGAGGGACCACGCCCGCGCGTCGATGTCCATGCCCAACTGCTGGCTGACCCGGCTCCACCCTTGCGCGAGACGGTGCAGGGCGTCATCGAAGCGTGGCGTCGTGCCCGGTCGTAGCAGGCGGATGGCGATAGCGGCCAGCACGGGGTGGGTGGTGGCATAGCCGGCGATGGTGAGGGCTTGATGTAGCCGGTCCAGGTGTGCTCGGGTGTCGTGCGCCGAGGTAGCGGTGCGGACTGCCCGGACGGCGAGGGCGAGTGCGCCGTCGGGGTCCCCGCTGAGGTCGGCGACGAGGCGGCTCAACTCGTGATCAAGCGTCTCGTACTCCCCCGCTTCTAGGGCGTTGAGGGTGAGGCGCCAAAAGCGTCGGGGGTTGCGGGCGTACTCGGCGGTTATCGCTTCGATGATGCCTGCGCCACCGACCGTGGCTTCCGTCAGCCAGATTGTTGATTCTTCCTCGTCGTCGACAACGTCAAGCACGAGGTCATTGTCTTGGGCGTTGCTTACGATCAGTAGACACGTCCGTTGCAGGGCGGCACCCAGGGTGCGGGCGAAGACCTGCTGTGCGAAACGCGCGTCCGCTGGTCCAGGGTCGGCATGGAGGGCCTGCGCATGTTGCAGCAGCGCGTCACGCACCGTGGTGGATGTCAGGGCCGCTCGCAAGCGGCCGTGAAGGTCGCGGATTTCCGACGCGTCACTGTTCGGTTCGTCGTGGGCTCCGTCTGCTTTGGCGTCAGTTGTTGGCGCCTCGGCGCCTGCCACCTGGCCGGCGGCGGCGAGGAGGTCCGCCTCGCTGACGCGGTCTAAGGCGGTGGCGATGCTGATGTCCTCATCCACTGCTCGAGTCAGGAGCGCCACTTCGAGGGTGAGGGCCAGCCAGGGGCGGGTGAACTCATCAGCTAAGGAGTCCAGCGAGGTGTCGGCGGCGATGAGGTGGCGCACGCGTGCGGAGCGCCACGCTGGGGTGCGCAGGTGAGGTGAGGCAAGCAGTGCCTGCGGCGAGGGCAGTCTTACGCTCACACGGAGTCCGTCTACGTCAAGGGCGAAGCCCAGTGCGGCGGGGTCACCGTGACGGTCGATGTAGGTGATGCTGGTGCTGTTCGGCGCGGGGTCCGCGGTGCGGGCGCCGGATGAGCGCAGGCGGGCGCGGGTGCCTGGGGTGAAGCGGCGCACCTCTAGAGGGCGGCGGTTCGCGTGCGTGTGGATGCTGAGCGCACGGATGTGCGCAGACCATGGTTGAGGTACTGGGGTGGTCGTGATTTCACCATCGCCGGCGACGATCTGGCTGCACCACAGGGGGCGACTGTTGGAGGACTCCGCCAGGGTCCGCGGTGGCTGCTCCAGTTGAATGAGGTAGGGGCGGACCACCCGGCGCTGATCACCGCTGGTGTCGTCTCGCCACGTCCCTTCCACGCTGCCGGACTTGACGAAGTCGCCCAGTGGCAACTGCACATCACTAGCGTCGGTGGGGATGGGCACCCAGGTGGTCTGGGCGCTGGAACGTACGGCGAACCGCTTGCTGATGCGACCTGGTGCCGCTTCGCGAAGCGCTTGGAGGATCGGCATGCGTGTCTCCACGGTGCCGCGGTAGCTGTCGGGCAACAACAGTTGCACTTCGGGCAGGTTCAACTCCGCGAACAAGGCCGGTGGCACGAACTCGACAGCGAAGGTCTTCGCCTCACCGCCTGGGTCCTCCCCGACGGGCCGCCACAGGGTACGCAGGCGCCGCAGCAGCGTGGGCACCACCGCAGTCATCAAGGCTCGGGGTGGATCCCACAGCAGGTTCTGCACCTCGTCGGCGTCGATGCGCAGGGCGCGGCGCAGGTACTCGGCCAAGGCGTCCTGAGTGACCGTGTCGGTGAGGACACTGTTGAGAAGCTCCGCCACACGGTCGCGGAGGTCTTGCTCCTCGCGTCGGTCGTTCTTGGTCAGGACCCGCCCCGCGTCCTCACGCCACTGCACCTGCCGTGTCAGCCAGTCCTTGAGGGCAAGAGTTGCTTGCATCCGCAAGACGTAGCGGTTGCCGACAGGCAGTGCCCGGGGCAGCAATTCGGGGTCGAAGAGCTGGTCATAGGCCTGATACGTCAAGCGGTCACGTCCGAAGTCGCTGAGCACGACCGCAGTCAGGGGGCGGACGTCGCGGGTACGTCCGGCACGCCCACGTCGCTGGAGGAACTGCGCGGCGTCACGGGGGGACTTGTGCTGTAGGACCAACCCCACCCGCGGGTCGTTAAAGCCCACGTCGAGCGACGCTGTGGCCACGACGAGGTCGGCGCCGGCGGCGACTCCTGGATCCTGCGATGACGTTTTACTGATCTTGAGGCCGCGGGCGGGGAACATTCCGGGCAGTGCGTGCCCGATGCGTTCCGGCAGCGTCCAGACCTGCCCGTCGACGTCTCGTGAGCTACACGCGGGCAGGCGGGGCGAGCGGAGGTTGGCCAGCACCTTCTGCGCGCCACTGCGGCGCTTGGACATCCATCCCTCCCCTTCTGCGTCCCTCAGGTCGTGAAAGAGGCGGTTGGTGACATCGAGGTCGTCAGTAAAGAGGAAGCCTTTGCTGCCGTGAATGGTGTTTGCGGTATGAGGTGGGTCCAAGACACGGCCGAGAAGCATGGAGGTCTGGATGGTCGTTGAGAGCAGACTCGCTCCTGAGGTGGCGTCACCTCGGATGACCAGCTGGTATTGCCTGCCTTCGTCGACCAAGTCAACTTCTGCCGGTTCGATCAAGGTGACGTCGGCCTCAGAAATGCCGACGAGTCGCGCCATGAACGTGTCCGCGTCGCGCAGTGTGGCGCTCAAGCCGACCACGGTGACCGCTTGGCCGATCGCGTGGCGCCACCTGCGCAAAAGGAGTGCGACCTGCGCACCGTGGACCCCCTCGTAGGTGTGAACCTCATCGAGCAGGAGCAGGCGCGGACGTGCAGTGCCGGGGCGGAAGCCGAGCAGGCGCCCCAGGCTGGGGTGGGAGGAGGCGCGGTTGAGCATTTCGGTGGTGGTGAAGAGCACATCTGGCGCCTGGGCGATCATGGATTGTCGTGTCAGCGCCAACACATCACCAGGAATAGTCCTCGCGCACCCGCGGCAAACGAGTCGTTCCCGGGGCGGCGTCGCTGAGCGATCGCTGTCCAGCCACACGAGGTCTGACTGGCAGTGTGGACATACCGCATAAGGGCAGCGTCGCCCATCGCCCACGTGAGGCCACGCCTCCTGGTGCCAACTGGCGGACTCCAGCGAGGATGCTGCCCATGGGGTGTCGCCGTAGAGGGTGGCGATACGCAGTGGGCGGTGCCCATGCTGGGCCAGTTGCTCACTGATGACCAGCGCACTGGCCAGTGCCTCGCCGACCTGATCCTTCAGCAGTTCGGTTCGCGGATAGATTGCAAGCGTCTGCACGCCCTCCCCCGCTGTGAGACGTTCACTCATCCACGCGAAGGCTGGCAGGTAAAACGCGAGGGTCTTACCACTGCCGGTGCCGGCGGCTACGATGACGGCTTCCGTGCGACTGCTGAGCAGGGCACTGCGGATGGCGGTAGATGCATCGAGTTGGAAGCGGGCTAGTCGCTGCTCTGGTCGCACAAAGGCCGAGACCGCTACCTGCGCGGCATCAGTGAGTGGCTGCACGGCCTCCAGGGCCTGCTGAGCGTTCGAGCCGGGCAGATCTCGGCGGGGATAACGTCGCGGCTGCACGTTCAACCGGAAGTCAGACACCAACGAGCGGCCGCGCAACCACCACTGGCCATTGCCCTCGCCGAGCAGTTGCCGCAGGTGGGCGGTCAATCGCAGCGTCTCAGCCAGCCGGGAACGCCAGCGATCTGGGCTGACCTGCACCAGCAGACCGCGCTCCTCCAGCAGCTGCAGGACCTCGTCGGCGTCGATGTCGTCCATATCGCCGTCGCCGGCCTCAGAAAGTCCGACTTCGAGGGCACGTAGCACCTCGGAGGTGTCCAGGGCGCCCTCGACGTAGCCCCACGTCAGCAAGGGCAACTCCACGTCCTCGACGCTGCTGAGGAGAGCTCCGAGAGTTGCGGCCGAGAGGCTCTCGCTCACGAGGCGCTCCACCGGACCTGGAGGTGCGCTGCATAGCCACGCTCCTTCAAGTCACGCAGATCCTGCTCACTCAGTTCGTTCAGTGATAGCCCGCCACTGTCAATGCTGCGCACGACCTGCCGTAGACCGGCGGGCAGTTCGCTCACACGCGCCGCTGTCAGGCGCTGTGTGACGTCGTCGATGAGTTCGTTGAACCAGCGAACAGCTACAGCACTGGAAGGCGCGGTGGCGGCGGCGGCGCTGATGTCCCGTAGCGCTGGTCCCAGCGCCCGGCGCTCCCCTAGCGGCAGCAAGCCTGCCGACGTTATTCCGGCCCGATCAATTTGAGACTGTGCATGCACCTGCCAGGCTTCGTCAAGGGAGACGCTGAGCCGTGTCGTGAAACTGCTCAGGGCGTTGCGGACAGCGATGAAGAGGTCGTCGGGTGTCTCGCCGCCGACTGTAACCGTCTCACTCAGCGCTGTGAAAGCAGTCTGCAGGACGTCACAGGGGGGAAGCGGAGTCACTGAGACGTTGCCGTCGCGGTAGACCCGCCATCTCTGGACGACGTCGCTCGCCCGAGTGAGCGCGTCCGACAATTCTTGAGTCCGGCGCCGCAGTCGCTCAGCGTCCTGCATCGCCAACCGGTGCGCCCGCACCGCTCGGCAAGCATCCGCCACGTCAGATGCGCGCTGCAGCAACGTCTCAGGCATCGGTCACTCCCCATTCCTGCACCGCACTTTGAGCCTGGATCAGGACTTGTTGTAGCCGATCGATAGGACTTTCCGGCACGGTGCTCAAGTCACGCTGCGCTCGTTTGGCGAGGGTGTCCAAGCGCTTGTCGGTGTCTCTCAGGAACTCCATCATGACAGCGGCGTTGGGGCCTCGATCAGCACTGACCGCGAGGAACATGCGCAGCGGGTCCGCGGCGTTGGCAGGGTCGGCGCCTGCGGCCAGCATCGTTCTCGCGTGATCACGCGAAGCCGACCACGGGAAGTTGCGAGCCCTTAACAACTCCTGGCGGAGTTGCTCAGAATCAACCGAGAGTACCCCGGGGATCGCCTGCTGGGCCGTCTCGAACGCCTCGGCTACAGCTGCGAGCACAGCGTTGGGGTCGGCGTCACCGAGGTGTCCCTCGACCTCATTGGCCACCTCCCACGCCAGCCCCCACTGATCCTGGATTGCACGATCCAGTCCCTTGGTGAGAACTTTGTGGGCCTTACCCAGCCACTCAGGCGCGTCGGCGTGCGGTGTTGGTCGCAGTGCCTTGCGAGCCTTGTCGATAAGCGGCAGCAACTGGAGGGCATCGATCAATTGCTCCTCTCCAGCCCCCTGGGCCACCCCCACGATTTCGCGCAACTGCGCAATAACGTCCCCTCGCGTCGCGGCGTGCTGGCGTGCGAGGGTTGTATAAGACGGCGCGCGAAGTAGTTCGTCGTCGTGCAGACGCGCGTCCGGTCTCGCCTTGACGTTGGCGGCATCGAAGAGGCACGTCACCAGTGCTTCGGCGTTGGCGCTTCGGTTGCCTTCCAGATTCAACAGTCGCGCGCCGATGAGGGAAATGTCCACCGCTGCCTGCAGGGTGTCAGGCTGGTGGAGTCCCAGATGGGCACGGATCGCATTCACCATCTGAGCGCCCCAGGTCTCCAGGAGGCGCGTGAAGCGGCGTTGCTGCTCTGCTCCACCTGAAAAGTTCCACGTGCCGAGCCTCTTTCGATCAAGAAGCGCCTTAAACAAGGTGGCATTGGCGGGTCCCCTCAGAAGCACCACCGTCGCAGTCGTCGGGGGGTCCAAGGTGCGGTCTCCGAAGGCTCCTTCGATGATCACGCCGAGACCAAATGGGTGCTTGAGCACTGCGCGTCGCACCGGCATGGTCGGCGTCGCCAATCCGAGGTCACCCCAGTTGACGTGCGCAACGATCGCTTCGCGGATTGTCTGCCGCAACTCGTTCGCTACCGATTGGTGCAGCAGTTCGCCGCGATGCCAGGCGTCAACGACGCGCGCCTTGCTCGCTGCAGGATCCCGAATGGGGTCGGGGTCGTCGGGGTCTGGGTCGGGGTCTGGAGTGCGGCCACGAAGCGCCTCAAGAGCCTCGGCGCTAAGGGGCGCGAGGCGAAAGGCGTGATGAATTCCGTCATTGAGGTTGGCCGCGTCGCCACCTCCCCAGAACTCCAGAAGGGGGATCCGGCGCTCATGGAGCGCATCGTGACGCGTCAGGTAGTCCGCCTGTTCGGCAGTGAGGCTTCCTTGCCGATCGGTAGGGAAATCGCTGCGGAACGTCATCGACGGAAATGCGCCGTTTGCAACATCTTGGTCATAGTTGTCGAGGACGTGTCGCACGACTCGTGACAGGATGCGGCGGGGATTAAACCGTGCACTTTCGCGCGGCATGGACAGGTGCACCGCTCGGGTCAGTGCCGCGGCGTTGTATGGGTACAGTCCGAAGTCGTCGTTGGAGGTGCCGAATGCGTCATGGCAGGGCGCCTTGAATTTGCAGGAAGTGCAGGCGTTGGGTAGTGTGCCGTTGTTGTCGCGAGCAGTGCGCAATGCTTGCGCGCCAAGCCGCGCCGCGTTGAGGTAACGACCTACGAAGTCGATAACATGCTGGTGATCGACACTGTGACCCCGGCCCACGCTGACATCGAGGGTGTAGGAATGCGGGACGCTTGCCGTCGCGCGAGTCTTGAACGTTTCAGGGACATTGTCTTTGTAGTAGCCGGGAGTTACGGCGAGCAGTGTTCGCACGGTGGCCAACTCCTGCTGGCCTTCTCGCACGCCGGTCTCGCTGATGGCGTCGAGAAGATCCCCTTGCACGCCTTGAATAACGGCGAAGTCTTCAATCAGGAGCAGAATTTCCTGACCCCGACGGTGAAGTTCGCGGCGCACGTCGACCATCGCGCTTTGCAGTTGACCAGCGCCGAGATCCGCGAGTGCCTGGACAGCGTTTTCGAGGTTCGCATTCAGGATGTCAGCCGCAAGTTGCGGCAGCAAGGGGTGTCCCAGGAGTTGCTCGTAAATGCGTTGTGCGGCCGCACCCATGTCCTTCACGTTGACGCCGGTCGGGCGTAGATCGGTTGCGACGAAGCCGGCGGGTCGTTCAGACTCCCCTTCCCCGCGACCTCGCTGTAGTTCGGCTGCCACCCGATCCAAAATGCCACCCTCAACCAACAGGTGGCGCTGGTACTCGAAGTCGTTGAGCAGTGCCGGCAGGCCACGCTCGCTCACCAAAAGCTTCGCTAGGGGAACTTTTGCCGTCTCTGCCACTTGGGGTGTGTGGAACCGCACCGCCACGGCCAAGCGAGCGAGCAAGTCATGGGGAAGGCGTTGTTGGTCGAACTGGCCAGCGCTCTTGGCGACGCGGTTGCGGATGTCGTCGAAGGGATCGCCTTCTAAGTCCAGCAGCAGAGCACGTACCAGTCCGACGAGGTTCGTGCCCGTCTTCGGCAGGTAGACCACCCGCCGTTGCGGTGTCTCCGAGAGGTGCTCACGGACCCAGCGCACCAGGTGAGACTTGCCGGTCCCGGACTCACCGAGGATGGGCATGAGCACGACACCGCCTACAGGCTCTCGACTGGCGAAGTCGTTGAGGACGTCTTGCTCGTCAACGATGTCGCCACTGGCCTCGCGCTCCCAGGCAGTGCGGACCACACGCAACGGGCGATGAGTCGCCAGGAACACCGCAGGGTCGGCATGGACGGCTTCGGTCGCCACGGTCTCTGCGACGAAGGGGCGCTTCCAGCAGACGAAGCCGGGGAAGTCGGTGGCGGTCACATTACCTCCTGGAGGACTCGGACGTGGCTGACCGGTCGGTCTCGCTCGCCATCCGAGAGCGTGATCTTTCCGGCGTCGGACAAGGTCTGGAGCGCGAGGACACCGTCCTCCTCGGCGCGGAGGAGGGCGTGGCTGAAGACACGGTCGACTGCCCCGACAACCGCCCGGCGCCCAGGCGGCAAGTTCCACTCAGGACGCCAGTACTGCGCGAGGCGGCCACCATCTAAGACCGGCAGTTGCTCCTGAAGGTAGGTGAGCAGTTGATCTGCACGTACCTCTAAGAATGTTGCGGCCTGGATGGCACTCTTGACTGCCCGAGTCGCATCGGGAACGACACGTCCTGACGTTCCGTCGCCGATGGACTGCGTCTCTGCGAAGCCTAGCGCGAGAGCCCACCGAGTGAACGAGGCCCAAGGGTTGGAGTTGCCGATGGGGAAGCTTTGATATGCCTCACCCATGTCGTGAAACAGCAGTGGCTGGACGTTCTCCCAGCCTAGTGGCTCTCCGTGAGGATCTTGAGCGCACCACCAAGCGAGCGAGATGAGCAAGTCAGACTGAGGCGTAGATGCGGCATTTGATTCGTCGACGCCAGCGAACACGCGCTTGACGAGATCCCGGTAGAACGTGGACATATCTCCGACGTCCGGCGCGTCGGCGGCGAGTGTGACCTCGTCGCCCTCCAGTCGCGCGATGCCCAGATCGCGCAACGCTTTGAAGGAAGCGTCGAAGGTGTTGGCGCCCGTCCTGCGCAGCACGAGCGTTGACGGTTGAAGCAACCCCTTCAGCCTGCTCCGGTCATAAGGTTTTCCGTGTTCGCGCAGCGTCCGAGAAATGACGAACATGCCCTTGGGAAGGATGTTGGGCGGTTGAAGAAGCGTCATGTCATGTCCTTAGTGAGACGCATTTCGCTGATACACGGTCCGTTCAAATCCTGCCATGGTGTTCCCGGGCGCCCCGGCGCCGTGTTGTGCGACGGCGTGATGATCACGGTGTAGGGAAAGTGTGCTGCCCACGTGTCGAAATCGGGCCCTTCCTGGTGGGTGAAACCGAGAAGGATGACGGTGGGGACAAAGGGGTGCCAAGGGTTGGGTTCATCGTATGACTGCATGACTGGGGCGGGATTTGCGTGGCGTTGCAAACGCTGCCACGTCGAAACAGATCCAACATCGCCCAAGTCGATGATGTGGATGAACCCTAGTTCGATGAGACGCTCTACGATTTGCACGGCGCGACGTCGATAGTCAGCACCACGCTGCGTATCCACAACGACCGCGAGTCGCCCCGTGGGCATGAGCAGTCGAACCTGCGGTGACGGGCCTGACTGATTCTGCCACGCGATGACAGGAGGGGTCGGTGCCGCGGCGCTGGGAACTGCCCGTCGTTCTCGGCGGCACGTGGGGCACCCACGGCACGCGGTGGGTACGTGGGAGTACCCCCACGCTTCCTCGAAGGTGTAGTACTCGTGCAGCTCCTCGCCGCTACACCGATCACCAGACGCGAGCCTTCGCAGATGCCGCAGGCCGTGTCTGCTGGCTGCCAATGTGCGCGTACGTTCGGCTTCGAACGCCGTCCAGTCCAACTCCCGGTGGAAGTTGACGCGCAGGTATCGGTGAGGAACGACCTCGGTGTTGCCTTCTTGTCGTTCAGTGTACGTCTCCTCAGCAAGGAGGCTCAGTGCACCTGTCCGCACTAGCAGGGTCAGTAGACGAAGGTTCCACGCGCGGTTCTTCGGGCCCGACTCGACAACGTTGACCGGCCTCGCGTCAAGGTCGAGCCGCAGGCGGCCCTCTTCGGCAGTTGTGGAGGCCGCCAGGAGGGCCTCCCAGCGGCCCTGCGCGGTCGTCGCCAAGAGGATGGTGGGATCCGACAGTGACTCCGCGAGAAATGCATCTTGCGCAGCGGGAAGGTAGATGCTCATTGAGGGGGCGCCGTCACGCCCACCACGCCCGACCTCTTGATAGAAGCGATCTAGTGACTCCGGCTCGCAGGCGTGAATGACCGTGCGCACGTCAGGCATGTCGACGCCAAGGCCAAAGGCTGATGTGGCCACCACCACGTCGATGGTCGCGGGACTGTTCTCGCCTCGCCAGTCACGCACGACCTCCTGGCGTTCGATGGCACTGCTGCGTCCACTGACTCCAGCGTGGCGCGTTAACCCCCACGTTCTCAGCGCCTTGCGGACCTCATCCACCTGCTCCGGGGTCGACACGTACACCACGGCAGGGCGGGGCGTGTGCCATAGGACTTCTCGGAGGGCTGCCAGTCGTGACTCAGGATCGTTCCACCGGGTGAGGAAGTACTCCGGTTCTCCGCGCAGATTGGCGCTGCTGAGCAACTGGACGGGCTGCGCGTCGCCGAAAAGTTGTTGCAGCGTCTGAGCGGCGGCTGATGACAGGGTCCCGGTCATCAGAACGGTGACAGGACGCACATCGGGTTGAGACCGGGCAACGAGTGCGCGTTGCATGCCGACGAGTGCCTGGAAGTCGGGGCGGAAGTCCGCCCCCCACTGGTGCACCATGTGTGCTTCGTCGATGACCAGGTAACGCAGGTGCCCAGACTCTGCGGCGTCGAACAGTGCCGGCGCAAGGCCGGCTGAGAAGGCTTCGGGGGAGGTATAAAGGATGCGCTGCTCGCCTGTCCGAATGGCTTCTCGGATCGCCTGCTTATCGCTGTCTGTCATCTCTCCGAGGTAGGCATAGCGTCCCGATGGGGAGGGGCGGTGGCTAAGCTCGGCGATCGTGTCCTGAACGCGACGTTCTTGGTCGAGAGCTAGGACGACAGTGGGCACGATGACGATGGAGACCCCGACATGCCAAGACCTCAGCAGGGCGGGGGCCAGCGCCAGGGAAGTCTTACCCGTTCCGGTGGGAAGGTTGAGCAGCACAGTGCTGCCCGGCGGCGCGGTCACCACGGACCTAGCTGCCTGCCCTTGACCGGACGTGCGGTATGTCGAATGGCCGACCGTCTGAACCCAGAAGGTATCCGCTGGCACATCGGAGTCGGTCCGACGCTGGCTGGAGTCATGCTCCAGGTAAACCTCACGGAGGGGGTCTCCCCGCAGTGTGGAGGTCGGGTCACCGGGCACACTCCACGCGCGGCGCTGCAGCAGCCACCGCCCCTCGGTCAAGGGCGTGACGTCGATGCCTGCGTTGCTGAGGGTGTCTTGGTCGGGCAGGGCATCGCGGGGGGTGAGCCGCAAACCGAAGCCCGAGCCGCCTCGACTGTCCTCCCACCCCAAAACGTGACGCAGGAGGACGGCGAGGTCTGCCGGTGAGGCGTTGGCTGCTTCCAGCGCGTCGTGGAGGCGGCGATGGGGGCGGGGCAACGTGGGGCGGCAGTCGGCCAGGCCGTTACCGGCCAAAGCCGCTTCGGTGCACGCCCAGGCTCCGTCATGATGATTATGCACGCATTGCCCCCGATGCGTCGTTGAACCGTTGACCGCTAATGACCATGCAGGTCACGGAGCGGAGTCGGATACGCGGATTCCGGCACGCGTTGAGGAGAGCCTCGACGCGTTCCTCGGTGAGACCGGCGGTTGAGTCAGCAAGACCGGCTACCTCTCGGGCAGTGAGCACGGCGAGCTCATCATGGAGGTCTATGCGTGCTCGGGCGCAGGCATCTTCGATGAGGGCATCGACGCGGCGTTGGCTGCGAAGGTTGCCCGGAGCGGCGGCGTGGGTAAGCCGCACTGCCTGGCCAAATGCTCGCTCGCCGCCGAACAGGTGGTGAAGTGCCGCGATGCGGTCGGGGTTCAGGTTGACGTCGCCGATGTGGGGGCGTGGGTCATAGCGGCGCTCGAGCAGGGGCAGGAGACCCGGAAGTGGTGGCTCCTGCTTCCATGCATCCAGCCATACCCGGTGCATGAAAGGCGCCAGCCAGCCGTCGAGGCGGCGACGCAGTGCTCTGCTCTCGTCGGGGTCCAGGTTCGGGGCAATGCCGCCGACGTCGCCTTCGACGAGGTAGTCGAAGGCCAGGTAGACCTGCTCGTCTGGCAGGCCGGGCGCCAGTCGCCACAGAGCGCTGGCTTGTCCTCGGTCGTCTTGTTCGACCCACGTGGCGAGGCTGTCGATCAGGGGCGATCCATACCGAAGCACTCGGTGTCCGGGCCGCCGTAGCGCTGCGGTGCGATTGCAACTGCCCGGCGTGTCCCAGGTCCCTGGAAGGGCTGTTTGCACCTGGTGGCTGGTAAGCAAGGGCCGCTCCCCTGGCTCGAAACGGCGGGTGAAGCGGTCACCGCCGGGCAGTGGATGGAGTTGAAGGCTTCCATCCGCTTTATAGGCCAAGTCGTTCAGTGCTGCGTCGAACTGCGGCCAGTCGGTCTCGATTTGATCCAAGGCAACGAGAGAATGGATGCCGCCGCCACTAAGGAATGATGCCTCAAGCTGGTCCTCTGCGGTGATGTCCGTTGCACTGCGTGTCAGTTCCGCACATACGACTTCCACCAGGTCCACGAGGCCTTCCCCGCCGCGAGTGAAGACGGAATGGCGAATTTGCGGGTGCAAAGCCTCGATGGTGTACTGCAGGCTCGCTAGGGATGTCCGCCACACGCCGAAGCCGTCACGGAGCAGTTCTAACCAAGCTCCGGTGAGAGACTCAATGGAGTCCGGGGCGACCACGTACTGCTCTGCTGCCCCTTCGCTGCCGTGCCGGTCCACACGTCCAATGCGTTGTTCGAGACGGTTGACCGAGGAGGGGAGGTTCACGTGCACCATGGCGTCCGCGTCTTGGAAGTTCCTGCCCTCCTCAGCGCTGCTATCACAGATGAGTACGCGGCTACTGCCACGTCTCCACTGCGCCACGGACTCCTCGCGCTCCGTAGGCGACTGATCGGTGAAGTGCTCAGCCACCTGGAGGCCGCGGAACTTTGCGCGCAGCGCGGCAGCCAACTGGTGTCCAACAAGCGTCGAGTCCACGAACATGACGATCTGTTGATGCTTTTTGCATGCGGGACGAACGGCGTGGATCAAAGCACTGATGTGATCCCCGTGCGAGAGTGAGGCCAACTGCGTGAGGAGCCGTTGGTCTGCGGGGAGTGGGGGCGCCTCTGTAAGCATTGCCCACTCCGCGTCACTAAGTTGCGAGACCATAGCCTCGCGATCGATGGCGGATAGGCGCACGTGCATGAGTTGACTCAGGTGTTGTGGACTGCGCGCTGACGCCAGGAAGAGCCCGTACAGGTTTTCGTAGTCATCGGTGAACTGCGCGCCACTGACATTGAGGTGATCGACAACGTCCTGACGCCACTCTTCCAAGAACAGTTCTGCTTGGTCCCCTACCGGATCGTTGGGGACAAGCAGTTGCGGTTCGCTGCGCCCGGTGACCTCGAACTCAGGACTGTTGGGTCCGCACGGCACTCCCGTCAGAACGCGCTCACGGCGATGCCTCACCACTCGACGGTTCAGTCGGTACGTCTCGTTAACGTAGCGGCGCAACCGGCCGATATTGTCGATGAAATCGGCGGATCCAGAGTAGGCCGAATCCCCTACAGAGCCAACCAATGCCGCGAGTTCCTCATCCCCTGGGAAGGCATGCAGAATCGTCCCCAAGTAGAAGGGGGCGGTTTCGGGGAACTCTGGATCAAGCGCATAGAACGCCTTGGCAATCTCGTGTCTCGCACGCACTCGAGCGGTGAACCCGGCCAGATCGGCCACGTCATAAATCTTGGGGTCGAGCAGATTTAGCAGCTCGAGAAAGGCTCGTTCGTTGTTTAAGGCAGGCGTCGCCGAGAGGAGCAGCAGCCTGGGAGTCCCATGACAGAGGCGGCGGAGGTTTTCCACCTCCTGTAGCGACCGCCGTTGCCCCACAAGGCGATGCGCCTCATCAATAATTACAAAGTCTTCCGGGGTGTCGCTGAACCAGCGTTGTGGCGACTCGTGCGCCACGATGCGCAGGCGTGAACGAGGAAAGTCATCAACGAAGAACTTCGCTCGAAGTTCATCCTGCCACTGGCGCCGCAGGACATCAGGGGCTATGACAACCACGGAACCGGTGGGGTTGTCCAGCAGGTATTGCCGAAGCAGCAGACCTGCCTCAATTGTTTTCCCCAATCCAACCTCATCGGCAAGGAGATAGCGCTGGATTGGATCACGCATTACTTGCAACACCGTCTCGATCTGGTGCGGGTACAACTCCACGGCACTCGATAGAATGGCTGGAATGCTGGAGCAGGCCGCCCGGTGAGTCGTCACAGCGCGGATGAAAGGAAGGCGCGTTTCGCTGAAGTGCGGGCTTTCATTCCCCCCCGCCAAGAGCACTTCAAGTGGGTCGACCACCGGTTGAGACCAGCGGACATGAAGACGCTCAATGGGAAGAGGTAAGGCATACCGAGAATTAGGCGGTTTGACCGCATACCCGCCCTGAGGGGCGGCGCCGACAACTCGCCCGACGCGCCACCGTTCGCCATCCTCCCAATACACCCGGATCTGCTTGGGAAGTGCTGCAGCGACGGCATCGGATAATGCCATGTCAACAGTATGAACATGCGGTTGTGCCGGCGATTCAAAAAATGTGACCTCGACGGAGGAGTCCGTCAAGGCGCGCACGCGACCCCAGCCATAGGGTTGACCACACCAAACAAGTTGGCCCACGTACGATGGGCGACCGCTCACGGCGTTACCCATCATGCCCCACGGTTCTGCAAGCGGCATGGGGGATCCCCCACAACCGAAAAAGAGTCTTGCCGGCAGCACGCCAAGGTCGCGACTCGCCTCCCCGTCGCCGCAGACAACCGAACCACGGCGTCCTTCCTCACACACCCTGCAACTGCGCATTGCAGCGCGACTGCGCCACCGTTAGCGGCAGTCATCCGCAGCCTAAGGGATGGCTCGCTAGGACGCGTCCTGTCGGACAGGTCGCACTCTCATCCGGTGCTCATCTGGGATGCGCGAGCCTGCCAGGCGTGGCGAGTTGCCACTGATGGCCCCCGGCCGACACGGTGAAGGGCGTGAGGGCTCCGACGCAGGGCTAGGGCGTCAGCGAGCCTTCCTAAGTAGCGGGTGCCGCTTACTGAGGATGGTGCAGCGGGCTCAAATCGGAGGGCAATGAGGACCTAAGCGTAGACGTCGAACCGCCCCCCAACGGATGCGCCACTTAGAAATAGGCAAAACCTGAAAAAGCCGGTGGATGGGGTGCCGGGCCACTCATGAAGGGCAAGCCATCGCGGCGAAGGTTTTGCCATCGCCTCTAAACCGCCCGCAGCGTCCCAGTTGAACACGAACAATTCACGACGCAGTCAGGATGGACCTGACGAATCGCCGCGCGTCACCGCCGTTCGTGCTTGGCGCAGTTGAAGCGCCGATCATCTTCACCTTGCCGAGAGGCGAGCGGGGTCAACGTTTTCGTCGGTCGACGACCGACAGCCTCACCAAGTCAGAGTGACGCACTGTAGGTGTCAATGCCGGCCACGGCGCGGTGAAGCACTGCTCGAATTTCCTCAATACTGTTCCTGGCCGCCTCACACTTGTTCGGTGCCTGTGCGACCTCGGACCTGCCGGCGCCATCGAGGCAGGCCTAGTAGTACTTCGTTAGGTCGGCACGAGGGGTCGGTCCCGAACGGGTTGTCTGCAGACGGTGCAGGTGCCGGTCCAGGCGGCCAGCAACTGCTGGAGCAGGCGCAGCACGGCGTAGGTGCTCAAGCTGCGCCACGCGCTTTCGGGTCGGCGCGCAGCAGGGTGCAGAAGAGGTGTGCGGCGGTGACGAGGGTGACGTGGCGGTGCTAGCCGGTAAAGCTGCGGCCCTCGAAGTGGTCCAGGCCAAGGCCGGTCTTGAGTTCGCGGTAGTCGCGCTCGATGCGCCAGCGGATCTTGCCCAGGCGGACCAGTTCGGGCGGGGCGGTGTCGGCGGGCAGGTTGGAGAGCCAGTATTTTCCCCCGCACGCGGGAGGTGCCCCCTCCGGCTCGTCCGCTTCCTGCGGCCAGTCCGCGATCAGCCACTGCTCGGGCAGGGACCCGTCCTCGGTCAGTCGGGCGGTGTGCTTGCGCCCGGCCGGACGAATGCGGATTGCGAGGAACCGCGAGGTGAGCTGGTCGCGGGAACCGGCCCGCCAGGTGACCTCCTGCGCGTTCTCCCTACCTGCTGTTAGGGCGTGCTGGCACAAACTCATCGGCGCGTCGCGGTAGCGCGGCTTGCCGCGCGGGCCGGCGCCGAGGTACTCGCGCAGCTCAGGAACAGCGTCGGCGGGGTGCGCACTCAGGTCGGATTCGACCTGCACGATCCAGGACAGTCCCCACTCAGTGAGGGCGTCGCGGAAGTGAGCGTTGTTGCCGTAGCCGGCGTCAGTGGCGATCACCGGTGGACACAGACCCCACTCGGCGAGTTCGTCGAGCATCTCCAGCGCCAGGCGCCACTTCGGCTGATGACCCAGCTCGTCGGGGATCCCCGCCCGTTTGCGCTGCAACCGCACGGTGTCGAGCCTGCGTTGGTCTCTGCCCCATCCAAGCTCTCGTCCAGAGTGCTCTCGACTGCGGCGGTATCCTAGCTGCCGGGCAGGAACAGCTGCCAGTCCAGCGGGCAAGAGGCGGTGTGGGTGACGGCGTGGACGCTGACGCCGATCTGGCAGTTGCCTACCTTGCCGAGGGTTCCGGAGTACTGCCGGGCGACCCGGGCGAGGCTTTGCCGTCCTTGGGGAAGCCAGTGTCGTCGATGACCCACGCGACCGGTTCGATCACCTCTACCGCCTTGCCTGCGATGCGAGAACGCACCGCGCTGACGTCCCAGGTCGAGGAGGACACGAACTGCTGCAGGTCCTGGTGGTCCACCCCGAGGCGTTCGGCCTTCGGCTGCATCGACTTGCGGGTTCCGTCCAGCAGCAGCCCGCGCAGGTAGGTTTGGCCTTTGGCTCGCTGATCGGCTCGGGTCAGCGGCGCGAAGACGTCCGCGGCGAAGTCCTCCAGCTGCTCGCGCACGCCCTCGAGGTCCTCAGGAGTCACCGCGACAGCGCACCACGCGACGACCATCCTTGGCAAGACCTAACAACGTACTACTAGAGCTGCTGGGACTCACGGCGACGCCGGAACGTGCCGACGGGCAGGACGTCCGCGCGCTCTTCGACGGGCGCACCGCGGCAGAGCTGAGGCTGTGGTACGCACTCGCCGACAATCTGCTCGTGCCGTTGCACTACTTCGCCGTGGACGACGGCACGGACCTGAGCGACTTGGCCTGGCAGCGCGGTGGTTACGACGTCAAAGGCTTGACCAACCTCTACACCGGGGACGACGCCCGAGCGCGCCTGGTGCTGAGGGAGCTGCGCCGCCGGGTGGGCGACGTGACCTCGATGCGGGCGATCGGTTTCTGCGTCAGCGTCGAGCACGCGCACTACATGGCGCGCGTCTTCCGCGAGGCGGGCGTCGACGCGCTCGCCGTCAGCGGTAGCAGCACCCCGGAGGAGCGTGCAACGGCGCTGCGGCGGTTGAAGGAGGGCGACGTGCGCATCCTCTTCGCCGTCGACCTCTACAACGAGGGCGTCGACGTACCGCAGGTGGACACCGTCCTCTTCCTGCGGCCCACGGAATCCTCAGCCGTCTTCCTGCAGCAGCTCGGCCGTGGTCTGCGCACCTCCCCCGGCAAGGCGGTGCTGACCACGCTGGGCTTCGTGAGCCACCAGAACGCCAACTTCCGCTTCGACACCCGCTTCCGCGCGCTCACCGGGGTCAGCCGCGGTGCGCCGCAGCACCAGGCCGAGCAGGGGTTCCCGTTCCTGCCGGCGGGGTGCTCCATCGTCCTCGACGAGGTGGTGCAGGAACGCGTTGTCACGAGCATCAAGCGCAACTCAGCCCGCGCACCCCCGCGCTCGTCAACAAGGTCCGGGCGCAGGCGACGAACAGCATCGCGGACTTCCTCACCGTCAGCGGACTCAGTGTGCGGGAACTGCTCGGCAGCAACCGCTCGTGGACGGACCTGCGCCGCCGCGCCGGGACGGAGACGCGACCGGCCGGCCCCGCGGAGACCGCGCTGTTGAAGCGGGTGCGTGCCGTCACCCACGTCGACGACCGGCTGCGTCGCGATGCGTACTCCCGGTTGCTCGGCGACGACGTCACCGCCGACACGCTGTCCCCCGTCGAACGCCACCTCGCCGGGATGCTCACCGCGTCCCTCTGGCCGTCCGGCGCTCCCGGCGACCTGGCCGCGGTCCTCGACCTGCTGCGGCAGGAACCCGCGGCCCGGGACGAACTGACGCAGCTCGTCGACCTCACCTTCGACTCCGCCCGCCACCCCACGAGCGAGCTCGACGGGGAGATCGCCGACCTGCCCCTCAGCGTCCACGCCCGCTACTCCCGTGACGAGATCGTCAGCGCGCTCGGCGTCGCCACGGCCACCCGACCGCCGATGTCCTTCCGCGAGGGGGTCGTCTGGGCACCCAAGCGGCGCACAGACGCGCTGCTCATCACGCTGACCAAGTCCGAGGCCGACTACTCACCCTCGACGATGTACCGGGACTACCCGCTGACGCCGCACCTCTTCCACTGGGAGTCGCAGTCGCGGACGACGGTCACCTCCCCCACAGGCGAGCGCTACCTGAACCACCGGGCGATGGGGACGCACGTCCTGCTGTTCGCGCGTCAGCGCAAGCAGGGGACTTCGGGGTCGAGCCGTACCTGTTCCTGGGGCCGGCCCACTACGTCTCCCACGAGGGCGAGCGGCCCATCGGCATCACCTGGCGGTTGCGCCACGCGATGCCGACGGACTTCTTCACCCAAGCCTCGCTTGTGAGCGCCGGCTGAGGGGGCGACCCACCAGTACGTGCAGACAGGTGTAGCACGGCGGCGCTACACTCCACTACGTGCGGACCATCAGCCAGCGCGAGCTGCGGAACGACTCCGGTCAGATCCTGCGCGCCCTCCGCGACGGTGAGCACCTGCTGGTGACGAGCAACGGCGCTCCCGTCGGCGTGCTGCGGATGGACCCACCTCCGACGGAACCACACCGCTTCGTCCCCGCCGAGACGTTGCGGCACCTCTTCGACGACCTCGCCCCGCTCTCCCCGGAAGACCGAGGGGCGTGGAAGCGGGACGTCCAGGACACCTTCGACGACGAGCTCGACAACCCGTATGGCCGCGCCGCCCAGCGGAGCGAGGGACCGACCGCCGGGTGACCACCTACCTGGTCGACACCAACGCCCTCATCGACGGCGTCTGGCCGGACGGGGAGGTGGCGGTCTCCGTCCTCACCTTCGCCGAGCTGCTCACCGGCGTCCACGCCGCGCCCGAGGGTCCCGTCCGCACGGTCCGGCGGGTGCGGTTCGAGCGCCTCCGGTCGGCGTTCGACCCGCTGCCCGTCACCGCAAGCGTCCTGGGCGCCTACGCGGACATCGACGCCGCGGAAGTCGCGGCTGGGCGGAAGCCCCGGCGCCGTCGCGTCGACCTGCTGATCGCGGCGACGGCGCGCGCCCACGACTTGACGGTCTGGACGTCCAACCTCGACGACTACGCTGCGATCCGCGACCTGGTGGCCGTCGAGGGCCCGTGAAGGCTGCGGCCGCCGCGCGGTGGGGACGAACGGTGCCGCCGACACGCCGCATCCGGACCGCGCCCGTTCCGTCGACCTACCGTCGACGAGTGGCCTCCCGAGAGAAGACGCTCGTCGCAGGCCGGACGGTGGTGCACGCCGTCGGCCAGAAGACGCAGACGGTCCGCATCCACCACGCCGCCCCCCGCGCCGGGGTCGAGGTCGGGTACCGCCTCCCCGTCACCGCCGAGGTCAGCGTCGGGCTCATGGCCGAGTTCACCGACGTCGACGCCCTGCGGGACTGGCTCGTCGAGCGCGGCGGGACGTTGCTGGACGACCCGGCCGCGAGCGGGTCGGCGGTGGAGCCGTTGGTCGAGGTGCTCCCCGAGGACGAGGGGTGGATCGCTGACGCCGTTCCCAGAGTGGAGCTCGCGATCCGCGCTCTCGTCGACGGGTTCCTGGCGAACCCCTACCTGCACCGGGTCGAGCACTCCCTGCACGCGGAGCTGTTCTCCCTCCTCAAGGAGCACGAGCTGCTCGCCGCCCGGCAGGCCCTCCGCGACGGGCTGACAACGCAACTGGTCCACAAGGAGTGGCCCGAGACCCGTCCGCAGCCGCACAAGGGCGGCGGTCGGGGTCTGTTCGACCTGGTGGTGCTGGCGCCGACGCAGCTCGCCCGGGCCAGCCGGCAGCAGTTCCGGGACGGGCGGATCGAGGCGCCCATCGTCGTCGAGCTCGGACTCGACTACGGGCTGACGCACCTCCGTGGGGACGACGAGAAGTTCCGGAACAGCCGGGTGCGGCACCCGTACCTCGTCCACCTGGCTCGCGCGAGCACGGCCAGGGTCGCGGAGGTGGAGAAGTTCATCGCCCGCGTCGAGGCTCCCGTCCAGGTCGCTTACGCCCACCTCCACCCCGGCACGGGGGCGACGCGGCACCGGCACGTCGGAACCGTCTCCGTGACGACCTGAGAGGAGGCGGACGATGGCGCTGAAACCCGTGATCGGCGACTTGTTCGACCTGGGGCTGCCCGCCCTGGGGCACGGCTGCAACTGCGTCGGGTCGATGCGCGGTGGCATCGCGGTCGAGTTCCGTCGTCGTTGGCCGGAGATGCACGCGGCGTACCAGGCGCTGTGCGCGGCCGGGGACCTGCAGCCCGGCGAGGTGTTCCCGTGGGTGGCCGAGGACGTCGTGGTCTACAACCTCGCCACCCAGCAGCAGTCCGGTGCGGACGCCCGCCTCGACGCCGTGGAGCGCAGCGTCCGCGCGGCACTCGTCGACGCGGAGACGCGGCGGCTCGGTGCGCTCGGGGTGCCGCGACTCGGTGCGGGCATCGGCGGGCTGGTGTGGGCGGAGGTCCTCGACGTCCTGACCGCGGCCGTCGCGGACTCCCCCGTCGAGCTGGTGGTCGTCACTCGGGGCTGACGGGCCGCATCACAGCTGGTCGCGGTAGCGCGTCTCCAGCTCGTCGACGGAAGCCTGCGCGTCGGCGAGCCAGATCCGCGCGAAGTCCGCAGCCTCCAGGTCGCCCGCGACTATCGCCTCCTGCAGCGCGGTCTCCGCCGCGACCCGTTCCAACCGCGCCTGCTGCAGCACGGACCTCCACTGCGGCATCCCGCCTCCTCCGTCGAGGGCCGTCCCTCGCCACCCGGGGCACGGTGGACCGGCCCGAGCCACTCCGGTCAGCGAAGCAGATCAGCTCGCCCCGTTCCACCGCTGCGCGTCGCCGAGGCGGGCGGACGCGGGCTCGGCGGCGCCCTACGCTGACGCCCATGCCTCCCGCCCCGGTCTCCCCCCACCGCGGCCTCCTCACCGAGCGCATCGCCCGCGAGCTGGAGCACGAGATCCGCACCGGTGCTCTCGCGGTGGGCGACAAGCTGCCCTCGGAGCGGGAGCTGTCGGCGCGCTTCGCGGCGAGCCGGGGCGTGGTGCGAGAGGTGCTGCGGCGGCTGGAGGCGCAGCACCTCATCGAGGTCGCGGCGGGGCGGGGGTCGTTCGTGAGCTCGCCGGGGCTGGCGGAGTCGCGGGGCTTCGACGCGGTGTACCGGGCGAGCCGGCCGACGGTGCGCCAGCTCATCCGGGCGCGGTTGCCGCTGGAGGTGGAGAGCGCGGGGCTGGCGGCGGAGCTGGCCACGGAGGAGGACCTGGCGACGCTGGCGGCGGCGCACCGGGCGGTGCTGGAGGCGCCGGACGCGGTGGCGATGGCACGCGCGGACCTGGGCTTCCACGAGGCGATCGCGGTGACGAGCGGGAACCCGGTGCTGCGGATCATGCTGCTGTCGATCGGGCCGATGATGTTCGAGATGATGCTGCGCTCCAACTCGGACCCCTCGATCGCGGAGCCGGGGGTGCCGCACCACGCGGAGATCCTCGCCGCGATCACCGCGCACGACGTGGAGCTGGCGCGGGAGAACATGCGCGAGCACCTGGCCCTGGGGCTGCGGACGTACGGCCCGGACCTGGACGAGCCGCTGGAGGTCATGGCCAACCGGCACCTGGAGCACCTGCTGCAGCACCCGTTCTGAGGGTTGACCTCGCCGACGGCGCCCAGCTACGGTCCAACTGGTAGGACCAGTTGGACCAGTGGTCTCCGGCCTGACCCGAGGATGACGATGACGTCGACACCACCCGCGCTGACCCGGCGCGCCCTGCTGACCGCGACGGCCGGAGCGGGGACCACCGCGGCGCTGGCCGCGTGCGGTTCCGGCAGCGGCGCCGTCGGCCCCGACACCCCGCTGCGCATCGCCGCGGTCAACCACGTCTGGTCGCAGGCCATCGCCGAGCGGCTGCCCGAGTTCGAGGCGCTGTCCGGGCGGCGGGTCAGCATGCAGATGCTCACCGCCGACCAGCTCGGCAGCAGCTACAACGTCAAGCTCAACGCCTCCGCCACGGACATCGACGTCATGATGCTCCGCCCCCTGCAGGACCAGCTCCTCTTCGCCCGCAACGGGTGGCTGGCCGACCTCAGCGACCGGGTCACCGACCCCGCCTTCGCCTGGGACGACGTCCAGGCGGCCGTGCGCGAACGCTCCACCACCCGCGGCTCGGTCTACAGCGTCCCCGTCGTCACCGAACGGCCCGCGCTGTACTACCGCAAGGACCTGGTGGCCGCGCCGCCGCAGACCCTCGACGACCTCCTCGAGCAGGCCCTCACCCTCACCGACCGCGACGCCGGGACGTTCGGCTACGTCGGTCGCGGGCAGCGCGCCGGGGCGGTCAGCCAGTGGTCCAGCTTCCTGTTCTCCTTCGGCGGCGACTTCACCACCGACGACGGCCGCTCCGGCATCGGCAGCGAACAGGCGCGCGCGGCATACGCGTACTACGGGCGACTGCTGCACGAGGCCGGCCCACCCGGGGCGACGAACATGAGCCTGGAGCAGGCCATGCCGATCTTCGCCCAGGGCAAGGCCGCGTTCTACGTCGACGCCGACGCCATCTACACCAATTTCCTCGACCCCACGATCTCCACCGTCATGGACACCGTCGGGTTCGCGCCCTTCCCCGCCGGACCGGCCGGGGCCGTCCCCTACAACGTCCCCTCGTGGGCGCTGGCGGTGAACGGGTTCTCCCGGCTGCAGGACGAGGCGTGGACGTTCCTGCAGTGGGCCGCCGGCCCCGAGCGGGTCTCCGAGATCCAGTCCGCCGGCATCCCCGGCGCGCGCACGTCGGTCTGGGCCGACCCCGCCACGACGGCGGCGTTCCCGCCGGAACTGGCCGAGGCGATGCGGGTCAACACCGAGAACGGCACCGGCCACGACCGCCCCGAGGTCATCCAGGTCGGCCGGGCCCGCGACATCGTCGGGCGGCCGCTGGTCGCCGGGATCCTCGGCGAGGACGTCGACCTCGCCGCCGACGACGCCGACGCCGAGTTCGCCGACTTCCTCGTCCGCGACAACCGCCAGCAGGAGTTCTGATGTCGACGACCTCCCCCCACCTCACCTCCGGCCGGCTCACCGTCACCCCCGGCGGGAAGCGGCCGCGGACGTTCGAGCAGCAGAACCGGCGCCTGAAGTGGCTCATGCTCGGCCCCGCGCTCGCGTTCGTCGGGCTGATGATCGTCTTCCCACTGCTGTTCACGCTGAACCTCAGCCTCACCGACGCGTTCGGGGCGGTGAACTCCGGGCGCCGTTACCTGGGTCTGCAGAACTTCGCCGACGCCCTCGGCGACGGCCGCCGCTTCTGGCCCGCGCTGGGCCGCACCGCCGTCTTCACCGTCGGCGCCGTCGTCCTGGAGACGATCCTCGGCCTGGCCATCGCGATGCTCATGCGCAAGGCGTTCACCGGGGCCCGCGTCGTCCGGACGATCCTCATGGTGCCGCTGCTGGCGACCCCCGTCGCCATCGGCATCCTCTGGCTGCTCATCCTCGACCCCACCAACGGCATCGCCAACCACCTGCTGGAAGGCGTCGGCCTGCCCCGCCAGGAGTTCCTCGGCTCGGTCTCGCAGTCCCTCGGCGTGCTGATGCTGCTCGACGTGTGGCAGTGGACGCCGATGATGACGATCCTGCTACTCGCCGGGCTCTCGACCCTGCCGGAGGAACCGGAGGAGGCGGCCGTCGTCGACGGGGCCAACGCGTGGCAGCGGTTCCGGTTCGTCGTCCTGCCCATGCTGTCGACGACCCTGTTCACCGCGCTCATCCTGCGGGCCGTGGACGCGCTGAAGACGTTCGACATCCTCTACGCCACCAAGGGCGCCGGAGGCGGGTCCGACTTCGAGGTCGAGACCCTCAACGTCTACGCCTACGGCCTCACCTTCGACTACCAGGAATACGGGCTCGCCGCGGCCGTCCTCGTCCTGTTCACCCTCCTCATCATCGGCGTCGTCCTCGTCCTGCGCGCCCGCTCCGGAAGGACCCGCTCGTGAGCACCGCGACCGCCACCCGCCTCGACCCCCGCCCCGCTCCGCGCCCCGTGGTCCGGCGCTCCCCGTGGGGAGCGCTGCGGGCGATCGCCATCACGCTGGTCTGCCTCGTCATCGTCGCGCCCGTGGTGTGGATGATCGCCGCGGCGTTCAAGACCAACGTCCAGGTGACCGACCCCACCGTGGGGCTGGTCTTCTCCCCCACGCTGGACAACTTCCGCAACGTCCTCGCCGACGGGGAGATCCTCCGCTCGCTGGGGAACTCCGCGATCGTCGGCGTCGTGTCCACGGTGCTGGCCGCGGTCATCGCCGTCCCCGCCGCGTGGGCGGTGGGACGGTTCGCGATGCAGCGCACCGGGTCCCTCGTCCTCGTGGCGCGCATCGTGCCGGCGATCTCGCTGCTCGTGCCCTGGTACTACCTCTTCGCCCAGGTGGGCCTCGTCGGCAGCTACACCGTCCTGGTGCTCAGCCACATGTTCGTCGCCGTCCCGCTCATCCTGTGGATCATGATCGGGTTCTTCGAGGGCCTGCCCGTCGAGCTGGAGGAGGCCGCCCGCACCGACGGGTTGTCCCCGTTCGGGGCGTTCCTGCGGATCGCGCTGCCGCTGGCCGCGCCCGGTACGGCGACCGCGGCGCTGCTGGCGTTCATCGCGAGCTGGAACAACTTCATGTTCGCCCTCATCCTCTCCGACGAGGACACCCAGACGATGCCGGTGACGTTGTTCACCTTCATCTCCTACGCCAGCACCGACTGGGGCGGTCTCATGGCCGCCGCCACCCTCATGACCGTCCCCGTGCTGCTGGCCGCCGTGTTCGGCCAGAAGTACCTCGTCGCGGGTCTGACCGCCGGCGCCACCAAGGGCTGAGGCCCGCAACCCCGAGCTCCAGGAGAACCGTGAAGATCGTCGACGCGACCGTCCTCGTCACCTGCCCCGGCCGCAACTTCGTCACCCTGAGGATCACCACCGACGAGGGGGTCACCGGCCTCGGCGACGCGACCCTCAACGGCCGTGAGCAGGCCGTCGTCGCCTACCTGCGCGAGCACGTCGTCCCCCTGCTGCTGGGCACCGACCCGCACCGCATCGAGGACACCTGGCAGTCGCTGTACCGGGGGGCGTACTGGCGGCGCGGGCCGGTGACGATGGCCGCGATCGCCGCCGTCGACGTCGCCCTGTGGGACATCAAGGCCAAGGTCGCCAACCTCCCGCTGTACCAGTTGCTCGGCGGCGCCTCGCGCGAGCGGGTCCGCACCTACGGGCACGCCAACGGCCGCGACATCCCCGAACTCCTCGACTCCGTCCGCGCCCGGCAGGCCGAGGGGTACCAGGCGATCCGGGTCCAGACCGGCGTCCCCGGGCTGCGGAAGGTCTACGGCGTGCACACCGGCGAGGCCATCGCCCACAACCCCACCCGCTTGGACCAGCGGGCCGTGCCCGTCGTGGAGGACTGGGACACCCCCGCCTACCTGCGCCACCTGCCGACCGTGCTGGAAGCGGTCCGGAACGAGTTCGGCCCGGAACTGCCCCTGCTGCACGACGCCCACCACCGCCTCACCCCGCTGCAGGCCGCGAAGCTGGGCAAGGACGTCGAGCGCTACGACCTGTTCTGGCTGGAGGACTGCACCCCGGCGGAGAACCAGGAGGCGTTCCGCCTCGTCCGCCACCACACCACCACCCCGCTGGCCGTGGGCGAGGTGTTCAACACCGTCTTCGACTACCAGACCCTCATCGCCGAGCAGCTCATCGACTACGCCCGCTCCGCGGTGACCCACTTCGGCGGCGTCTCCGCGCTGCGGAAGCTGTTCGACTTCGCCGCCCAGCACCAGGTCAAGAGCGCCATCCACGGACCGGAGGACATCTCCCCCGTCGGCATGGCCGCCGCGATCCACCTCGACCTCGCCGTGCACAACTTCGGGATCCAGGAGTACTCCGGGCACACCGACGCCACGAACGAGGTGTTCCGGCACGCCTACACGTTCACCGACGGCCACCTGCACCCGGGTGAGGCGCCGGGGATCGGCGTGGACTACGACGAGGAGCTCGCCGCGGCCCACCCCTACGACCCGGCGTACCTGCCGGTGAACCGGCTGGCGGACGGGACCGTGCACGACTGGTGAGCCTCAGGCCCGGCGCAGCGTGCGCCGGGCCGACAGCTCCACCGCCGGCAGCGCGACCGCCACCACGACGGCGACGGTGGCCACCGGGAACCACCAGGGCCCCGCCGCCCACGGGCGACCGAGGAAACCGACCCCCAGCAGCGCCAGCGGGACCACCGAGACGGCGATCCCGGCGAGCACCGCGGCCGCGGCGAGCCACACGTTCTCCCGCCGCACCGCGACCCGGACCTGCCCGGGGGTGGCACCGGCGTGGCGCAGGGCCTCGAACTCGCCGCGCCGGGCCGTGGTGGAGGCGACGAGGGTGTTGACCACTCCGAGCAGCAGGTACGCGACGAGGATCCCGAGAACGGCGAAGTTCAGCACGGTGTTGGCCGGGACGGCGATCGACGTGGTGGTTCCCGCCAGTTCCACCCCCGGGCGGTTCCGCAGGACCGCGGCCAGCGCCCGGTCGGCCGCCGCGCCGTCGGTGCGCACCAGCAGCCGGTCGGGGAGGCGCCCGGACGTGTGGTCCCGCACCAGGTCGGCCGGCAGCGCGACCTCGCCGAGCCCCCCGCCGCGGGAGTGGACGGCGACGACGCGGACCGTGGTCTCCGTCCCGTCGCCCAACCGCAGCGGCACCGAGCTCCCCACCCCGACGCGCAGGAACCGGGCGGCCGCCTCGCCCAGCGCGGCGGTGCTCCCCGTGAGGTCGTCGAGGGTTCCGTCGGTGACACCGAGGTCGAGGACCCTCCCGGCGCCCGGGCCCAGGACGAGCGCGGGTTCGGCCTCCACCTCGGGCTCGCCCAGCACCGTCCGGCCCAGCACCACGCTCGTGTCGCCGACGGCGGCTGCGCGGACCCCCGGGACGGCGGTGACGGCGTCGAGCAGGTCGTCCCCCACCCCGCCGACGGCGGTGACGGTCCGGGTGCCGGCGGTCGCCGCCGCGGTGTCGCGGGTCGCGGCGGCCAGGACGGTCGTCTGGGTCAGGGTGTACGTCAGGGCGAACACCACCGTGGCCGTCAGCGCGGTCGTCGTGCCCGCCGAGCGGACGAGGTTCCCGCGCAGGTTCTGCACCGCCAGCCACGACGTCACCGAGCGGTGGGCGCTGCCCCGGCGGAAACCGCCGCGACGGACGAGGAGCTCGCTGCCGCGGCGCAGCAGGTCCGGCCCGGCCAGCGCGATCCCGACGGCCGCGACCATGCCCGCGAGCGCCGTGCCGGCCGCGGCGTCGAGCGTGCCGGAGAACAGCGGCGGCGCGGCCAGGGGGATCGAGGCCGCGACGAGGACCAGGCCGACGAGCGTCCTCGGGCGCGAGGGCGTCCGGGGACCGGAGGTGGACTCGGCGAGGACCTCGGCCAGCGGGGCGCGGGAGGTGCCCCGCGCCGCCCACCGGCCGGCGCCCTGGGCGATCAGGGCCACGACGAGCAGGGCCGCCAGCGCCGGGAGCGGGCTGAGGGCGAGCGGCAGGTCGGGCGGGACGAGACCACCGGCGGCGAGCAGGTCCAGCGAACGCCCGGCGAGGAGGTACCCCAGCAGGATCCCGGGCAGCGCGGCGGCGGTCCCGACCAGGGTGGCCTGCCCGGCGACCAGGGACCGCACCTGCCGCGGGGTGGTGCCGACCGCGCGCAGCAGCGCCAGGTCGCGCCGCTGGGTCGCGACGACGGTGCCCAGCGCGCCGGCGACGACGAGACCGACGACGACCAGCGGGACCCCGCCCATCGAGGAGGCCAGGACCACCAGCGTGCCCCGCTGCGCCCCCGCGGAGGGCAGGGTCGCGTCGCCGCGGGCGGCGCCGGTGGCCACGACGAACCTCGACCCGGCGTCCTCGCGGGCGAGCAGGGTGCGGACGGCGGCCGCGACCTCATCGGCCCGGCCGTCCTCGACCCGCACCCCGACGAGGTCGGCGCGCCCGGGACCAGCGACGGCCTCGACGGCGGCGTCGTCGAGGAGGACCCCGGTGGCGGGGGCGGCGGCGAGGGCGGCGACCCGCGCGGGGCGGTCCCGGCCGGCGACGCGCAACGTCACCTCGTCCCCCACCCGCACCCCGGCCGCCGCGGCGACGTCGGCGGCGAGCGCGACCCGGTCACCGTCGAGGGCGGGGAGCGCGTCCCCGCTGCGGGCGGCGGAGGACTCCCCGTGACCGGAGGTGGCGACGACCCGTCCGCCGGGGCCGACCACCGCGAGCGGGAAGGACACGTCCGCCACCGCGGCCCGGACGCCGGGGACCTGCGCCAGCCGGTCCGCGAGAGCGGCGGGGACACCCACCCGTTCGGGCAGGGCGACGTCGACGTCCTCGGCCGTGGGCAGGGACTGCTCGGCGGAGACGACCACGTCGGCGGCGGCGAGCCGGCCGACGGGCAGGTGCGAGCGGACCCCGGTCTCGGCCAGGACCCCGGTGGCGGTCAGCAGCAGCGCCGCGCCGAACAGGGCGCAGGCAACGGCCACCATGGCGGGGATCCGGTGGCGCAGCAGGGTCAGGCACAGGCGCAGCACGTCAGTTCCCCTCGTCGTCGGTGGTGCGGTCGTCGGTGATGCGGCCGTCCTCGACCACGAGCGTGCGGTGGGCGCGGGAGGCGGCGGCGGGGTCGTGGGTGACCATGACGACGGTCTGCCCGAGCTCGGTGACCAGGTCGCGCAGCAGGTCCAGCACCGCGGCGCCCGTGCGCGGGTCCAGCGCCCCGGTGGGTTCGTCGGCGAAGACCACGGCGGGGTCGGTGACCAGGGCGCGGACGATGGCCGCCCGCTGCTGCTGACCGCCGGACAGTTCCGCCGGGTGGTGCCCGAGCCGGTCGCCCAGCCCGACGCGGTCGACGAGCCGGCGGACCCGCTCGACGTCCGGGGCGCGCCCGGCGAGTCGCAGCGGCAGGGTGATGTTGTCGGCGACGGTGAGCGCGGGCAGCAGGTTGTAGGCCTGGAACACGAACCCGACGCGGTCGCGGCGCAACCGGGTGCGGGCGGTCTCGCCGAGCCCGGTCAGGTCGGTGCCGGCGAGGCGGACGCGGCCGCTGGTGGGGACGTCGAGGCCCGCGGCGCACTGCAGCAGCGTGCTCTTGCCGGAACCGGAGGACCCGGTGACGGCCAGGAACTGCCCGCGCGGCACCCGCAGCGAGACGTCGCGCAGGGCGACGATCCCCCCGGGGTGGGCGCGGGTGACGTGGTCCAGTTCCACCGCGAGAGGTTCCGCCCCGACCGGATCCAGGGCCGGGGCGGACCGCCGGAGCTGCTGCGGGAGCGCGTTCACCGGCGGGACCGGCGGGCGGTGACCAGGCCGACGATGCCGCCGAGGGCGGTCACCCCGCCGGTCACCCCGACGGCCAGCGGCAGCGTCCCGGCCGATCCGGCGACGTTGACGAGCAGACCGACGACCAGCAGGACCCACGCCCAGAGCGGGCGGGAACGGGTCGGGGCGGGGGGCGGCGGGACGGCTCCACGGCGGTCCGCGGGGTTCTCGATCGCGTACGGGTCCTTCACGACGACTCCTGGGAACGGCGGGGTGGTTGACGTGATCCATCGTGGTTCTCGCGGCCGGTCCGTCCCATCCCCTCGGCTACCCGAACGAGGTGGTGCTGGCTGTACCCGGCGCCCGCTGGGCCACCCCCGCACGACGTGCGGCAACCTGGGGTGGACGTGTCCCGCCGATCGAGGAGGTCCCGTGGACCGGCAGCACCGGGTGATGGGCGCGATCGTGGGTTCCGCCGTCGGCGACGCCCTTGGCGCCCCCTTCGAGTTCGGCCCACCGGGCGCGTTCAGCACCCGCTTCCCCAGCCCCGCCCGCGGGGTCGACACCGAGATGTGCGGCGGCGGGACGCTGGGCTGGGCGCCCGGGGAGTTCACCGACGACACGCAGATGGCCCTGCTGCTCGGGCAGTCGCTGGTGGAGCACGACGGGCTGGACGAAGCCGACGTCTTCGCGCGGTTCCAGCGGTGGGCGCAGGCCGACCCGCCCGACATCGGGATCCAGACCTCCGCGGTGCTGCGCTCCGGCCACCCGTGGGACACCGCCGCCGCGGAGCACGTCCGCGCCGGGCACCGCGCGGCGGGCAACGGCTCGCTCATGCGCACCACCCCGGCCGCGGTGTTCTTCGCCCCGCGGGGTCGGGCGGCGAGCACGGACGCGGCGCGGCGGATCAGCGCCCTCACCCACGGCGACCCCGCGGCCGGGGAGGGGTGCGCGATCTTCTACGAGGTGCTGCGGGTGCTGCTCGACGGCGGGGACGCCGACGACGCCGTCGCTGACGCCCTCCCCCTGGTGGCCGAACCGCACCGCGCGAAGTGGGCGCAGGTCTGCGACCCGGCCTGGACCCCGGCGGACGCCACCGAGGCCAACGGGGCGGTGTGGCCGACGCTGGGGTCGGCGCTGTGGGCGCTGCGGGGTTCCACGACGTTCGAGGAGGCGCTGCGTCTCGTCGTGGACCTCGGCGGGGACACCGACACCGTCGCCTGCGTCACCGGCGCGCTCGCCGGGGCGCGGGCGGGCATCACCGGCATCCCGATCCGGTGGACGTCCGTCGTGCACGGGCGGGTCCCCGGGTTCCCGGGGAGGTGGGAACTGCGCGACCTGCAGCTCCTCGCCGTGCGCCTCGACGGCACCCGGCACGCCCGCCTGCACGAACCGCCCCCCACCCGGGGACTGGAACCCCGGGAGGTCGCGCCCGGGGTGTGGGCGTCCGACCTCGACGGCGCGCGCCGCAGCGACCGCGACTTCGCGGTGGTGTCGTTGTGCCGCACCGGGGGGCGGTTCGGCCACGACGTGCAGCGCTTCGCCTACTTCACCGACGACGACAGCAACTCCGAGATCGCCACCGTCCTCGACGACGTGCTCGACGACGTCGCCGCGTTGCGCGCCGAGGGGAAACCGGTCCTCGTGCACTGCCACGCCGGCGCCTCCCGCACCGGGCTGGTGCTGCGGGCGTGGCTGGTGCGCTCGGAGGGGTTGTCGGCGCGGGAGGCGACGCAGCGGGTAGCGGCGGCGTGGCCGCACCTCAGCACCTGGAACGGCACCTTCACGGCGGCGCTGCAGGAGCTGGCCCGCGGCACCCGGTGAGTCGACAGCGCGCTCATCGCTGATTACTTTCGGTACATGGCTCCGTCCGGACGCGTGGTCGTGCGTGGCGGCGACGCCCCGACGGTGACCGCTCTGCGCACGCTCATCGCCGAGGCCCAGCGCGACGACCCGCTGGCCCCCGTCGACGTCGTCGTGCCGACGAGCTTCGCCGGGGTCACCCTGCGCCGGGCGGTGGCCGCTGGCGGCGGGCTGGCCAACGTCCGCTTCCCCAGCCTGCCGCAGCTCGCCGAGCGCCTGAGCGCCCGGCACCTCGCCGTGGGCGCGGAGGAGGCCCGCACGGTGCTCACCTCCACCGCCCGGTCCATCGCCGTGCGGGCCGCGATCGCCGGGCTGGACCCGACGCCGGGGTCGCTGGCCGCCGCGGGCCGGCACCGCGCCACCGCCGAGCTGCTGGAGGGGCTGGCCGCCGAGCTCGACGACGCCGGGGTGGACGGGCACACCGGGGCACCGCTGAGCGCGCGCGGGCAGGAGGTGCTGGAGCTGCACCGCGCCTACCGCGGGCACCTCGGTGCCGCGCTACCGGAGGCGCGGCTGCTGGAGGTGGCCGTCGAGGCGCTGGCCGCAGGCAGCGCACCGGACACCCACGTCGTTCTCGTGGCCCCCGGCCGGCGCACCCGGGCGGAGGACCGGCTGCTGGCGGCCCTGCACGCCGCCGGCCGGCTCAGCGTGCTGTGCTGCGACGCGCAGGACACCGCGTGGGCCGCGGAACTGCTCGGCCAGCAGGTCGCACCGCCGGCTGAAGGAGCCGCCACCGCGTACGTCGACCTCGTCGTGGCCCCGGACCCGGAGGAGGAGGTGCGGCTGGCGGTGCGGTCGGTGCTGGCGCACCTGCAGGAGAACCCGGCGCGCCCGGACCGCATCGGCATCGCCTTCACCAGCTCCCGGCCCTTCGCACGGCTGCTGGCGGAGCAGCTGTCCACCGCCGGTCTGCCGCACCACGTCCCCGGGCAGCGGACGCTGGCGCAGACGGTGGCCGGGCGCACGCTGATCGGCTTGCTGGAGCTGCACCGCCGCGGCTACCCGCGCGCCGACGTCTCCGCGTTCTTCGCCAGCGGGCCGCTGCTCACCGCCGACGGGACGTACGTGCCGGCCTCCACCTGGGAACGCGTCTCCCGCACCGCCGGCGCCACCCGGGGCCTGAGCACCTGGCGGCAGCGGCTGGACCGCTTCGAGCAGCAGGGCCCGCGGCACACCGGCGACGAGGAGAGCATCCGGCAGGTCGCGGCGGCCCGCTCGCTGCGGTTGACGCTCGATGGGCTGGCCGCCGCGGCCGAAGCAGCGCTGGGCGCGCCGACGTGGGCGCACGCGGCGGAGGCGCTGCGGGTGGCGCTGCGGGTCTGCCTGGGTGACCGCCGCAGCGTCGACGGCTGGACGCTGCGCGCGGAGGCCGACCTCCAGCGGGCCGTGGAGCTGGAGCAGCAGGCCCACGACGCCGTGGACACCGCCCTTGGAGCGCTGGCGCAGCTCGACGCCACTGGTCAGGGACCCGACGCCGCCGCGGTGCGCGATGCCGTGACCGACGCGCTCGGGACCGCGGCGCCCAGCGCCACCGTGCTGGGCCGCGGCATCCTCGTCGGGCCGGTGCGGGAGTTCGCCGGCGCCGACCTGGACCTGCTGCTCGTGCTCGGCCTGAGCGAGGACGCCGCTCCGGCCCGCCAGCGCGAGCACCCGGTACTGCGCGACGCCGACCGGGAGCTCCTCTCCCCCGACCTGGCCACGCTCGCCTCGCGCCGCGCCGACGAGCAGCGCGCCTGGCGCGCGGCGCTGCGCACCGCACCGCAGATCGTGCTGTCCTGCGCGCGGGCGAACTCCCGCACCCAGCGGCGGCAGTTCGCCTCCCCGTGGTTCCTGGAGCAGGCGTCGCTGCGCGCCGGCCGCCCCGTCGGCGCCGGTGAGGTGGACAGCCCCGGCAGCGCCCTGCCGGGGCTGCGCAGCTACGACTCGTTCGTCGACGCCCTGGACCGCGGCGGGGAGTTCACCTCCGTGCACGAGCTCGACGCGGCCCGCACGGTGCTGGCCGGGGCCGTGGACGAGCTGGCCGCTGCGGACCCGCGGTTGCAGCGGGGGCTGGTCGCCGCGCGGGCGCGGGCGCGTGGGGAGTTCGGGCCGTGGACGGGCGGGACGGAGGAGCTGCCGGAGGGGCTGCGGGAACGGGTGGACCGCGGGCACTCGGCCACCTCGCTGGAGCGCTGGGCGACCTGCCCGGCGCGGCACCTGTTCCGGGACGTGCTGCGGGTGGGGCGGCTGGAGGAGGCGGCCGAGCACGACAGCGTCAGCCCCGCCGATCGGGGTTCCCTGCTGCACGACGTCCTCGAAGAGTTCCTGCGACCCCACCTGGGCACGCCCGAGCAACCCGGCCGCTCTCCCGACGCCGCTTGGACGCCGGAGGAGGTGCAGGCGGCGCTGGACCTGCTCGACACCCACGTCGCCCGGCTGGAGCGGCGCGGTGGGCTGGGCCGCCACCCGGCGCTGTGGCCGGTGCAGCTGCGGGAGCTGCGCCGCCAGGTGGCCGACCTGCTGGCCGCTGACAGCGCGCGGAGGGCAGCCGAGCGTTCTTGGCCGATCGCTGTGGAAGCAGCGTTCGGCGACGAGGACGCCCTCGTCCTCGACCTGCCGACGCAGGGTGCGCTGCGGTTGAGCGGTCGCATCGACCGGATCGACGCCACCGCGGCTGGCGGGCTCGTGGTGCAGGACTACAAGAGCGGGAAGTCCAGCAGCTACGGCGAGTTCCCGAAGCGGGGGGCCGCCGCCGACGACACCGACCTCACCGACCGCGGCCGGCGCCTGCAGTTGCCGCTGTACGCGCTGGCCGCCCGCTCCCTCACGGGGAACCCCGCCGCTGCGGTGGAGGCGTACTACACGTTCACCCCCGACTCCTCCCAGCGTGGTGCCGCGGTGGGCCCGCAGCAGGAGCGGCGCTTCCTCGACGTCCTCGACGTCACCGTCGGCGGCATCCGCGCCGGCACCTACCCCGCCAATCCCGGCGCGGAGACGTACGGTGGCTGGCAGTCGTGCCGGTACTGCGACTACGACCGGGTCTGCCCCACGACGCGCGGCGAGCAGTGGGAGCAGGTGCGCACCGACGAGGCCGTCCGCGCCTACGCCCGACTGGCCGACCCCGGTCCCCCCGAGCCTCCGGAGGACGGGCAGTGAACTCCGCACCGCAGGACCAGAGCGCCCGTGACCGGGTCCGCACCAGCCACGCCGAGACGCTGTTCGTCGAAGCCGGTGCGGGCACCGGGAAGACGACCGCACTCGTGGCGCGTGTCGTGCACATGGTCGCCACCGGCCACCTGCAGCACGTCGGCGAGCTCGCCGCCATCACCTTCACCGAGAACGCCGCCTCGGAACTGCGCAGCCGCATCCGGGAAGGTTTGGAGGACGCCGCACGGGGAGAGCACCGCGGCACCACCTACGAGCCGCAGGAACGGGACTGCTGCCGCACGGCCGCCGCCGCCCTCGACGACGCCGCCATCGGCACCCTGCACGGCACGGCGATCCGCATCCTGCAGGAGGCGCCCCTGGAAGCGGGCCTGCCGCCCGGGTTCGCCGTGGCGTCAGCGACGGGTGGCGACGAGCTCGACGACGACGCCTGGGAGGACTTCCTCGCGGACCTGCTCGCCGACCCCGCCGTCGCCGACCACGTCACCGCCGCCTTCACCCTCGGCCTCAGCACCTCGGCCCTGCGCGGCACCGCCGCGACGCTCGCCGGCGCCTGGGACCGGTTGCGCTCCCAGCCGCTGCGCGAGCGCCCGCTGCCTCCCGTCGAGGCCGGTGACGTGCTGGCTCCGCTGCGCGCCGTGCTGGCCGCCGCGGACCGCTGGCCCGAGGGCGACAAGCTCACCACCCACCTGCGAGAGGTCGTGCACCCCTTCGCGCAGGCGGTGTCCGCCGCCACGGACCGCTGGGACGTCCTCGCCCTGCTCGGGGACGTGAAGCTGTCCTCCAGCGGTGGCAGGAAACCCGCGTGGCAGCAGGCGGGGCTGGACAAGGCCGAGGTCGTCGACGCGCTCGCCCACGCCCAGCGGGCCGTCGAGGACCTGCGCTCGGCGGTGGGAGCCGCCACCACCAAGACGCTGACGGCGCGGGTGCAGGACTGGCTGCTCGCCGAGGCCGACCGCCGCCGGGAGCTCGGTGCCCTGAGCTTCCACGACCTGCTCGTCCTGGCCCGCGACCTGTTGCGCCGGAACCGGGACGTGCGTGAGCGCCTGCACGCGCAGTGGCCCGTCCTGCTCATCGACGAGTTCCAGGACACCGACCCGCTGCAGGTGGAGATCGCCTGCCTGCTCGCCGGCGACTGCGGGGAGGAACCTCCTGAGCAGTGGCAGGAGATCCCCGTCGCCCCCGGCCGGCTGTTCTTCGTGGGTGATGCCAAGCAGTCGATCTACCGCTTCCGCGGCGCGGACGTGGCGACGTTCACCGCCGTCGGCGACCTGCACGAACGTGGCCGCACGGGACTGGCGGTGAACTTCCGCAGCGTGCCCGGTGTCCTGGAGGCCGCCAACCACGCCTTCCGCACGCTCATCGGCGCCGACCCTGCCGCGGGCATCGCCTACGCCGACCTGCACCCGGCCCGGGACGGCGGTGCGGACGGGGTTGACGTCCCGGTGCTGCTGCTGGGCGGGGACCGGGACGTCCCCGCCGGCGCGCTGCGCGACCTCGAGGCCGAGCACGTCGCCGACGTCATCGCCCGCGCCAAGGCGGAGGGCTGGCCGGTGGAGGCCAGCACCCGCCACCCCGACGGCACCAGCACCCGCGGGCAGCGCCCCGCGCAGTACCGCGACGTGACGGTCCTGCTGCCCACCCGCACCCCGCTGGCCAGCATCGAACGGGCGCTGGAGGGCCGCGACATCCCCTACCGCGTCGAGAGCCGCTCGCTGGTGTGGTCGACCGACGCGGTGCGCGCCGTGCTGGCGCTGCTGCAGGCGGTGGACTCCCCCGCCGACCAGGTCGCCCTGCTGGCCGCGCTGCGCCAGCCGGGTCTGGCGTGCTCCGACGTCGACCTCGTCGGCTGGCGGGCCGCCGGCGGCCGTTGGTCGATCCACGCCGCCGTGCCGGAGGGCATCGACGAGCAGCACCCCGTCGCCGCCGCGCTGCGCACCCTGCGGCGTTGGCACGAGCAGCGCTGGTGGGTGCCCGTCAACCAGCTCGTCGAGGAGGTCGTGCGGGAGCTGCGCCTGGTGGAGCTGACCGCCTCCCAGCGCCGTCCCCGTGACCACTGGCGCCGGTTGCGCTTCGTCGTCGACCAGGCGCGCGAGTGGTGCGACCGAGGGGGCTCCGGGCTCACCGGGTTCCTCAGCTGGACGGTGCGGCAGCAGCAGGACAGCGCCGACCTCGTGGAGACCGTCGTTCCCGAACCCGACGACGACGCGGTGCGGATCCTCACCGTCCACGGTTCCAAGGGGCTGGAGTTCCCCGTCACCGTGGTCGCCGGTCTCAACGGTTCCGGCCGCGACGACGCCACCGTGCTGTGGGCACCGGACGGCCCGCTCGTGCGCTTCCGCGCCGACGTCCTGGAGATGCCCGGCTGGCGGCAGGCGTCCCAGGACGAGAAGGCGGAGTCCGAGCAGGAGGCGATCCGCCTGCTGTACGTCGCGCTCACCCGCGCGCAGGACCACCTCGTCGTCGGCTGCTACCACAAGCCGTCCAGGACCGGCGGCAGCCGGGCGCAGAAGCTGTGGGAACTGCTCGCCGACAGCGGTCTGGCGCGCTGCGAGAGCGAACCCCGAGCTCAGCGCGCGGCGCAGGGAACGGCTCCGGCAACGCCCTTCCAGGTGCTCGTTCCGGAGGACGAGGGGAGGACAGCGCGCGATCTGCCCGACCGCGCGGAGTTCCTCGAGCAGCGCGCCGCTCTCCTCGCGGCCCTGCACGCCGCCGTCGCCACCAGCGCCACCGCAGTGCGTCAGGCGACCGCGGTCCCCACCAGCGGGCCGAGCCGCGAGGAGGAACCCGCGAAGGAGCACGACGCACCGGACACCACCGCTGGGGACGAGGCCGGGGTCCGGCCACCGCGGCGCACCACCCGCCGTCGCGGCGCCGCCGTCGGCACGGCCGTGCACCGGGTGCTGGAACTCGCCGACCTGCGCTCCCCCTCCCGCGAGGAGGTGCGCCGGCTCGCGGAGGCGGTCTGCGCCGCCGAGCAGGTCCCCGACTCCACCGGCGAGGTCGAGCAGCGCGCGTGGTCGGCGCTGACCGCGCCCGTCGTGCGGGACGCCGCCGACGGCGGGCGCACCTGGCGGGAGGTGTACCTCGTCGTCGACGACGGGCAGCGCTACCTGGAGGGGTACGTCGACCTGCTCGCCGAGACGAGCACCGGCGAACTGGTCGTCGTGGACTACAAGACGGACCGGGTGCGCAGCGCCGCCGACGTGGCGGCCAAGGAGCAGCACTACGCCGGCCAGCTCGACGCCTACGCCGACGCCCTGGCCCGGGTGCTGGGCCGGCGGCCGGACGACACCCGGCTGGTGTTCGCCCAGCCCGGGGAGCAGTGGGTGCACGGCCACGCCGGGACCACGACATGACCGACGTGCCGGACCGAGGAGGAGACGTGCTCGACGACGGGATCTTCCTGGAGGCGGGGGGTGAGCTGATCGTGCTCGAGCAGCACGACTACGCCACCGAGGACGTGCTGCAGCGGGTGCTCGCGACCCACCCCGGTGTCCTCGCCGGCTCCAGCACGGCAGGAGGTGCGGCTCGCCTGCTGCTGATCGGCCGCGAGGTCCGCATCCCCGTCGAGGAGGACGGCAGCGGCAACCTGCGCATCGACCACCTCTTCCTCGACGCGCAGGGCGTTCCCGTGCTCGTGGAGGTCAAGCGTGCGTCCGACACCCGAACCCGCCGCGAGGTGGTCGCCCAGATGCTCGACTACGCCGCCAACGCCGTGAAGCACCTGCCGTTGCAGTGGCTGCACGACCGGCTCGAGGAGACGGCGGCACACGGCGAGGAGGACATCGACGACCTGCTCGCCAGGCTCAGCCCCGAGCAGAGCGCCGAAGAGCTCTGGCGCGATGTCGAGGCCAACCTGCGGGCGGGACGGATCCGCATGCTCATCGTCGCCGACCGCCTCCCCGACTCCCTGGTGCGGATCATCGAGTTCCTCAACGAGCAGATGAACCCCGCCGAGGTGCTCGGCGTCGAACTGCGCCGCTACGCCGGCGGAGAGCACACCGTGTACGTGCCGCGCGTGCTCGGCCGGACAGCGGCAGCGGAGTCGGCGAAGACCCGGGCTCCGCTGGAGGGGCAGCAGTGGGACCGGGAGAGCTTCCTGGCGGCGGCCCAGGAGCGGTGCACTCCTGCCGAGGTCGCGCTCGTCCACCGGCTGCTCGACGAGGCGGAGTCCCACGGCTCGCGGGTCGCCTGGGGCAAGGGAGCAACGCCCCGGCTCAACGCCTGGTACGCCTTCGGGGAGCAGCAGGCTCGCGTCTGGGTGCTGAACGTCAACACCGGCAAGAGCAGCACGCGGCCTTGGTTGAAGTTCCACTTCGACGCCCTGTCGTCCCGGCTGAGCGCCGAGCAGGTCGAACGCACCGCGAGCCTGCTCGAGGGCGTGCCGGTGCTCGCCGAGCGCATCCGGGACGCCAGACGGAGGAACTGGCAGGCTGAGCCCGCCGTCCACCTGCCCGAGGTCGTCGGCGACGCCGCCGCGGTCGACGCCATCTTCCGCGCGCTCGACGCCCTGCGTGTCGCGGACGGCGGCATCCCTTCTCCCACCTCGGGGGCGTGATCCGGCGCGGACCGCGAGCCGGGCTGGATCGACACCGGGCGTCGGGCGGCTCACGACCCGCTCGCGGTTCGTGGCACCCCGCCGGCGTCCGACCGGGTGGTCCTGCACGGGTCGGAGTCACCACGATCCGAGGGCGTGTGCAGTCGGAATGGTTGCAGCAGAGGGCCACTCACCAGACCGGATCCACCGGTGGGCAGCACTTCGTGTCGGACCCTCCCGGCACTCTCCCGTCGTCGGAGCAGTGCACCGGTCAGGAGGCGGCATGAGCAGCAAGCGTCGGGTGAAGCGGGCGGAGCGGCGACGGGCGCAGGTCCGCGCCTACGTCAGCCAGATGCGGCGGTGCCGCTGCGGGAAGATCCACTGCCAGGACCGCGAGGACGCGGTCCGCAAGCACGCCCTGGCGCTCGCCTGGAACGGCGACCACCAAGAGCCGGTGCGCTACTACGCGTGCACGTTCGGCGGCTGGCACTGGACGCGCGAGCTCGACGACTCCCGCCACCGCACCCCGAAGCCGGTTGCGACCCGGCCGACGCGATCCGCGACCGACCTGACGCCGGAGCAGCAGGCGTGGATCGACGAGCTGGCCACGCAGGCCGCGCACGCCCTCGCCGCCTGAGACCACCGGCCCCGACCGCCCGAGGAGATCGATGCCCACCACGCACACCACCGGAGATCTGCTCACCCTCGGCCTGCCCGCCCTCGCCCACGGCTGCAACTGCCGCGGATCGATGGCCGGCGGGATCGCACGACAAGTCCGGGAGCGCTGGCCCGCGCTGGTGCGCGAGTACGAGCGCCGCTGCCTGGCCGGGGAGTTCCGGCTCGGCGACGTGATGCCGTGGGAAACGCCGGAGGGAGTGGTGGTCTATAACCTCGCCACCCAGGTGGAACGGGGTGCGGACGCGCGGCTGGAGGCGATCGATGCGACGGTGCGGGCCGCCCTCGCGGACGCCGCAGCCCGCGGCATCGACCGACTGGGGGTGCCGCACCTGGGTTCGGGCATCGGCGGGCTGCGGTGGCCGGACGTGTGGAAGCTGCTGGAGGACGCCGGGGCGGGGTCGCCGGTGGAGCTCGTCGTCGTCGGCCGGGTGCACAGGGACCGCGGCTAGCGCGGCACCAGCAGTTCCCGGGCCTCGTCGGTCAGCAGAGCCTCGGCCTCCGCCCACGGCACCACGTAGCTCCGGGTCCCGTGCCCGCCGAGCTGGAAGTCCTGGAAGGAGAACGCGAGCCCGTCGGGCCCGGACTGCCAGGTCGCCCAGTTCCCCACCTCGGGGGTGAGCCCCTCCGGCGCGGTGACGGGTTCGCCCCGCGCGGCGGCGAGGTCCTCGACGACGGGGGCGAGGTCCGCGAGCGCCGCCGGCGGGTCGGTGAAGAGGACGTCGAGGGTCACCGGCCGTCCGCGGCGGACGTCGACGACGGTCGAGGCCAGGGTGGTCGTGGGGTGGGCGGTGCCCTCGGTGCCGTCGACGACCTCCAGCAGCACCTGCGCGGTGCGCCCGTCGTTCGTGGTGACGACGCCCCGGCCGGTGATCGTGCGCGGCGGGTCACCGTCCTGCACGGTGGTGCGAGCCCGTTCGACGACGTCCTCCGCGGAGGCGACGACGCGCCGGTTCACCTCGTCCGCCACCGGGGCACCGGCGAAGCGCGGCAGCACCACGTCCCACGTGAGGGATCCGGCGGTGCCGGTGAGGCGGGTCTCGGTCCACGGGAGGGCCGCCGACGCCGGGGACGCGGTCGACCCCGGGAACGTCGCGACCGGGGTCGCCGGGGGCGAGCTGCTCGCCGACGGGACGGTGGCGTCCCCCGCGGCGGCGGGAGTCGTGCGATCGGCACCGCAGGCCGTGAGGCCGACGGCGGTGACGGCGAGGAGCGCGGCGGCGCGGCGCACCACCGGGCGGGAGGCGGACATGACGGAGGCCCTTCACCGGCGACGAGGAGGGCGAGCCTACGGATCCGGCGCCGTTCGCGGCGGGGGATTTCCGCGCGGGAGAGCCGCCGGCGGCAGCCGTCCCCGCGCAGCCCACCCCCACCCCACCCGCCTCAGGCGTAACACAGCCGTCACCGGTTCGACGCGCAGGCGACTCCGAGCCCCCCTACGGTCCGAGCCGACACCCCACCGTCCTCGGAGGTTCTGTGCCCGTCCCGTCCCGCGTCCGCCGCCGTTCCGCAGCCCTGCTGGCGGCGACCGCGCTCTGCCTCGCCCCGGCCCTCGCCCCCGCGAGCGCCGCCCCCACCCCGCACGACGAGCTCCCCCGCGTCGTCGGTCTCAGCGTCACCGACCAGCTGGGCCTCCTCGCCGCGGGGGAGACCTCCTCGGTGGACCTGGTCCAGGCCTACCTGGACCGCATCGCCGCCTACGACGACGCCTACGCCGACCAGCCCGGTCTGCAGGCCGTCGTCACCGTCAGCCCCACCGCCCTGGAGAACGCGCGCCTGCTCGACGCCGAACGCGCCGCCGGGATCTCCCGCGGGCCCCTGCACGGGGTGCCGGTGCTGGTGAAGGACAACTACGCCACCTACGACATGCCGACGTCGGCGGGCAGCGAGGCGCTCGCCGACTACCAGACCACCGAGGACTCCACCGCGGTGGAACGCCTGCGCGACGCCGGAGCGATCATCGTCGGCAAGACGAACATGGCCGAGTTCGCCTGGCACGGCACGTACACGCTGTCCTCGGTGCGCGGGGAGACCCACAACCCCTACGACCAGGACGTCAGCGCGTCCGGCTCCAGCGGCGGCACCGGCGCGGCGATCGCCGCGGGCTTCGCCGCCGCGGGCCTCGGGACGGACTCCTGCGGATCGATCATCGGGCCCAGCGCCCACCAGAGCCTCGTCGGCTACCGCCCCACGATGGGCCTGACCAGCGTCGCCGGGATCGTGCCGCTGTCGGTGCGCCAGGACGTGTCCGGGCCGATGACCACGACAGTGGAAGACGCCGCCCTGCTCGGCAGCGTCCTCGCCGGGGTCGACCCCGCCGACCCGCAGACCGCGATCGCCGCCGAGCAGGACCCGGCCACCTTCGTCCCCGGGCTCAGCGACACCGCGTTGCAGGGCAAGCGGATCGGCACCTTCCACTGGGACTACTCGACCGCCACCCCCGAGGGGCCGCGGCCGGGCACCGAGGAGGTCACCGCGATCGTCGACCGCGCCGTGGACGACCTCGCCGCCCAGGGCGCGGAGATCGTCGACGTCCCGTTCACCCGCGAGTTCGTGCAGCAGCAGCTCGCCAGCGGGGGCTGGATCGACATGCGCCCCAGCGTCGACGCGTTCTTCGCCGCGACGGAGGCGCAGTGGCCCGCGGGTCTGGCCGAGCTCACCGCCCCCACCGACCGGCTGACGTTCTCCGACGTCGTCGCCGACGGGAAGTCCTCCCTGGACCAGGCGACCATCGACTCCTGGCTGGCCCTGGCCGACGTCCCCAACCCCGACTACGACGCCGCCGTCGCGGCGCAGGAGGCCGGGAAGGTGGCGATGGATGCGTTCTTCGTGGAGCACGACCTGGACGCGCTGGCCATGCCCACCTCCGAGGCGCCCGCGAACCCGGACTGGGCGGGCACGACGTTCTGCGACGTCGGCGCGAACACCGGGATCCCGACGATCTCCCTGCCCGCCGGGTTCACCGCCGCGGGTCTGCCCGTCGGGCTGGAACTCGCCGCGCCCCGCTCCACCGACGCGACCCTGCTCGCGATGGCCTACGACTACGAGCAGGCCACCGAGCACCGCCTGCCCCCGGCCAGCACGCCGGAACTCCCGCGCAACGGCGTGATCCCGAAGGCGGTGATCGCCACCGGCCCGTCGCGCGAGGACGGCTGAACCCCGCCGGGGGTGGCGCCGGCGGCCTCAGGGTCGCCGGTGCCGCCCGCGACGCGCGTGCACGAGACCGTGCACCCGGTCGGCCGCCGCGACGGGGCGTTCGTGCTCCCACACCCGCACCACGCACCACCCCGCGGCCGCGAGCACCGCGTCGGTGTCGCGGTCGCGGGCGGTGATGCTGGCCAGCTTCACCCGCCACCACCCCGCGTTCGCCTTCGGCCGGTGCACGTGGACGGGACAGGAGTGCCAGAAGCAGCCGTCGACGAACACCGCGACCCGGGCGCCGCGGAAGACGAGGTCCGCGCGCCGGCGGCGGTTCGTGCCCGGCGGGGTGGCGTCGACGAGGTAGCGCAGGCCGCGGCGGTGCAGTTCCCGGCGCAGGGCGAGTTCCGGGCGGGTGTCCTTCCGGCCGGTGCGGCGCATGATCGCGGACGCGTTGGGGTTCGACGGCGGTGGGGCGGGGCCGGGTTCCTCCCACGCGCTCACCGCCGCACCGTACGCGCGTCCCCGGACCCGCCCCGGCCCGCCGTCCACAGCTACCGTCGACCCGTGGCCCCGATCGACGCCCTCGACCTCGGGGCGCGCACCGCGCAGCTCCTCGCCACCGGCCGGCGCGTCTCCACGTACAAGCTCGCCGTGCTCAACGCCCTCGTCCAGCACTGCCTGGAGCACCCCGTCACCGACGACGCCCCCGCGAGGGTGCCGATCCCCGACCTGGCCGACCGGGTCGTCGAGGCCTACTGGCCGCAGGTCCGCGCCTTCGGCCGGGTGGGCCTGCTGCGGCAGAACGAGCAGGCGGGACGCGGGACCACCGTCGTCGACACCGTCCGGGAGCTGCGCGCCCTCGCCGAACGGCGCGGGCTGTCCACCCCGGCGCAGCTGCGAGCCGCGGAACCCGCGACGTGGCAGCGAACGCGACGCGCGCTCGCGATCGTCCTCGCGCAGCAGCCGCTGTCCGCGCTGCAACGCTCCGGCGGCCGCGAACCCGGCGTGGCGTTCCTCTACGACGACACCTGGCTCAGCAAGAAGGTGACCGTCGCCGCGCTCGACGCGCACGCCTGGAGCGTCGAGCTGTTCCCCGGGGTGTCGACGGCGCTGCGGCGGGTGGCGCCGATGCTGCAACCGGTCGTGCAGCAGTGGTGGGTCGAGGACGTGCAGCGGATGAACCGCGACGAGCTCGACGTGCCCGACCTGCACGGGTTCCTCTTCGGCGCCGAGCGCACCGCCGTGGCGCGCCTCGCCCCGGGCCTGCGCGCGCACCAGGACGGACGCTGCTTCTACTGCGCGGCACCCCTGCCCGCCCAGGTGCACGTCGACCACGTCCTGCCCTGGTCGCGCGTCGCGATCGACGGGGTGCGCAACCTCGTCGTCGCCGACCCGCGCTGCAACGGCGACAAGCTCGCCTCGCTGCCCGCGCTGGACCACGTGCGCGCCGCGCTGGGCCGTCCCGAGGCGGACCTGGCCGCGATCGCAGCACCCCTGCGGTGGCCGGTGGAGACGGAACGGGTGCGGGCCACCGCCCGCAGCCTGTACGGGGCCGCGCCGGCGGGGACGCCGCTGTGGCGGCGGGCGGGGCTCTACGACTTCCTCGCCGCGGGTTCGCCGGTCCCCTGACCCTGCGGGTCCCCGGCCCGGGGCTGACCCGTCCGGGGGACACCCCCTCAACCCGCCGAACCCCGCACCCGAGACGTCCCCGTGGGTGTGGCGGGGGCAGGAGCGGACGAGCAGGCCCGGCGGGCCGCCCGCCGCGTCGACCGCCTGCGCCGCGAGACCCCCACCGCCACCGAGCGGATCGCCGCCGCCGAACGCCGCGAGCACGCCTGGACCGCCGGCGCCGAGGGCGAGCGCCTCGTCGCGCAGACCCTCGCCGAGGTGGAGCGCCACGGGTGGACCGTCCTGCACGACGTGCGCTGGCCCGGACGCCGGTTCGCCAACCTCGACCACGTCGCGGTCGGCCCCGGCGGGGTCGTCGTCGTCGACGCGAAGAACTGGTCCGGGGACGTGACGGTGCGCGACGGCGTGCTGCGGGCGGGGTCGTACCGCAAGGACGACGAGCTGGAGGGGGTCGCGAGCGCCGTCGCGGCCGTCGCGGCCCTGCTGGAACCCCGGACCCGTTCCGCGGTGAGCGGGTTGCTGTGCCTGGTCGCGCACGAGCAGCCGCCGGCGCCGACGACGGCCGGGGTGACGGTGCTGGGCCGCGACCACCTCGTCGGGGAACTCCTGGCCCTGCCGCCGCGGTTGACCGGGGCCCAGGTCCGGCGGATCGCGGGTTCCCTGCGCTCGGAGCTGGACGACCGCCGCCCGGCGCTCGCCACCCCGACGACCCTCCCGACGGCCCGCCCGGCGGGCACCGCTGCGCGCCGCCCGCTGTCCTGGCTGCAGGCGCTGCTCCTCCTGGTCACCGTGCTGCTGCTGGTCGGTCTCGCGGCGTTCTCGATCACGACCCTCGCGCTGTCCGGGATCGGTGAGCTGCTCGGGCACCTGACCCACCCGCCGACGTCCGCGCCCCTCCACCCGCGCTGAACGAGCGACCCCGGCCCCACCCGGGCAGGCTGGTCCCGTGACCGACGCAGCCACCGCTCCCGCCGGCGACCTCGCCGCCCTCACCGCGTCCCCGTCCACCCGCGGGGTGGTGGTCGTGACGGGCGGCTCGGGCGGGCTGGGTCGGGAGATCGTCCGCCACCTCGCCCGCGCCGGGTGGGACGTGGCCGTCCTCTCCCGCGGCCGGGAAGCGCTGGCCGCCACCGTCGCCGACGTCGCCGCCACCGGCCGGCGCGGGCTCGGCGTGGTGTGCGACGTGTCCGAGCACGAGCAGGTCGAGGCCGCCGCCGACGAGGTGGAGGAGGTCCTCGGGCCGATCGCGGTGTGGGTGAACGACGCCATGACCAGCGTCTTCGCGAAGTTCGTCGAGACCGACCCCGAGGACTTCGAGCGGGCCACCCGCGTGACGTACTTCGGGTTCGTCAACGGCACCCGGGCGGCGCTGCGGCGCATGCGACCCCGCGGTGCGGGGCACGTCGTGCAGATCGGCTCGGCGCTGTCCTACCGCGGCATCCCGCTGCAGTCGGCCTACTGCGGCTCCAAGCACGCGGTGGTGGGCTTCACCGAGAGCGTCATCACCGAACTGCTCCACGAGGGCAGCCCGGTGAAGGTCTCGATGGTGCACATGCCGGGGATGAACACCACGCAGTTCGGCTGGGTCCGGACCCGCCTGCCCCAGCACCCGCAGCCGGTCGCGCCGATCTACCAGCCCGACGTGTGCGCGCGGGTGGTCGTGTCGGTGGTCGAGCGCCCGCGCCGCAGCACCTGGGTGGGGGAACCCACCGTGGGCACCATCCTCGGCAACCGCCTCGTCGCGCCGCTGCTGGACCGCTACCTGGCGAGGACGGGCGTCGACGGCCAGCAGACGGACCTCGACCGCTCCGTCATGACCGGCGACGCCCTGTGGGAACCGGTGCCCGGCGACCACGGTTCGCACGGCATCTTCGACGACAGCTCGTGGCGGACCAGCCCGCAGGTGTGGGCCCAGCTGCACCGCCGGCCCCTGGAGGTCGCGGCGCTGGCCGGGGCGGGGATCGGCGCGGCGGTCCTCGCCCTGCGGCGGCGCCGGTGAGCGGCGGGGTCCGCCCGGCCGAGCTCGCCCGGGCGGGGTGGGGGACGCTGCTCCTGCTGGCCCCGCGCCGGGTGCTCGGGGTCCTCGACGGGTCGGCCGCGGACGAGCGCGCCGTGCTGGTCGCGCGCGTGCTCGGCGGTCGTCACCTGCTGCAGGCCGTGGTGACCCTCGCCGTCCCGTCCCCGGCGACGTCGCGGGCGGGGGCGGCCGTGGACCTGCTGCACGCGGCGAGCGCGGGCGTCCTGGTCCGGCTGGACCCCTCGCGGGCGCGCTCGATTGTCGTGGACGCGGCGCTGGCGACCGGCTGGGCGGTGCTGTCCCTGCGGGACGCCGACGCCAGTCGCTGACCCCGGCCGCTGACCTCAGACGCCGACCGGGGTTCCCGCGGCCGTCAGCCCGGCGCGGTCCTCGTCGGTCCAGCCCGCGCTCAGCCCCCGCTGCGCGCGGTCCTGCACCCACGACAGCACCTCGGTGCGCGGGGTGCTGCCCTCCAGGCACCAGTGACTGATCGTCCGCCCGCGCCACGGCGAGCCGGTGCTCTTGCCGACGAAACCGGCGACGGCCCCGCGGGCGCGCAGGGTGCTCAGCGCCATGGCGACGCGACCGGACGCGGTGTTGGAGGCCGGCCCGAACATCGTGTGCCCGGCCTCGGCGACGTGGCGGGCGAAGACCTCGGGGGCGCGCTCGCGCAACCGCGCCTCGACGACGCCGAACTCCAGCCACGGGCCGCCGGCCTCGAAGCACGCGGTGAGGGGCTCGAGGAGGTCCGCGGTCACCCCGCTGGACTCCACCCGGGCCGGGGAGCGGCGCACGGTGCGGGTGGGTTCGACGGCGGGGTGGACGGTGAAGACCCAGGGGCCGGTACCGCGGTGGTCGCCCAGGCAGGTGTGGATGACCCCGCCGTCGGGGGCGTTCATCGGCAGCTGCATCTGCGAGTCGTCCTGGCAGTTGGTGCACAGCATGAAGTCGGCCACGAGGGGGCTTCCCGTCTCTCCGGGTGCTGCACGGGTGCAGAAGAGCCGACGCACTCGCCCTCGGCGCGCCGTCCCGTCCGCCGGACGGCGGGTTCGTGCACGGGCGTCCACGTCAACCATCGCACGGAACGCCGCCCCCGGCGAGCACTCACCTCACCGGCTCTGCGCGATCCGCTCCACGAGGACCCGCAGGCGCGCGCTCAGCGGGGGGCGGCGGACCTCGCGCGGCACCACGATCGGCAGGTCGAGGCGCTGCCCGGCCGCGTCGAGGAGCTCCTCGCGCAGGACCTCGACGAGGACCCGGGTGTCGTCCTCGGCGTCGTGCGGACGCAGCTGGCGCACGCCCCAGTGCTCGGCGAGCGTCGCCAGCTTTAGGTTCTCCACCGGCAGGTCCAGGCGCTGGGCCAGCTCCCACGTGCACAGCCGCTGCCGCACCGGCAGGTGCACCCCGGCGGCCCGCATCTCGGCGCTGACGAACTTCCAGTCGAAGCGCGCGTTGTGGGCGACGAACACGCGGCCGTCCAGCAGGCCGGCCACCGTGGGGGCCAGCTGGGCGAAGGTCGGGGCGCCGGCGAGCCGCTCGGCGGTGATGCCGTGGACGTGGGTGGGCCCGGGGTCGCGGTGCGGGTCGACCAGCGAGGACCAGCTGCGTTCCACGGTCCCCCGGGCGTCCAGGAGGGTCACCGCGATCTGCACGACCCGGTCCCCCGTCTCCGGGCGCAGCCCCGTCGTCTCGACGTCCAGCACCGCGTACCGGTGCCGGTAGCGGCGGCTGACCGCGCGGGGCAGCGGTGCGGTGGTCCCGCTGGTGGACACGGGGACGGTCATCGGGTCTCTCCTCGCCTGTCGAACACGGCAGACCCTGACAGAGGCCTCGGACACGACCCCCGCGGGGCCGCGGCGGCCGTCCCGACACGCACCCCGCGAGCGCGGGCCCCCGAGGAACCGGCCCGGGGGCCGCAGGCCCCTCCGATAGGGTGACCGCACCGCGGGCAGGGGCCCGACCGCTCCCGGCGGCCCAGGAGGGTGCATGGCGAACGCGACCGCCGGCACCACGTCGCCGGACGGCCCCGCGAGCGCTCCCCCTCCCCCGCCCGCCGCACGACGCTCCCCCCGCGAGCGGTTGCGGCCGTGGCTGTCCACCCTGGCCGTGGTCCTCGTCTGGCAGGTCCTCGCCGCGCTCGGCGCGCTCGACCCGCGGACCCTCCCCGGCCCGGTCGCGCTGCTGCGCACGGCGGCGGGGATGGTCGCCGACGGGTCCCTCCCCCACGCCCTCGCGGTGAGCCTGCTGCGGGTCCTCGCCGGCAGCGCCCTCGGGATCGGGCTCGGCCTGGTCGCCGGGGTCCTGGCCGGCTTCTCGCGGATCGCCGAGGACGTCCTGGACCGGCCCTTCCAGATGGTCCGCACCATCCCCTTCACCGCGCTGACCCCGTTGTTCATCCTGTGGTTCGGCCTGGGCGAGGCGCCGAAGGTCGCCCTCGTCGCCGTCGCCACCGTCGTCCCGGTGTACCTGAACACCTTCGGCGGGGTGCGCGACGTCGACCGCCGGCTCGTCGAGGTCGCCAGGGTCTACCGGTTGTCCAACGCCCAGACCGCCCGTCGCGTCCTGCTGCCCGGGGCCCTGCCGCAGGTTCTCGTGGGGCTGCGGTTCGCCCTCGGGGTGGGCTGGGTCGCCGTGATCATCGCCGAGACCGTCAACGCCTCCGCCGGCATCGGCTTCCTGCTGACCAACGCCCGCAGCTACGCCCGCACCGACGTGGTGGTGGTGTGCATCGCCGTGTACGCGCTGCTCGGACTGCTGACCGACGCCGCGGTGCGGCTGCTGGAGGTCCGCCTGCTCCGCTGGCGGGCGGCGTTCACCGGACGCTGAGCACCACCGCGCGCCACCGGGGCGCCCGCGGTGACCCGACGCGCTGCGACGCGAGCAGCGCGCAGACGACGACACCACGTCCAGCGGACGTGGGGACAGGAGCAGGGACGATGGACCAGGGACCCACCCGCCGACGGGTGCTCGCCGGCGCCGCGGGCTCGATCACCGCGGGCCTCCTCGCGGCGTGCTCCGGGGGGACCGCCACCGGCGGGGCCGGGACCGCGAGCGCGGGGGCAGGCGGGCTGCGGGTCGGCCCGCTGTCGACGCAGAACACGCTGACGCTCACCCAGGCGTCCGGGCTCCTCGCCGAGCACCTCGAGGGCGCCGGCGGTTCGGTGACGTTCTCCACCCCCTTCGCGGCCTTCAGCCCCGCCGCGGAGGCCCTCGCGGCCGGGCAGGTCGACATGAGCAGCGGCAGCTCCACGGCGCTGGTCACCGCGCTGCAGGGCGACCCCGACCTCGTGGTCTTCGCGGTCGAGCGCAACGACGGCGACACCCAGGGGATCGTGGCCGCCGCCGGCAGCGGCATCACGACGATCGCCGACCTCGCCGGCCGCTCCGTCGCGGTCAACCGGGGCGGGACGGGCGACTACCTGCTGCGCACCGCGCTGGCCACGCAGGGCCTGACCATCGAGGACGTGACCCCCGTCCACCTGGGCCCGGCCGACGCGGCCACGGCGTTCTCCTCCGGCCAGGTCGACGCCTGGGCGACGTGGGACCAGTTCCTCGTCACCGCCCAGCACCTCGAGGGCACCGTCACGGTGACCCTGGCCCGCGACGTCGCCGCGACCAACCGCACCGTGCACGTCGTGCGCCGCGCCTACCTCGACGCCGACCCCGCCGGGGTCGCCGCCGCCTACGACGCGCTCGTCGAGCAGGCCGGACGGGTGCGCGCCGACCCCTCGATCCTCGTCGACGCCTACCGCGGCGCCGGCGCCTCGCCGGAGATCGCGGACGCCCTGGGCGCCCTGACCCCGCCCACGGTCGTCCCCGCCGACGCGGCGTTCCTCACCGAGCTGCAGCAGGTCGCGGACTTCTACGCCGCGCAGGGCCTCACGCCCGCCCCCACGGACGTCACGACGGCCGTCGTGGACGCCACCGCGCTGCCGTGACGCGGGGCACCGGCGGGGTGGACGTCCGCGGGCTGCGCCGCGCCCACGGCGACCGGGTCGTCCTCGACGGCCTCGACCTGCGCATCGCCCCCGGGGAGTTCGTGGCCCTGCTCGGGCGCAGCGGGTCGGGCAAGTCCACCCTGCTGCGCGCCCTGGCCGGTCTGGACCCCGTCGAGGCCGGGACGGTCGAGGTCCCCCCGACCGTCTCGGTCGCCTTCCAGGAGCCGCGGTTGCTGCCGTGGGAGCCGGTGTGGCGCAACGTCGTCCTCGGCCTCGGGGCCGGCGCCACCCGCGAGCGGGCCCTGCGCGCGCTGCGCGGGGTCGAGCTCGAGGCGCGGGCCGACGCATGGCCGCTGACGCTGTCGGGCGGGGAGGCGCAGCGCGTCTCACTGGCCCGGGCGCTGGTGCGCGGGCCGGAGCTGCTGCTGCTCGACGAACCGTTCGGGGCGCTCGACGCGCTCACCCGGCTGACGATGCACGACCTCGTCCGGGCCCTGCGCGCCGAGCATCGCCCCGCGGTGCTCCTCGTCACCCACGACGTCGAGGAGGCCGTCGCCCTCGCCGACCGGGTGCTCGTCCTCGACGCCGGGCGCGTGGCCGGGGGGCGGACGGTGCCCCCCGGCACGGAGCGGGGCAGCCCCGGGGTGGTCGCCCTCGAGACCGACCTCCTCGACCTCCTCGGCGTGCGGGCCCGCTGACCTCAGTGCGCTGACCTCAGTGCGCGGTGCCGCGGTGGGCGGACCTGCGGTGCACCGTCAACGTCATGACCACCACCGCGAGCGCCCCCACGACGAGCCCGACCAGCGCGCTGAACAGGGTGTTGACCAGCCACCCGACGACGCCGCCGAGGGCCCCGGTCGCCTCGTGCGCGGCCTCCTCGAGGTGGTGCACGAACCCGTAGACGGTGTGCCAGCCGAGCTCGTCGGTGCCCACGAGCAGGATGTGCCCGCCGACCCAGAGCATCGCGGCGGTGCCGACGACGGTGAGGAACGTCAGCAGCTTCGGCATGCCCGCGACCAGGGCCCGCCCGAACCGGGCGACGCCGGCGCGGGGCCGCGCGGCCAGGTTGAGGCCCACGTCGTCCATCTTCACGATGAGCCCGACGACGCCGTAGACGAGGACGGTGATGACGACGCCGACCACGACGAGGATCGCCAGCCGCGACCAGAACCCCTCGTGGGCGACCTCGTTGAGGGAGATGACCATGATCTCGGCGGAGAGGATGAGGTCGGTGCGCACCGCCCCGGCGATGATGGTCTTCTCGTCCTTGGGGCCCTGGTCGGCCGCGTGCCCGTGGCCGCTGACCTTGGCCCACACCTTCTCCGCGCCCTCGTAGCTGAGGTAGAGCCCGCCGAGCATGAGCAGGGGGGTGAGCAGGAAGTCGGCGAACTGGCTGAGCACCAGGATGACCGGCAGGATGATCAGCAGCTTGTTGCGCAGCGACCCGATCGCGATCCGCTTGACGATCGGCAGCTCGCGCTGCGGGGTGAGGCCGCGGACGTACTGCGGGGTGACGGCCGTGTCGTCGACGACGACCCCCGCCGCCTTGACCCCCGCCTTGGCCGCGGCGGCCGCGACGTCGTCCATCGAGGCGGCGGCCGCCCGCGCGATGAGCGCCACGTCGTCCAGCAGGGCTACGAGTCCGCCACTCACGGCAGGTCCTTCCGGTCGGTCCATCCTCGGGCGTCGGGACGCCGCAGCGTCGGCCGATCCCAGGATCCTCCCAGGTCGTGGCGCGTTCGCCCGGTGTGCGCGCGGCGGCGGGCCCGCGGTGCCGCCGGGGGTGCCGCGCACCACCCCCGTCGCCGGGGCGGCCGGGCCGTGGACGCTCCCGGCCACCCCCGGGACGGGGGCCTCACAGCCGGAGGACACACGCCCGTCACACGGACGAAACATCGCGCGTCATCACCGGGCCTACCGTCCGCCACGCGTGTGGTCGCCCGGGCCGCACAGCCGACGAGACCCGGAGCCACCATGAGCGGTAGCGCAGCACGCCTGCAGGCCATCGACGCCGTCATCGCCTACGAGGCGCCGACGCCGACCTTCGCCCCCGCCGAGGCCCCCGGGGAGATCTTCGGCCGGAACGTCTTCACCAAGGCCGTCATGCAGAAGCGGCTGCCGAAGGGCGTCTTCAAGTCCGTCGTGGCGACCATCGAGAAGCAGGCCCCGCTGGACCCGGCCATCGCCGACGCCGTGGCCTCGGCGATGAAGGACTGGGCGCTGGAGATGGGCGCGACCCACTACGCGCACGTCTTCTACCCCCTCACCCACGGCACCGCCGAGAAGCACGACAGCTTCTTCGAGCCCGACGACGACGGCGGCTCCATCGCCGAGTTCGCCGGGAAGACCCTCGTCCAGGGGGAACCGGACGCCTCGAGCTTCCCCAACGGCGGGTTGCGCTCGACGTTCGAGGCCCGCGGCTACACCGGCTGGGACGTCACCAGCCCCGCCTACGTCCTGGAGAACCGCAACGGGACGACCCTGTGCATCCCGACGGTCTTCGTCTCGATGACCGGTGAGGCCCTAGACCACAAGACCCCGCTGCTGCGGTCCCAGCAGGCGCTGGCCACCCAGGCCGCGCGCGTGCTGGCGCTGTTCGGCCACGGCGACGCGGGCACCATCGTGTCCTACGCCGGTCCCGAGCAGGAGTACTTCCTCATCGACCGGAACTTCTTCCTGTCCCGCCCCGACCTGCTCAACGCGGGCCGGACGCTCTTCGGCGCGAAGCCGCCCAAGGGCCAGGAGTTCGACGACCACTACTTCGGCGCCATCCCCGACCGCGTCCTGGACTTCATGCTGCACGCCGAGCGGGAGCTGTTCAAGGTCGGCATCCCCGCCAAGACCCGGCACAACGAGGTCGCCCCCGGCCAGTTCGAGATCGCCCCGATGTTCGAGCGGTCCAACCTGGCCGCCGACCACCAGCAGCTGCTCATGGTGACCATGAAGCGCGTCGCCCGCGAGCACGGCATGGAGCTGCTGTTCCACGAGAAGCCGTTCGAGGGCGTCAACGGCTCGGGCAAGCACGTCAACTTCTCCTTCGGCTCCTCCACCGTCGGCAACCTGCTGCTGCCGGGCGACACCCCCCACGAGAACGCGCAGTTCCTGGTCTTCTGCGCCGCCGTCATCCGGGCCGTCCACCGCTACGGCGGGCTGCTGCGCGCCTCCGTCGCCTCGGCCAGCAACGACCACCGCCTCGGCGCCAACGAAGCCCCGCCGGCGATCATCTCGGTCTTCCTCGGCGAGCAGCTCGCCGACGTGTTCGACCAGATCGCCAAGGGCGGCGCGACGTCGTCCAAGGAGAAGGGGACGATGACGATCGGCGTCGACACCCTCCCGGTGCTGCCGACCGACCCGGGCGACCGCAACCGCACCAGCCCCTTCGCCTTCACCGGCAACCGCTTCGAGTTCCGCGCCCCGGGGTCGATGCAGTCGATCGCCGCGCCGGTCTACACGATCAACACGATCGTCACCGAGGCGCTGGACTTCATCGCGACCGCGCTCGAGGAGCGCGTCGCCGGCGGCGAGGACTTCAACCACGCCGTGCAGAAGGTCCTCGAGCAGATCATCACCGACCACGGCGCTGCGGTGTTCAACGGCGACGGCTACTCCCCGCAGTGGCAGGTCGAGGCCGAGGCACGGGGTCTGAAGAACCTCCGCACGACGCTGGACGCGCTGCCCGAGCTCATCTCCGCCGAGGCGATCGAGCTCTTCAGCCGGTACGGCGTCTTCACCGAGCGGGAGATGCACTCCCGCTACGAGGTCGCCGTCGAGCAGTACGAGCTGAGCATCGCCGTGGAGGCGAAGCTCACCGTCGAGATCGCCGGGACGAGCGTCCTGCCCGCCGCGATCCGCTACCAGACCCAGCTCGCGCAGAACGTCGCGGCGCTGAAGGCGGCCGGGGTGGAGGCGGACACCTCGCTGCTGGAGGCGGTGTCGGCTCCGGTCAAGGCCCTGCGGGAGGCGCTGGCCGTGCTGAAGGCGGCCACGTTCGACGACGAGGCGCACGGGGCGCTGCACGCCCGCGACGTCCTGCTGCCGGCGATGCACGAGGTCCGGGTGGCGGCCGACGAGCTGGAGACGCTCGTCGCCGACGACCTGTGGCCCCTGGCGACCTACCAGGAGATGCTCTACATCCGCTGAGCCCGCGGCGCTGCCCCCGGGGACGCTCACCGGTCCGCGGGGGCTCGCTGCCGTTCAGCCGATCCCGTAGCGCGCGCGCCAGGCGGGGTCGCTGGCCGCCCCCCAGCTGCCGTCGGGGTTGCGGGTGTTCTCCCGGGTCAGGTCCCGGGCGAGCCGGTCGATGACGTAGGCGAGGTCGACGCGGGTCAGGACCGCCTGGGGCAGGACGGCGTCCCCGTGCACCGCCCCCAGGAGGGCGCCGGTGACGGCGGACACCGCCACCGGGTGCGGGGAGGCCGCCGCGAGGGCGAGGGCGGCTCGCGCACTCGACGCCCCGGGATGGCTCAGCAGGCAGTAGACGGCCCCCCACAGCGTGGACGCCGAGCTCCCGTCCGCCGCCCCCGCCCGCAGCACGACGGGGGACGACGGCGTCTCCCGGGCGGCGCGGACCGCGTCGTCGACGAGGGAGACGGCGGTGAAGTCGAGGCCGAGGAGGATCGCCGAGGTGATCCCCTCCGCGACGGCGTCCACGGCGTCACCCGTCCTGAGCGCGGCGCCGGCGAGCAGGACGGCGACACCGGCCGGCGCGAAGGCGCGCGGGCCGTGGGTGAGGGCGACGGAGTCGATGGCCGTCTGCGCGGCGACGGACGCGTCGCGCACGACCTGCGCAGCCAGCGGCAGGGCCCGGGCCAGCGCGTGCCACCCGTCGGCCGTCGTCACCGGGTCGGTCCGCGTCCCCCCGGGACCGGCCGAGAGCCCGCGGACCGTGTCCTCGGCTTCGCCCGGGGTGTGCGTCAGGAGGGGGACCTCGTCGATCCACGCGGTCGCCCCCGCCCGGGGCCGACCCGGGGCCGTCCAGACCCAGGCCCACCGGCGGTAGGCGTCGAGCAGGTCCGCGCGGGCGTCGGCGGTGCCGGTCGCCGAGCGGTGCAGAGAGGTCCGGATGCTCGCGGCCGCGGTGAAGCAGGCGAGCTGGGTCGCGACACCGTGCCGCAGGACGCCGCGCGTCGTGGCCCCCGCGCCGAGGACCTCGCCCACGGCGAGACCGTGCAGCAGACCACGGACCCGTCGTCCCACCACGGGGTCGTCCGCCGTCGGGGGGAGCGCCGGGTTCGCGTGCCGTCCTTCGTCCACGAAGAGGATTTCGACCGTCCAGGCGCCGGCATCAAGCGCCGGCGGAGCGAACCACCCGGTTGGCTGCCGCGGCTCAGCGCTTCGGGAACAGCCTCCCCTCGACGCCCTGGTACTCATCGGCACCCACGGCGGCCCGCTCCCCGAGCTCGTGCAAGCCGACGGCCGCGTCCTGAGCCGCTCGCGCGAGGGTGTCGAAGAAGGCCTGCGCGGCACGCTGAGCCCGTCCGCACACCCACTCCCCCGCCGATTCCGCGGCCACGCTCAGCGGCTCCCGGGACGCGGTGACGCCGTCCGCATCCGCCCGCAGGGCTGACGCCGAAATCGTGAGCTCTTCCGTCGTCACGCCGAACCTCATGGTGTGCCCTCCCGTGGTGTCCTTCGACGCTACCGACGGGAAGAGCCGATGGTCCTCGCCCGTCCACAGGGATCGAGGGGCTGGCGGCGAACCGGGGACAACCTGAAGGCCGTCGCGTCGTCGTATCCCGGGACCTCGGGGACGCGGAACGAGCAGCAAAGCCGATAACGAGCACGCTGGGTGCCGACCCAGGCTGCCGCCCTCGCTACCGACGACGTACCAGGGCCGTTGGGCCGAGCCGGAGGTGCCCACGGCACTGACATGGTCCCCAGTGGGAGCGGTCAGGTGCCTTCAGGAGGAGAAGGCTGGGTCTCCGACCCTCTGGGACGCGGAACGCAATCGCTGTGCGTCTCGCCCCTACGGGATCTGGCTCGCGAGGTCCGACAGCAGGAACAGCCAGGGGCTGCCGTTGACGTTTGCGTGCTGCCGAGGTCGGGCAACCCTCTGGAAAAGGTCCTGGAATGCGTTGAGGGGATCCCCGCCTCTCCTTCCCGCTGGGTGCTGCACAAGCTGCAGCACCCGCAGGAAGGAGGAGATGGGAATCCCCTCAACGTCTCGCAAGTGTGAGTGGCCGGCGGTGACCTACTCTCCCACCCAGTCTCCCGAGCAGTACCATCGGCGCTGGTGGGCTTAGCTTCCGGGTTCGGAATGAGACCGGGCGTTTCCCCACCGCTATGACCACCGGACCACAAAGGTCAGGATCAAACCACACCCCACCCCCGACAGACGAAAGTCTGCGCAAGAGTGGTGTGTTCGAGTTCTCTCCCGAGAACCACACAATGGACGCGAACACCAGCAGCGGTGCTTGATCTCGTAACCGTTCAAGTACTCGCCTCAACCCCACACCCCACCGCACTGCTCAGCAGTGATGGTGACTGGTGCGTGGTAGACAAGTGATCGGCCTATTAGTACCGGTCAGCTCCACAACTCTCTCGTCGTTGCTTCCACACCCGGCCTATCAACCCCGTCGTCTACAGGGAGCCTCTCACCCCACAAGGGGGCACGGAAACCTCATCTCGAAGCAGGCTTCCCGCTTAGATGCCTTCAGCGGTTATCCCTTCCGAACGTAGCCAACCAGCCATGCTCCTGGCGGAACAACTGGCACACCAGAGGTTCGTCCGTCCCGGTCCTCTCGTACTAGGGACAGCCCTTCTCAAGTTTCCAACGCGCGCAGCGGATAGGGACCGAACTGTCTCACGACGTTCTAAACCCAGCTCGCGTACCGCTTTAATGGGCGAACAGCCCAACCCTTGGGACCTACTCCAGCCCCAGGATGCGACGAGCCGACATCGAGGTGCCAAACCATGCCGTCGATATGGACTCTTGGGCAAGATCAGCCTGTTATCCCCGGGGTACCTTTTATCCGTTGAGCGACCGCGATTCCACACTCCACGGCCGGATCACTAGTCCCGACTTTCGTCCCTGCTCGACCTGTCGGTCTCACAGTCAAGCTCCCTTGTGCACTTACACTCAACACCTGATTGCCAACCAGGCTGAGGGAACCTTTGGGCGCCTCCGTTACTCTTTAGGAGGCAACCGCCCCAGTTAAACTACCCACCAGGCACTGTCCCTGATCCGGATCACGGACCGAAGTTAGACATCCAGAACGACCAGAGTGGTATTTCAACGTTGACTCCACCCACACTAGCGTGTGAGCTTCACAGTCTCCCACCTATCCTACACAAGCCGTCCCGAACACCAATACCAAGCTATAGTGAAGGTCCCGGGGTCTTTCCGTCCTGCTGCGCGTAACGAGCATCTTTACTCGTAGTGCAATTTCGCCGAGTTCGCGGTTGAGACAGCGGGGAAGTCGTTACGCCATTCGTGCAGGTCGGAACTTACCCGACAAGGAATTTCGCTACCTTAGGATGGTTATAGTTACCACCGCCGTTTACTGGCGCTTAAGTTCTCAGCGTCCCCACCACAAGGGTGAGTAACCGGTCCCCTTAACGTTCCAGCACCGGGCAGGCGTCAGTCCGTATACATCGTCTTGCGACTTCGCACGGACCTGTGTTTTTAGTAAACAGTCGCTTCCCCCTGGTCTCTGCGGCCCTCAAACGCTAGCCCGCAAGGAGCTTCACGTCTCAGGCCCCCCTTCTCCCGAAGTTACGGGGGCATTTTGCCGAGTTCCTTAACCACGATTCACTCGAACGCCTCGGTATTCTCTACCTGACCACCTGAGTCGGTTTAGGGTACGGGCGGCTCGAACCTCGCGCCGAGGCTTTTCTAGGCAGCATGGGATCACCCTACTTCCCCCCGAAAGGGTCACCATCAGGTCTCAAGCTCGACATTCAAGTCAGCGCTGCGGATTTACCAACAGCACGCCCTACACCCTTGGACGTGGACAACCATCGCCACGCGGAAGCTACCCTCCTGCGTCACCCCTGTTAATACGCTTGACTACTACCGGATCGGGTCACACGCTCCACCAACCACCACCCGAAGGTGGTGGCGGCTTTGGGTGCTTAGCATCCCCGGCCTCACCATGGACGGTTCTACGCCGGTACGGGAATATCAACCCGTTGTCCATCGACTACGCCTGTCGGCCTCGCCTTAGGTCCCGACTTACCCAGGGCGGATGAACCTAGCCCTGGAACCCTTGGTCAATCGGCGGACGGGTTTCTCACCCGTCATTCGCTACTCATGCCTGCATTCTCACTCGCGTGCAGTCCACAACCCATCACCAGGCTGCTTCACCCCACACACGACGCTCCCCTACCCATCCACACACCTGCAGACACTCAGAACAAGTCCAAGCACCTGGGGTTAACATGTGAATGCCACAGCTTCGGCGGTGTACTTGAGCCCCGCTACATTGTCGGCGCGGAATCACTTGACCAGTGAGCTATTACGCACTCTTTAAAGGGTGGCTGCTTCTAAGCCAACCTCCTGGTTGTCTGCGCAACTCCACATCCTTTCCCACTTAGCACACGCTTAGGGGCCTTAGCTGATGATCTGGGCTGTTTCCCTCTCGACTACGAAGCTTATCCCCCGCAGTCTCACTGCCACGCTCTCACTTACCGGCATTCGGAGTTTGGCTGACGTCAGTAACCCGGTGGGGCCCATTAGCCATCCAGTAGCTCTACCTCCAGCAAGAAACACGTGACGCTGCACCTAAATGCATTTCGGGGAGAACCAGCTATCACGGAGTTTGATTGGCCTTTCACCCCTACCCACAGCTCATCCCCCAGGTTTTCAACCCTGGTGGGTTCGGTCCTCCACACGGTCTTACCCGCGCTTCAACCTGGCCATGGGTAGATCACTCCGCTTCGGGTCTAGAGCACGCGACTAAAAACGCCCTATTCGGACTCGCTTTCGCTACGGCTACCCCACACGGGTTAACCTCGCCACGCACCACTAACTCGCAGGCTCATTCTTCAAAAGGCACGCCGTCACAGGTACAAGCCTGCTCCGACGGATTGTAGGCACACGGTTTCAGGTACTATTTCACTCCCCTCCCGGGGTGCTTTTCACCATTCCCTCACGGTACTTGTCCGCTATCGGTCATCAGGAAGTATTTAGGCTTACCAGGTGGTCCTGGCAGATTCACACGAGATTTCACGAGCCCCGTGCTACTCGGGACATGCTCCCAAGGAGGCCGCAATGTTTCGCCTACGGGGGTCTCACCCACTACGCCGGACCATCCCAGGCCCTTCGGCTACACCACGACTTTCTCACTCCCCGACCAGGTGGTAGCCCAGTCCAGAACACTCCCACAACCCCTCACCCGCAACCCCTACCAGGTATCACACGAGCCAGGTTTAGCCTCATCCGCTTTCGCTCGCCACTACTCACGGAATCACTCAATTGTTTTCTCTTCCTGTGGGTACTGAGATGTTTCACTTCCCCACGTTCCCTCCACGCACCCTATACATTCAGATGCGGGTGACCGCCCATGACGACGGCCGGGTTTCCCCATTCGGACACCCTCGGATCAACATTCGGTTGCCAACTCCCCGAGGCTTATCGCAGGCTCCCACGTCCTTCATCGGCTCCTGATGCCAAGGCATCCACCATGCGCCCTTAAACACTTGACCACCACACACCACCCACCACCACACACCCGCCGAAGCGAGAACAGCGATGAACGATCAATGCGGGTCAAGGCGATAAACTTGAACCCAAACCACAAAGACACGGACCACCCACCCAGACACCCACGAAGGAGCCCCTGGACGCAACGGTCCGATCATCAGAGGATTATCTACTCGACGAACACCACTACTAAAAGATGTTCGCGTCCACTGTGCAGTTCTCAACAGACAACCCGCACCCACCTCTAACGACCACCACCAGCACCCGCAGAGCACCACCGAAGTGACAACCCTCTGCAAGCCGATGTGAATGACCAAGGCAGGCCCAGACCAAGAAACCACCCGCAACCCCGTCAATCACTCGACGGAGTTGCCGGCCGGTCCCTCAGGACCCAACAGTGCGCCAGACCCTTTCCGAACTCCCCACCGCGTTCCACTCCCGCACGCGGGAGGTACTGACAGCAGAAGAAGCCAGAAAGAATCGTGTTGATGTTCCACCCTTGAGCACCGGCCCCGGAACGTACGTCCGAAGAAACCGGCCCACCCACCCTCACCACCAACCCACGACGGAGCCGGTGGTCTGTGAGGTGTGGTTGATGCTCCTTAGAAAGGAGGTGATCCAGCCGCACCTTCCGGTACGGCTACCTTGTTACGACTTCGTCCCAATCGCCAGTCCCACCTTCGACAGCTCCCCCCCTTACGGGTTGGGCCACCGGCTTCGGGTGTTACCGACTTTCATGACGTGACGGGCGGTGTGTACAAGGCCCGGGAACGTATTCACCGCAGCGTTGCTGATCTGCGATTACTAGCGACTCCGACTTCACGGGGTCGAGTTGCAGACCCCGATCCGAACTGAGACCAGCTTTTTGGGATTCGCTCCACCTCACGGTATCGCAGCCCTCTGTACTGGCCATTGTAGCATGCGTGAAGCCCAAGACATAAGGGGCATGATGATTTGACGTCATCCCCACCTTCCTCCGAGTTGACCCCGGCAGTCTCCCATGAGTCCCCACCATAACGTGCTGGCAACATGGAACGAGGGTTGCGCTCGTTGCGGGACTTAACCCAACATCTCACGACACGAGCTGACGACAACCATGCACCACCTGTACGCGACCAACTAAATGACACCCCATCTCTGGGATTCCACCGCGCATGTCAAGCCTTGGTAAGGTTCTTCGCGTTGCATCGAATTAATCCGCATGCTCCGCCGCTTGTGCGGGCCCCCGTCAATTCCTTTGAGTTTTAGCCTTGCGGCCGTACTCCCCAGGCGGGGCGCTTAATGCGTTAGCTGCGGCACGGAATCCGTGGAATGGACCCCACACCTAGCGCCCAACGTTTACGGCATGGACTACCAGGGTATCTAATCCTGTTCGCTCCCCATGCTTTCGCTCCTCAGCGTCAGTAACTGCCCAGAGACCCGCCTTCGCCACCGGTGTTCCTCCTGATATCTGCGCATTTCACCGCTACACCAGGAATTCCAGTCTCCCCTACAGCACTCAAGTGTGCCCGTACCCACTGCAAGCTCAGAGTTGAGCCCTGAGTTTTCACAGCAGACGCGACACACCGCCTACGAGCTCTTTACGCCCAATAATTCCGGACAACGCTTGCACCCTACGTATTACCGCGGCTGCTGGCACGTAGTTAGCCGGTGCTTCTTCTGCTCCTACCGTCACTTTCGCTTCTTCGGAGCTGAAAGAGGTTTACAACCCGAAGGCCGTCATCCCTCACGCGGCGTCGCTGCATCAGGCTTTCGCCCATTGTGCAATATTCCCCACTGCTGCCTCCCGTAGGAGTCTGGGCCGTGTCTCAGTCCCAGTGTGGCCGGTCGCCCTCTCAGGCCGGCTACCCGTCGTCGCCTTGGTAGGCCATTACCCCACCAACAAGCTGATAGGCCGCGAGCCCATCCCCAGCCGAAAAACTTTCCACCCACACACCATGCGGTGATGAGTCGTATCCGGTATTAGCCACCGTTTCCAGTGGTTGTCCCAGAGCCAGGGGCAGGTTGCTCACGTGTTACTCACCCGTTCGCCACTGATCCCCCCCGAAGGGGTTCACCGTTCGACTTGCATGTGTTAAGCACGCCGCCAGCGTTCGTCCTGAGCCAGGATCAAACTCTCCGTCGAAAAACCTTCCACCCCCAACCACCCCCGAAAGGAACAGTCAGCGATGTAGATCATTTCACTTCATAGTTGACCCTTGGACTCGAAAACCCCACCCCCCACTGGCGTGAAAGAGGCGGAGATCAATCCCAAAGGAATCCCCGACCATCCACCCCCACCACACCAGACGATGCAGCAGAACATGAACAGCCATTGGGGGTTGATACATATGGCATCAACACTTTTTGGCACACTGTTGAGTTCTCAAGAACCGGACGCACCCACCCGGACAACCCCCCGAACCGGAGAGCCCCCGAAGAGGGACAACTTCCCCACCTTAACCCGACACCAAGCCAAACTGCAACCCGATGACGCCCAAGATGACCCGTACTGCCGCTCACCCCGAGGCGACCCCCGAGTGCCTGTCGCTCCCGGTGGCCGCTGTGTTGCTCGCGGCGACATGAAGAACATTAGACGGGAGGGCGACCACTAGGCAAATCGCCTCCCCCGCGACGCCGAGAACCATTGCGCCGCAACGGCAAGGGCCTCCGGCGACACGCCGAGGTCGCCTCCTGGTGATCTGTTGGGAGACTGTGACGGTGAGCGAGCCCGTCGAACCGCAGGGTCAGGTCCCAGGGCACCGCAGCGCGGAGCACGCGCGGATGGCGGAGTCACCCGGGGCCGACGGCCCCTGGCGCCTCTGGGGGCCCTACGTGTCGGGCCGGCAGTGGGGCACCGTCCGCGAGGACTACTCCGGCGACTCCGACGCCTGGTCCGCCTTCCCCTTCGACCAGGCCCGCGCCCGCGCCTACCGCTGGGGGGAGGACGGTCTGGGGGCGGTCTGCGACCGCTTCGGCTTCCTCAACCTCGGCGTCGCGCTCTGGAACCGCAAGGACCCCATCCTCAAGGAGCGCCTCTTCGGGCTGACCAACGGCGAGGGCAACCACGGCGAGGACGCCAAGGAGTACTGGTGGGCCCTCGACGGCACGCCCTCGCACAGCTGGATGAAGTGGCTCTACCGCTACCCGCAGGCGGAGTTCCCCTACGAGCGGCTGCGCGAGGAGAACCGCCGGCGCGGGCGCGACGAGCGCGAGTACGAGCTCGGCGACACCGGCGTCCTCGACGAGAACCGCTTCTTCGACGTCACCGTGACCTACGCCAAGGCCGGGCCGGACGACCTCTGCATGGTGGTCCGGGCCACCAACCACGGACCCGACCCCGCCCCCCTCGACCTCGTCCCCCAGGTGTGGTTCCGCAACACGTGGTCCTGGGGGTGGGACCGCCGGCGGGGCACCATGACCCAGGTCCTCCCCCCGGTGCTGGCCGTGGGGGGGCTGGAGGACGTCGAGTGCGAGCACGGGCACCTCGGGCGCTACCACGTGTCCGCCCAGGGCAGCCCCGAGGTGCTCTTCTGCGACAACGAGACCAACCTCGTCGAGCTCTTCGGCGCCGACCACAACCCCACGCCGTTCACCAAGGACGGCATCGACCGCCGCATCGTGCGGGGCGACCTCTCCGCGGTGAACCCCCGCCGCACCGGCACCAAGGCCGCGTTCTGGTACAGCTTCGACCGCGTCGAGCCGGGGCAGACCGTGGAGGTCCGGCTGCGGCTGTCGCACCAGGCCCCCGGGCTGAGCACCTTCGGGCCCGGCTTCGACGCCGTCCTGCGCGACCGCGAGCAGGAGGCCGACGAGTTCTACGACGCCGTCATCCACCGCGGTCTCAACGCCTCCGACCGGCACATCGCGCGGCGCGCCTACGCGGGCCTGCTGTGGACCAAGCAGCTCTACCGCTACGACGTCCGGCAGTGGCTCAGCGGCGACCCCGAGACCGAGCCGGCCCCCGCGTCGCGCACGCGCCGGGGCGCGCGCAACACCACCTGGACCCACCTCGCCCTCGCCGACGTCATCTCCATGCCCGACGAGTGGGAGTACCCCTGGTTCGCCGCCTGGGACCTCGCCTTCCACGCCATCCCGCTGGCCCACGTCGACCCCGAGTTCGCCAAGGAGCAGCTCGTCCTGATGTGCCGGGAGTGGTCGATGCACCCCAACGGGCAGCTGCCCGCCTACGAGTGGGCCTTCGGCGACGTCAACCCGCCCGTGCACGCCTGGGCCGCCTGGCACGTCTACCGCCTCGACGGCTACCGGGACCAGGGCTTCCTGGTCCGCGTCTTCACCAAGCTGCTGCTGAACTTCTCCTGGTGGGTCAACCGCAAGGACGCCAGCGGGTCCAACCTCTTCGAGGGCGGCTTCCTCGGCATGGACAACATCGGCCTCTTCGACCGCAGCGCCGAGCTGCCCCCCGGGTACCGCCTCGAGCAGTCCGACGCCACCAGCTGGATGGCCTTCTACTGCCAGCAGATGTTCAAGATCGCCCTGGAGCTCTCCCGGCACGACCCGGCCTGGGAGGACGCCGCCACGAAGTTCCTCGAGCACTTCCTGTCCATCGCGCAGGCCATGACGTCCTTCGGGTCCCAGGACGTGTCGCTGTGGGACGAGGAGGACGGCTTCTTCTACGACGTCCTGCTGCACCCCGACGGCACCGCCGAGCCCATGCGGGTGCCCTCCATGGTCGGGCTGCTGCCCATCCTCGGCTCCACCGAGGTGCCGTCGTGGATCGCCGAGGAGTGCCCCGACCTCACCATGCGGCTGGGCTGGCTGCAGAAGCGCCGGCCCGACCTCACCCTGCCGCTGCTCACCCGCTCCACCCCCGAGGGGCGGCAGATGCTGCTCTCGCTCGTCGACAAGCCGCGGCTGGTCAAGCTGCTGGACCGCATGTTCGACTCCGAGCAGTTCCTCTCCGCCTACGGCATCCGGTCACTGTCGGCGGCGGTCAAGCAGGAGATCACCACGTCGGTGGAGGGGCAGAGCTCCTCCATCGTCTACGAGCCCGGCGAGTCCCAGACCCCCCTGTTCGGGGGCAACTCCAACTGGCGCGGGCCCGTCTGGTTCCCGGTCAACGTCCTCCTCGCCGACAAGCTGCGCACCCTCGGGCGCTTCTTCGGCGACGACCTCACGGTCGAGGTGCCCAAGGGCTCCGGGCAGCGGATCACCCTCGTCCAGGCGGCGGACCTCATCGACGACAGCCTCGTGTCGCTGTTCCGCCCCGTGGACGGGCGCCGGCCGGCCGACGGGCAGCGGATCGAGGCCACCCCCGACCCGCTGTGGCAGGAGCACCCCACCTTCAACGAGTACTTCGACGGCGACACCGGCGAAGGGCTCGGCGCGACCCACCAGACCGGGTGGACCGCGCTCGTGGCGCACCTCCTGCACCCCCGCCTGCCCCCCAACCCGCCCGGGCGGTGACCACCCGGTCGGCGGCTGCTCCGCGGCCCGCCGGCGGTCGATGTCAGGAGGGAGGCCGGCCACGGGGCCGGCACCGGGACGGGAGGCTCCGGCGCCGATGGCACCGCTCGCGCTGCTCGTCGCCCTGGCCTGCGTGATCACCGCGGCGACGGGGTACCTCGCGGCCCGCGCGCGCCGCGGGACGCCGGCCGCCGGCCCCCTGACCGGGACCCTCGCCGCCGTCACGCTGTGGGGCGCCGCCGTCGTCGCGATGAACGCCGGGACCCCCCGCCCCTGGCTCGACCTGCTCGTCCTCCCCCAGTACCTCGGGGTGGCCGGCGCGGTCCTGGGCATCCGGCTCTTCGCCGACGCCGTCACCGGGCGCCCCCCGCGCCGGCGGCGGGTCCTGCTGCTGAGCGTGGAGCCGGTGCTCCTGCTGGTGGTCGTGGCCCTCGACCCCTGGTGGCGGCTGCTGCACGCCACCGTCGAGCACACCGGCGACCCGCTGCTGCGCTTCGTCACCCCGGGACCGCTGTTCTGGGTGCACAGCGGCTACAGCTACCTCGTCGTCCTCAGCACCGCCCTGAGCCTGTGGCAGCTGCGGCGCAGCAGCAGCGGTCTGCAGCGCCGGCAGGCCGGCACGATGCTGCTGGCCGTCTCGGTGCCGTTCGCCACCAACCTCGTGGTCGTCCTCACCCCCGCGCACCTGCTCAACGTCGACGTCACCCCCGTCGCCTTCGCCGTCACCGGGGTGCTCTTCGCCTACGCGGTGCTGCAGCAGGACCTGCTGCGGCTGGTCCCCGTCGCCCGCTCGCTCGTCGTCGACACCGTCTCCGACGCCGTCCTCGTCGTGGACGAGCGGGACCAGCTCGTCGACGTCAACCCCGCGGGGCGCGACCTGCTCGACGGTGCGGGGTGGCCCGGGGCCACCGCCGCGGGGCGGTCGTTCCGCGAGGCGGTCGACCCCGCCCTGGTGCGGGCCGTCGGCGAGGGCGAGGGGGACGTCGTCGCCACCCTGGCCGGCGGGACGCAGGTCGACGTCCGCACCCGCTGGATCCGCGACCCCCGGGGGCGGGTCCTGGGCCGGGTCGTCGTCGCCCGCGACGTCACCGCGCAGGTCGCCGCGGCGCGCGCGGTGGAGGAGGCCAACGCGCGCCTGCGCGCGCAGGTCGCCACCATCGAGGAGCTGCGGGCCGAGCTGGCCGAGGAGGCCGCCCGGGACCCCCTGACGGGGCTGCGCAACCGCCGCCGCTTCGTCGACGACCTCGCGCAGCGCCTCGCCGCCACCGCCGCGGCCGGGCAGCCGCTGTCCCTGGTGCTGCTCGACGTCGACCGGTTCAAGGGCATCAACGACACCCACGGCCACGCCGTGGGCGACGACGTCCTCGTCGGCGTCGCCCAGGCCCTCAGCACGCACGCGCGGCCCGAGGACGTCGTCCGCTACGGCGGGGAGGAGTTCGTCGTCCTGCTGCCCCACCTCGACGCCGACGCCGCCCGCGCCCGCGCGGAGGTCCTGCGGGCGGCGTGCGGGCAGGTCCGCGTCGAGGTGGAGGCGGTGCGCATCACCGTCAGCGCCGGGGTCGCCACCAGCCCCGACCACGGGAGCACCCCCGACGAGCTCCTGCTCGCCGCCGACCGGGCCCTCTACGAGGCCAAGGAGGGCGGCCGCGACCAGGTGGTGCTCGCCGACTGAGGGTGCGCCCGCCTCACCAGATGCGGACGCGCTCCTCCGGGTCCAGCCACAGGCCGTCCCCCGGCTGCGTGCCGAAGGCGTCGTGGAACTCGACGAGGTTGCGCACCACGGCGTTGCAGCGGAACTCCGGCGGGGAGTGCGGGTCCACCGCCAGGCGGCGCTCCACCTCCGCGGGGCGGACCTTGCCGCACCAGACCTTCGCCCAGCCGAAGAACAACCGCTGCGAGCCGGTGAGCCCGTCCACGACCGGCGCCTCCCGGCCGCCCAGGGCGATCTCGTAGGCCTTGTGCGCGATCGTCAGGCCGCCGAGGTCACCGATGTTCTCCCCCACCGTCAGCGAGCCGTTGACGTGCTGGCCCGGGGTCTCCGGCGGCTCCAGGGCGTCGTACTGGGCGATGAGCGCCTGCGTCCGCTTCCCGAACTCCTCGCGGTCGGCGTCGGTCCACCAGTCCTCGAGGTTGCCGGAGCCGTCGTACTTGGAGCCCTGGTCGTCGAAGCCGTGGCCGATCTCGTGGCCGATGACCGCACCGATGCCGCCGTAGTTCTCGGCGTCGTCGGCGTCCAGGGAGAAGAACGGCGGGCGCAGGATCGCCGCGGGGAAGACGATCTCGTTCATGCCGGGGTTGTAGTACGCGTTGACCGTCTGGGGGGTCATGAACCACTCGGAGCGGTCCACCGGCGCACCGAGCTTCGCGAGCTCGCGCTCCACCTCGAAGGCGAAGGCGCGCCGGACGTTGCCGAGCAGGTCCTCGCGCTCGATCGTCAGGGCCGAGTAGTCGCGCCAGGTGTCGGGGTGCCCGATCTTCGGGGTGAACTGCGCGAGCTTCTCCAGCGCCCGGTCCTTCGTCTCCCGGGTCATCCAGTCCAGGGCCTCGATGTCCTGGCGGTAGGCCTCGACGAGGTTCGCGACGAGCTCCTCCATGCGGGCCTTCGCCGCCGGCGGGAAGTGCTCGGCGACGTAGAGCTCGCCCAGCGCCTCGCCGAGGCTGCCCTCGACGAGGCCGATGCCGCGCTTCCAGCGCTCGCGCAGCTGCGGGGCACCGGTCAGCGTCGTGCCGTAGAAGGCGAAGTTCTCCGCGACGAAGTCCGCGGACAGGAACGCCGCGCTGCCGTGCAGGACGCGCCAGGCCAGCCACTCGCGCCACGTCTCGACGGGCGTCGCGAGCAGGACCTCGGCCATCCCCGTGAGGTAGCTGGGCTGGCGGACGACGACCTGCGCGAAGGCGGAGTCGGGCAGCCGGGCCGCGGCCAGCCAGCTCGCGAGGTCGATCCCCGGCAGCAGCGCCTCCAGGCCCGCGCGGTCGACCTTGTTGTAGGTCGCGTTCGCGTCGCGGTTGCGCACCCGGTCCCAGTGGTGGGCGGCGAGCGCCGTCTCCAGGGCCAGGACCCGCTGGGCGGAACCCGCCGGGTCGGGGCGGCCGCCGAGGGTGAGGATGCGCTCGACGTGGCCGGTGTAGGCCTCGCGGATCGCGGCGTACTGCTCCTCGCGGTAGTACGACTCGTCGGGCAGGCCGAGGCCGGACTGGGTGAGGTAGACGACGTACTCGTCGGACTTGGCGTTGTCGGTGTCGACCCAGTAGGCGAAGGGGCCCCCGACCCCGGAGCGCTCGAAGGTGCCGAGCAGGCGGACGAGGCCGGCGTGGTCGGTGACCGCGTCCACGGCGGCGAGCTCGGGGTCCAGCGGGGTGGCGCCGAGGGCCTCGATGCGCTCGGTGTCCATGAAGCTGGCGTAGAGGTCGCCGATCTTCTGCTGGACGCTGCCGGCCTCGGCCCGCCCGGCCGCGGCGGCGGCCGCCGCGGCCTCGACGATGACGCGGCACTCGGCCTCGGACTCGTCGCGCAGCCGGACGAACGCGCCGTCGACGGCGCGGTCGTCCGGGATCTCCGTCGTGGCGAGCCAGCGGCCGTTGACGTGGCGGAAGAGGTCGTCCTGGGGGCGGACCGAGGGGTCGACGTCGCTGCCCGCGGGCTGGGCGTCCGTGATCGAGCTCATGTCCTCACACTAGGGCGGATCGAGCGCGAGACCGAGAGCAGGAGGACCACGTTGAGCACGACCGCGGCGCCGATGACGAGGCCGGTGGCGTGCTCGTCGCCGCCGAGGACCCCGACGAGGACGCCGACGAGACCGCCGATGCCGGACTGCAGCGCGGTGACCAGGGCGGCGGCGGCGCCGGCGCTGTCGCCGTAGGGCTCCAGGGCCAGGGTCACGGCGTTGGGCATGATCAGGCCGAGGACCAGCAGCAGCAGGTAGAGCGGGACGGCGAAGAGGAGCAGCTCGTCGGTGCGGGCCATCAGCACGCCCGCGAGGGCGAGGCCGAAGACGAACGCCGCGGCCACCCCGACGCGCAGCAGGCGGGCGGAGCCGAAGCGCCCGACCAGGGCCGCGTTGAGCTGGGACCCGCCGACGAGGGCGGTGCCGTTGACGGCGAAGTAGACGGCGAACCCGGTGCCGCTGAGGCCGAAGCCGTCCTGGAGGACGAAGACCGACGTCGAGACGTAGGCCATGATCGTGGCCAGGGCGAGACCGGGCATGGCCGCGAGGGCGAGGAACCGGCGGTCGCGCAGCAGGGCGCCGTAGCCGGTGAAGGTGCGCAGCACCCGGGCGCCCCGCGGCGGGGTGACGGGGGCGCGCTCCTCCTCGGCGCGGGCCTGCGCGGGGGTGTCGGTGAGCTCGGGACGGGTCTCGGGCAGCCTGCGCCACACGGCGATCAGGACGCCGAGCCCGGCGACGGCGAGCAGGGCGAGCACGGGGCGCCAGCCGGTGTGCGCGGCGATGGCGCCGCCGACGGTGGGTGCGAAGAGGGGGGCGACCCCGATGACGAGGACGAGGCGGGACTGCAGCCGGGCGGCGGCCGGGCCCACGAAGAGGTCGCGGATGACGGCCATGCCGATGACGGCCCCGGCGGAGGCGCCGACCCCGGACAGGACGCGGAAGGCGACCAGGGCGGGCAGGTTCGGGGCGACCGCGCACAGCAGGGTCGCGACGACGTAGACGACGAACCCGACGGCGGCGGGCCGGCGGCGCCCGTAGGCGTCGGAGAGCGGCCCGACGACGAGCTGGCCGAGGCCGGCGCCGACGAGGACGCCGGTGATCGTCAGCTGGGTGCGGGCCTCGGTGGTGCCGAGGTCGACCGCGACCTCGGGCAGGGAGGGCAGGTAGAGGTCGATCGTCACCGCGCCCAGCGCGGCCATGGCGCCGAGCAGGACGACGAGTCCGGCCGTGGAGGGGGTGCGGGGGGCGGGACGCGCGGCGGCGGTCCGGCGGGTGCGCTGGGTGGGCTGGGTGCTGGGCTCGGTGGGGGGCGCGGTCATGCGCAGGGTGTCCTCAGGGGCCTCGTCGAGGGTGCACCGCACAGCGCCGGGCGGGGCAGGACGCGGCAGGACGCCGCCGTCCCCCGCAGCCTAGGGCGCGGGGGGCGACGGCGTCCTGTTCGTTCCGGGGCGGGGTCCTACTTCCCGCCGTCGGCGGGGCGGTTGGCCTTGACCGGGAACTCGCCGGTGTAGCCCATGCGCTCCTCCGCGGCGGCGAGGACGCGCTTGCGCACGGCGAACCAGCCGAGGACGAGCAGCGGGACGATCACGCCGAGGGCGTAGACCGTGGGACGGCTGTCCTCGTCGTAGGCCATGATCCCCAGGACCGCGACGAGGAAGGCCAGCACCAGGTAGCCGGTGTAGGGCGCGCCGAAGAGGCGGTAGTCGGGGCGGGTGACGATGCCCTTCTTCGACCACGCGTGCAGGCGCAGCTGGCAGAGCACGATCGTGCCCCAGCTGGCGATGATGCCCAGCGCGGAGGCGTTGAGGACGATCTCGAAGGCCCGGCCGGGGGCGACGTAGTTGAGGCCGACGCCGAGGACGGCGACGACGCCGGTGATGGCGATGCCGCCGAAGGGGACGCCGCCCTTGTTGAGCTTGGCCGTGAACTTCGGCGCGGAGCCGTTCTGCGCCATCGAGCGGACGATGCGCCCGGTGGAGTACAGCCCGGCGTTCAGGCTGGACAGCGCCGAGGTGAGGACGACGAAGTTCATGACGTCACCGGCACCGGGGACGCCGATCTTGGAGAAGAACGTGACGAAGGGGCTCTCGTCGGCGGAGTAGGCGGTGTGGGGCAGCAGCAGGGCGAGCAGGACGAGCGAGCCGCAGTAGAAGACGACGATGCGCAGGATCACGGTGTTGATCGCCCGCGGCATGATCTTCTCGGGGTTCTCGGTCTCCCCCGCGGCGGTGCCGACGAGCTCGACGGCCGCGTAGGCGAAGACGACGCCGGAGACGACGACGACGAGGGGGACGGCGCCGGTCGGGAACCAGCCGCCGTTGCCGCTGATGACGCTGAGCCCGGTCGGCTGCCCCTCGACGGGGAAGCGGCCGGCGAGGAAGACGATGCCGATGAGCAGGAACGCCGTCAGGGCGATGACCTTGATGAGGGCGAACCAGAACTCCATCTCGCCGAAGATCTTGACCGAGACGAGGTTGAGGCCGAGGACGACGACGAGGGCGATGAGGGCCAGCAGCCACTGGGGCGCGGCGGAGAACGTGTCCCAGAAGTGCATGTAGGTGGCGATCGCGGTGATGTCGACGATCGCGGTCATCGCCCAGTTGAACCAGTACATCCAGCCGGCGACGAAGGCCGCCTTCTCGCCGTAGAACTCGCGGGCGTAGGAGACGAACGAGCCCGAGGAGGGCCGGTGCAGGACGAGCTCGCCCAGGGCGCGGAGGATGAGGAAGACGAAGAAGCCGCAGACGCCGTAGACGATGAACAGCCCCGGCCCGGCGGTGACGAGCCGCCCGCCCGCCCCGAGGAAGAGGCCGGTGCCGATGGCCCCGCCGATGGCGATCATCTGCAGCTGCCGGTTCTTCAGGCCCTTGTGCAGGCCGCCGTCCTCGTGCGAGAAGTCGCGCTGCACCCCGACCCCTGGTCCGGTGTCCTTTTCGACGGACATGCGGGTTCCCTTCCACGGTGCTTCATCGCGAGATGGACGGGGGAAGGGAACCACTTCCGGGTGTCCGACGCATGCTCACGGTGTTTCGGGCGTGTCACGCGGGTGGGCACGCTGCCCGGCCGCCGCCCGGGGAGGGGGCGGAGGTGCTAGCCGCAGGCGGTGGCGCTGAGCAGGTCGTCGAAGGAGTACTCGTCCAGCAGCGGGATGCCGTGCGCGATCGCCGCCCGGACGGCGGGCGCCCCGGACCCGGCGTCGTTGGCGACGACGACGTCGGTGCGCTCGGTGACCGCGGGGTCGACGTGGAGCCCGGCGGCGCGGGCACGGGCGGCGAGGTCGGCGCGCGGGGCGAGGAAGTGGCCGCTGAAGGCGATGTGCTGACCGGCGTGGAGGCTCACGGGCCGGTGATCGGCAGGTCGGGACGTCCGCTTGATCTCACCCCTGCACGGTAGCGGCGCTCAGCCGCGCGGGGCGGGGCCGGAACCCTCGAGCGGGCTGCCCGCGGGCGCGGGCCTGCGCGGCGCGGGGACCCCGGCGGCGGCGCGGCGGCGCTCGGCCCGGCCCAGGAGGAGGCCGGCGACCCCGGCGAGCACGACGAGGCCGGCGTACCCGGTGACGACCTCGGACAGCCCGATCCGCGTGGCGAGCAGGCCCGCGACGACCGCGGGGACCCCGAAGACGAGGTAGCTGACGACGTAGACCGCGGCCAGGACCCCCGCCCGCTCGTGGGCGGGCGCGGTGGCCAGCACCCCGCGCAGCGCGCCCTGGAAGCCGGCGCCGAAGCCGATCCCGGCCACCAGCGCCCCGGCGAAGAACAGCGGGGTCGAGACCGCGTGGACGCCCAGGGCGAGCAGCACCGGGCCGACGACGAGGGTGGACATCCCCAGGGTCATCACCCGGGCGGGGGCGACGTGGCGGGTGAGGACGCCCGTCACGGCGCCGACGCCGGCGACGGCGGCGACGACGAGCCCGCCCGCGACGTGGTCGTGGATCCCGAGGACGCCCGCGACGACCGAGGGCCCCAGGCCCATGCACAGCCCGCCCAGGCCCCAGCTGCCGAGGAAGCCCGGCAGGTAGGTGGTGAAGGCGGCGCGGGAGGCCGCGGGCAGCCGCACGACGGGCTTGAGCGAGGCCAGCGCCCCGGGCACCCGCTCGACGACGTCGGGGGTGAGGGCGGTCCCGACGGCGGCGAGCGCCAGCAGCCCGGCCAGCACGAGGTAGACCAGCTCGGTGGGGGCGGGGGCGAACTGCACGAGCAGCCCGGAGCCGAGCCCGCCGACCATGAGGCCGACGGGCGGGGTGGCCCCGTTGACGAGCTGGGCGGTGGCGGAGCGGGCGGGCCCGGCCAGGTCGAGCAGCCAGGCGCCGAGGGCGCCGATGGCGGTGCCGGTGGAGAAGCCCTGCAGCACCCGGCCGGCGACCAGCCAGCCGACGCCGTCGGCGCGGGCGAGGACGAGCATGGAGGCGATGACGCCGAGGAGGGCCACGAGGACGACCCGGCGGCGGCCGAGGTGGTCGGAGAGCGCGCCGACGGTGAGCAGCGCGACGAGCAGGGCGGCGGCGTAGACGGCGAAGACGACCGTCACCGCGGCCGCGCCGATCCCCCAGAGCTCCTGGTAGACGGGGAAGACCGGGGAGGGCGCCGAGCTCGCCGCGACGAGCGCGCCCAGCGTCAGGGCGACGACGGGGAAGCCCGTCCGGGTGGGGGTGGCGGTGGGCACGCGGACTCCAGGAACTCGGGGAGGTGTGGTGGGGAAACTACCTGGACCCGACGCTTAAAGCAACGTCGACTGCGTTAGGGTGCGGTCATGACGCCGACGACGACGCGACCCGGCGGACGCAGCGCCCGGGTGGGGGCCGCCGTCCACCAGGCCGTCCTCGACCTGCTCGCCGAGGGCGGGGCGGTGACCATCCCGCAGGTCGCCGCCCGCGCGGGGGTGAACCCCACGAGCGTGTACCGGCGCTGGGGCTGCGTCCGGGACCTGCTGACCGACACCGCGCTGGCCCGGTTCGGCACCACCGCCGCGGTCCCCGACACCGGCAGCCTGCGCGGGGACCTGCACGCCTGGGCCACCGCGCTGGTCGCCGAGGCCGCCCGCCCGGAGGAACTGGCCCTGCTGCGCGCCGCGGTCGCCGCCGGTCCCGCCGACGTCGGCGCCCCGGAAGGGTTCGCGTCGGCGGGCACGGCCTGCCTCGCCGGGCGCAGCGAGCAGGCCGAGGCCATCGTGGCCGCCGCCCTCGCCCGCGGCGAGGACGCCCCCAGCACGACCCGGGTGCTGGACCACCTCGTCGCCCCGGTCTACCTCCGGGCGCTGTTCGGCCTGCCCGCCCCCTCCGTCGACGTCCTCGTCGAGCTGCTCGTCGAGCGGCTCGTGGTCCCCCCGGCGGCTCTGCGGGCGGCTCCCGGGGACCTCGACTAGGTTCCCGCCATGAGTGTGACTCTGGCCAAGGGCGGCAACGTCTCGCTGTCGAAGGTGGCGCCGAACCTCAAGGAGGCCCTCGTCGGGCTCGGGTGGGACGTGCGGACCACCACGGGCCTCGACTTCGACCTCGACGCCAGCGCCCTGCTGCTCGGCGCGAACGGGAAGGTCCTCTCCGACGCCCACTTCGTCTTCTACAACCAGCTCGCCAGCCCCGACGGCTCGGTGCGCCACACCGGCGACAACCGCACCGGCGAGGGCGAGGGCGACGACGAGAGCATCGAGCTCGACCTGGACACCGTGCCGCAGGAGGTGCAGAAGGTCGTCTTCGCGGTGTCCATCCACGACGCCGAGGCGCGCCGCCAGAGCTTCGGGCAGGTGATGAACGCCTTCATCCGCCTGGTCGACCGCGCCGACGGCAGCGAGGTCGTGCGCTACGACCTCTCCGAGGACGCCTCGACCGAGACGGCCATGGTGTTCGGGGAGGTCTACCGCTACTCCGGGGAGTGGAAGTTCCGCGCCGTCGGGCAGGGCTACGCCTCGGGGCTGCGCGGGATCGCGCAGGACTTCGGCGTCGACGTCGCCTGAGCCTCAGACCGCGCAGCCCTCCGGGCCGCACGCATCGGCGTCCTCACCGCCGACGAACGTCAGCGGGCGGCTCTCCCGCCAGGCGCGGTCGAGGACCTGGAAAAACTGCTCGGCCGGCTGCGCGCCGGAGACGCCGTACCTGCGGTCGACGACGAAGAACGGCACCCCGCGCGCGCCCAGGGCCGCGGCCTCGGCCTCGTCGGCGCGCACCGCGTCGAGGTAGCGGTCCTCGGCCAGCACCGCGCGGGACTCCACCGGGTCCAGCCCAGCCTCGGCGGCGAGGCGCACCAGCGTCTCGTCGTCGCCCAGGGCCTCGCCTTCGGTGAAGTTCGCCCGCAGGAAGCGCTCCTTCACCGCCCCCTGCACGCCGCGCTCACGGGCCAGGTGCAGGAGCTGGTGGGCCTTGACGGTGTTGGTGGGCACGGAGAGGTCCTGGTGGAACTCCAGCCCCTCCGCCGCGGCCGTCGCGTCGACGTGCTCGACCATCGCGCGCACCTGCTCGACGCCCTGGCCGAACTTCGCCGCCAGCCGGCGGACGTGGTCGTCGCTGGGGCCTTCGGCGCGGGTGGTCACCGAGACCGCCGTCGGGTCCAGCTCGAAGGACTTCCACTCCACCTCGACGTCGGCGCCCGGCACCGAGCGCTCGAACTCGCGCAGCGCGCTCTCGAAGCGGCGCTTGCCGATGTAGCACCACGGGCACACGACGTCGGACCAGATCTCCACCTTCACCCCCGGGGCAACCGCCACCGGGACGGAGCTGTTCCGGACGGGCACCCGTCCGGGGGAACGGGGTCAGCTCCCCCCGCCGCCCCCGCCGGAGTCGCCGCCGCCGGAGCCGCCGGAGTCCCCGCCCCAGCCGCCGTCGGAGGAGGAGTGACCCCACCCGGCGTGGTGGTGACCGGTGTCGGGGAGGTGGACGGTGCGGCCGAACTCACCGCCGAGGACCCCCGGCCAGGCCGACCCGCCGCCGGCGCGGCGCTCCCCGGGACGGGCCCGGGAGCAGACGCGGCCCACCAGGGCCGCCACCAGCAGGATCATCGCGAACGAGACGATGAGCGCCACGCGAGCCTCCGTCGGCCGGGAGCTCCCGAGGAGCTCGATGCCTCACGGTGCCACGAACTCCCCCGCCGCGCGAGGGGATCGCCCCGACCGGCGCCAGGTGCCGATCCGGAACCGCGGGCCCCCCGTCGACGTGGCCCAGTCCCCGACCTCGACGCGCTCCCAGCCCGGGCCGACCTCCGGGGCGCGGGTGTCGCCCTCGACGACGAGGTCGACCTCGGTGACGACCAGGACGTCGGCGTGCTCCAGCGCCGCCCGGTACACCGCCGACCCGCCGATCACCCACACGTCCCCGGCGCCGGCGAGCGCGCCCGGCAGGTCGTGCACGACCTCGGCCCCCTCGGCCGCGTACCCGGGGTCGCGGGAGAGCACCAGGTTGCGCCGGCCCGGCAGGGGACGGAACCGCGCGGGCAGCGACTCCCAGGTGGCGCGGCCCATGACGACCGTGGACCCGGCGGTGAGGGCGGAGAAGTGGGCCAGGTCCTCCGGCACCCGCCACGGGATCCGGCCGCCGGCGCCGATGACGCCGTTCCTCGACTGGGCCCAGACGAGACCGATCATCAGACCGCCACGGGCGCCTTGATCGCGGGGTGGTGGCGGTAGTCGAGGACCTCGAAGTCCTCGTACTCGTGCTCGAACAGCCCCGCCGGGCGGACCGCGAGGCGCGGGAACGGGTACGGGGTGCGGGTGAGCTGCTCGGTCACCTGCTCGACGTGGTTGTCGTAGACGTGGACGTCGCCGCCGGTCCAGACGAAGTCGCCGACCTCGAGACCGACCTCGGCCGCCACCAGGTGCGTCAGCAGCGCGTAGCTGGCGATGTTGAACGGCACCCCGAGGAAGAGGTCCGCGGAGCGCTGGTAGAGCTGGCAGGACAGCTTCCCGTCGGCCACGTGGAACTGGAAGAACGCGTGGCAGGGGGCCAGCGCCATCCTGTCCAGCTCGGCGACGTTCCACGCCGAGACGACCATCCGCCGGGAGTCCGGGTCCGTGCGCAGGGTGTGCAGGACCTGGGCGATCTGGTCCACGTGGCGGCCGTCGGGCGTCGGCCAGGAACGCCACTGCACGCCGTAGACGGGACCGAGGTCGCCGTTCTCGTCGGCCCACTCGTCCCAGATGGTGACCCCGCGTTCCTGCAGCCAGCGGACGTTGCCGTCCCCGCGCAGGAACCACAGCAGCTCCAGCGCGATCGACTTGAAGTGCACGCGCTTGGTCGTGACCAGCGGGAACCCCGCGGACAGGTCGTAGCGCAGCTGGTGGCCGAAGACGCTGCGGGTGCCCGTGCCGGTGCGGTCGGACTTGGGGGTGCCGGTGGCGAGGACGTGCCGCAGCAGGTCCTCGTACTGGGTGTCGATCCGCTGCTCAGCCACGGGAGGAGCCTAGGCGACGAGGTGGGCGTCGAAGTCGGCGTCGTCGGCGGCCTCGCCGCGCACCACGGCCAGCAGCCGCGCCAGCCACGCCGCCCCGGCGAGGTCGTTGACGGTGTGCCGGGGTTCCAGCACCGGGTAGGCGGTGACGGGGACGCCGTCGGCGGGGCGGACGTCGACGTGGGCGACGACGTGGCCCTGCGCGTGCAGCCACTCGGCCATCGCGTAGTCGGTGCGGGAGTCGCCCACCGTGCGCCAGGCCGTGGGCAGCGGGCCGTCCGCGGCCAGCAGCCGCAGCGCCGTCTCCGCCCCGCGGTCCTTGCCCAGCAGCACCGACTCCACGTCGGTGGAGATGATCGTCGGGTCGATGCGCCAGTCCACCGCCCCGGCGGGGTCGGGGTGGTCCACGCCCTTCCACGTGACGCCGAGGCCGAGGTCGGCGAACACGGCCAGCGCGGCCGCCTCGAACTCCGGCTGGCGGGCCAGGTAGGTCGCGGAATCCACGTCGAGGCGCTGCTCCAGGGAGACCATCGCGCGCTTGCCGGCGTCGACGAAGAGGACGTCGCCGTAGTGCTCGCGGGCCAGCGCCTCCAGCCGCCGCGCCGCGACGGCGGGCACCGCGACGGTCTCGTCCACCGCGATCGGGCCGACGCCGGTGGCGGTGACGCTGAACGTCACCGCGCCCTTCTCGCACACCGCGTGCAGCCGCGCGGCCGCCGGGAGCCCGGCGGCCAGGACCGGGCCCACGACCTGCTCGCGCAGGAACGCGTCGGAGCGGCCGGTGTTGAAGACGACCGGGATCCCCGCGGCCAGCAGCTCCAGGAGGCTGTCCAGCAGCCCCGGGGCGCTGATGGAGCGCGTCACGGGGCTGGCGATCGGCCCGTCGACGTCGAGGAGGAGGCCGAAGGGCGGGGCGTCGGGCGTCAGCTGCACCCCCGGATCCTCCCGCACCGCGGCGACGGGGACCGTCGGCCCCGGGCCGGCGGGGCGCGGTTGTGGCAGAGTCCGTCAGCCGTCGAGCGTCGACGGGACGGGTCTGAGGAGCGACGGCTTGGACGAGGGACGGGTCCGCGTGCTGCACGTGCCCGGCGGGCACGGGTACGTGGCGAACATCCAGGACGAACGGGTCCCGGAGGTCCTCGTCGTCCCCGAACCGCGCGCCGCGACCCCGGGGTGGGCGCCCTCCCCGGCGCTGGACGCGGCCTGGGTCGAGGCGAACGCGGCGGCCTTCGACGTCCTGCACCTGCACTTCGGGTTCGAGTCCCGCACCCCCGACCAGCTGCGGGAGTGGCTGGCGGCGCTGCGGCGCACCGGGCGCGCACCGGTGCTGACCGTCCACGACCTGCAGAACCCCCACCTGGACGACCAGCGGCCCCACGAGGCGCTGCTGGACGTCCTCGTGCCGGGGGTCGACGCGCTGGTCACCCTCACCCCCGGCGCCGCCGACGAGGTGGAGCGCCGCTGGGGGCGGCGCCCGGTCGTCGTCGCGCACCCGCACCTGGCCCCGCCCGCCGAGATCGGGGTGCCCCGGCCGCGGCGCGAGGAGGCCGTCGTCGGCCTGCACCTGAAGAGCCTGCGGGCCAACCTGCGGGCGCTGCCCGCGCTGCGCACCCTCACCGCCGCCGTGGACCGCCTGCCCGGCACCCGGTTGCGCGTCGACGTGCACGCCGAGGCCCTGGCCGACGGCTTCGTCCGCCACGACCCCGACCTGCTCCGGTGGCTGCGCGCGGCGCAGGGGCGCGTCGACGTGCGCGTGCACGACCGCTTCGACGACGACGAGCTGATCGCCTACCTGCGCGAGCTGGACGTCTCCGTGCTCGCCTACGGCCACGGCACCCACTCCGGCTGGCTGGAGCTGTGCCACGACCTGGGGGTGCCCGTGCTGGCCGCCCGCACCGGCCACCTGCACCAGCAGCGGGCCCTGGTCCAGGTGGACCTCGACGACGAGGACGACGTCGTGGCGGGCCTGCGCCGGGCGCTCGCGGGGTTCGAGGGAGCCGCGGCGACCCGCGAGGAGCGCGCCGCGGAACGCCTGCGCGTCGCGGAGGCCCACCGCGACCTCTACCGCCGGATCGCGGGAGGCGGCGCGTGATCGGCTGGTACGTGCACCACCAGGGCGCCGGGCACCGCCAGCGCCTCACCGCCGTCGCCGCCCACCTGCGCACCCCCGTCACCGCGCTCAGCTCCGCCCCCCGCCCCGCCGACTGGACCGGCGGCTGGGTCGAGCTGGCCCCCGACGACACCCCGCCGGTGGACCGCGCCTCCGCCGAGGCCGGGGGCCGGCTGCACTGGGTCCCGCTGCACCACGCCGGCCTGCGCGCGCGCTCGGCCGCGATCGCCGGCTGGATCGAGGCCGCGCGCCCGCGGCTGCTGGTCGCCGACGTCTCGGTGGAGGTGACCCTGCTGGCGCGGCTGTGCGGGGTGCCCGTCGTCGTGGCCGCCATGCTCGGGGACCGCCACGACGCCCCGCACCGGCTGGGCCGCGACGTGGCGCAGGCGCTGCTCGCCCCCTGGCCCGCCCCCGCCGGGTCCGCCCCCTCGAAGGTCGTCCACGTGGGGGCGTTCTCCCGCTTCGACGGCCGGCCCACCCGCCCCGACCGCGTCCGGCCCGGGTCGGTGCTGGTGCTGTGGGGCAGCGGGGGCCGCGACGTGGGCGAGGAGGCGTTCCGGGCCGCGCGGGACGCGACCCCGGGCTGGACGTGGGAGTACCTGGTCCCCGGGTCGCCGCTCTCCACCGGCGGCGACGTGTGGGACGCCCTGCAGCGGGCCGAGGTCGTCGTCGTGCACGGCGGCCACAACGCCGTCGCCGAGGTCGCCGCCGCCCGGCGCCCCGCCGTCGTCGTCGCCCAGGAACGCCCCTTCGACGAGCAGCGCCGGCGCGCGGACCTGCTGCGCGCCGAGGGTCTGGTGGCGCTGGACGCGTGGCCGGCGGCCGCGGACTGGCCCGGGCTGCTGGAGCGGGCCCGGGCCGTGGGCGCCGGGCCGTGGGCGCGCTGGGCCCCCGGCGACGGCGCGCAGCGCGCCGCGCGGTTCCTCGACGACCTCGCGCGGGAGCAGCGGTGACGGGGCGGACCGCGGTGCTGACCATCGTCCACGGCCGCCACGACCACCTGCGCGGGCAGCTGCTCGGGTTGCAGCGCAGCGCGTCCGTGCCGCGCTGGCACGTCGTCGCCGCGATGGGCGACCCGGCGGTGCGCGACGTGGTCGCCGAGCACGCCGGGCCCGGGCCCACGGAGACCGTCCTCGTCGACGTCCCCGTCGGCGCGGACGGGGAGCTGCCGCTGGCCCGGGCCCGCAACGCGGCCGCCGCCGCCGCGGTCGAGCGCGGCGCGGAGCTGCTCGTGCTCCTCGACGTCGACTGCGTCCCCTCCCCGGGCCTGCTGGGCGCCTACGAGCGCGCCGCCCGCGCCGTGGCCGCCGACCCCGGCGCCCCCGGCCCGGCGCTGCTGTGCGGGGCGGTGACCTACCTGCCCGAGGGGGTCCTCGTCCGCACGGCGGAGGACCTCGACCGGCTGCCGGGCCTCACCCGCCCCCACCGCGCCCGCCCGGCCCCCGCGCCGGGGGAGGTGCGGCGCGCGGAGGAGTCGCAGTGGTGGCTGTTCTGGTCGCTGTCCTTCGCCACCACCGCGCGCGACTGGCAGCGCTTCGGGGGGTTCTCCGAGGAGTACCGCGGCTACGGCGGGGAGGACACCGACGTCGCGGCGACGGTCCGCTCCCTCGGCGGGAGCCTGCACTGGGTCGGCGGCGCCGACGCCTTCCACCAGCACCACCCCACCCAGGACCCGCCCGTGCAGCACCTCGACGCGATCCTGCGCAACGTCGCGGTGTTCCAGCGGCGCTGGGGGTGGCACCCCATGGGCGGCTGGCTGGAGCGGTTCCGGGAGCTGGGGCTGGTCGACTACGACGCGGCGACGTCGAGCTGGACCGCGGTGCGGGCCGCGACCGAGCGCAGGATCGACTCGTAGGCGCTGACGGCGCGCTCGAAGGACAGGTGCGCGAGCGCCGCGCGCCGCACGTCGCGCCGGTCCAGGGCCAGGACGTCCTCCACGGCGCCGGCCATGGCCTCGACGTCGTCGGCGGGCACGACCGCGCCCATCGCGGGCAGCACGTGGGGACGCAGGACCTCCGAGACCCCGCCGCGGTCGAAGGCCACCACGGGCGTGCCCGACATCGCCGCCTCGGCGGCGACGAGGCCGAACGGCTCGTCCCAGGACGGCGTCATGAGCACCGCCGACGCCCGTCCCACCACCCGGGCCAGGTCGTCGCCGCCGAGGTGGCCGCGGTAGGTCGCCCCCGCCCCCAGCCGCGGCGCGACCTGGGCCGCGAAGTACTCCTCGTCGCCCACCGGGCCCACCACGTCGAGGTGGTGCCCGGCGCGGGCGGCGGCCCGCAGCGCGAGGTGGGGGGCCTTCTCCGGCACGATCCGCCCGAACCAGAGCAGGCCGCGCCCGCCCGGTCCCAGCGGCCAGCGGCGGGGCTCGACGCCGTTGAGGACGACCTGGGCGTGCGGCACCCACGGCGCCCACTGCCGGGCCGTGAAGCTGCTGACCGCGGTGAAGGCGCCGGACCCCCCGCCCGCGGCCAGCGCCGAGGTCAGCCACGGCGTGGGCGGGGTGTGCAGGGTCGTCACGACGGGGACGGGCAGCGTGTCGGCCAGCGACAGCGGCAGGTAGTGCAGGGAGTGGTTGTGCACCACGTCGACCTCGCCGGCGTAGGTGGTGCGCAGCGCGGTGAGCACGTCGAGGTGGGAGTGGTGCTCGACCATGAAGGCCTCGGCGGGCATCGAGGCGTCGGCGCGGGCGAGCTCGTCCGGGCGCCACCCCCCGCCGGAGAGCGCCTCCGGCTGGGCCCCGGGGGAGCCGGCCGCGGCGAACAGCAGCACCCGGTGCCCGCGGGCGCGCAGCCCGGCGACGAGGTTGCCCACGAACGACTCCAGCCCGCCGGCGTAGGGCTCGGCCACCGGGTACCGGGAGGGGCCGAGGACGGCGACCCTCAACCGGTCGGCGGCGCGGCGCTCCGCGGGGTCCGCCCGCAACCGGGCACGCTGCCGCCGGGTGCCGGGCGGAGCGGTTTCACTGTCGAGCACGCCGAGATGCAAGCACGAGAGGGCCCCCTCTGCCCAACGTGCCCGCGCGTCCGGGTGCCGGGCGCGCTCCCTGGCTACTGTCAGCGCGTGGACGGACGCACGCGGCACTACGGGACCTTCTACGGGCTGGACCCGGTGCCCGAGGACGACGGGCGCCCGCTGGTGCTCGTGCACGGCAACTGCCAGGCGGAGTCGCTGCGGGTCCTGCTGGGCCGGGACGGATCACCCGTGCGGACGGTGCGGATCCCGCCGGTGCACGAGCTGGAGGCCGGCGACCTGCCCCACCTGGACCGGCTGCTGGCCCACGTCGACGTCCTCGTCTCCCAGCCCGTGCGCGCGGACTACCGCGACCTGCCGCTGGGCACCGCGCAGCTGCTGGCGCGCGCGGCGCGCGCCCCGCGCCCGGTCGTGGTGCCGGTCGTGCGGTGGGCGGCGCTGTTCCCCTTCCAGGTCATCGTCCGCTCCCCCGCGGCCGGTGAACCGCCGGTCGTGCCGTACCACGACCTGCGGACGCTGACCCTGGCCGCGGGCCGCGCCCCGCTGCCGGAGGTGCCCGCCGCCGACGCCGTGCGGGCGGTGCGGGACCTGTCGGTGCGGGAGCTGACCGAGCGCTGCCGCCGCCACGGCGCGCTCGAGGTCGTCGACCTGCTGCTGGCCGCCGGCGCCGGGGCCGCGCACGTCGTCAACCACCCCGGCAACCCCGTGCTGGTGGGGCTGGCGCGCCGGGTCCTGGAGGCGGCCGGGCTGCCCGGGGAGGTGGCCGAGCCGCAGCGGACCCTGCTGGACAGCGTCCACGCCCCCGTCCTGCCGCAGGTGCTGGCCGCCCTCGGCCTGGAGGGTCCCGACGGCGGTGGCGGCGCGCCCGCGTGGGTCGTGGCGGGCCGGGAGGTGGCCGACGAGGAGGTCCGCGCGGCCCACCTGGACTGGTACCGCGCCCACCCGGGGGTCGCCGAGGCCGGGCTGGCCCGCCACGCCGAGGCCGCGGCGCTGCTCGCGTGAGCGCCCCGTTCACCGCCCTCGTCGTGGGACCGGCCGAGCACGGGGTGACCGCGACCGCGCTGGCCCAGTGGGAGCTGCTGCGCACCGACCCCGGCGCGACGCTGGTGCGCCGGGGCACCCGCCCCGCCGCGGCCGGCGTCCTGGCCGAGCTGGCGGCGCTGCCGCCCGGCCCGCTGCTCGTCCACGTCACCGACCGGCTCTTCGGGGCGGACGCCGACGAGGCCGCCGACGTCGTCGTCGCGCTCGCCGGCGGGGCGGGTCCGGCCCGTCCCCTCGTGGTGGTCCTGCACGACCTGCCCCAGCCCAGCGACGGGCCGGTGAACCACCCCCGCCGGGCCGCGGCGTACGCGCGGGTGGCGCGGGCCGCGGCCCGGGTCGTCGTCGCCAGCCGGCACGAGGAGCGGCTGCTCGCGGCGTGCGGGGTGGACGTGCGCTGCGACGTCGTGCCGCTGCCCGTCCCGGCGTTCCCGCCCACCGGCCCGGCCGACCCGGCAGCCGCGCTGCGCGAGGTCGCGGTCCTGGGCTTCCTCTACCCCGGCAAGGGCCACGAGCAGGTGCTCGACGCCCTCGACGTCCTGCCCGCCCCCGTCGGGGTGACGGCCCTGGGCCGCCCCTCCGACGGCCACGAGGACCTCGTGGACGACCTGGTGCGGCGCGCGCGCGAGCGGGGCCGGGCGTTCCGCGTGACGGGGTGGGTGCCCGACGCGGACCTGCCCGGGCTGCTGCGCTCGCCGCTGCTGCCCGTCGCCCCGCACGCGCACCTGTCCGCCTCGGGGTCCATCAACGCGTGGATCGGGGCGGGCCGGCGGCCGCTGGTGCCGCGCAGCGACTACGTGGCGGAGCTGCTGGAGCGCGCGCCGGGCTGCGTGGAGGTCTACGACGAGCTGGCCCCGGCGCTGCGCGCGGCGTGGGAGGACCCCGCCCGGACGTGGCTGGACGGCCCGGCCGGGCCGACGCTGGCGGAGACCGTGGAGCAGGTGCGCCGCGTGCTGGCCGAGGCGGCCGGGGTGGCCCGGTGAGCCCGCTGGTGTCGGTGGTGGTCCCGCACTACGAGGACCCCCACGCCCTCGACCTCGTCCTCACCGCCCTGGAGCTGCAGGACCACCCGGCCCTGGAGGTCGTCGTCGCCGACGACGGGTCGGCCACCGCCCCCGACCCCGGTCCGCGCCCCTACCCCGTGCGCGTCGTCAGCCAGCCCGACGAGGGGTTCCGCGCCGCCGCCGCCCGCAACCTCGGCGCCGCCGCCGCGGGCGGGGAGGTCCTGTGCTTCCTCGACGCCGACACCGTCCCCGAACCCGGCTACGTCTCCGCGGTGGTGCGCGCCCTGGCCGGCGCGGACCTCGTGGTGGGCCGGCGCCGGCACGCCGACCTCGCCGCCCTCGGTCCCGCCGGTCTCGTCCGCTGGTTCCGCGGCGAGGGCCCCGCGCCGGAGGAGTTCGAGGAACCGGCGTGGCTGCGGGAGGCCTACGAGCGCACCGACGACCTGCGCGCCGCCGGCGACGACGCCTACCGCTTCGTCATCTCCGCCGTCCTCGCCGTCACCCGCGACCTCTTCGACGCGGTGGGGGGCTTCGAGGAGGCGTTCACCGCCTACGGCGGGGAGGACTGGGAGTTCGCCCACCGCTGCTGGCTGGCCGGGGCGGGCTTCGTCCACGCCCGCGACGCGGTGGCCTGGCACGACGGACCCGACTTCGCCGGCCGCACCGACGAGGACGCCGCGCGGCGCTCCCGCAACGGCGAGGGGCTCACCCTGGCCCGCTTCGTGACCGACCCCGCGGCCCGCGGCACCGGCCTGGTGTGGGAGCAGCCCGACGTCGTCGTGACGCTCGACGACCGCGGCGGCGACCCGGCCGACGTCGTGCTCTCGGTGCGCTCGCTGCTGCGCGGCACCGACGCCGGGGTGTGGCTGGCGGAGGGGCCCTCCCCGGTGGAGGACCCCCGCGTCCACGTGGGGCCCCCGCCCGCGGGCGTCCTGGGCCGGTGCCGGTTCCGCGTCGAGCTCGACGCCCCGCTCGTGCTGGAGGGGGCGGACCTGCGCGAGCTCACCGACGTGGCGCCGGTGCGGGTGGACGGGCTGCTGGTGCGGCGGACCCGGGACCTCGCCCGGGGGGTCCCCCGCGAGCCCGCGGTGTTCCCGGGCGCGTCGGCGGCCCCGGCGTCCGGGACGGACCTGCAGCGGGTCTGGGGCCGTGAGGACCACCGGCGGCGGCCCCGGCTTCAGACGTCGGAGCGCACGCCGTTCGTGGTGAGCGAGCGCCCGATCGCCGCGCCGTAGGCAGGCACGACCTCGCCGTCGACGTGGCCGTCGGCCACGAGCTGCACGAGGCAGCGCACGGTGAGGTCCGGGGAGGCGTAGACGTGGTGGGCCAGCAGCGCGAGGTGGGTGAGCTGCTCGCGGCTCAGCTCCTCCAGGCGGCCGAAGTCCTTGACGTAGGCGACGTCGGCCTCGATGACCTGCTGGTGGTTCTCGAAGATGTCCCCGTCCAGGACGGCCGGGGCGATGGCCCACTTCTTCAGCGCGGCGAAGGCGTGCGGCAGGAAGCCCTGGGCGCGCAGCTCCGCGTCGACCTCGTGGAACATCGGCTGCCCCTCGTAGAGGGGGACGAAGGACACCTCGGTGTGGACCGCGACGGCGTCGGCGAGGGTGCGCCTGCCGTTCTGGAAGATCATCAGCTCCGAGCCCTGCACGTCGATCTTCAGCAGGTCCAGCGGCCCGAGGTCGGCCACGTCGTCGAGGCGGGTCGTCGAGACCGGCACCCGGGACAGCACCTGCCCGTAGCGGGCGAACTCGTTGAGGGCCGACAGCCGCGCCACGTCGGGTTCGAAGAGGCTGGTCATCCCGCCCATCCAGGTGACCTTGAGCTCGTGCTCCCCGCCGTCGCCCACGGCGTGCGGCAGGTAGCGCTCGTTGGGCCCGGCGGCGGCGTGCAGCTTCGCCAGGGCGTCGGGCTGGGGCTCGAAGCCCACCACCGTGCACAGGCCCGCGCGCAGCATCGGCGCGTAGGGCGGGTCGCCGTCGATGGGGTTGGCCCCGATGTCCACCACCGCGGTCAACCGCGACGGTTCGAGGAGTTCTCCCCACGACTGCACGTCCCACCACCCTCTCGACGGCCGGCGGCTCCGCCGGTCGCCCGGCACGCTACCGGCCCGCCCGGGCGGGGGGACCGGCGGTCAGTAGCGGAACTGCGCCACCAGGGTCCGCAGCTGCTGGGAGGTCAGCGCCAGGTCGGCGGTGGCCTGCTGGGACTCGGTGACGGCCCGGGAGGTGGAGGCCGCGGCCTCGGCGACCCCGGCGATGTTGGAGGCGATCTCCCCGGAGGAGGCCGCGGCGGTGGAGACGTTGCGGTTCATCTCCGCGGTGGTCGCGGTCTGCTCCTCCACCGCGGAGGAGATGGTGACCTGGAAGTCGTTGATGCGGTCGATGATCGTGGAGATCTCCCCGATGGCCTCCACGGCGCCGCCGGCGTCGGACTGGATGGCCTGCACCCGGCGGGAGATGTCCTCGGTGGCCCGCGCGGTCTGCTGCGCGAGCTCCTTGACCTCACCGGCGACGACGGCGAAGCCCTTGCCCATCTCCCCGGCCCGGGCGGCCTCGATGGTGGCGTTGAGGGCGAGGAGGTTGGTCTGCTCCGCGATGGCGGTGATGGCCTTGACGACGGTGCCGATCTGCTGGGAGGACTCCCCCAGGTCGGCGATGGTGCGGCTGGTGGACTCCGCGACGCGGACGGCGTCGGCGGCGACGCGGGCGGCCTCGTTCGTGTTCGAGGAGATCTCGCGGATGGAGGCGCCCATCTCCTCGGAGCCGGCGGCGACGGTCTGCACGGTGGAGGAGACCTCCTCGGCGGCACCGGAGACGACCCCGGCCTGGGCGGAGGTCTCCTCCGCACCGGCGGCGATCTGGCCCGAGAGCGCCGACATCTGCTCGGCGGCGGTGGCCACCCCGGTGGAGGCGGTGTCGATGGTGGCGACCAGCTCCCGCAGGCGCACCACGGCCGCGTCGAGCGACTGCGCGGTGCGGCCCACCTCGTCGGCGGAGGTCAGCCCGGCCGTGCGGGTGAGGTCGCCGTCCTGCAGGCCCTCGGAGACGTCCTGCACCCGGCGCAGCCCGGCGGCGATGGAGCGGGCGACCAGGACCCCGGCGCCCAGCGCGAGCGCGATCCCCGTGACGAGCAGGACCAGCACGACGGTGCGGTTGGAGCCGTAGGTGTCCTCCACGTCCGCGGCGAGCTGCTCGACGGCGGCGCCCTCGATCTCCCGCAGGGCGGTCAGGGCCTCGTTCATGCTGGTGGTGTGCCGGCCCAGCTCCTCCTGCACGACCCGCACGCGCCCCAGGTCGTTGGCGCGGCTGGCGGCCAGGCCGTCGCTGTCGCGCAGCCGGGTGTAGGCGGCCCAGGCGTCCTCGAAGGCGGTCACGTGCTCCTCGCGCCCGGTCAGGTCGGTGGCCTTGTAGACCTCCAGGGCGCTCTGGAGCGCGGTGGCGTCGTCCTCGAGCTGCCGCTCGCGGTCGGCCATCTCGGCGGCGTCGACGCTGAGGACGTGGCTGAGGAAGTCGACGCGGGCCTCGCGGAAGTGGATGGCGACGTCGTCGACGGCGGTGATGGCCTTGACCCCGTCGGTGTCCATGCGCGCGGCGTCGTCGCGGACCTCGCCCAGGGAGCGCAGGCCGACCGCGCCGACGACGGCGGCGACGAGCGCGGCCAGGCACACGGCGGTCAGGATCTTGGCGACGATGCCGCGGTCGGCCCACCAGCCGCCGATGCCGTGGCTCGTGCTCTCCGGGTGATCCATGGCCGTCGTCCTCTCGCCTGCTGACGACCCCGCCCCCTGGGCTGAGCGCCTCGGGCCGGGTCGTCGGTGGGGCCCGCGGGGCGGTCGCCCCGCGGGTGTCGCCACCTGTCACCCCCTCGTCGGCACCTGAGCCCCCCGACTCAAGCCCCGGACCGGTGCTCCCGCGCGCCACACGGCGTGCGTCAGCGGGACCCCGGGCCGGTACGCGAGGTGGGTCACCGAGGGGGCGTCGAGGACGTGCAGGTCGGCACGGGCGCCGACGACGACCCGCCCCACGTCGGTGCGCCGCAGGGCCGCGGCGCCCCCGGCGGTCGCGGCGTGCACGGCCTCGGCGACGGTCAGGCCCATCTGCAGGACGGCGGTGGCGACGCAGAACGCGACCGAGCTGGTCCAGCTGGAGCCGGGGTTGCAGTTGGAGGCGATCGCGACGGTGGCGCCGGCGTCCAGCAGCCGGCGCGCGGGGGCCAGGGGCTGACGGGTGGAGATGTCGCAGGCGGGCAGCACCGTCGCGACCGTCGCCGAGCCGGCGAGGGCGTCGACGTCGGCATCGGTGAGGTGGTTGACGTGGTCGACGCTGGCCGCGCCGAGCTCGCAGGCCAGCCGCACCCCGGGGCCCGGCGTGAGCTGGTTGCCGTGGACGCGCAGGCCGAGGCCGGCGTCGCGGGCGGCGAGCAGCACCGCCCGGGAGGCGTCCTCGTCGAAGGCGCCGGTCTCGCAGAACACGTCGGCCCAGCGGACGTGCCCGCGCACCGCGTCCAGCTGCGGGCCGAGGAGCTCGGCCAGGTAGTCGCCGGGGTCGGCGCCAGGGGCGACGACGTGCGCGCCGAGCCAGGTGACCTCCTCGACGAACTCCCCCGCCAGCCGGGCCGCCCGCAGTTCCTCGGCGGGGGTGAGGCCGTAGCCGGTCTTCGTCTCCAGCGTCGTCGTGCCCTGGGCCAGCGCCTCGGCGACGTGCTTCCGCAGCCCCGCCCGGAGTTCTTCGTCGGACGCGGCCCGGGTGGCGGTGACAGTCGTGACGATCCCGCCGGCGGCGTAGGGCTGCCCAGCCATCCGCGCCTCGAACTCGCTGGTGCGGTCCCCGGCGAAGACGAGGTGGGAGTGGGAGTCGACCCAGCCGGGCAGCACGGCGCGGCCACCGAGGTCGACCCGCTCGTCGGCGTCGGGGGCGTGGGCGGCGGGGCCGGTCCAGGCGATCCGGTCGCCCTCGACGACGACCGCGGCGTCGCGGACCCGGGCGAGGAGGTCGCTCCCGCCGCGCTCGGGGTCGTTGGTGGTCAGTTCGGCGATGCCCGTGAGCAGGATGCTCGCACCGGACGCGCGCGGGGTGTTCACGTCAGCCTCCTCAGGGCGTCGAGCAGCAGGTCGGCGGGGTCGCCCAGGGTGGTGTGGACGCGGTCGCGGACCCGGGTCTCACCGCCCACGACGACGTCGGTGACGTCGGCGGCGGTGGCGCTCAGGACGAGCTGGGCCGGGTCGGACCCGGCGGTGCGCACCGAGCGGGCGTCCACGGCGACGAGGTCGCAGGGGGCGCCGACGGCGAGGGTCCCGCCGTCGAGGCCGAGGCTGCGGTGCCCGCCGGTGGTGAGGGCGGCGACGAGGTCGGCGGGGTCGAACGCCCCGCGGCGCAGCGCCCCCAGCCGGGCCGCGCCCTCCAGGCCGCGGGCCTCCAGGAACGGGTCGACGACGGCGTGCTGGTCGCTGCCCAGCGCGAGGACCGCGCCCGCGGTGGCGAGGTCGCGCGCGCGCCCGACGCCGTCGCCGAGGTCGGCCTCCGTCGTGGGGCAGGCCGCGACGGTGACCCGCGCGGACCCCAGGCGGGCGACGTCGGCGTCGGTGAGGTGGTTGGCGTGCACGACGGTGAGGTCGGGCCCGAGGAGACCGGCGCGCTCCAGGAGTTCCGTCGGCGTGGCGCCGTGGGCGGCGCGGCAGGCGTCGTTCTCGGCGGGCTGCTCGGAGAGGTGGACGTGGACGGGGGCGCCGAGGTCGCGGGCCGTCGCGGCGACGACGGCGAGGTCGTCCGGCCCCACCGCGCGGACGGAGTGCGCGGCCACCCCGACGCGGAAACCCGCGTCGGCGGGGATCTCCCGGACCCGCTGCGCCCAGGCCGCCGCGGTCCCGTCGGAGAAGCGGCGCTGCTCGGGCAGCGGCGGTTCCCCCGGCGCGGAGGTCAGGTACAGGGTGTCGAGGAGGGTGAGGCGGATCCCGGCCGCGCGGGCGGCGTCGCGCAGGGCGAGGGCGAAGGCGTTCGGGTCGTCGTAGGGGGTTCCGTCGCGGCGGTGGTGGACGTAGTGGAACTCCCCCACCGCCGTCCACCCGGCCAGGACCATCTCGGCGAACACGGCCGTGGCGAGGTCGCGGTAGACGTCGGGGTCCAGTCGGCCGGCGAGGGCGTACATCGCGGTGCGCCAGGTCCAGAACGACCCCCCGTCCCGGTGGGTGCGCCCGCGCAGGCCACGGTGGAAGGCGTGGGAGTGGGCGTCGGCGAGACCCGGGAACACCAGGCCCCGCAGTTCCCGATCGCCGGGGGCCGGGTTCTCCGCCCGGGTCAGGGCGGTGGTCCGGCCGTCGGCGGACTCGACGCGGACCCCGCGCACGGGACCCCCGTCGAGCCACGCCGACTCGCACCAGAACGAGGTCACGCTTCCCACATCGGCACCCGCAGGCCGCGTTCGCGCGCGACCTCGGCGGCCCGGTCGTAGCCGGCGTCGACGTGGCGCATGACGCCGGTGCCGGGGTCGTTGGTGAGGACGCGCTCGATCTTCTGCGCGGCGAGTTCCGTGCCGTCGGCGACGATCACCTGACCGGCGTGGATCGAGCGGCCGATGCCGACGCCGCCGCCGTGGTGCAGGGAGACCCACGTCGCCCCGGACGCGGTGTTCAGCAGCGCGTTGAGCAGCGGCCAGTCCGCGATGGCGTCGGAACCATCGGCCATGCCCTCGGTCTCGCGGTAGGGCGAGGCGACGGACCCGGAGTCGAGGTGGTCGCGGCCGATGACGACGGGGGCGCTGAGCTCGCCGTTCGCGACGAGCTCGTTGAACCTCAGCCCGGCGAGGTGGCGTTCCTTGTAGCCCAGCCAGCAGATGCGGGCGGGCAGCCCCTCGAAGTGCACCTTCTCCCCCGCCGCGGTGATCCAGCGCCGCAGCTTCTCGTCCTCGGGGAACAGTTCCAGGACCGCCCGGTCGGTGCGGGCGATGTCGGCCGGGTCGCCGGAGAGCGCCGCCCAGCGGAACGGGCCCTTGCCCTCGGCGAACAGCGGGCGGATGTAGGCGGGGACGAACCCGGGGAAGTCGAAGGCGCGCTCGTACCCGCCGAGGCGGGCCTCCTGGCGGATGGAGTTGCCGTAGTCGAACACCTCGGCGCCGGCGTCCTGGAACCCGACCATGGCCGCGACGTGCTTGGCCATCGCGGCGCGGGAGCGCTCGGTGAAACCCTCCGGGTCCTTCGCGGCGAGCTCGTGCCACTCCTCGACGGTCACGCCCTCGGGCAGGTAGTTCAGCGGGTCGTGCGCGGAGGTCTGGTCGGTGACGACGTCGATCGGGGCGCCCATCGCCAGCAGCTGGGGGAACACCGTGGCGGCGTTGCCGACGACCCCGACGGACAGCGCCCGGCGTTCGTCGCGGGCGCGCACGACCCGGCCCAGGGCGTCGTCGAGGTCGTCGGCCAGCTCGTCGAGGTAGCCGTGCTCGACGCGGCGGCGCAACCGCGCCGCGTCGACGTCGACGACGATCACGGCGCCCCCGTTCATCGTCACCGCCAGCGGCTGCGCCCCGCCCATGCCGCCGCAGCCGCCGGTGAGGGTGATGGTCCCGGCGAGGGTTCCGCCGAAGCGCTTCTCGGCGACGGCGGCGAACGTCTCGTAGGTGCCCTGGAGGATGCCCTGGGTGCCGATGTAGATCCAGGACCCGGCCGTCATCTGCCCGTACATCGTGAGCCCGGCCTGCTCCAGGCGGCGGAACTCCGGCCAGGTCGCCCAGTCGCCGACGAGGTTGGAGTTGGCGATGAGGACGCGCGGGGCCCACGCGTGGGTGCGGAACACCCCGACGGGTTTGCCGGACTGCACCAGGAGCGTCTCGTCGTCCGCGAGGGTCTCCAGGGTGCGGACGATCGCGTCGTAGGCCTCCCAGGACCGCGCGGCCTTCCCGGTGCCGCCGTAGACGACGAGGTCGTCGGGGCGTTCGGCGACCTCGGGGTCGAGGTTGTTCATGAGCATCCGCAGCGGCGCCTCGGTCTGCCAGCTCCTGGCCTGCAGCTCGGTGCCGCGCCGGGCGCGGACGGGACGGGGTCCGTGGGTCGTCGACATCTCGGGCTCCTCAGTGGATCTCGGTGACGGAACGGGCGGCGGCGAGCAGGTCCCCCGAGGCGACGGCGGCCACGGCGGCCTCGATCTCGGGGGCGAGGAAGCGGTCGGGCCCGGGGCCCTCGACGGTCTCGCGGAGCTTCGCGAGCACGGCGCCGGTGACGGGGCCGGGTTCCAGGGGTCTCCGCAGGTCCAGACCGCGGGCGGCGGTCAGCACCTCGACGGCGACGACGCGGGTGAGGCCGTCGAGGGCGCGGCGGAGCTTGCGCGCCCCCGCCCACCCCATCGAGACGTGGTCCTCCTGCATGGCCGAGCTCGGGATGGAGTCGACGGAGGCGGGGACGGCGAGGCGCTTGAGGTCGCTGACGATCCCGGCCGCGGTGTACTGGGCGATCATCAGGCCGGAGTCGACGCCCGCGTCGTGGGCCAGGAACGCCGGCAGGCCGTGGCTGCGGGCGGGGTCCAGCAACCGGTCGGTGCGCCGTTCGCTGATGCTCGCCAGGTCCGCGACGGCGATGGCGAGGAAGTCCAGGACGTAGGCGACCGGGGCGCCGTGGAAGTTCCCGTTGGACTCCACCCGCCCGTCGGGGGTGACGACGGGGTTGTCGATCGCCGCGGCGAGCTCGGCCGTCGCGACGGCCAGGGCGTGGGCGGCGGTGTCCCGGCCGGCGCCGTGGACCTGGGGGGCGCAGCGCAGGGAGTACGCGTCCTGGACGCGGGTGCACTCCGGGCCCTTGTGGCTGGCGACGATCGGCGACCCCGCGAGCGCCCGGCGGACGTTGCCCGCCGACACCCGCTGGCCGGTCTGGGGCCGCAGGGCCTGCAGGTCGTCGGCGAACACGGCGTCGGTGCCCAGCAGTGCCTCGACGCTCATGGCGGCGGCGACGTCGGCGGTGGCGAACAGGGTGGCGAGGGTGTCCAGGGCGAGGACGAGCTGCCCGAGCATCCCGTCGGTGCCGTTGATGAGGGCCAGGCCCTCCTTCTCGGCGAGCACGACGGGTTCCAGCCCGGCGTCGGCGAGCGCCTTCGCGGCGGGGAGCTCCACCCCGTCGCGGGTGCGGACGGTGCCCTCGCCCATCACCGCGAGCGCGCAGTGGGCGAGGGGGGCGAGGTCGCCGGAGCAGCCCAGCGAGCCGTGCTCGGGGACGACGGGGGTGAGGTGGGCGTTCAGCAGGCCCGCGTAGGCGCGGGCCGTGGCGGAGCGGACCCCGGTGCGCCCGGTCATCAGCGTGGACAGGCGCAGCAGCATCGTGGCGCGCACGACCTCGGTCTCGACCTCGGGGCCGGAGCCGGCGGCGTGGGAGCGGACGAGGCTGCGCTGGAGCTGGGTCCGCCGGTCGAGGGGGATGTGCCGGGTCGCCAGCGCCCCGAAGCCGGTGGAGATGCCGTAGTGCGGTTCGGGGTCGCCGGCGAGGGCTTCGACGCGGGCGCGGGAGGCGTCGACGCCGGCGAGGGCGGCGGGGTCGAGCCCGACCCGGGCGCCGTGGCGGGCGACGTCGACGACGTCGGCCGGGGACAGCGGGCCGGCGGCCACGAGGACTTCTCTCACGTTCCTCATCCCACACCGCGGGAGGGGGTTCGTCAGGGTCCGGCGCGGCGACGGTGTCCAGGGTGCTGGACACTTCGGCGGGTGGCCACGCCGAACGGAGCCCCGACGGTCGCGGCGGCGCTGCGGATCCTGTCGTTCATGGCGGCCCAGCAGGGGCCGGTGGCGGCGGCGACCCTGGCGCGGTCGCTGGACCTGCCGCGCTCCAGCGTCTACCGGTTGCTGGCGGAACTGGCCGGGCAGGGTTTCGTCCTGCACTTCCCCGAGGCCCGCCGCTACGGCCTGGGGATCGCCGCGTTCGAGCTGAGCTCGGGCTACGTGCGCCAGGAACCCGTCACCCGGCTGGGCCGGCCGGTGCTCGCGGCGCTGGTGGACCGGGTGGGCGAGAGCGCGCACCTGGCGGTGCTGGCCGGGCGCGAGGTCGTCTACCTGGTGGAGGAGCGCGCGCCGCGGCGCCCGGCGCTGGTCACCGACGTCGAGGTGCGGTTGCCGAGCCACCTCACCGCCAGCGGGCGGGCGCTGCTGGCCGCGCTGCCGCGCGAGCAGGTGCGGGCGCTGTTCCCGGACCCGTCGGCGTTCACCCGGCGCGGGGCGGCGACCCAGACCGCCGCCGGGCTGCGCTCGGAGCTGGTCGCGACCCGGGCCCGCGGGTACGCGGTGGAGGACGGGGAGATCACCGAGGGGCTGGCGTCGGTGGCGGTGGCGGTGCGCGACCGCAGCGGCTGGCCGGTGTGCAGCCTCGCGCTCACGTTCCCCGCCGGGGACGTCGACGAGGCCCGCCGGAGCGGGTTCGTCGAGGTGCTGCTGCGGCACGCGGCGGACCTGCGGCGGCGGCTGCACGGGGGCTGACGGGGGCTGCACGGTGGTCGACGTCGGACCGGGCGCCGCAGGCGCAACATCGGCGAAACAGCGGGGACACAGCGGGTTCACGGGAGGCTGCTCTGCTGCGCCCATGGCTCCGCACCCCCTCCCCCCCGCCCGCCGGTCCCTGCTCCGCGCCGCCGCGGGGGTCAGCGCCGGCCTCGGCGCGCTGACCGCGACGGCGACCTCCGCCGCGGCCCACCGTCCCGTCCGCGTCCTGCAGCCCGGCGTCCTGCAGCCCGGTCGCGGACCCCGCCGCGGCGTCTACGTGCCCTCCGTCCCCGGCAACGTCCTCTGGGGCCGGCTGCCCAACCGCGACACCGAGCCGTCGGTGGTCGTCGCCTCCGGTGCCGTGGTGACCCTCGACACCGTGTCGCACGAGGGGATCCTGGAGGACCAGGGCAAGGACCCCCGCGGGTACTTCTCGGGTTTCGGCGTCGCCCCGCGCGACGTCCTCGACGACGCGGCGGCCATCGCCGCCTCCACCCCCCACGACGGTCCCGGCCCGCACGTGGTGAACCGCCCCGTGGCCGTCACGGGGGCGCTGCCCGGCGACGTGCTGAAGGTCGAGGTGCTCGACCTCGCCCTGCGGGTGCCCTACGGGGTGATCTCCAACCGCCACGGCAAAGGCGCGCTGCCCGGGGAGCTGCCCGAGCGGTGGGAGGGCGACCCGGCGCTGGCGGAGTACTTCAACGTCGGGGGGAACGTGAGCGTGTTCACCTCCGTCGCCACCAGCGGCGGGGACCTGGTGGGCGCCCTGCCCGGCCCGGTGCCGGTGCGGTTCCCGCTGGCGCCGTTCCTGGGCACGATGGGCGTCGCGCGCGACACCTCGGCGCTGGTCGACTCGGTGCCGCCCACCGACGCCGGCGGGAACATCGACATCAAGGACCTCGTGGTGGGCTCGACCCTCTACCTGCCGGTGCGGGTGCCGGGCGCGATGTTCTTCGTGGGCGACCCGCACATGGCCCAGGGCGACGGCGAGGTCGCGCTGACCGCGATGGAGGGGTCGCTGCGCGCGACCGTGCGCCTGACCGTGGTGCGCCCCGGCGAGGGCGGCGCCCCGCAGCAGACCGCCCGGACCCCCTTCGCCGAGACCCCCGAGCACTGGATCCCCGTGGGCCTCAGCGACCCCGACGGACCCGGGGGCGGGGCGCAGGGCACCGACCTCGGGGTGGCGATGCGCGACGCCGTGCGCCACGCGCTGGACTTCCTCACCACCGACCTCGGCGTGCCCGGACCGGTGGCCTACGCGTACCTGAGCGCGGCGACGGACTTCCACGTCTCGCAGGTCGTGGACCGGACCGTCGGGGTGCACGCCACGATCCGCAAGTCCGACTTCCCGCGCTGAGGGCGGGACGGGTCAGCTGAGCGGGGCGTCCAGCAGCGGGGCGAGGCCGTCGAGGAGGCGGTCGAGGCCGAAGGCGTAGGCGCGGTCGGGGTCGTGGGCGCTGCCGGCCGCCTCCCCGGCCGCCGCGCCGACCCGGACGGCGCGCGGGTAGCGGACCGGGTCCAGCACCCGCGTCAGCAGGGGTGCCACCGAGCTCCACCACTCCCGGTCGCTGCCGGACTCCGCGGCGGTGGCCCGGGCGTCGGCGGCGTCGCGGGCGCAGGCGCGGACGAAGACGAGCAGGTGGGTCAGGCAGGCGTCGCGGGTCACGTCGTCGAGGCCCCCCTCGCCGCCCGCGTCGTCGAGGGCGGCGAGCTCGTGCTCGTACTTGGCGGTCTGGCCGGGGCCGAGGGAGGGCCGCGCGGTGGACACCTCGGCGGCCCAGGGGTGCGCCTCGTAGAGGCCGCGGTTCTCGGTGGCGACGGCGGCCAGCCGCTCGCGCCAGGGGCGGCCGGTGGTGTCGGTGCGGTCCATGCCCAGGTAGGCCGCGTCGAGCATGAGGTCGAGCAGCTCGGCGCGGTCGGCGACGTAGGTGTAGAGCGACATGGTCGAGATCCCGAGGCGCTCGGCGACCCGGCGGGTGGTCAGCGCGGGCAGGCCCTGCTCGTCGGCGAGGGCGAGCGCGGCCGCGACGACGGCGTCGAGGTCGTGGGTGCGGCGCGGTCCCCTGGTGGGCACGGCGGCGGGGTCGCGCCACAGCAGGGCGAGGGTCCGGGCCGGGTCGCCGGCGTTGACGCGGTCGGGGCTCACCGGGGCATCCTCGCCGGTCCCCGGGAGCGGGAGCACCGCGCCGGGAACACTCCCACCCCCCTCCACGTTGTACGGCGTACGGAGTAACGGCATCGACGGCGAGGAGCCCCCCCGTGAACATCACCGCCAGCGCCCTGTCCCTGAACGTCGAGGACGTCGAGGCGTCCGCCGCCTTCCTCGTCGAGCACTTCGGCTTCACCCTCGACGGCGCCGCCGACGGCTACGCCGGCCTCAGCCGGCCCGACGCCGGGATGCACCTGGTCTACCTGCGCCGGGGGCTCGCGACCCTGCCCGCCGACCAGCGCGACGAGCTCGCCCGCGGGCAGATCGTCGCCTTCGTCGTCGACGACCTGGAGGGGGAACTGGCCCGGCTGCGGGCGGAGGGCGTCGAGATCACCATGCCGCTGACCGTCGAGGAGTGGGGCGAGCGCGCCTTCCAGGTCCGCGACCCCAACGGGGTGGTCCTCCAGCTCGTCGACTGGAACGGCTGAGCACCCCGCCGGGCACCTCACCCCCCTCGCGGGCCGTCGTGCTCGCCACCGGCGGCGGGACCACCCGGCGACCCGGCGCCGCGGGTGCTCGCGAAGGCCCGTTCGAGCCCGTCGAGCACCAGGTCGAGCCCCCACTCGAACTCCCCGCCGTGGTCGTAGCCGGGGCGCAGGACGTGCTCGCGCGAGAACTCCACGAAGTGGGGGTGCTCGCCGGGCGGCACCGCCGCCAGGATCCGCTGCGCCACCTCGGTGCTGCGCTCCTCGGTGTCGAAGGGCAGCGCCCTCTCCTGCACCGCGAAGCCGTGGACGTAGGCGTCGACGACCGACAGGGCGTGCGCCGTGAGCGGGACCGGGAACCCCGCGCCGCGCAGGACCCCGATGAGCGCGTCCAGGTGGGCGAGCGCGGTCGGTCCCGGGTGCGCTCGCGACTGCACCACCGGCGCCGCCCACGGGTGCCGGGCGAGGACGGTGCGCACGGAGACCGCGCGCCGGCGCACCACGTCCCGCCAGTCCCCGTCGTCGCCGTCGTCCCCGTCGCCGCCGACGGGGGAGCCGAACTCGGCGAACACGGCGTCGACCATCCCGTCGAGCAGGTCGTCCTTGTTGGCCACGTGCTTGTACAGCGACATGGCCTCCACGCCGAGCCGCTCGCCGAGCTTGCGCATCGAGAGCGCCTCGAGGCCCGACTCGTCCGCCAGCGCCACGGCGGCCCGCACGACCTGGCTGCGGCTCAGCCGCGGCCGGGTGCGCCCCTCGTCCCCGGCCGCTCCCGTCCCCGCTCCCGCCCCTGGGTGCCTTGACCGGCTCACGTCACGAGCGTACAACTGGGTTACACCGTAAGCCGGAACTCCCGAGGGGCCCCCGTGACCACTGAGCAGCACGCCCGGGCACCCCGGGGGACGACGACGGGGATGCGCGCCCTGGTGCGCCACCGCTACGGCGCGACGGCCGACGTCCTGCGCTGCGAACGGGTCGACCGCCCGCGCCCCGGGCCGGGCGAGGTGCTCGTGCAGGTGCGCGCCGCCGGCGTCGACCGGGGCGTGGTCCACCTCGTCACGGGCCTGCCCCACCCGCTGCGGCTCGCCGGGTACGGCCTCCGCGCCCCGCGCAACCCCGTCGTCGGCGGCGACCTCGCCGGTACGGTCGTGGCCCTCGGCGACGGCGTGCGGCGCTTCCGCGTCGGCGACGAGGTGTACGGGACCGGCCACGGCACCTTCGCCGAGTACGCCCGGGCCGACGAGGGGAAGCTGGCCCCGCGACCCGCGACGGCGAGCTTCGAGCAGGCCGCCGCGGTGCCCGTGTCGGGCACGACCGCGCTGCAGGCGGTCCGCGACCACGGCCGCGTCCGGCCCGGGCAGCAGGTCCTCGTGATCGGCGCCGGCGGCGGCGTCGGCTCCTTCGCCGTCCAGATCGCCCGGTCCTCCGGCGCCGTCGTCACCGGGCTCACCAGCCCGGGGAAGCTCGACTTCGTCCGCTCCCTCGGAGCCGACACCGTCCTCGACCGCACCGCGGACGCCCTGCCGGAGCGCCGCTACGACGTCGTCCTCGACACCGGCGGCGGCACCCCCGTCTCCCGGCTGCGCCGGGCGCTCACCCCCACCGGGACCCTCGTGATCGTCGGCGGGGAGACCGGCGGGCGCGTGCTGGGCGGGGTGCAGCGCCAGCTCGGCGCGACCCTGCTCTCCCCCTTCGTGCGCCACCGGCTCGGCACGTTCGTGGCCCGGGAGAACGCCGCCGACCTCGCGGTCCTCGCCGGGCTCGTCGACTCCGGCCGCCTCGTCCCGGCGGTGGACCGGGTGCTCCCGCTCGCCTCGGCCCCGGAAGCCCTCGCCCTGCTGTGCGCGGGGTCGGTGCGCGGCAAGCTCGTCCTCTCCGTCTGACTGGACGCCGAGCGCCGCGCGGGACGGCACCCGGCACCCGGTCGGGGGCCGGGTCAGGTCCAGTACAGGAACCGGGCCGCCGGCAGCCGCTGCGGGAGCGCCGCCTCGAACCACGTCCGCAGCTCGCGCATCGTGTCGCGGTCGTAGACGTACTTCACCGCGCCGAACTTCCCGTGCTTGCGGGTGCGGGTGGACTCCTCCAGGTCCAGCTTGGTCCGCGGGTACCAGCCGAGCTGGACGTCCTTGCTCTTGGGCGTGAAGCGGTGGGTGATGCACTCCACCGTCAGGTCCGCGTCGGCAGGCAGCTCCGCCGCGGCGGCGTCGAGGAGCTCGCCGTAGCGCGCGGCCCAGTCCTCCACCGGCATGATCGGGGCGATGGTCAGCCCCACCGGGTACCCGGCGCGGGCCAGGCGGCCCAGGGCGTGCAGGCGGGAACGGACGCGCGCCGTGCCGCCCTCGAAGCGCTCCACGTCGGCGACGTTCACCGAGGCGCGGATCCGGGTGCGGCCGTGGTGGGGCAGGTCCAGCAGGCCCTCGACGTCGTCGTACTTCGTCGTCAGCCGCAGCTGCACCGGGCCCGGCCACTCGTGGGTGCCGAAGTGGGTGACCGTCGCGGCCAGCGACCCCGTGACGTGCTCCAGGGCGAGGGGGTCGGTGTAGCAGGACGCCTCGAACGTCGTCCCCTCGTGCCCGCGGGCCTGCGTGCCCGAGGTGACCCCGCCGGTGCCGACGACCTCGTCGAGGCCGGCGAGGATCCGGGGCAGGTCGGCGTAGACGCGGGTGATCGGCGGCCCGGACAGCGACCCCGCCAGGTAGCAGTACTGGCAGTGCCCCGGGCAGCCCTCGGCGAGGGGGAAGGAGAAGTCCGCGCTCGGCGGGATCGGCGTGGGCCGGCGCTTGGACGCGGCGCTGGTGACGACGGCGAGCGTCTTCTTGGCGCGGGCGTAGGTGGCGCGGTCGTCGTCCCCGCGCAGCGGCGGGAGGCGGTCCCCGCTCAGCAGGGTGACGTCCTCGACGCCGGCGGCGGCGAGGCGGTCGAGGATGGCGCGGCCGTGGGGTTCGGCCTGCGCGGACGCGGTGACGAGGACGTGGCGGGGGGTCCAGAGGACGGGCTTCGCGGGGGCGTCGGTGAGCATCACCGGGTACAACGCCGGGCGGGCGCGGCCCCGTCCCCGCGGCGTCGTGGCGTGCGCCACTCCCCCGCCGGGGCGAGACTCCGGGGGTGATCGCCGGACTGTTCCGCACCGTGGCCGCGCTGCGCTCGGCCAAGGCCCTGCACCCGCGCGGCGCCGTCGTCGAGGGCACGCTCGTCCGTTCCGGGCTGCGCCGCGCCACGGGGGTCCCCTGGATCGACGAACCCGGCGTCGACGAGGTGCTGGTGCGGTTCTCCCGCGGCGGGGGGTTGCCCGAACCGCTGCCCGACGTGCACGGGATCGCCCTGCGGACCACCTCCCCCGACGGCGACCCGTGGGACCTGCTGCTCGCCACCACCCTCGGCCGGCGCGTCCCCTGGCCCCGGCGCCGGGCGGAGGGGGTCCTGCACTCCAGCATCGCGGCCTTCGCCGCGCCCTGCGGCCCGCTGCTGGTGGGGGCCCGCTCGCACGAGGGGGGCTACCTGCTGGCCGTCGCCGCCCCGCGCGGTCCCTGGCGGGTGTTCGCCGCGCTGCACCTGGACCGGGACCCGGCCCGGGCGCCGGACCGGACCCTCACCTTCGAGCCGGTCCTGCACGCCGTCCCCGGGCTGGCGATCCCGCCGTGGTGGCAGCGGGTGCGCGAACCCGGGTACGCCGGGTCGCGGGAGGGGCGCCGGCGCTCCGCGGGCCGCTGACCGCGGCCGGCGCGGGTCAGGCCGAGGCCCGGACCCCGTCGGCGGGGACCGCCGGGCTGGGGAACCAGTGCTCCTCGGGGGCGGGGGCCCCGAAGAGGGAGCCCTGGGCGGAGCGCCACCCCTGCGCGGCCAGGTGGGCGGCCTGGGCCGCGGTCTCCACGCCCTCGCAGGTGGAGGACAGCCCGAAGCCGACGGCGAGGCCCACCACGGCGGCCGCGATGCGGTCGGAGGTCGCGTCGGCGGGCAGGTCGCCGACGAAGGAGCGGTCCAGCTTCAACCCGCCCACCGGCAGCCGGCGCAGGTCGGACAGCGCCGAGTAGCCCGTGCCGAAGTCGTCGAGGAGGACCTCGACGCCGAGGTCGGCCAGGTCGTGCAGCTCGCGCTCGGTGACGGCGTCGCCGGGGACCAGGGACGTCTCGAGCAGCTCGACGGCCAGGCGCTGCGGGGGGAGCCCGTGCCGGGCCAGCCCGTGGGCCACGGCCGGCGCGAACGTCCCGTCCAGGCGGCGGGCGGAGGTGTTCACCGACACCCGCCCCTCGGGGTGGCGGGCGAGGAAGCCCAGCACCTCCTCCAGGACGGCGGCGTCGACGGCCGTCACCAGGCCGCACTCCTCGGCCACGTCGAGGAACTCCTCGGGCAGCAGCAGCCCGCGCTCGGGGTGCTCCCACCGCACCAGCGCCTCGAACCCGGTCCGCCGCCGGTCCGCGAGCCGCACCACGGGCTGGTAGTGGACCCGCAGCTCCCCGCGCTCCAGGGCGCGGCGCAGGTCGTTCTCGACGGTGAGGCGGCGGACGGCGCGGCGGCGCATGGCGTCGGTGAAGACCCGGCAGCAGCCGCCGCCCGCGGCCTTCGCCGCGTCCAGGGCGGTGTTCGCGTCGCGCAGCAGGGTGGCCGCGTCCAGCTCCGGCGCGCCGGGCCCGGCCCCCTGCAGGGGCGCCGCCAGGTCGACCACGGCCAGCCCGGTGCTCACCGCGCAGCGGATCTCCTGCGGCCCCGCGGGGCCGGGGACCTCCAGGGGCGCGGCGAGGGCGCGGGTGAGCCGGTGCGCCACGTCGACGGCCTCCCCGGCGTCGGCGAGCCCGGCGAGCACCACCGCGAACTCGTCGTCGCCCAGGCGCGCCACCACGTCCCCGCCGCGCACCCCGGCCAGCAGGCGGCGGGCGACGGTGAGCAGGACCTCGTCGCCCACGGCGTGCCCCAGGCTCTCGTTGACGACGCGGAAGCGGTCGAGGTCGCAGGTCAGGACGCCGACCAGCCCGGTCCCGGCGCGCAGCCGGGCGGTGAGGTCGGTGACCGCCGCGGCGCGGCCGGGCAGGCGGGTCAGGGGGTCGTGGTCGCCGGGCGCGCGCGGCCGCTCGCGGTGCGCGTCCAGCAGGTGCAGCACCACCACCGCGTCCCCCCCGGACGTGGTGGCCAGCGAGGAGAGGGTCCGGGCGCGGAAGACGACCCCGTCGCCCCGCAGCACCGGGACCTCGCCGGTCACGGCGGGGTCCCCGTCGAGCAGCCGCGCGACCGTGCCCTCGACGTCGTGGGCGCCCTCGGCCGAGGACAGCACCTCGGCCAGCCCGCGCCCGAGGACCTCGCCGGACGGGCGGCGCAGCAGCCCCGCGAAGGCCTCGTCGACGCCCAGCACCCGCCCCCGCAGGTCGGTCACCACCAGCCCCACCGCGGCGGACAGGACCGCCCGGGCGAGGTCCACCCCCGCCGGTGGCTCGTGCACGGCTCACCTCCCCCGCCGCGGCTCATCACCGGACCTTCTGAGGCGATCCGGTCGCTCGATGAGTCTGGCGCGCCCCGGGCCCCGGCACAAACCCCCCGGAGGACCCCGCGCGGGGTCCCGCCCCGCCCCGCCGCGCGGTCGGGCGGGACTGCGCCGAACGGGGGACCGCGGGTGGCCCGCGGCGCCGCGCGCTCATGCCCCGGCCCCCGGCGGTCGATCCCTGTCAGGTGGCCGACCTCCCCGAGCAGCGCGAACGGCGCACGATCAGCCTGCGCACCAGGCTCCTCGTGCTCGTCCTCGTCCCCTTGATCGGGTTCTCCGCCTTCGCCTCCATCCTCGTGACCCACCGCATCCAGCGGGTGCAGGCCGCCGAGCACGCCGTCCGCGAGGTCCACGCCGCCATCGCCCTCGACGCCCTGCGCGCCCGCATCGCCGAGGAGGCCATCCCGCTGGTCTCCAGCGTGGAGCTGCTCGAGCTGAGCACCGCCGCGGGCACCACCCGCGAGCGCGAGGACCTCGCCGTCGACCTGCACTCCCTCTACGAGGAGGCGATGAGCCGCACCGACGCGACCGCCGCCGACGCCGGCACCGACCCCCTCGCCCGTCCCGCCGTCGAGGGGACCGCGGCCCGCCTCGCCACCGTCCGCGCCTCCCGGGGCGCCGGGGAGACCCCCAGCCAGCGCACCACCAGCAACCGGCAGCTCTTCGACAAGTACCGCTACCTCGTCGAGGAGCTCAGCGCCGCCGTCGACGCGCACCTCACCGTCGCCGCCGACGAGGTCGCCGACGGGCAGCTGCAGGACGCCGTGGACGACCTGCGGCGCACCGCCCGCGCCACCACCCTCGCCGGGGAGGAGATCCCCTACTACCTCGGTCTCGTCGCCGCCCCCGCCGGCGGCGAGGGTCCCGCCCGCCAGTCCTTCCTGGGCAGCTGGGCGGGGTTCCGGCTCGCCTCCGGCGACGTCCTCACCGCCAGCGGGGCCGCCGTCCGCTCCGGCTGGACCGCCGCGCTGGCCCACCCCGACTCCCGCACGGTCGACCAGACCCTCGCCGACGCCGTCGCCACCCCCGCCGGCGGCGTCCCCGACTCCGCGGTCCTCCTCTCCCTCAGCACCGCCGTCGTCGGCCGCGACGACGCCCTGCGCGCCGTCCTCGACGCCGCCGCCGGCGCGGCCGTCGAGGCGGCCGAGACCTACCGGGCCCAGGCCCAGCGGGAGCTGCTGAACTACTCCGCCGTCACCGCCGTCCTGCTCGCGCTGTCCGTGGGCGGCACCCTCTACACCAGCCGCTCCATCGCCGGGCCGCTGGCGCGCCTGGCCGCCGCCGCGCGCTCGATCAGCCTCGGCGAGCTCGTCGAGGTCCACGTCGAGGGCCCGCCGGAGGCGCGCACCGTCGCCCGCGGCCTCGGGGCGGCCGTCGTCAGCCTGCGCTCGGTGCAGGCCCAGGCCCAGGCCGTCGCCGACGGCGACCTCGACGACGAGATCCTGCGCCGCCCCGTCGGCGGTCCGCTGGGCCGCGTCGTGCACGCCTCGGTGCGCCAGATCATCGGCGCCATGCACGAGCGCGAGCGGCTGCAGGAGGACCTGGCCCACCAGGCCACCCACGACGCGCTGACGACCCTGCCCAACCGGGCCGAGGCCCTCGCCCAGACCGACCGCGCCCTGCGCCGGACCCGGCGCACCGGCGACCGGGTCGGGCTGCTGTTCGTCGACCTCGACCAGTTCAAGACCGTCAACGACTCCCTCGGGCACGGGGCCGGCGACGCCGTCCTGCGCACCGTCGCCGAACGGCTGCGCGAGCGCGTGCGCGCCGTGGACGTCGTGGCCCGCCTCGGCGGGGACGAGTTCCTCGTCGTCGTCGAGCCGGTCCAGGACGAGAAGGGCCTGCTCGACCTCGGCCAGGCCCTCATCGACGCCGTGTCGGCCCCCATCGCGCTGGCCGGCTCCACCGAGACGACCGCCAGCGTCGGCGCGAGCGTCGGCGTCGCCGTCAGCCGCCACGACCCCGGCTCCCCCGACGGCTCCGTCGACGCCGACCGGCTGCTGCAGGAGGCGCACACCGCCGCCTACCGGGCCAAGGCCGCCGGCCGCGGGCGCGTGGAGGTCTACGACGACGAGCTGCGCCACGCGCTGGCCGCCCAGGCCGCCGTGGAGGAGGGCCTGCGCCACGCCCTCGTCGCCGACGAGCTCGTCCTGCACTACCAGCCGGTCACCGACCTCGACACGGGCCGCGTCCGCAGCGTGGAGGCCCTCGTGCGCTGGGAGAAGCCCGGCGAGGGGCTCGTCCCGCCCGGGCGGTTCATCCCCGTCGCGGAGAGCTCCGACCTCATCTGCGACCTCGGCCGGTGGGCGCTGCGCACGTCCCTGGCCCAGCTGCGCGCCTTCGACGCCGCCGGCGGGGACTGCGCCGGGCTGCGGGTCGCGGTCAACGTCTCCGGCCGCCACCTGCGCTCCCCGCGCCTGGTCGACGACGTCCGCGACGCCCTCGCCGCCACCGGGACGAGTCCGGAGCGGCTCACCCTGGAGATCACCGAGACCGTCATGGTCGAGGACCGCGCCGCCTGGTCGCGGCTGGGGGAGCTGCGCGCCATCGGCGTGCGGATCGCCATCGACGACTTCGGCACCGGCTACACGTCCTTCGGGCAGCTGGCCCGGGTCCCCGTCGACGTCCTGAAGATCGACAAGAGCTTCGTGGACTCCGACGACCCCCGCACCGTGGAGCTGGTCCGCCTCGTCGTGGGCGCCGCGCGCAGCTTCGGGCTCGGGGTCGTGGCCGAGGGCGTGGAGCAGGCCGAGCAGGTGCACGCGCTGCGCGCCACCGGCTGCGACACCGTCCAGGGGTTCTACTTCTCCCGGCCCGTCCCCGCCGCCCGCCTGGAGGACGCCGTGCGCGGCTGCCAGGAGGTCTTCGACGCGACCTGCGAGTTCGAGACGGCGAGCTGACGGGCGTACCCTCGCGGAGGCCCACCCCCCTCCCAGGAGACGACGTGTCGGTACGGACGCCCAGCGGCTCGGCCCTCGACCCCGGTCACGTGACCGACGACGCCATCCGCTCGACCATGACGAACTGCTCGCGCGGCGAGGCGCACCGGATGCGCGTCCCCGAGTGGGTCCACGGCAGCGACCCCGTCCACGGGGTCGTGGGCTGGCGCGACCCCAAGTCGCCCGAGCGCGGCTGGATGCTCGTCCCCCTCGGGGAGGCCGTGGTCGGCCTCGCGCTGCGCGCCACCCCCGGCAAGGGCGTCCGCACCACCGCGATGTGCGACCTGTGCCGCACGACCCGCGCCCCCGGCGAGGTGTCGCTGTTCGTGGCCGCCCGGGCCGGGGAGGCCGGGCGCAAGCTCAACACCGTCGGCACCTACGTGTGCAGCGACCTGGCCTGCGCCGACAACGTGCGGGTCCTGCGCCCCACGCCGACGCTGAAGCCGGACCCCGGCCTGAGCATCTCCGAGCGCGAGGCGGCGCTGCGCGAGCGCGCGGCCGCGTTCGCGGAGAAGGTCCTGGCCTCGCGCTGAGACGGCCCGGGCGGGGACGTGCGGCCGGTCCCGTCCCCGCAGCGACCACGGGGTCGGGCGGGGACGGGGACCGGTCCACCCGGTGCTCAGCCGAGGATGCCGCGGGTGACGGCGACCTGCTCGGTGAGGACCTGCCCGATGAGGCTCTGGGTCTCGTTGATCTGCTCCACCGAGCCCTGGATCTGGGCCAGGGACGAGGTGACGGCTTCGACGCGGGCCTGGATGGTCGCGACCTGGGCGCCCACGTCGGTGGTCGCGCGCTCGGTCTCGCCCGACAGCTCCTTGACCTCCTCGGCGACGATGGCGAAGCCGCGACCGGCCTCGCCGGCGCGCGCGGCCTCGATGGTGGCGTTCAGGGCGAGCAGCTTGGTCTGGGCGGCGATGGCGGTGATGGTGCGCACGACCTGGCTGATCTCCGCGCTGGCCCGGGTGAGCGCGGCGACCTCGGCGTTGGCCTCCACGGTCAGCTGCTCCCCGCGGGAGGCGACGTCGGTGGCGGTCACCACGTTGCGCTCCACCTCCCCGATGGAGGTGAGCAGCTCGCCCCCGGCGTCGGCGAGGCGGCGGGCCGCGGCGAAGCGCTCCATGGCCTGGCCGATGAGGAAGGCGGTGTTGCGCAGCGCGCTCTCCCGGCTGGTCGACATGACGAGCGTGCGGGTGGCGAAGAAGTCCATCGTCCCCACGACGCGGCCGGCCACGAGGATGGGCAGGCAGACGCCCGACTTCACCCCCGCGCGCTGGGCGACGGGAGCGCGCACGCAGTCGGTCACCTGCCCGAGGTCCTCGACGAAGACCAGGTCCTCGCTCGCCCAGGCGCGCCCGGAGAGACCCACGCCCCTGGCGAAGGAGGCCTCCAGGGTGACCCGGCGGAACTCCGCGCCGGCGTCGCCGGACTCCAGCTCGAAGCGCAGGGCGTGCTCGCGGGCGGGACCGGAGTCGTCCAGGCGCCAGAAGGAGCCGTACTGCCAGTCGAAGTCGCGGCGGATGGTGTCCAGGGCGGTCCGCAGGGCCTGCTCCTCGCCGGTGGCGCTGGTCAGCTCGCGGATGACGGTGGAGACGGCCGCGACGTCCTGGGCGGCCTTCTCCTGGCGCACGGCCTCGTGCAGCCGGGCCAGGGCGGCGGAGACCAGGGTGCCGACCGAGCGCAGGACCGCGAGGCGCGCGGGGGACGGGGAGAGCTGCTCGGTGGTGAAGAAGTCCATCGTCCCCACGACCCGGCCGGCGTCGAGGACGGGGAAGCAGATCCCGGACCTGATGCCCGCGCGCTGGGCGACGGGGGCGCGCACGCAGTCGGTCACCCGCGCCAGGTCGGGGACGAAGACGAGGTCGCGCTCGCGCCAGGCCCGTCCCGACAGCCCCACGCCCTCGGCGAAGGAGGCCTCCAGGGTGACCCGGCGGAAGTCCTCCCCGGCGTCGCCGCTCTCCTGCTCGAAGCGCAGGACGGGCCCGCCGGCCGGCCCGCGGGCTACGGCCCCGGTGCCCGGGTGCAGGCGCCAGTAGGAGCCGTAGGCCCACCCGAAGCGCTCGCGGACGGTGTCCAGCGCGACCCGCACCGCCTCCTGCGGGGTCCGGGCCCCGTCGAGGGCGCGCACGACCTCGGTGACCGCCTCGACGTCGGCCCGCGCCTCCTCGACCTCGCGGGAACGACCGGCGGCCGCCGACCTCGCACTGGTGCGTCCGAACACGCCCGTCTCCGTTCCTGCCGTGTGCCGTGGAGCACCCGGTGGGCTCGCCGCCGGTGTCCTTCAGAACTGAAGCATCGACGTGCGCGGCGGCGGGCTTGACTGCTGCGACCGTGTGATCGACGCGGGCGGTCGGCTCTCGGACCCCCCTCCCGAGGTGGCCGGGCGCTCAAGGACGGGGGCTGCAGCGTCGATGGGGGGCCGTGACCACCGCGCCCGAGACCGCGCCGACCGCCCGACCCGGTGCGGCGGAGCTGCCGGGTGCGCGGTCGGAGGCCGACGTGATCGCCGTGGACCCCGTCACCGGCTCCGAGCTGGGGCGCCTGACCCTGCAGGCCGGGCTGAAGGTCATCTCGGTGCTGGACGCCGCCGCTGGCGAGGTCGGCCTCCTCGCCAGCGACCTGCGCGCCCTGTACCTCCTGCAGGTCGTCGGGTCCCAGAACGCCGGCGAGCTGGCGAAGCGCATGTTCGTCCCGCAGTCGTGCGTGACGCTCATCGCCGACCGCCTGCAGAAGAGGGACCTGCTGTCGCGCGCACGGGATCCGCGCGACGGGCGCCGGGTCGTCCTCACCATCACCGCGGAGGGCCGGGGCGTCCTGGAGGCGGCCGCCGTCCTCGTCCGCGCCGAGCTGAGGTCGTTCTTCGCCCCCCTGTCCGCGGCCCACGCGCAGGAGCTGGCCGTCCTGCTCGGACGGGTGGTCGTCCCCGGGTCCGGCGAGGAGCACGCCGCGCCCCCCGCCTGACGGGCCCCTCGTCAGACCAGCCACTCCGGCGGCCCGGCGAGGCCGATCCGGTACCGCGCGGCGGCCTCGGACGGGCTGTGCGGGCCCAGGGCGAGCTGGAAGGCCCGCAGCTGCCAGCGGGTGCGCAGCAGCCGGGCGCGCGCGGCGGGCGTGCGGTCCCCGCGGCCGGGGACCCCGGCGAGGGGGGCGACGGACGGGGAGAGCACGAGCGCCCCGGCACCGGCGAGACCGGCGTAGAAGACCCGCTCGGCCCGGTTCAGCCCGCCCGGGTCGGCGAGGAAGCCCAGCAGGTCGGCGGGGACGGGTTCGAGGTCCGGCTCCACCGCCCGCAGGGCCTCGGCGAGCTCCCGGCGGCTGGCCGGGAGGTCCTGCGCGCCCAGCGCCCGCGCGCTGCGGGCCCAGTCGGCGACGTAGGCGTCGGCCCAGCCCCGCCCGAACCGCGGGGCCAGGTCGTGCCCGACGGCCTCCTGAGCGGCGAGGAAGGCGTCGGTGAAGGCCAGGTGCACCCAGCGCAGCAGGGCGGGGTCCGCGGCGGAGTAGCTGCGCCCGTCCCCCGTGCGGCCCCGGACCCGGCCGTGCATCCCCCGGACGCGCGCGGCTTCCCGCCCGGCGAGCTCGTCGGAGCCGAAGGTCGTCACGACGAGCCAGCGCGCCGTGCCGGCGAGGCGGGCCCACGGGTCGCTGCGGTAGGAGGAGTGCCGCTGCACCCCGGCCAGCGCCAGCGGGTGGGCGCCCTGCCCCAGCAGGGCCGCGACCCCGCCGACGAGGGTGGAGAGGTCGCCGTGGACCCGCCAGACGACGCCGTCGGGCTCGAACCAGCCCGGCCCCGCCCCCACGAGGGCGATGTCGCGCACCCAGTCCGGGGCCCCGGTGGGATCGCCGGAGACGCGGGCCCGGAAGGCGCGGCGCACGCGCGGGGCGAGGTCGGCGCCGGGTCGGGCCCTCACGCCCGGACGTCGGCGACGTGGACGTCGACGAGGACCGAGCCGCCGTCGGGGGCCGCCGCGCCCAGGACCTCGCGCAGCCGCTCCAGCACCGCGACCCGCACCGCGCGGCCCACCGAGGGCAGGTGGGCCCCGAAGCCCGCGGCCACGTCGACGACCACCGTCCGCAGGCGGTGCTCGTCGTCGGTGGCGCAGCTGATGGCGAGCGCGGAGGCGGCGGGGACGGCGTCGACGGCGGGGCGCAGCTCGGTGACCAGGACGTTGCCGTTGAGCAGGAACTCCCCGGCCCCGTGCCGGCCCAGGACGGGATCGGCGGGGCGGAAGGCGCGGCGGACCCGTTCGAGGACCTCGGCGCGCACCACGACCCACCCGCTCTCGGTGTGGGCGCGCAGGGCGGCGGTGGCGAGGTCGAGGACGTCCTCGCCCGGGCTGCGCGTCTCGCTGCTCACTGCCACCCCTCCAGTGCCGTCGCCAGCGCGGTGCGCGCTCTCTCGAGGAGACCACGGACCGCGGCCGCCGTCGTGCCGAGGACCTCGGCGATCTCGTCGTAGCTCAGGCCCTCGACCTCCCGCAGCAGCCACGCGGAGCGCTGCCGGGGCGGCAGGACGCCGAGGGCGAGGTCGAGGGCGTCGCGCAGGGCGGCCTCGACCCCGGCCCGGGCGGGGTCGGCGCGCAGGTCCTGGATCCGGTCGCGGACGGTGTCGAGGTCGACCTCGTGCGCCCCGCCCTCGCGGGAGCGGGCGTAGACCTCGTGGCGGCAGATGGTGAACAGCCAGGTGCGCACGGAGGCGTCGCCGCGGAAGCGGGGCAGGGCCCGCCAGGCGGCGAGGAAGGTCTCCTGGACGCAGTCGTCGGTGCGGCCGGGGTCGCGCAGCAGGCGGTGGGCGTAGCGGTAGAGGGAGGGGCCGTGGCGCTCGACGAGCCCGGCGAACGCGTCGCGGTCGCCCATCGCGGCGGCCCGGGCGAGGGCGGCGTCGTCGTCGGAGGGTGGGCGGACGTCGTCGCCCTGGGTGTCGCACATCGTCCGGCTGCTCCAACGATCGTCCCGAGGGCTCGATCAGAGCACGGGCCCGGCGGGCCCACCCGCCGAGGGGGACCGTTCGCCGCTGTGATGCAGCTCACGTCCCGGTGACCGTGACGAAACCGGTCCTCCTGCGCTCAACCACGTTCGACGCAGCACCGTGCTGCGACGGACGGGAGGAACCCACGATGAGCACCCAGACCACCACCTCGACCGGGACCACCGGCGCCACCGCCACCTCCAGCGCCAGCGCCCCCACCGCCCTGGCCAGCGCGCACGGCGTGACCACCATCGCCGACACCGTCGTCTCGAAGATCGCGGGCCTGGCCGCCAAGGACGTCTCCGGCGTGCACGCCCTCGGCGGCGGCGCCGCCCGCGCCGTCGGCGCGCTGCGCGAGCGCATCCCCGGCAGCCGGACCAACCACGCGCAGGGCGTCTCCGTCGAGGTCGGCGAGCGCCAGGCCGCGGTCGACATCGAGCTCATCGCCGAGTACGGCGTCGCCATCGCCGACCTCGCCGCCGCCGTGCGCCGCAACGTCATCGCCTCCGTGGAGCGGATGACCGGGCTCGAGGTCACCGAGGTCAACCTCGAGGTCGCCGACGTCCACCTGCCCGACGAGGACGACGCCGTCGAGGAGACCACCGTGCGGACCACCACCCGGGTCCAGTGACCCCCGGCGACCTCGCCGGTCTGGCCGACGACCTCGCCGCCACCGTCCTCGCCGTCCCGGGCGTCGTCCGCCTGAACGGCGGCGCGCTCGGCGAGATCGGGACCTACCTGCCCGGGCGCCGGGTCGCGGGGATCCGCCTCGCCGACCCCGACCGGACCGGCCCCACCGAGGTCCACGTCGTCCTGCGGGCCGACGCGCCCCTGCGCGAGGTGGCCGAGGCGGTGCACCTGGCGGCCGCCGCCCGGCTCACCGCGGCCGGCGCCCCCGCGGACGTCCGCGTCCACGTCGACGACCTCGCCTGACCCCCGGCGCCCCGCGCCTCCCGCACGAACCCCTGGAGGGAAGAACCGTGTCCTCGTCCACCACCGGCCTGCTGGCCGGGTTGCTGCTGGCCCTCGTCGGCGCCGTCGGCGGCTTCGGCTGGCTGCTGCTGGCCGTCCTGCTCGGCGCGGTCGGCTACGCCGTCGGAGCGCACCTGGAGGGGCGGGTCGACCTCGCGTCGGTCCTGCCGGGCCGTCGTGGCTGACCTGCTCGCCGCCCCCCGCACCGACCCGGGCACCCGGGGGCGGCTGGTCGTCTCCGAGCGCGCCGTCGCCCGCATCGCCGAGGCCGCCGCGCTCGTCCCGGGCACCCGGCGGACCGGCACCGCCCACCCGAGGACCGCCGCGGCCACCGTGTCCGGGGTCGTCGACGGCGTCCTGGGGCGCTCCTACCCCGACGTCGACGCGACCGTCGCCGGGCACCGCACCCGGGTCCGGGTCGAGGTGGCGGCCGTGTGGCCGCACCCCGCGCCGCAGGTGGCGGCCCGGGTGCGGGACGCGGTGGGCGAGGCCCTGGACCGGCTGGCCGGGATGACCGTCGACGACGTGTCGGTGGTCGTGGCCACCTACCTGACCGATCGACCGGACACCGCGAGGAGGGTCCTGTGACGACGACGACCACGACGACCACGACCGCGGCGGCGGCGCGCGCGGCCGGCGCGCGCACCGGGGCCGGGCGCGTCGGCGCCCTCGGTCCCGTCCTGGCCGTGCTGCTGCTGGCGCTGGCCGTGGTGGTGGGCCGCGAGGCGGCCCTCGGGCTCGGCTGGGCGAGCGGGACGTCCTGGCTCACCGCGGCCGCCGACGCCCTCGACGGCCTCGCCCCCTCGGTCGCGGTGGTCGTCGCGTCCTGCGCGGCGGTCGTCCTCGGCGCCTGGTGCGTGGCGACCGGCCTGAGCCGCCGGTCCCGGAAGGCGGTCGCGCTGGCCGCGACGCCCGGGGTGCACCTGGGCGTGCGCGACGTGGCGCGGCTGGCCTCCGGCGCCGCCCGCCGCTGCGACGGGGTGCTGGAGGCCCGCACGAGCGCCTCGCGGCGCACCGTCACCGTGACCGTGCGGGCCACCTCCGCCGCCGTGCGCGACGACGTGCGGGAGACCGTGGCGACGCAGCTCGCCCCCCTCGCCCGCGCGCCCCGGGTCCGGGTGCGCGTCCAGGCCCCGGAGGTGTCCTCGTGAGCCGGGGCGTGCTCGCGGTGGACCGCCTCGTCGCCGTCCTCCTCGGGCTGCTCCTCGTCGCCGGCGGGGTCGCCGGCCTGGCCTGGTGGACGGGCGACCTGGCTCCCGGGACGAGCCTGGACACCGCTCCGGTGGCCGACGTGACCGGGGCCGGCTGGTTCCCCGCCGCCTGCGGCGGGCTCGCGGTGGTCCTCGCGCTGCTGGGGCTGTGGTGGCTGCTCGCGCACGTGCCGCGCCGCGGCGCGGGGCAGGTGGCCCTGCCGGGGTCGGGCCCGCGCGGTGCGCTGCGGGTGGAGGGCGACGCCCCGGCGAAGGCCGCGGCGCAGGTGCTGGGCGCCGTGCCCGGGGTGCGCTCGGCGGGGGGTCGGCTGGTCCAGGACCGCGGGCGGCTGGTCGCGGAGCTGTCCGCGACGCTGGAACCGCGCGCGGACCTGGCCGAGGTCGCCGCCGCCGCGGGCGAGGTCCGCGGGCAGCTGCTGGAGGTCCTCAGCCGGCCCGACGTGGTGGGCCGGGTCCGCCTGGGCGTGGCCCGCGCCGACCGCGGTTCCCGGGTCTCCTGAGCCGTCCCCCGGTGGCCGCGACGGCGGCGGCCACCGGGGCGGGGACCCGTCCCGGTCCGGACGGCGTGTAGGCTTCCCCTGCAGCAATGCGGACGTAGCGCAGTTGGTAGCGCATCACCTTGCCAAGGTGAGGGTCGCGAGTTCGAGTCTCGTCGTCCGCTCTCTCCACCCCGGTGGGTACCGTCGGTCCCGTGAGGGACCGACGCACCGCCTGGATCGCCTTCCGCGCCTGGCGCAACCTGCCCGTCAGCGTCCTCGCGCTGCTCTGGGCCCGTGCCCACCACGCCGACATCACCCTGGGGCCCGACCTCTTCTTCGAGTGCTCCGGCATGCCGCGCGGCAGCTACGGGCGGGGCGGGACGACGGTGGGCAACGTGTGGCTGCACGGCGGCCTCGGGGGCGAGCGCCGGCGCCGCCACGAGCTGCGCCACGCCGACCAGTACGCCCTCCTGGGCACCGTCCCGTTCCTCGCGCTGTACGGGCTGAACGCCCTGGTGACCGCGAACCGCCCGCACCGCAACGTCTTCGAGCGGTGGGCCGGGCTGGAGGACGGCGGCTACCGCCCCCCGGCCCGCCCCGCTGACCCGCCCCGCTGACCCGGCCCGCTGACCCGCCCCGCGGGGCGGGGGCTCAGACGCGGGCGACGACCTCCTCGGCGAGGTCGCGCAGCTTGCGGTTGGCGTTCTGCGACTGCGTCGCGAGGTGCTGGAAGGCCTCGTCGGCGGTGCAGCCCAGGCGCGCCATGATGACGCCCTTGGCCTGCTCGATGACGGCGCGGGACTGCATCGCGGTCTGCAGGTGCTCGCTGCGCGAGACCGCCGCCGCGTACAGGGAGTGGTTGGCCAGGGCGACGGCGGCGTAGCCGGCGAAGTCCCGCAGCAGCTCCAGCGCCGCGGCGTCCAGGGGCGGGTGGGACGTCCGGTAGACGTTGATCCCGCCGAGGACGCCCTGCGGCATCGGCAGCCCCACCGAGAGGGTGCTGCGCACGCCGCGGCGGGCGGCGACCGCGGCGAACTCGGGGTAGGTCTCGTCGTGGGCGGTGTCGTCGATGCGCAGCACCTGACCGGAGTCCGCGGCGTCGATGCAGGGGCCGAAGCCCTCCTCGTACTGGCGCTCGTCGAGGTCGATGGCGAGCCGGCCGGTGAAGGCGACCGTGCGGGCCTTGCCCTGCAGCAGGGTCACCGAGACCTCGTCGGCCCCGGGGACGCAGGCCTGGACGAGCTCGGCGACGCGGGTCATGACCTCCCCCAGCGGCCGGGTCCCGACGACGAGGCGGCCGAGCTCGGCGAAGGCCTCCTCGAGGGGTACCAGCCCCTGCGGGCGGGGCACCGGGGCGTTCCCGGGGGGGTCGATCGTCTCGCTGGTCATGACGGTGTCCAATGCTCTGCCCGGTCCCGGGGGGCCGCGCGGCGGCGACCCGCGGTGGCGGGGTCTGCGGGCTGGTGCGCGGGCCGTTCCTGGACCCGGACGGTGCCCGGGGCGCACGCTCCGCCCCGGCCCTCGACAGTAGCGCGGCCCGGGGGCGCGGCCGCCGCCTCAGGAGACGGCGAGGACCACCGGGGTGGGCTCGGGGCGCACCCGCACGGCCAGGACGGCGACGTCGTCCTCGGCGTGGCCGGCCACCAGCTGCAGGACCTCGTCGCACAGCTCGGCCGGGGAGAGGCCGGCGAACCCGGCGACGGTGCCCGCCAGCCAGGCCAGCCCCTCGTCCAGGCTCGCGCCGCGCCGCTCGATGAGACCGTCGGTGTAGAGCAGCACCGTCGCCCCCGGCGGCAGCCCGTGGACGTGGTCGGCGCGGACGAACCCGGCCTCCAGCCCCAGGAGCAGGTCCGGGGAGGTGCGCAGCAGCTCGACCGACCCGTCCGGGGAGACCACCAGCGGCGGGGGGTGACCGGCGTTGGACCACCGCAGCCGCCAAGCGGACGAACCCTCCAGGGGCTCGACGGTGGCGAGGACCCCGGTGGCGAGGGCGCCGACCCCGAGGTCGCGCATGGCGCGGTCGAGGGCGGCCAGCGCCGCCGCCGGGGACACCTCCAGGGAGTACCCGATGCCGCGCAGCAGGTTGCGGACCTGCCCCATGGCCGCGGCGGCGTCCTGGTCGTGGCCGGTGACGTCGCCGATGACGAGGCAGGCGGTGCCGGAGGCGGTGAGGAAGGCGTCGTGCCAGTCTCCGCCGACCTGGGCGTGCTCGGCGGCGGGCAGGTAGCGGACGGCGATGTCGAGGTGCTCGGGCTGGGGCGCGGAGGTCAGCAGGCTGCGCTGCAGGGTCTCGGCGAGGCTGCGGACGGCGGCGGCGGCCTGCCGCTCGGCGCGCAGGGCCCGCACCCGGTCCAGTGCCTGGGCGGTGGAGGCGGCGAGCGCGTTGAGCAGGTCGGTGTCCTCGGAGGTCAGCTCCCGCTCCCCGCGCCAGGACAGCCCGAGGGCACCGATGACGCGGTCGGTCAGGCGCAGCGGCCACGCCGCGCTCGTCGCGGTGCCGTCCCCCTCGCGGACGGGGGCACCGCGCAGGGCGCGGGGCAGGAGCGCCGCGGCGGGGTCGGCCTCGTCCCCCAGCACCCGCAGGACGCGGTCCTCCACGACGCCCAGCACGATCCCGTCGGAGCCGAGCAGGCCCACGGCCCCGCGGGCGAGGACGTGCAGGACGTCGCTCTCCTCCTCGGCGTCGGGCAGGGCCTGCGCGACGGCCACCAGCCCGGCCAGGCGCTGCGCCTGCCACTCCTGCAGGTCGGCGCGGCGGCGCTCGGCCTCGAAGGAGGCCGCGGCCGAGAGCGCGTCGCCGACGGTGGCGGCGACCAGGCGGAGGAAGTCGAGGTAGGTGGCGTCGACGGCGACGACGTCGCTGAGCCGGGCGACCATCACCCCGGGCGAGGCGCCGCCCAGGGCGGCGGGAATGCGCACCCAGGCCAGCCGCGAGCCCGCGCCGTCCTCGCGGACCAGGACCTGGCGGGGCTTCAGCTCCGCGGGCGGCGGGGGGAGGAACGACTCGCCGCCGGGCAGCTGGAGGTCGACGGCGGGCAGGTCCGCGGAGGCGGTGGAGAGCACGTCCAGCGCGCGCTTGGCCAGCTCCAGCGGCGGCTGGAGCTCGGTGGCGAGGTCGCCGAGGCGGGTCAGCAGCTCGAGGCGGCGGTGGTCCTGGACCTGGCGGGTCGTCTCCACGGCGATGTCCATGACCCCGGCGATCGACCCGTCCTGGTCGCGGACCGGGGAGTAGGAGAACGTGAAGAACGTCTCCGCCAGGAAGCCGTCGCGCTCGAGCATCACGGGCAGGTCGGCGAACCAGACGGCGTCCCCGGCCTGGGCGGAGGCGAACAGCGGCCCGAGCTCGTCCCACGCCTCGGGGAACACCTCGCTCACGGGGCGCCCCAGCGCGTCGGGGTGCTTGCTGCCGATGACCTCCCCGTAGGCCTGGTTGTAGACCATGGTGAGCTCGGGGCCCCAGCAGAGGAGGACGGCGAAGCGGGTCTCCAGGGCCAGTTCCAGGGCCCGGCGCAGCACCGGTGGCCAACCCGACGGCTCGCCGAGGGGCGTGGAGGCCCAGTCGACGGCCTCGTAGGCCGCGCGGAGCTCCGCCGCGGGCCCGAACGGCAGACGCTTCACCAGCGCAATCTAGCCGGGGTCGGGGATCGGGGCTCGCCACCTCGAGCCGGTGGGGGACCCGGCGCCGCGGGCGCGGGGGCGCGCCCCCTGGACGGCGGCACCCCCGTGACGTATGATTGAGACTTCAAGCACTTCTGGGCGACTGAGGAGCACCTCGTGGAGATCGGCGTCAGCGCGTTCGCGGAGACCACCCCGGACCCGGGGACCGGGGAGCTCGTCAGCCACGCCGAACGGCTGCGGCAGGTCGTGGAGGAGATCGTCCTCGCCGACCAGGTCGGCCTCGACGTCTACGGCCTCGGCGAGCACCACCGCCCCGACTACGCCGCGTCCGCGCCCGCCGTGGTCCTGGCCGCCGCCGCCTCCCGCACCTCGCGCATCCGGCTCTCCAGCGCCGTGACCGTCCTCAGCTCCGACGACCCCGTCCGGGTCTTCCAGCAGTTCGCCACCCTCGACGGGCTCTCGGGGGGCCGCGCGGAGATCATGGCCGGGCGCGGGTCGTTCATCGAGTCGTTCCCGCTCTTCGGCTACGACCTCGAGGACTACGACGACCTCTACGCCGAGAAGCTCGACCTGCTGCTGGCGATCCGGCAGGACCCCGACCACGTCGTCTGGGCCGGGGACAAGCACCGCGCCGCGATCCCCGGCCTCGGCGTCTTCCCCCGCCCCGTGCAGAGCCCGCTGCCGGTGTGGATCGCCGTCGGCGGCAACCCGCAGTCCGTCGTGCGCGCCGGCACCCTCGGGCTGCCGCTGGCCATCGCCATCATCGGCGGGATGCCCGAGCAGTTCGCCCCGCTGGCCGAGCTGTACCGCGAGGCCGGGCGCCGCGCCGGGCACGACCCCTCGACGCTGCGGGTCGCCACCCACTCCCACGGGTTCGTCGCCCCCACCACCCAGCGGGCCACCGACGTCCACTTCCGCCCCTACCAGGCGGTGATGAACGGCCTGGGCCGCGAGCGCGGCTGGAACCACTTCTCCCGCACCAGCTACGAGGCCGCCCGCAGCCGCCGCGGCGCGCTGCTCGTCGGGAACCCCGAGGAGGTCGCGGAGAAGATCGTCGCGCAGCACGAGCAGCTCGGCATCGACCGGTTCATGCTCCACGTCAGCGCCGGGACCATGCCGCACGCGGACGTCCTGAAGGCCATCGAGCTGCTCGGGACCGAGGTCGCGCCGCTGGTGCGCGAGCACGTCGGCTGAGCGGGGAGGGGACGGGGCGCGCGCCCCGTCCCCGGCGCCTCAGCGCTCGCGGACGACCAGCCAGACGGCCAGCGCGGTCGCGGCGACGATGACCCCGACGAGCACCCCGGTCTGCTGCTTGCCCGTCCCCGGGGCGCCGGCGCTGACGCCCTGCACCTTCGCGGTGGCCTGGGCCTTGACGTCCTCGACGCGGTGCTGCGCGGTGGCCTTGAGGTCCTCCACCTTGGCCTGGGCCTGGCCCTTGACGTCGGCCTTGGCCGCGAGGGCGTCGGCGGTCTCGGCCAGCCGGGCGCGGGTCTGCGCGATGTCGCGCTCGAGCTCGGCGCGGTCGGTGGGCACCGGGGGCGTGGGCGGGGTCGTGGGGTGGCTCATCGCTTGAACCCCTCCTTCACGGTCTGCACGTCTTCCTTGATCCCGTCCACGGCGGCCTGCGGGACGGGCGAGCCGATCTGCTGGACCTCCTTCTTGCCCATCAGGGCCAGGACCCCGGCGAGCGCGAAGAGCACGACGGCGACGATGAGCGCGGCCAGCCAGCCGCTCACCGCGTGCGAGAGGGCGAGGATCGCCGTGGTGACCAGGGCGCCGACGCCGAAGAAGGCCAGCAGCCCGGCCCCGGTGAACATGCCCAGGCCGGTCCCGGCCTTCTTGCCCTTCTCGGCCAGGTCCACCTTGGCGAGCTGGACCTCGTCGCGCACCAGCCGCGACACCTGCTCGGTGAGCTGGCTGACCAACTGCCCGACGGACTCGTCCCCGTGGGCCGGCGCCGGGCGCGCGGCCGGGCTCGACCCCGTGGTGACGCTCAGGTCGTCGATCCGGGTGGACCCCGTGGTGGGTTGGCTCATGGTCACAGGTGTACCCCCGGCGGCGCGGGACCACACCTCGAGCAGCCCCGCGCCCGGGTCAGCACATGTGCGGGTAGACGTGGTCGGTGGGGGCGACGAACGTCTCCTTGATCGCGCGCGGGCTCGTCCAGCGCTGCAGGTTGAGGATCGAGCCGGCCTTGTCGTTGGTGCCCGAGGCGCGCGAACCCCCGAACGGCTGCTGCCCCACGACCGCGCCGGTGGGCTTGTCGTTGACGTAGAAGTTCCCCGCGGTGAAGCGCAGCGCGGCCGAGGCCCGCGCGACGGCGGCCCGGTCGGTGGCGATCACCGAACCCGTCAGGCCGTAGGACGAGCCCTCGTCGACGGTGCGCAGCACCCGCTCCCACGCACCGGGGGCGGAGTCGTCGTAGACGTGGACGGCGAGGACCGGGCCGAAGTACTCCTCGCAGAACGCGTCGTCGGCGGGGTCCTGACCCAGCAGGACGGTGGGGCGCACGAAGTACCCCTCGGAGTCGTCGTACGTGCCGCCCGCGGCGATCGTCAGCCCGTCGGTGGCCTTCGCCCGCTCGATGGCGGCGACGTTCCTCGCGTAGCTGCGGGCGTCGATGACGGCCCCGCCGAAGTGCGACAGGTCGCTGACGTCGCCGTAGGACAGCGAGTCGACGCGGTCGAGGAACTCCGCACCCATCGTGTCCCACACCGACTTCGGGACGAACGCCCGCGAGGCGGCGGAGCACTTCTGCCCCTGGTACTCGAACGCGCCGAGCAGCATCGCCGTCGACACGGTCGCGGGGTCGGCCGAGGGGTGGGCGAGGACGAAGTCCTTGCCGCCGGTCTCCCCCACCAGGCGCGGGTAGGTGCGGTAGTTCCCGATGTTCTCCCCCACCGTCCGCCACAGGTGCTGGAACGTGGCGGTGGACCCGGTGAAGTGGATCCCGGCCAGGTGCGGGTCGGGGAGCAGGACCTCGGAGACGTCGCGCCCGTCGCCGGTCAGCAGGTTGACCACGCCCGGGGGCAGGCCCGCCTCCTCCAGCAGGCGCATCGTCCACCACGCCGAGAGCGTCTGCGTCGGGGACGGCTTCCACACCACGGTGTTGCCCATCAGCGCCGGCGCGGTGGGCAGGTTCCCGGCGATGGCGGTGAAGTTGAACGGGGTGATCGCGTAGACGAACCCCTCCAGCGGGCGGTGGTCCATCCGGTTCCACACCCCCGGCGAGCTCACCGGCTGCTCGGCGATGAGCCGGCGGCCGAAGGCGACGTTGAAGCGCCAGAAGTCGACGAGCTCGCAGGGGGCGTCGATCTCCGCCTGCTGCGCGGTCTTGGACTGCCCCAGCATCGTGGCCGCGGCGATCCGCTCCCGCCAGGGGCCGGCCAGCAGGTCCGCGGCGCGCAGGAACACCGCGGCGCGGTCGTCGTAGTCCATCGCCGCCCACTCCGGGGCCGCGGCGAGCGCCGCGTCGGCTGCGGCGCGGGCCTGCTCCTTCGTGGCCGTCCCGAACGTCCCCAGGACGCTCGCGTGCCGGTGGGGCTGGACGACGTCGACGCGCTCGCCGGCGCCGAGCGCGGACTTCCCGCCGATGGTCTGGGTGAGTTCCACCGGGTTCGCGGTCTGCTCGGCGAGGGCGGCGAGCAGGCGCTCGCGCTCGGGGCTGCCCGGGGCGTAGCCGTGGACGGGCTCGTTGCGGGGGGCGGGGACGTCGGTCACGGACTGCACGTCGGACTCCTGGTTCCTGGGGGGGTTCAGCCGGCGACGAGGGAGCGGGCGAAGAAGGCGAGGTTGGCGGGGCGCTCGGCCAGGCGGCGGGAGAAGTAGCCGTACCAGTCGGTGCCGTAGGGGACGTAGACGCGGACGACGTGCCCGGCGCGGGCCAGGCGCTGCTGCTCGGGGGCGCGGATGCCGTAGAGCATCTGGAACTCCGCGGTGCCCGCGTCGCGCCCGCGCAGGAGCTCCTCCGCGAGGTTCACGATCCGCAGGTCGTGGGTGGCGATCATCGGGTAGGCGCCGCCGTCGAGGAGGGTCCGCAGGCAGCGGACGTAGGCCTTGTCGACGTCGGCCTTCGCCGGGTACGCGACCTCCGGGGGCTCGTTGTAGGCCCCCTTCACCAGCCGCACCCGCGAGCCGGCGACGGCCAGGTCGCGGGCGTCGCCCTCGGTGCGGCGCAGCATGGCCTGCAGCACGCACCCGGTGCGGGGGAAGTCCGCCCGCAGGGCGGCGACGGTCGTCAGGGTGTCGTCGACGCGGGTGTGGTCCTCCATGTCGACCGTGACGTCGACGCCGTGCTCGCGGGCGTGCGCGGCGAGGTCGTGGGCGCGCTCGGTGGCGCGCTGCGGGCCGCTGCGGCCCAGACCCTGCCCGAGGGCGGACAGCTTGATCGAGATCTCGTTGCCGGCGGCGAGGCCCTCGGCGGCGAGGCGCTCGACGAGGTCGCGGTAGCCGGCGACGGTCTCGTCGGCCTGGGCCTCCTCGGTGACGTCCTCCCCGAGGCGGTCGAGGGTGGCGGCGATGCCGTCACCGGTGAGGGTGCGCACGGCCGCGGTGGCCGCGTCGACGTCGTCACCGGCGACGAAGCGGGCGACGACGGGGCGGCTGAGGCTGCTGCCGGTCACCAGGGACCGCACGCCGCGGTTGCCGGCGACGCCGAGGAGGAGTTGTCCGAACACCCCTCGACGCTAGGACTCCCCGGGGCTCTGGGGCCACCGACGATCGTCACGCCTTCGCCCCCGGTCGTCATCCAGGTGGATGATGCCGGGGTGAACGCCGCCGACCAGGTGCAGGACCTCGTGGACGCGATCGCCGAGGCGGCCGGGGCGCCGGTGACCCTGGAGGACCGCGACCTGCTGCTGGTGGCCTCCTCCGGCCACGACGACGTCATCGACGACGTGCGGCGCAGCTCGATCCTGCGCCGGCGCTCGGACCCCCTCGTGCAGCGCCTCTTCGCCGGCTTCGGCATCGCCCGCGCCACGGGGCCGCTGCGCATCCCCGGCGACCCCGCGGTCGGCCGGCTGCCGCGGTGGTGCCTGCCGGTGCGCTGGCGGGGGGTGACCTACGGCTACCTGTGGCTGCTGGACCCGCACGACCGGGTCCGGGTCGAGGACCTGGAGCGCCTGCACGACGCCCTCGACCTCGTCGCGGCCCACCTGGCGACCCGGGCGCGGGCCGCGGACCGCACCACCTGGGCGGTCGGGGAGCTGCTCTCCACCGAGGCCGGTTCCCGGGCCCGCGCCGCGGAGGAGCTGCAGCGCGACGGGTTGCTGCCCGCGACGGTGTCCGTCGTGGCCCTGGCCCCCGTCGACGGCGGGCCGGCCGGGGTGGTCAACGGGTGGCTGCTGCCGCGGTCCGTGCTCGTCGCCGCGGTCGGGCACCGCGCGGCCCTGGTCGTCCCCGCCCCGCTGGGGGCGCGCGAGGTCGCCGAGCGGGCCGCGGCGGCGCTGTCGTCGCAGCACCCCGCCGGCCTCGCCGTCGGGGTGTCCGGGCCGGTCGCGGCCGGCGACGCCCACACGGGCTGGCAGCAGGCCGACGCGGCGCTGCGCTCCGGCGGCGCGGGGATGCGGGAGTGGGAGCGGCTGGGGGCGCTGCGGCTGAACGCGGTGGCCGACCCCGTGACCCTGGGCGCCGCCGTCCGCGACGAGCGGGCGCGGCGGCTGCTGGCCGCCGAGCCCGAGCTCGCCCTGACCGCGCGGACCTACCTCGACCTCGCCGGCAGCGCCCAGCGCACCGCGGCGGCGCTGTCGATCCACCGGCAGACGCTCTACCACCGGCTGCGCCGGGTCGAGGCGGTCAGCGGCTACGTCCTGGACGACGGCCGCGACCGCCTCGCCCTGCACCTGGCGCTCGTGCTGGGCGGGTGAGGGTCAGTTCCCGCGCGGGTTGAGCTGCTCGGGGTCGGCGTCGGCGTCGGTGCCCTGGTCGTCGCGGACGCCGTCCTCGCTGGGGACGTCGCGCAGGTCGCGGGGGTTCAGCTGGCCGGGGTCGGCGTCGGTGTCCGGGGTGGTCTCGGGTCCGGGGGCGTCGTTCGGTGTGCTCATGCCCCCACCCTGCTCCCGGTCGCCGGGCCCAGCGCGCTGGAGAGCCGATCCGGCCCCGCGCCGGACCGGGCCGGGGCTCAGCCCGTCGCGCCGACGCGCACGGCGACGAGGGCGACGTCGTCCTCGGGGCGGGGGGGCAGCAGCTCCCGCAGCAGCGCGTCGCACAGCTCCTCCAGGCCGAGGCCGGCGTGGCGCGACACCGCGTCGAGCAGGCGGTCGGTGCCGACGTCGAGGCCCTGGTCGTGGCGCTCGACGAGGCCGTCGGTGTGGAGCAGGACGGTGTCCCCGGCGCGGAGCAGCAGGTCGCGGCCGTGGCGCGCGGTGGTCGGGTCGATGCCCAGCAGCAGGTCCGGCTCCTCGTCCCCCTCGTCGAGGAGCACCGCCCCCCGCCCCGGGCGCAGCAGCACCGGGCCGGGGTGCCCGGCGCTGGAGAACCGCAGGAGCACCCCGTCGGGGCGGGGGTCCAGGCGCGCCACCAGGGCCGTCGCCAGGGTGCCCACCCCGAGGCCCGCCATCGCCGCGTCCAGGCGCGAGAGCAGGCCGGCGGGGCCGTCGGGGGCGGCGAAGGCGATGCCGCGCAGCAGGTTGCGCAGCTGGCCCATGGCCGCGGCGGCGCGGGTGTCGTGACCGATGACGTCGCCGATGACGAGCATCGTCGAGCCGTCGGGCTGGTGGAACGCGTCGTACCAGTCCCCGCCCACCTGGGTGGCCTGCGCGGCGGGGAGGTAGCGGACCGCGGTCTGCCAGCGCGGGGACTGCGCGGGCGGGGTCAGCAGGTCCCGCTGCAGGCCCTCGGCGATCCGCTGCTGCTGCCCGTAGAGGCGGGCGTTGTCGAGGGCGAGGGCGGCGCGCTCGGCGACGCCGGAGGCGGTGGCGACGTCCTCGGGGTCGAACCCGCGGCGACCGCGCCCGCGGGCCAGGGTGACCAGGCCCACCGTGCGGCCGCGGGCGCGCAGCGGCAGCAGCATCGCCGAGCCCGGGTCCAGCGCCCGGGCGTGGTCGCGGGCGGGACCGGGGCCGAGGACGGCGCTGATCGCGTCGACGGCGGGTTCGGGCAGGACCACCGGGCGGCCACTGCGGACGGCCTGGGCGGCGTAGGAGGCCCCGCCGCGGGCCCGCAGCGAGGACATCCGGGTCTCGGCGTAGGCCCGCAGGAGCTCCTGGCGGTCGGGGTCGACGTGCTGGTGCCCGACGTCGCGCAGCTCGCCCTGGTCGTCGACCAGGGTGACCAGGCACCAGTCCCCCAGGACGGGGACGAGGACGCCGGAGAGGCGGGCCACGGCGGTCTCGGCGTCGAGGGTCCCCGACAGGTGGGCCCCGACCCCGGCGAGCAGCTGCACCTGCAGCGCGGCGCGCCCGGCGGCCTCCTCGGGGGCCCGGCGGGCCGCGGCGGGCATCAGCAGGACGCTGGTCCCCTCCCCGTCGGGCCAGGCGCGCAGCGAGCACCACACCGCGAGGGGGGCGGGGTGCAGCAGCTCGGCGCCGGCGGGGCGCCCGGTCCGGGCCACCTCGAGCAGCACCGCGTCGACCTGGGAGCCCGCGGCGAGGGGGAACACGTCGCCCCAGCGGCGGCCCAGGAGGTGCGCGCGGGGGCGGCCGGCGAGGCGTTCGGCCTCGGCGTTGAGCCGGCGCAGGACGCGGTCGCCGTCGAGGGCGTAGTAGGCGGCGGGGAGGGAGTGCAGGGCGCCGGGGAGGTCGGGGCCGGGGTCGGGAGCGGGCACGACGGCGGGACCTCCTCACCGGTCGCAGGGGTGCCCGACTCTAGCCAGTCCGTCGCGGTGCCGGTGGGGCTTCAGCCGTCCTCGGGCTCGTCGGCCAGGGCCTGCTCGACGCGGCGCAGCAGCTCCAGCAGCCGGCGGCGGTCCGCGGGGGCGAGGACCGCGAAGGCCCCGGCGGCGCTGGCGCGGGAGCGGCGGCCCAGCTCCGCCAGCACCCCGTGCCCGGCGGGGGTGGGTTCCAGCAGCAGCGACCGGCGGTTGCCGGGATCGGGGGTGCGGCGCAGCAGCCCGGCCTCCTCGAGGGGGTCGACGAGGTCGGTGAGGGAGCGGGGGGCGATCCGCAGCCGGGCGGCGACCTCCCCCATGCGGGGCGGGTGCGGGCAGCGGCCGACGACGCGCAGGACGTGGCCCTGGGCGGGGGTGATGCCGAGGTCCTCGACGTCGCCGTGGCTGCGCCGGCGCAGGCGCTGCTGCAGCGAGCGCAGGGTCTCGAGGAGCTCGCCGTCCAGGTCGTCCACGTCGTCACCCTAGCTGATCGTGAGGTAACCTCATCGTGAGGTGACCACACGATCAAGGAGGTGCCCGTGCGCGAAGTCCCCCGCACCGCGGGTGAGGACCCCGGGACCCCGCCGCCCCGCCGCGAGGAGGTCCGCCGCGTCCTGCGGCTGTTCCGCCCCCACACCCGCCCGCTGGGCCTCGTCGGCGTCCTCATCGCCCTCTCCGCCGTCGCCGGCGTCGCGTCCCCGTTCCTCATCCGCGAGGTCGTCGACGTCGCCCTGCCCCGCGGCGACCTGCGCCTCCTGGCGTGGCTGGCCGCCGGGCTCATCGGCATCGTCGTCGCCACCACCGCCCTCGACGTCCTCCAGAGCCTGCTCACCACCCGCGTCGGGCAGGCCGTCATGCACGGCCTGCGCACGGCGCTGTACTCCCACCTGCAGCGCATGTCGCTGGGGTTCTTCGCCCGCACCCGCACCGGCGAGGTCCAGTCCCGCATCGCCAACGACATCGGCGCCCTGCAGACCGTCGTCACCTCCACCGGCGCCGACCTCGTCCAGAACCTCGCCACCGTCGTCGTCACCGTCGTGGCGATGCTGGCCCTGGACTGGCGCCTGGCCCTGTTCTCCTTCGTCGTCCTGCCGTTCTCGGTGTGGCTCAACCGCCGCGTCGGGCGGCTGCGGCGGCGCATCACCGCCCAGCGCCAGCGCCAGCTCGCCGAGATGTCCGCCACCGTCGAGGAGACCCTCTCGATCTCGGGGATCCTGCTCACCCGCACCACCGGGCGCACCCCCGAGGTCGTCGAGCGCTTCACCCGCCAGTCCGACGATGTCGCCCGCCTGGAGGTCGGCTCCGAGATGGCCGGGCGCTGGCAGTGGTCGCTCATCACGCTGACCATGGCCGCCGTCCCCGCCCTGACCTACCTGCTCGGCGGGTGGATCCGCGGCACCGGGACCGCGCTGAGCATCGGCACCCTCGTCGCGCTGGTGACCCTGCAGGCCCAGCTGTTCCGGCCCCTGGGCGCGCTGCTGCGCATCGTCGTGCGCCTGCACGCCTCGATGGCCCTCTTCACCCGCGTCTTCGAGTACCTCGACACCCCCGTCGAGGTCGCCGAGCGCCCCGGCGCCGTGGACCTGCCCCGCCCCCGCGGCCACGTCCGCTTCGCCGGGGTCTCCTTCGCCTACCCCGGGGCCGGGCAGGACACCCTGACGGGGATCGACCTCGACGTGCCCGCCGGCACCTCGCTGGCCGTCGTCGGGACGACCGGCTCGGGCAAGACGACCCTGGGCTACCTGCTGGCCCGCCTGTACGACGTCGACTCCGGCGCGGTGCTGCTCGACGGCCACGACGTGCGCGACCTCACCGCGCGCTCGCTGTCCGACGCCGTCGGCGTCGTCACCCAGGAGACGTTCCTGCTGCACGCCAGCGTCGCGGACAACCTGCGCTTCGCGAAGCCGGACGCGACCGACGAGGAGCTGCGCCGGGCCGCGCGCGCCGCCCAGGTCGACGACGTCCTCAGCGCCCTGCCGCAGGGCTACGACACCGTGGTGGGCGAGCGCGGCTACCGGTTCTCCGGCGGTGAGAAGCAGCGGATCGCGCTGGCCCGCACGGTGCTGCGCGACCCCCCGGTCCTGCTGCTCGACGAGGCGACCTCGGCCCTGGACACCCGCACCGAGCGGGCCATGGCCGCGGCGCTGGCGGAGCTGTCCAGCGGGCGGACCACCGTCACCATCGCCCACCGGCTCTCCACCGTGCGCGACGCGGACCAGATCGTGGTCCTCGACCGCGGCCGGGTCGCCGAGGTCGGCACCCACGCGGAGCTGCTGGCCCGCGGGGGCCGCTACGCCGGGCTCGTCGCCGCCGACGCGGCGCGCGCCGAGCCGCTGGAGCAGCCCGCGGGGTCGTAGCGCGGGAGCGGGCGGGGCCGGGGAGCCGGGCGGGGTGGCTCAGCCGGTCTCCCCCGCGGGGCGGCTGGAGGCGACCAGGCGCTGCACCCGGGCGACGACGTCGTCGAGGTCGGTGACCGGGACCCCCATGGAGGAGGAGGCCCAGAGCCCGTCGCCGATGCACTGGATGAGCCGAGCCAGGACGCGGTCGCCGCCGACCTGCTCCTCGATGAGCCGGCGCCAGGCGTCGTTGACCTCGGTGTAGACCGCGACCGTGCGGGCGTCGCCGGCCTGGGCCAGCCGCATGGTGGCGATGATGACCCGGCTCAGCGGGTCGACGTCCTCGCCGCTCACCTGGGCCTCGGTGGCGGAGGTGCGCACGTAGTACGCGGCCGGCCCCTCGGGGGCGGCGCGCATCTGCTCGCGGTCCTCGGCGGCGAGCCGGCGCACGCGGTCCAGGAGCCCCTCGACGAGGGCGTCCTTGGACCCGAAGTGGTAGAGCAGCCCGCCCTTGGAGACCCCGGCGGAGGTGGCGACGGCTTCGAGGGTGGCCGAGCGGGCCCCGGTGGCGACGACGATTTCGGCGAAGGCGTCGACGAGGCGGTCGCGCGTCGCGGCGGGGTCACGGGCCATTCCGACGAGGGTAAACGACCTTCCCGCTGTACCGTCCGGACGGTACAGTGGACGGGACCACCGACCCGAAGGACGAGAGAGCGATGACCCCGCCCGCCCGGCAGCCCGCGCACCCGAACCCGGCGCTCCCCCTCGACCCCGGTCGACCCGCGAGCACCCGCCGGCAGTGGGCGGCGCTGGCGGTCCTGGTGCTGCCGGTGCTGCTCATCTCCATCGACATGACGGTGCTGAGCTTCGCGCTGCCCGCCATCAGCGAGGCGATGTCGCCCACCGGCACGCAGCTGCTGTGGATCGTGGACGGGTACTCCCTGGCCATCGCCGGGCTGCTCGTCACCATGGGCACCCTCGGGGACCGCCACGGGGCCCGGCGGATGCTGCTCGTCGGCGGCGCCGGGTTCGGCGTGGTGTCCCTGCTCGCCGCGTTCGCCGACTCCCCGACCGCGCTCATCGCCGCCCGCATCGCCCTCGGCGTCTTCGGCGCGACCCTCATGCCCTCCACGCTGTCGCTGCTGCGCAGCACCTTCACCGACCGCGAGCAGCGCCGGACGGCCTTCGCGGTGTGGGCCGGCGGGTTCGCCGCCGGCGGCGCGCTGGGGCCCATCGTCGGCGGCTGGCTGCTGGAGCACTTCTGGTGGGGCTCGGTGTTCCTGCTCAACGTGCCGTTCATGGTGGCGCTGCTGGTGCTGGTGCCGCTGCTCGTGCGCGAGCACCGCTCCCCCGCCGCGCGCGGGCGCATCGACGTCACCAGCGTCGCCGTGTCCATCCTCGCCCTGACCGCGCTGGTCTACGGGGTCAAGACCCTCGCCGAGCACGGGCCCACCGCGGCGCCGGTCGCCACGACCCTCCTCGGCGCGGGCCTGGCGGTGGTCTTCGTGCGCCGCCAGAACGCGCTGGCCGACCCGCTGCTGGACGTGGACCTCTTCCGCCTGCCCGTCTTCCGCGCCTCGGTGCTGGCCAACCTCATGAGCATCTGCGGCATGACGGGGATGCTGTTCGCCGTCTCCCAGCACCTCCAGCTCGTCCTCGGCCTGCGGCCGCTGACCGCGGGCCTGCTGCTGCTGCCCGGCGCCGTCGTCACCTTCCTCGCCGGTCTCGCCGCCGCCCGCCTCGCCCGCCGGCTGCGGCTGGACCTGCTCATCGTCACCGGCCTGCTGCTGGGCACCGCCGGGTACGCGGTGATGGCCACGCTGGGCGCCGGTCGCGGCACGGCGGCGGCCGCGCAGCTCGCCGTGGCCTTCGCCGTGCTGTGCGCGGGGGCCGGGCTGGCCGAGACCCTCACCAACGACGCGATCCTCTCCGCCGCCCCGGCGGAACGCTCCGGTGCCGCGTCGGCGATCTCCGAGACCGCCTACGAGGTCGGCGCGGTGCTGGGCACGACCGTCCTGGGCAGCGTGCTCAACGCCGTCTACCGCGGCCGGGTCGAGCTGCCCGCGAGCGCGTCCCCGGAGCAGGCCGGCGCGGCCCGGGAGACCCTCGGCGGGGCGGTGGAGGTGGCCGCGGCGCTGCCCGACGGCCCGGCGCTGCTGGACTCCGCCCGCGCCGCGTTCGCCCAAGGCCTGGACGCGACGGCGCTGGCCGGGGCGGTGCTGACGGCGGCGGCGGCGTTCGTGGTCTGGCGCACGCTGCGCCCGGCCCGGGGCGCGGCCGCCGTGGACGTCACCCCCCGGGAGGTGGCGGTCGCCGAGCGGGCCTAGCGTCGGGGCGTGGCGAAGACGACGCGGTCCGGGAAGCCCGTGGAGAGCGAACTGCCCAGCACCCTGCGGCGCTCGGACGCGAAGGCGCAGGAGACGTTCGCGAAGGCGCACGACTCCGCCGAGGAGCAGTACGGCGAGGAGTCCCGGGCGAACCGGGTCGCGTGGGCGGCGGTCAAGCACACCCACGAGAAGGTCGGGGACCACTGGCAGCCCAAGGAGGACGGGCGCAGGGGGCCCTCGGACCCGCAGGCCGAGGGGGACGTGACGACCCACCGCCGCACCTCGGGCGGGGTGGACGAGCACGCCACGAAGGAGCACCTGCTCGGCCTCGCCCGCGAGCTGGACGTCCGCGGCCGTTCGACGATGACCAAGGCCGAGCTGGTGCGGGCGATCCAGCGGGCCAACGACGCCGCGACGGCCCGGGCGCGGTCGGAGCAGGAGTAGCCGGGGCGGGGGCGGTCAGCGCCGCAGCAGCGGGGCCGCGCACCGGCGGTGCGCGGCCTCGACCTCCTCGCGCTGGGCACGGGCGCGCTCGGCCAGCCCGCGCAGGGGGCTGCCCCGGTCCGCGGGCCCGGTGGCGGCGAGCTCGTCGAGCAGCCGGGCGGCCACGGCGCGCCGGTGCAGGTCGCCGAGGACGCCCTCGAGGACGAGGAGCCCCTCGACGACGCCCGCGCGCGCGGGCTGGGCGGGCAGCGCGCCGGCGACGACCCCGGTGGCGCGCTGGAGCGCGGGCACGCGGTGCAGCAGGGGCAGGAGACGGCCGGCGCGGGCGGAGAGCCAGCTGGCGCCGAGCACGGTCCAGTCGGTGGGGGCCCCGAGCCGGCGCATGGCCGCGCGCAGCGCGGCGCGGTCGGCCCCGACCTCGCGGCGCACCCGCAGCAGCGTCGTGCGCTCACCGGCGAGGGCCTCGCTCGCGGCGGCGCGGCGCAGCTGCTCGAGGAGGCCGGTGGTCGCGGCGAGCTGCTCGTTGAGGTAGGCGCGCACGGCGGGGTCGGCGGCGGGGACCGCCGGGGGGCGGCGGAACGGTCGACGACCCGCCAGCAGGGCGGTGGTGGGAGTCGGCAGCACAGGAGGACGCTAACCCGCGCCGGGCCGGCGGCGCCCCCCGCGCCGCGGCGGCGCCTGCCGCCCGGGGCTGGGGCCCCTGCGGCGGGAGGGACGGACGGGACGGGTGTGACGCAGCGTCACCCCCGACGGCCCACGACCTGCGGCGTTCGGATGGAGCAGCCCCTTCGCGTGACGTAGCGTGCTGAGTCGGTTACAGATTCGCACTCAGGTGGGGGAACGCATGGACGGCGCGCAGGGCGGCATGCTCATGACCGAGGGGCCCGCGATCGACACCACGGTCACCCTCATGCCCACGACCGCGGTGGACGGCGCCCCCGCCTCCTGGCACACCGGCACCGTCCGCTCCTGGACCGCCGGCGCCGCCGGGCTCGTCGTCACCAGCCACGTCAGCGCCACCCCCGACACCGTCGAGGCCCTCGACGGCCAGCGCGTCTGGGTCAGCACCGACGCCGGCGGCGCCGACGGCGTCACCCCCCACGCCGTCTTCCAGGCCGTCGCCCAGGCCCACCGCGACGACGAGCTCGCCCTCACCGGCGTCATGCTGCTCGCCTCCGAGACCCGCCGCGCCGCCGTCCGCGCCCCCGTCGCGGTCACCGCGCACCTGACCACCGCCGACGGCGTCGCCGACGTCCGCACCATCGACTACTCCCGCACCGGCATGCGCATCGAGGGCGCGGCGGACGTGCCCGCCCACGGCGAGCTCGAGGTCGACCTCGAGCTCGGGGACGGGCTCGAGGTCCACGCCCGCGGCGAGGTCCTGCGCGTGGACCAGGAGTCCGGCGAGGCCGTCGTGCGGTTCGTGGAGCTGGAGGAGAGCGCCGCGCAGGTCCTGGAGCGCAGCGTCCTCAGCGAGCTGGCCCGCCAGTCGCGCGGCTGACCGCACCCGCCCGCGCGGGCCAGGGCCGCCCCTGACCGGCCCCAGCCGGCCCGCGCCGGCCCCTCAGCGCAGCAGGTCCAGGCGCAGCTCGGCCACGTCGAAGCGCCCGGAGACGACGTCCTCGGCGAAGGCGTCCAGGGTCACGCCCGTGGCGTAGGCGTGGGCGCGCAGCAGGGCCAGGGCCTGCTCGCTCGGCACGGCCAGGACGAGGTCGGCCATGCCGGCGGCGATCCACACCTGCCGGCGCCGGTGCGTGGCCGGGGAGTCCCGCCACCCGTCGAGGGCGGCGCCGTCCCCGCCCGGGTGGTCGCGGTCCACGTCGCCCCCGGGCTCGTGCAGGGTGCCGACCAGGACGGCCGTGGTGGCCGCGGCGACGTCCTGGGCGTCGAGGACGTCCCCGCCGTCCAGCGGCCGGGAACGGAGCAGGTAGAGGTCGAGCACCCCGACGGGGACACCGCCCGCCCGCAGGGGGACGCTGAGGCCCCCGCGGAACGGGGTGCGGCTGAAGTGCTGCTCGGCCAGCACCGGCCACTCCCGCGCGAACCCCTCCTCGGTGACCACCACCGGGCGCCCGGTGGTCATCGCCCGGAAGCACGGTCCCTCGCCGACGGTGTACTGCAACCGCTCCGCGACGGAGGCGTCCTCGTCGCTGGCGCCGAGCGGAACCCGGGCGTCGGGACCGCTCATCAGGCTCAACCCCGCCGCGTCGAAGGCCGTGACGCGCGCGCAGGCCCGGGCCAGGACGCTGGGCAGGAGGTCCTCCCCCCGGACGGCCACCTCACCCCGCCACGCGGTGGTGAAGGCGTCCACGAGGCGGCTCACCGCCGCCCCCCGCGCTCGCACCCGCCGCGGCGGTCGACGGGGACTGCGGTGATCGGCGACATCGGTGCTCCACGGTGCGGTTCGGGTCCAGGGGCGGCGTGAGCGCCCCCCGGCACGGTAGGACAGCCCCGCGCTCCGCACCCCCCGGGCCCGCGCCGCGGCGGCGCCGCCCTCAGGCCCCGTCCGCGTCGGGCGCCGCCTCCGGCTGCTGCGCCCACCACGCCCGCAGCTCCCGCTCGGCGACCTCCGCCCCCAACGGCCCCCGGTCCATCCGCAGCCCCAGCAGGAACTGGTAGGCCCGGCCCACCACCCGCGAGGGCCCGATCCCCAGCAGCGCCATGATCTGCGTGCCGTCGAGGTCGGGGCGGATGCTGTCCAGCTCCTCCTGCTCGCGCAGCCGCGCGATCCGCGCCTCCAGGTCGTCGTAGGCGTCGGCCAGGCGCTTGGCCTTGCGGGCGTTGCGGGTCGTGCAGTCGCTGCGGGTCAGCTTGTGCAGCCGCGGCAGCAGCGGGCCCGCGTCGGTGACGTAGCGGCGCACCGCGGAGTCGGTCCACTCCCCGTCGCCGTAGCCGTGGAAGCGCAGGTGCAGCTCGGTGAGCCGCGCCACCGCCTTGATCGTGTCGTTGTCGAAGCGCAGCGCCTTCAGCCGCTTCGCCACCAGCTTCGCCCCCACCACCTCGTGGTGGTGGAAGCTCACCCCGCCGCCCTCCTCGAACCGGCGCGTGCGGGGCTTGCCGATGTCGTGCAGCAGCGCCGACAGCCGCAGCAGCAGGTCCGGGCCCGGGACGTCGCCGCCCTCCAGGTCGATGGCCTGCTGCAGCACCGTCAGGGAGTGCTCGTAGACGTCCTTGTGGCGGTGGTGCTCGTCGATCTCCAGCTGCAGCGCCGGCAGCTCCGGCAGCACGTGCTCGGCCAGCCCGGTGTCCACCAGCAGGCGCAGACCCGCGACGGGGTCGGCGGCCAGCAGCGTCTTCTCCAGCTCCACCCGCACCCGCTCCGCGGACACGATGGCGATCCGCGCGGCCATCGCCGTCATCGCGGCCACCACGTCGGGGGCGACCCGCATCCGCAGCTGCGCCGCGAACCGGGCCGCGCGCATCATCCGCAGCGGGTCGTCGGAGAACGACCGCTCCGCCGTGCCCGGGGTGCGCAGGACCCCCGCGGCGAGGTCGGTGAGGCCGTCGTGGGGGTCGGCGAAGTCCAGCGACGGCAGCCGCAGCGCCATCGCGTTGACGGTGAAGTCGCGCCGCGACAGGTCGCCCACGAGGTCGTCGCCGTAGGCGACCTCCGGCTTGCGGGAGTCCGGGTCGTAGCTCTCCGAGCGGTACGTCGTCACCTCGACCACGACGTCCTTCTTGCGCGCGCCGATCGTGCCGAAGTCCCGCCCGACCTCCCAGTGCGCGTCGCCCCACGCCTTCAGCAGCCGGACGGTGTCGTCGGGGCGGGCATCGGTGGTGAAGTCCAGGTCGGCGGAGCGGCGGCCGAGGAAGGCGTCGCGGACCGGGCCCCCCACCAGCGACAGCTCGAACCCGGCCCCCGCGAAGACCCGGCCGAGGTCGACGAGCAGCGGCATCACCGGTTCCAGCGCGGTGATCGCGCGGGTCCGGGCTTCCTCCATCGCCCGTTCCAGGGCGGTCGTCGGGTCCGTCGGGACGGTCGGGCTGGGCGGGTCGGGCAGCACGGGGTCCAAGCCTGCCATGGAGCGGACCCCGCGCTGGCTACAGTGAGCCGATGGTCAAGCCTGCCCGGGAGCCGCGCCGCCGGCTGCCCACCGTGCAGGAGACCTCCTCCGGTGGGCTCGTCGTCGACTTCTCCACCGGCGTCCCGCGCGCCGCGGTGATCTGCCGCCTCAACCGCGCCGGGCGCGAGGAGTGGTGCCTGCCCAAGGGGCACCTCGAGGGCGAGGAGACCCTCGAGGAGGCGGCCGTGCGCGAGATCGAGGAGGAGACCGGGATCCGCGGCGAGGTCGTCGAGGACCTCGGCAGCATCGACTACTGGTTCTCCGCCGACGGCCGGCGCATCCACAAGGTCGTGCACCTCTTCCTGCTCAAGGCCACCGGCGGCACCCTGACCGTCGAGAACGACCCTGACGCCGAGGCGATCGACGTGGAGTGGGTCGCGTTCAGCGACCTCGACGCCCGCCTCGCCTTCCCCAACGAGCGCCGCGCCGCGCTCGCCGCGACGTCGCGGCTGGGCGAACTGGCGTGACCCCCCGCAGCGTGGGCCGGCGGCGGGTCCTCGCCGGTCTCGCCGCCGGCGGCGCCCTCCTGCCCGCCGGCGCGGCCCGGGCCGCGACCCCCGCCCCCACCGCCACGTCCACGGCCGGCGGCAGCGACCTGCCGCTGCGGGTGGTGCTCCTCGACGTCACCCCGTCGGCGTACTCCGCGCAGGACCCGGAGCGCTCGACCGTCGTCGTGCGGGTGCGGGTGGAGAACCCCGGGGCGCGGGCCCTGACCGGTCTCACCGCCCGCCTCGTCGCCCAGCGCGCCCCCTCGGTGGCGCGCTCGGCGCTGGACGACTGGGCCCGCGCCCCCGACCGCGCCTCCATCACCCGCTCCTCCGCCAGCTCCGACGACGTCGCCGTCGGCGCCGGCGCCCTCGCGCCCGGCGCCGGCGCGGAGGTCTCGCTGAGCCTGGCCGCCGCCGACCTCGGCAGCGGAGCCGGGGCGCACCTCGCGGCCGTCGAGGTGTCCGGCGACGACGGGAAGGTCGGCGTCGTCCGCACGTTCCTCGTCTCCGCCCCCCCGCAGGTCGCCCCCACCCCCCTGACGCTGCTGCTGCCCCTGGTCACCGGCCGCGACGGCTCGCCCGGCGGGCTGGCGCGCGCCGTCGGGGACCGGCTGGGTCCCCTCGTCGCGGCGAGCAGCGACCCGCGCACGGCGTGGGCGCTGGACCCGGCGCTGCCGGCGGCCGTGCGCGACGTCGTCGCCGCCGCCGAGGCGGCCGCCGCGGCGGCGTCGGCGGGGCAGCCGGCGGGGGCCACCCCGGGCGGGGCGGTGCCCACCGGCGAGGAGGCCCGCGCCGTCGGGGCGTGGCTGGCGGACCTGCGGGCGGCGGCGGGCGGGCGCGACGTCGTCGCCCTGCCCCACGGGGACCCCGACCTCCTCGCCCTCGAACGCTCCGCCCACGGGCCGCAGCTGCTCGCCCGGGCCGTGGCGGCCGCCGCCGGCGCCCTCGACGACCTCGGCGCGACGGTCCGGACCGACCTCGCCTGGCCCGCCGACGAGGCCGCCGACGAGGACGTGCTGGCCCTGGCGCGGGGGGCGGGTGCCACCGCGGTCGTCCTCGACGACGCCTGCCTGGTCCCCGACGGGGACCTGACGTTCACCCCGGCGGGCCGGGCCGAGGTGGAGGTGGGGGGCTCCGTCGTCGAGACCCTGGTGGCCGACCGGACCATGTCCTCGGTCCTCGCCGACTGCGCCGACGCCGACCAGGTCGTGCTCGTCCGCCAGCGGCTGATCGCCGAGGCGGCCACGACGACGCTGCAGCGCCCCAGCGACCCCCGCCCCCAGCTGCTGGTGGCCCCGCGCAGCTTCAGCCCCGTCGCGGGGGCGGTCCAGGCGCTGGTCGCCGACGTCGAGGCGTCCGGGTGGGCGAGGTGGCAGCCGCTGACCGACCTCCTGGCCGCCCCGGCGCCCGCGGCGCCCTGGGCGGGACCCGTCGTCCCCCGGGCCGCGGCGCGGGCCGCGCTGCCCACCGCCCACGTGGCCGCCGTGGACGCCGAGCTCACCGGCGCCGACGGCTTCGCGACGGCCCTGCGGACCCCCGACGGACGGCCCGCCCCGCAGCTGCTGGCCCAGCAGCGCTCGGCGCTGCTGCTGCTCGGGGCGTCCTGGCGGGGTCACACCGCCGACCTCCCCGCCGCCCGGACCCGGGTGGAGGAGGCGCTCGCGGGCCTCGTCGCCGGGATCGGCATCGTCGGCGGCAGCGTCCGCAACCTCGCCGCCGAGCGCAGCGAGCTGCCCGTCACCCTGGTCAACGAGCTCGACGTGCCGGTGCAGGTCGACCTCGTCCTGAAGCCGCGGACCCCGCGGGTGCAGCTGGACGCCGTGCCCCGCCAGACCGTCGCCGCCCGCAGCCAGCAGCGGGTCGCGGTGCCGGTGCGGGCGCTGGCCAACGGCGGCGTCGTCGTCGAGGCGCAGCTGCGCACCCCCGCGGGCAGCGCCGTCGGCGAGCCCGTCGACATCCACCTCAACGTCCGCGCCGACGTCGAGACCTGGATCAGCGGCGTCGTCGGCGGGGGCGCCGCGGGCCTGCTCGTGCTGGGCGTGGTCCGGGCCGTGCGCAAGGGCCGCCGCCGCGTCGACGAGGCCGAGCACGCCGACCTCGCCGCGGCGCCCCGCGAGGAGTCAGCGCCGACGGGGCAGGGGTAGCCGGCGCAGCAGCGGGCCCGCGAGGTCCTGCAGCTCGCGCACGCGCATGGCGCGGCAGAGCAGGACGAAGACGACCAGGACGACGACACCGCCGGCGAGGACGACGGCGAGGTTCGGCACCTGGCCCTCCAGCGGCCCGACGCGGCGGGCGGCCGCGGCGGTCACGCCCCCCGCGAGGACCGCGATCAGCAGGACGCGGACCCCGGTGCGCAGGACGAGGTGGCCGTCGATCCCCCGCCCGTCGAGGCTCTTCAGCTTCCGGCGCAGCAGCACCAGCCCGAGCGTGCCGGCGACGACGTTGGCGACGCTCATGGTCACGCCGATGCCCACGACCGTCCACTGCGCCGGGACGACCAGCCAGCAGACGACGTTGCCGATCGCGGTGACGACGGCGTTGACGACGGCGGTGACGAAGGGGGTCCGGGCGTCCTCGTAGGCATAGAACACCCGGCTGACCAGGTAGTTCACGCTGAAGGGCACGAGGCCGGCGGCCATCGCGACGAGCACCTGCCCGATGGGCCGGCCGTCGGGGATCATCGCCGCCCCGATCCACGGCCCCAGCGCCACGAACGCGGCGGTGGCCAGCGCCCCCGCGACGGTGACGGTGCGGGCCCCGGTGGAGAAGTCGCGGCGGACGGCGGCGGTGTCGCCCGTCGCCGCCGCGGAGCTGAGCCGGGTGAAGAGCGCGGTGACGAGGGAGACCGCGACGAGGGAGTGCGGCAGCATGAAGAGCAGGAACGCGTACGTGTACGAGGCGCCGCTCGCGCCGTTGACCCCGAGCTCGCTGAGCTGGCGCCCGGCGCGGGTGGCGGTCTGCGTCGTGAAGGCGAAGACCAGCTGCCCCGCGACGACCGCGGCGAAGGTCCACCCCGCGACCCGCCCCGCGCTGCGCAGGCCCGTCCCGCGGAAGCCCCAGCGGGGCCGGTAGCGGAACCCGGCCCGGCGCAGCGGCCAGAACAGCACCAGGGCCTGGGCGACGATGCCGAGGGTCGCCGTCCCGGCGAGCAGCGCGATCATCCACGGCTGCCACTCCCCGACCGGCAGCTCCGCGGCCCCGGGCACGAGCAGCATGAAGGCGACCAGCCCGGCGATGGCCACCACGTTGTTGAGCACCGGGGCCCACATGAACGGCCCGAAGCTGCCCTTGGCGTTCAGGACCTGCCCGAGCACCGTGTAGAGGCCGTAGAAGAACACCTGCGGCAGGCACCAGAACGCCATGGCCGCCGTCAGTGCCATCCAGTCGGCGGGGAAGCGGGCGTAGATGCGCACCACCAGCGGCGCCGCCAGCGTCAGGACCACCGTCGCCCCCGCCATGATCACCAGCGCGAGGGTGATGAGCCGGTCGACGAACTCCTTGCCGCCGTCGGGCAGCTTCAGCGCCCGCACGATCTGCGGGACGAGGACGGCGTTGAGGACGCCGCCGGCCAGCAGCATGTAGAAGACGTTGGGCGCCTTGTTGGCGACGTCGAAGACCTGGGCCCCGACCTGCGTGGTGCCGCCGATCGCCGCCCCCTGCACGGCGCTGCGCACGAACCCCAGCAGCCGCGACACCAGCGTCCCGCTCGCCATCAGCGCGCTGGACCGGGCGAGGGAGTCCCCCGCGGGGGGTTCGTCCGGTCTGGCGGTCTGCTGGTCCTGCGGTGCGCTCACACCGACGATGGTGGCTGATGCCTGCGCCGTCCGGGTCATCGCGCCCCCGGTCCGGTCAAGGTCTTCACACGCGGTGACGAGCAACCACCCGTGACGAGGTTCGGGCGGGTCGTGTCGGCGGGTGCCCTGGCGCTGGCCCTGCTCGCCCCCGCCGGGGCCGCGCACGCCGATCCCGGGCCGGCGGCCGCGCCCGCGCCGAGCAGCCGCTCCCTGGAGAGCCGGGTCGACGCGCTGCGCGCCCGGGTCGAGGCCCTGCGCCTGCAGCAGTCGATCGCCACCGAGGCCTACGGCACCGCCGTCGAGGAGACCGCGGCGGCGGTCACCGAGGAGGTCCGGGCCCGCACCGCCCTCGACGCCGCCACCGGGCGCAGCGGCACGGCCACGGCCGACGCGACCCGCCGGGTCCGCGCCCTCTACATGAGCGGCGGGGCCCTGGCCGGCGGGCTGGGCCGGGCCCTCGGCACGGGGGACCTGAGCAGCCTCGACGACGCCGCCCGGGCCACGCGCGTGGCCCGCGAGGTCGTCGCCGACGACACCGCGGCGGTCGCCGCCGCCACCGGCGCGCGCGCCGGGGCCGCGGCCGCGGAGGAGCACCTGCAGCGGGTCCGGGCGGACAGGACCGCGGCGCAGGCCGCGGCGGCGACGGCCCGCGAGCGGGTGACCGCGGCGCTGGCGGAGCAGGAGTCGCTGCTGGGCGCGGCAGGCACCGCGCTCGCGCGGGCCGTCGCGGAGGAGGAGGAGCGGGCCCGGCGGGCGGCGCTCGCCGACGCGGCGCGGGAGGCCGCCGCCGCCGGGGTCCGGGACGCGGCGGCCCGGGCCGCGTCGACGACCGCTCCCACGCGCCCGTCCACCGCGAGCACCGCCGCGAGCACCGCCGCCGCCTCGACGGCCGGGTCCACGGGGGTCGCGGACGCCCAGTCGGCTGCGGACGCCGCGGCCGGCACCGCCGCGGCGGCCATCGCCGCGGCCCGCACCCGCGAGGGCATGAGCTACGTCTGGGGCGCGACCGGCCCGACGACCTTCGACTGCTCCGGCCTCACGCAGTGGGCCTACCGCCAGGCCGGGACCGCGATCCCCCGGACCTCCCGCCAGCAGTACGCCGGGCTGCCGAAGGTGCCGCTGGACCGGCTCCAGCCCGGTGACCTGGTGTTCTACGCCTCCGGGAGCGACCCGTCGAGCATCCACCACGTCGCGCTGTACCTCGGTGGGGGCGAGGTGCTGCACGCCCCGCACACCGGGGACGTCGTGCGCGTGGCCGGGGTCGCGATGCCCGGGCTGTACGGCGCGGTGCGGCCCACCGCGGGCTGAGGACGCGGGGCGACCGCGCCCAGGGGTGCGCCGCGGGTGCCCGTCCGCGCTCCCCGGAGGGGTCCCGCGCGACACGACAGGGGGCTTCCGCGCGGGTTGTGCGAGGCTCGGCGGGTGGTCGATCAAACGGCGGAGCTGGTGACGGTGCGCCTGCTCGGGCTGCCGTTGGCGTTGCGGGGCCGGTTCCTGCGCTACCACGAGGACCTGCTGCGGGAGCTGGCCCTGATCCAGATCGGGCGGGAGCGGGGCCCGGCGAGCACCCTGCCGCAGCGCCTCCTCTCGCTGGCGGACGAGCTGGCCCGCGTCTACGCCCCCTTCCAGGCCCAGCCCGCCGCCGCCCTGGACGCCGCCGCGGCCGCCGGGCGGGCCTCCTGCGACGTCGCGTACACGGTGCCCGCGGAGGTGGCTCCCCTGCTGCGGCAGGTCGGGGACGTGCTGGAGGAGGCCGACGACTTCTGCCGCGCCGAGCAGCACCTGCTCACCCTGCCCGCTCCCCCCGAGGTCGTGGCCTACCGGCGCTGGGTCTTCGGGGAGTTCGCGCGCCAGCTCGCGGGGGAGGAGCCGCGTCCCTGGCGCCCCGCCGACGCCTCGGCACCGCCGCCCCCGCCGCCGGTCCCGCCCCCGCCGCCCGGGGAGCAGGCGGTGGCCGCCGGCGCGGCACCCGGGGAGCCGCCGGGACGGCTGGTGGGGCCCGCGCTGGTGCTGGACCCGATGGCCGGTGCGGTCTCGGCGGCGCGGCGCCACGTCCGCCGGGCCGTGGCGGAGCTGCACGTGCCGGAGGTGGAGGAGTCCGCCGAGCTGGGGGTCTCCGAGCTGGTCACCAACGCGCTGCTGCACGCGCGCACCGCCTTCACCATCACCGTGCGCTCGATGCCGACGGGCACCGTGCGCATCGAGGTCAGCGACTCCTCCCCCCTGCCCGCCCAGCAGCGCCACCTCGGGCTGGGCGCCACCACCGGACGCGGCCTGCGCCTGGTCGAGGCCGTCTCCTCCGCGTGGGGCGTCGACCCGCTCGCCTCGGGCGGGGTCGGCAAGACGGTGTGGTTCGAACCGCGGCCGAGCACGGGCGAGGACCCCGGGTCGGAGGTCTTCGCCGCCGAGGCCTGGGCGGAGGACCTGCAGCAGCTCCTGTGAACCCGCTCCCCCGCGGGGGGACGCCGCGCCGGGTCCCGGCGGGGCCGCCCCCTGCGCGCCCGGAGCGTGCCGCCCCGTCCGCGCCCTAGCATGGGCCGGGGGTCGCGCACGCGGTCCCACGGTTCCGCGCGGGTTCACGGGGGGTAGTTCTGGACGGGGCAGGCCGCAGCACGGGCGAGGGGCTCGTGGCCGACCGCTACGCCCTGGACCGGGAGCTGCCGGTGGCCGCGGGGTCGGGCACCCGCGAGTTCCGCGGCCGCGACCTCACGCTGGACCGGCCGGTCCGGGTCCGCACCCTGCCCGCCGCCGACCCCCGCGCCGAGGAGTTCCTCGACGCCGCCCGCCGCGCGGCCATGCTCACCGATCCCCGCGTCCCGCGCATCCTCGACGCCGGCACCGACGCGGCCCAGCCCGGCGGGACGCCCACGGTGTTCGTCGTCGAGGAGCACGTCGAGGGCCGGTCCCTCGGCGAGCTGCTGAGCACCGGCCCGCTGAAGCCGGCCGCCGTGCGGGCGCTGGTCGGCGAGGTCGCCAGCGCCCTGGACGTCGCCGCCCGGCGCGGGCTGCACCACACCCGGCTGACCCCCGACGACGTGGTTCTCGGTCCCGACGGGGTCGTCCGGGTCCGGGGCGTGGGCGTCGAGGCGGCCCTGGAGGTCGACCCGCCGGCGGTGTCGCCGGCCCGGGCCGCGGCGCTCGCCAACCGCGCCGACGCCGTGGGGCTCGTCGCGCTCGTCTACGCCGGGCTCGTGGCCCGCTGGCCCGCGCTGGAGGGGACAGCCCCGCACGACGGTCTGCCGCAGTCCCCCACGGCGGACGGGAAACCGTTGCCGCCCAAGGACATCCGTCCCGACGTGCCGAACGACCTGGACACCCTGTGCAGCGTGACGTTCGGGCCCCACGAGGACGGTCCGCGCGATCCGGCGGAGCTGGCCCTGCAGCTGGCGCCGTGGACGATGGCGCCCTGGGAGGAGACCCTGCGCCGGATGCGTGGCGAGGCCGCGACGCGGGAGTTCCGGGGCCGGCTGAAGAACCGCGACGAGGTGGTGCCGGAGGCCGAGCCGCCCGTCCCGTTCACCCGCCCGCACCCCACGGCCCGTCCCCCGCGCGACGACTCCCGCTTCGTGCTCGCCATCGTCGGGGCGGTCGTCGTGGTGGGGCTGGTGCTCGCGCTGTGGCAGCTCAGCCGGATCAGCGTGCCCGCCATCCCCGGCACCGCGGCCGCGAGCGCGCCCGCGGCGACGACCCCCGCTCCGGCCCCGAGCAGCGCCCCGGCGCCCACCGCCACCCCGAGCACCCCGCCCCCCGCACCCGCCGTGCTGCCCGTCGCGGTGGTCTCCGCGCTGGACCCGCAGGGGGGCGGGGAGTCCTCCGAGACGGCGCCGCGGGCGGTCGACGGCGACCCGGCCACGGCGTGGGAGAGCCAGCGGTACAACTCGGCGGCCTTCGGCGGGCTCAAGGACGGCATGGGGCTCCTCCTCGACCTCGGGGCGGAGGCCGACGTCACCGGCGTGCAGCTGACCGCCGGCGGGGAGGGCGGGTCGGTGTCGCTGCTCACCGCCCCCGGTCCCGCGCTGGAGGGGTCGGTGCCCGTCGCGACCGCGGCCGCCGGGGGCGTGCAGGCGCTGACGCCGCCGCAGCCGGTCCGCAGCCGCTACCTGGTCCTGTGGTTCACGCAGCTGCCGACCACGGACGGCGTGTTCCGCGCGAGCGTCGCGGAGGTCGCCGTCACGGGGACCGTCGCGGCCCCGCAGGCACCGACCCCGCCGACCCCGCAGGCCCCGTGACCCCGGCGGGCCCCGGCGCGCCGGTGGACCCGCGCAGCGACGCGGAGCTCCTCGCCGCGCACGTGGCGGGGGACCCGGAGGCGTTCGGGGAGGTCGTGCGCCGCCACCGCGACCGGCTGTGGGCGGTGGCGCTGCGCACCACGGGCGACCGGGAGGAGGCCGCCGACGCCCTCCAGGACGCCCTCGTCTCGGCGCTGCGGGCCGCCGGCCGCTTCCGCGGCGAGTCCGCGGTCACGACGTGGCTGCACCGCATCGTCGTCAACGCCTGCCTGGACCGGGCCCGGCGCCGGGCGGTGCGCCCCACGCGCCCCCTGGAGGAGGAGGTCGGTCCCGGCGGGGAGGAGAGCGCCCGCACCGGGGCCGCCCTGGCCGTCGCCGAGGACGCCACCCCGCACGTGGAGACGGCCCTCGACGTGACCAGCGCCCTGGCGCGGCTGCCGGAGGCGCAGCGGGCGGCGCTGGTGCTCGTCGACATGTACGACGTGCCGGTCGCCGAGGCCGCCGCGATCCTCGACGTCGCAGTGGGCACGGTGAAGTCCCGCTGCTCGCGCGGGCGGGCGGCGCTGGCGGAGCTCCTCGGCGGGCCGGGGAACCGTTGAACGCCGCACCACGTCGTACTGCGGGTCGGGCGCGAACGGGTCGGGCGCGAACGGGTCGGGCGCGAACGGGTCGGGCGCGAACGGGTCGGGCGCGAACGGGTCGGGCGCGAACGGGTCGGGCGCGAACGGGTCGGGCGCGAACGGGTCGGGCGCGAACGGGTCGGGCGCGAACGGGTCGGGCGCGAACGGGTCGGGCGCGAACGGGTCGGGCGCGAACGGGTCGGGCGCGAACGGGTCGGGCGCGAACGGGTCGGGCGCGAACGGGTCGGGCGCGAACGGGTCGGGCGCGAACGGGTCGGGCGCGAACGGGTCGGGCGCGAACGGGTCGGGCGCGAACCGGCCGAGCACGGGAGACGGGAGGAGGTCCGCGGTGAGCGAGACGTTCGGCGGGAACGCCGGGGACGGGGCCGAGGAGCCGCTGAGCCCCGAGGAGCAGCGCGTCCGCGCCCTGCTGCGCGCCGCCGCCGACGTCGGACCGGTCCCCGACGACGTCGTGGCCCGCCTCGACGCCGCCCTCGCCGCGGCCCGCGCGGACACCCCCGTCGCGTCGCTGGCCGCCCGTCGCCGCCGCCCGCGCCTGCCGCGGCTGCTCACCGCCGCCGCGGGGATCCTGGTCATCGGCGGCGGGGCCGTCCTCGCCGTGCAGCACGAACCCTCCTCCGACAGCGCCAGCGGCTCCAGCGCCGCGGACTCCGCCGCCGTGGACGTGGCGGCCCCGCCGGAGGCGAGGGTGCTGGTCAGCGGCCGGGACTACACCGACGCCGCGGCGGTGGAGGACCTCGCCGAGGAGACCCTGGAGGAGGAGGCCGCGGAGGCCACGGGTGGCGGTGGGAGGGCCCCGGACGCCACCAGCGGCACCGACGCGACCGCCCCCGGCCGGACCCTGCTCAAGGCCCCCTCGGGGGAGGCGTCCGCCACGAGCGACCCGGCCCAGCGCCCGGTCGCCGAGCGGGCCCTGGCCTGCACGAAGAGCCTCGGGGTGGACCCGGTCTCGGTGCTCGCGGTGGAGATCGCCAGCTGGCGCACCGTCCCCGCCGCGCTCGTCGTGCACCGCAGCGGGGACGGGGCCGAGGTCGTCGTCGTGGCCCTGGACTGCGTCCCCGGCGACGCCGCGTACAGCCGGGTGGACGTCCCCCTCCCCGCCGGCTCCTGACGCCCGCCCGGGGGGTCGGCGACGGGAACAGCGCACCCCTACGATCGGTTGAAGAGGCAGCACCGCCCGAGCCCCGTGACCACGGGGTGGGCACCGACCGAGGAAGCAGGCCGCACAGGTGAGCGACGTCACCACGAACGAGATCCGCAACGTCATCGTCGTGGGTTCGGGCCCCTCGGGGTACACCGCGGCCCTGTACGCCGCGCGCGCGGAGCTGCGGCCGCTGGTCTTCGAGGGGTCGGTGACCGCCGGCGGTGCGCTGATGAACACCACCGAGGTCGAGAACTTCCCCGGGTTCCCCGAGGGGATCCTCGGCCCGGACCTCATGGACAACATGCGTCAGCAGGCCGAGCGGTTCGGCGCCGAGCTGATCACCGACGACGTCGTCGACGTCCGCCTCGAGGGCGACGTCAAGGAGGTCGTGACCGGTGGCGGCGAGACGTACCGCGCCCACGCCGTGATCCTCGCCCTGGGCTCGGCGTACCGCCAGCTCGGCCTGCCCGACGAGAAGCGCCTCTCCGGGCGCGGGGTCAGCTGGTGCGCGACCTGCGACGGGTTCTTCTTCCGCGAGCAGGACATCGTCGTCGTCGGCGGCGGGGACTCCGCGGTCGAAGAGGCCACCTTCCTCACCCGCTTCGCCCGCACCGTGACGATCGTGCACCGCCGCGACGAACTGCGCGCCTCGCGGATCATGCGCAAGCGCGCCGAGGACAACCCGAAGATCCGCTTCGCCTGGAACTCCGAGGTCACCGGCATCCTCGGCGGGGACAAGGTCGAGGGGCTCACGCTGCGCGACACCGTGACCGGGGAGACCCGCGAGATCCCGGCGACGGGGCTGTTCATCGCCATCGGCCACGAACCGCGCACCGACCTCGTGAAGGGGCAGGTCGACCTGGACGAGAACGGCTTCGTCCTCGTCGAGGGCCGCAGCACCCGCACCAACGTCCCCGGGGTGTTCGCCGCGGGCGACGTCGTCGACCACGAGTACATGCAGGCCATCACCGCCGCCGGGATGGGCTGCTCCGCCGCCCTGGACGCCGAGAAGTACCTCGCCGCCCGCGGCGACGCCGGCCTGGACGCGCAGCCGGCCCGCGAGGAGACCGAGACCCCGGACGTCCCGGACTCCGAGACCACCGACCGCCCGCAGCCGCGGGCCTGACGCACCACCCACCTGGAGGTTCCCCCGTGAGCAGCACCGCTCCCGTCACCGACGACACCTTCGACGCCGAGGTCCTGCAGTCCGACAAGCCCGTCCTCGTGGACTTCTGGGCCCCCTGGTGCGGCCCGTGCCGCCAGGTCGCCCCCATCCTCGAGGAGATCGCCGCCGAGCACGGCGACAAGATCACCGTGGTGAAGGTGAACACCGACGAGAACCCGCGGATCGCGGCGAAGTACGGCGTGACGTCGATCCCGACGCTGAACGTCTACTCCGGCGGCGAGGTCGTCAAGACCGTCATCGGCGCCCGCCCGAAGCCCGTGCTGCTCAAGGAGCTCGGCGACTTCATCGGCTGACGCACCGCTCCACGAGCGCCGGTCCCCGTCCCCGGGGGCCGGCGCTCGTGCGTGTCAGGGGTGGGCGACGCCGGCGAGGGTCTGCACCCGGACCCCGGCGAGCAGCCGTTCCAGCGCCGCCTCGACGTCTTCGCGCCAGCTCAGCGCGGTCTTCAGCTCCAGCCGCAGCCGCGGGTAGCGGTGGTGGGGGCGGACGACGGTGAACCCGACCGACTCCAGCAGGTGCGCGGGCAGCACGCAGGCCTCGTCGCTGTCGTGGGCGCAGTCGTCGCGGCCGTCGCCGCCGACGGCGGCCGGTCCCCCGCCGAACGCCTCCACGGCCTTCACCCCGCGCTGGGTGAGGTCCTTCGCGGCGCCCTGCAGGAGCATCCGGGCCAGCCCCTCGCCGCGGAACGGGGGCTCGATCCAGCCCGTCGTGAGGAGCACCGCGTCACCGCTGACCGGTGAGGTGGGGAAGCCCGTCGACCGCGGGACGTACACCGGCGGCGCGTAGACGACGAAACCCGCGGGCTGGTCGTCGACGTAGACGAGCCGACCGCAGGGACCCCACTGGAGCAGGACGCTGGAGATCCACGCCTCCTTCTCGAAGTCGGGGTACCCGGCCTCGGCCGCGCGCTGCGCGGCGACGGCGTCCAGCTCCCAGAAGACGCACTGCCGCGACTGCTTGGGGAGGTCGGCGACCGTGTCGAGCGTCAACGGCGCCATGCGACGACCCACCGGGGCCAGCCCCCCATCCCGCCCGTGGCGTCTCGACGACGTGGCCGCACCTCGACGGTGCGAGGGCACCATCCTAGGTGGCTGTCCCGGGGAGCGCGACGAGCAGCGCCCGCCGGGACGCGGTGTTCGGGCGGCGCACCGGGATCCGGGTCACCGGTGCGCCGCCCGGGTTCACGGGGCCGGTGTGGCGTCCAGCAGCCGCAGGATGCGGTCCAGGTCCTCCAGACCGGCGAAGTCGACCGTGACCCGTCCCCGGGTGCGGCCCATGCTGATCTTGACCCGGGTGTCGAGCCGGTCGGCCAGCGTGGAGGCGCGGCTGTCGAGCTCCGGCTGCGGCCGCGCGGGGTTGCGGCGGCGAGGTTCGTGGTCCGCGTCGCCGAGGGCGATGATCTCCTCGACCGCGCGAACGGACAGGCCCTCCGCGACGATCCGCTGCGCGAGCCGCTCCATCGCCGCGCCGTCCTCCAGGGACAGCAGGGCCCGGGCGTGGCCCGCGCTGATGACGCCGGCGGCCACCCGCCGCTGGACCAGCGGGGGCAGCTTCATGAGGCGCAGGGTGTTGCTGATCTGCGGGCGGGACCGGCCGATGCGCGAGGCGAGCTCCTCGTGCGTGCAGCCGAAGTCGTCGAGCAGCTGCTGGTAGGCCGCCGCCTCCTCCAGGGGGTTCAGCTGGCTGCGGTGCAGGTTCTCGAGCAGCGCGTCCCGCAGCAGGTCGTCGTCGGCGGTCTCCCGCACGATCGCGGGGATGGCCGCGAGGCCGGCCTCGGTCGCGGCCCGCCAGCGACGCTCGCCCATGACGAGCTCGAAGCGGGCGACGCCGTCCTCGGCCGGCTCCACGGCGCGGACGACGACGGGCTGCAGGACGCCGATCTCGCGGATGGAGTGGACGAGCTCGGAGAGGTCGTCCTCGTCGAACACCGTCCGCGGCTGGCGGGGGTTGGGGACGATCGAGGTGACCGGCACCTCGGCGAAGCGGGCCCCGGGGACGTCCACCAGGCCGTCGTCGACCGCGGAGGGCTGCGCTGCGGTCACGTCGTCAGCCGGGGCCGCCGGGGCGTCCTCGGGGACGGAGGTCGCCGCAGCGGCGTCCTCGGCGGGTGCGGGGGTGGGCGTCGCCTCCGCGACCACCTCGACCTCCAGCGCCTCCACCTCGGGCGCCTCCGCGTCGGGCCCCTCCGTGGTCACGACGGCGAGGTCGTCGAGGCGCTCCTCGACGACGTCCTCCGGGGTGTCGGGGATGTCGACGAGCTCCTGGCGCTGGTCGAAGAAGACATCCACCGGACGGCCACCCGTCCGCATCGCCGGGGGGATCGTCGCCAGCCCGCCCCGGCTCGTGGTGGTGGGACCGCTGCTCGGGATCAGCGCACCGAGTCCGCGTCCGAGTCCACGCCGCTTCTCGCTCACGCTCCACCTTCCTTCGACGCGAACCCGCGTCGCGCCACCGTTCCACCAGTCCACCGTGCCCAGGGGTCCGCCACGTCGGGGGGCGCTCCCACGGCAGCATCCCGCGCCGGCTCCGGGGTTTCGTGCACGCCACGCTGGGCGATCTCCCGCGCGGCCTCCAGGTAGGCCAGCGCCCCCGAGGACATCGGGTCGTAGGCCATCACCGTCTGACCGTGGCTGGGCGCCTCGGAGATGCGCACGGAGCGCGGGATCAGCGACCGCAGCACCTGCGGCCCGAAGTGCTGCCGGACCTCGTCCACGACCTGCGCGGCGAGCCGGGTGCGGCCGTCGTACATCGTCAGCAGGATCGTCGTGACCGAGAGGTCCGGGTTGAGGTGCTCCTGGATCAGCTCGATGTTGGCGAGGAGCTGGCTGAGGCCCTCCAGGGCGTAGTACTCGCACTGGATGGGGATGAGGACCTCGGGCGCCGCGACGAAGGCGTTGATGGTGAGCAGCCCGAGGCTGGGCGGGCAGTCGATGAGGACGTAGTCCACCCGGCGCTCACCGGCGCGCTCCAGCCCCTTGAGGTACTTCGCCACCGCGCGCTGCAGGCGCGACTCCCGGGCCACCATCGAGACCAGCTCGATCTCGGCGCCGGCGAGGTCCACCGTGGCGGGCGCGCACCACAGATCGGGCGCCTCCTCGCACCGCTGCACGACATCGGCCAGCGGCTTGCCCTCCACGAGCACCTCGTAGACGCCGGGGACGTCCGCGTGGTGCTCGATCCCCAGGGCCGTGGAGGCGTTGCCCTGCGGGTCCAGGTCGAGCACCAGGACCTTGAGGCCCGCCGCGGCGAGGGCGGAGGCGATGTTGACCGCCGTCGTCGTCTTCCCCACGCCGCCCTTCTGGTTGGCGATGGTCATGACGCGGGTCTCTGTGGGGAGCGGGAACCGCTCCACGACGGCCGAACGCGACGTTTCACGTGGAACCGCGCCGAGGTCGTCGCCCACCACGTCGTCGTCGGGCTCCTCCACCGCCGTCAGGACGGAAGCAGGGGGAGGCGTTTCACGTGGAACATCAATGGTCTCGTCACGGGACTGCTCCTCCGTCGGCACAGGGACGCCGGTGAAGATCGGGGCCGGGGGAGCCGTTTCACGTGGAACATCAGTCTCGGTTTCACGTGGAACATCGACCTCGGCGTCCTGGGGATCGTCCACCTCCCGGGGGGAGAGGTCCTCGTTCGGCACGACGCGCAGGTCCTCGAGGACCGGGGTGGTTCCACGTGAAACGTCAGCAGCGGCTTCGGTGGGGGTCGCTGCGGTCGGGCGGGTGGTCGACACCCACCCCAGGTGACCCTGGTCCCCCGCTGCGGATCGCGAGCTTCCGAACCAGCCCAGCTGCGTCACGCGCTGTTCCCTCTCTTCGTTCATCGCCGGTTGCCCTTGCCGGGTCGGCGCTTGGCCGCCCCGGGAGGGGCCGGGGCCGTCGCCGCTCGCAGCGGGCCGTGTCCCCGGGCCACTCGCACCACGGTCGTCCCGGTGCCGTCGTCAGGACCGACGCTCAACACCTCGGGAGCCGCGGTGACACCCATCTGTCGCAGTGTCTCCCCCGCGGCCGCGATCTCGTCGGAGGCGCTCCGGCCCTTGATGGCCACCAGGTGCCCACCGGTGACCACCAGCGGCAGGGCCCAGCCGTACAGCGTCTTCAGCGGGGCCACCGCACGGGCCGTCACCACCGACGCGGAGAACTCGCCCCGGACGTCCTCCGCTCGCCCGCGGGCGACCGCCACCTGGTCCCGGAGGCCGAGCTCGGTGATGGCCTCCCGGAGGAAGGTGTAGCGACGCTCCAGGGGCTCGACGAGCCGGATCTGCAGGTCGGGGCGGGCCAGGGCCAGCGGGATGCCCGGGAGGCCGGCTCCGGAGCCGAGGTCGATGACGGAGGACCCCTGGTCGATGACCTCCCCCAGGTACGCGCAGTTCAGGAGGTGGCGATCCCACAGCCGCGGAACCTCACGCGGCCCGATCAGACCCCGCTCCACGCCGGCGGTGGCGAGGAGCTCCCGGTAGGTCGCGGCGCGGTCGGCCCGGTCCCCGAAGACTCTGGCCACCGCCTCCACCGGGACCTCGACGGGACTCTCGGGAACGACGGAGGGCGATGGTGTTTCACGTGGAACACCATCGCCCTCAGGCACCTCATCAGACACCCCGTCACCCTATCGGCCGGGGTGCGTCCTCCAGGTCAGTCGCTGCTCTCCTGGGGGTCCAGCGCCGCCGGCAGCACGACGACCCGACGGTGGGGCTCCTCGCCCTCCGACTCGCTGAGCAGACCGGCCGCGGCAACCGCGTCGTGGACGACCTTGCGCTCGAAGGCCGGCATCGGGTCCAGGCGCTCGGCCGCCCCGCTGGTGCGCACGCGGGCCACCACCTCGCCCGCCAGGCGGACCAGGGCACCGCGCTTGGTGAGCCGGTGACCCGCGACGTCGAGCATGAGGCGGGTCCGGTCCCCGGTCTGGGCCTGGACGGCGAGGCGGGTCAGCTCCTGGAGGGCTTCGAGGACCTCCCCGTCGGGCCCGACGAGCCGCGACAGCGCCGGCGTCCCGGGCTCGTCCGCCACGATGGCCACGGACGCGCGGCCGTTCTCGATGTCGATGTCGATGTCCCCGTCGAGGTCGACGATGTCCAGCAGTTCCTCGAGGTAGTCGGCGGCGATGTCGCCCTCCTCCTCGAGCCGGGACTTCGACGTCCCGCGCTTCGGGGCCTCGTCGGCGCTGGGGGCGTCGGTGGCCTCGGTCTCGTCCGCCGGGGTCGCCTCGAGCGCTTCCGTCGTGTCGTTCACACGTCCTCCTGGGTCTGGCTGTGGAGCTGGCTCTGGGGGTGGTCAGCGGTTGGGGCCCTGGCTGGAGCGCGGGCCGCCCGGGCGTCGCTGCTCCCGGCTGGCCCCGCGCTTGGGCTGCTGACGCTGACGACGGGCCGGAGCGTTCGTCGTGTGCTCGGCCGTCGTGCCCACCGCGGGCGCGCTCGTGTCGGTGGTCAGGACCTGGCCGCGACGGGCGGCACGACGAGCCTTGCGCTCCTGGAGCTCCTTCTCGGCGAGCGAACCGGGGTTCGGCATGCGCCGGATCACGAAGAACTGCTGGCCCATGGACCAGACGTTCGTGGTGAGCCAGTAGAGGAGGACACCGATGGGGAAGTTGACGCCGGAGACCGCGAAGATGACCGGGAGGATGTACAGCATCATCTTCTGCTGCTGCGCGAAGGGGTTGCCCTCCATCGACGCCGAGGAGGTGTTCTTCGCCATCAGCTGCTTCTGCGTGACGAACTGCGACAGCGACATCAGGACGATCATCACCGCGGTGAGGATGATCGTGTTCCACTCGCCCGTCGACCACGACTTCATGAAGATGTCCGACAGCTGCGAGCCGAAGATCGTCGCGTTGTCGGCCTGGTCGACCAGGGTGCGGTCCAGCGGGCCGACCGTCTCGCCCTTGCCGATGCCGTTCAGGGTGTGGAACAGCGCCAGGAAGATGGGGGACTGGAGCAGGATCGGCAGGCAGCTCGCCATCGGGTTGGTGCCCGACTCGCGGTAGAGCGCCATCATCTCCTGCTGCATGGCCTGGCGGCTGGCCGGGTCGTTCTTGCCCTTGTACTTCGCCTGGATCTTGCGCATCTCGGGCTGGATGACCTGCATCCCGCGCATGGCCTTGATCTGCTTGACGAAGAGCGGGATCAGCAGGATGCGGATCACGACCACCAGGCCGACGATCGAGAGCGACCACGCCGCGCCGCCGGCGGGGTCGAGGCCGACGAAGGTGAGGGCGTCGTGGAAGCGCACCATGATCCACGCGACCACCCACTGGATGGGGTAGAGCAGGTCGTAGAAGAAGTCGATCATCGTGCGGTTTGTCCTCTCACAGGGGTCGGGCTCACGGGGCCTTCACCCGCGAGTGGCCCTTCGGCGGAACGGGGTCCACTCCACCAGGGTTCCACGGGTGGCAGCGGAAGAGTCGTCGGACGGCGAGCCAGGTCCCGACGAGAGCACCGCGCGTCCTCAGCGCCTCGACGGCGTAGGCGGAGCACGAGGGGTAGAAGCGGCAGGTCGGCCCCAGCAGGGGCGACACGAGGAGCTGGTAGACCCGGACCAGGCCCACCAGCAGCAGCGCCGGCCAGCGCAGCGGGTGCCACGGGCGACGGTCAGCCATCACCGGCGCCGGTGGCGACCAGACCCAGCCGCCGCAGCCCGCGGTCGACGTCGACCGCCAGTTCGGCCGACGTGGCCGTCCCGGCCGCCGGGAGGGCGCGGACGACCAGCAGACCGCCCAGGGCGGGCAGGGTGGTCAGCCGTCCGGCGGCGACGTGGCGCAACCGGCGCTGCGTGCGGTGCCGGACGACCGAACCCCCCACGGCCTTGGACACGACGAAGCCCACCCGGGTGGGGTGGGCTCGGTCGGTCACCGCCCAGTGCAGGACCAGGCGGCGGGTCCCAGCACGCGCACCGTTCTTCAGGGCGACGGTGAAGTCGTCCTTGTGGCGAAGGCGGTGCTCCGCGGACAGCACGCGGGCTGGGGGAGCGGCGTCAGGCCGAGATCTGGGCGCGGCCCTTGGTGCGACGCGCCGAGAGGATGGCGCGGCCGGCGCGGGTGCGCATGCGGAGACGGAAACCGTGCACCTTGGCGCGACGACGGTTGTTCGGCTGGAAGGTGCGCTTGCTCACGTCAGAACTCCAGGACTCGTGCGGGCGGGCCCCGCCGGACTGCCGGACCGTGACCCGGACGACCGGGACGGGCGGCGATGCGGAGCACAATCCCCAGCAGAGTACGGTCCCGGACCGACCCGGGTCAAAGCGCGCGGGCACGGACCCCGGCTCCGGGGGTGTCGGGCCCCTTCCAGCCGTCCACAGCCCCGGCGACGGGGCTGTGCGGGTGACGGGAGGAAGGTAGCGTTCGTCCCAGGTCCGGTGGGAGACGCCCCGCTGCGGCCGCGGTCCTCGAACGGTGCCGCCCGGCCCGCAGGGACCGGCGCGGCGTAGCGGCCGGACGTCGTCTGGGAGGCCGCCACTTGAACGGTGGCGGTCGCCGTTGTTACGGTCCCGCTCGACGTACCGACGCCCGCACCCGCCTCGAGGTGCTGCGACGGTCATCTCGCGCATCCCCTCGTCCTCCACAGCTGTGGACAGGGGTGTGGACGGGACCCGTCGGACGGATCCGGTACGACGGGAGAGGGCTCGAGTGGAGACCGACGGAGGGGACTTCCCCAGCGTCTGGGAGCGCGCGCTGGCGCAACTGGACGACGGTGTCACTCAGCACCAGCGGGCGTTCGTGCGCCTGACCCGACCCCTGGGCCTGCTCGACGGCACGGCCCTGCTCGCGGTGCCGAACGACCTCACCAAGGACGTCATCGAGCAGAAGGTCCGCGAACCGCTGACGAGGGCGCTGTCGGAGGCCTACGGCTCGCCCATCCGCCTCGCGGTCACGGTCGACCCCTCCATCGGGCAGGTGCTCACCCCGGAACGGACCGGGGAGCACTCCGGGGGCGTCGGCAGCGTGCCGAGCGTGGAGCGGGAGCGCGGCTCGGTCCTCACCGGTCTCGACGGCGACGACGGGCTGCACCTGGACGAGCGGCGCTCCGGCTCGCTCGAGGAGGACTCCCCCCTCGACGACTCCGACCCGGACCTGCTGTTCACCGGGTACAAGGTGGACCGCGGTCCGGGGACGGGCCGGCAGCCGCGGCGCCCCACGACCAGGATCGAGAACTCCCGGCTGAACCCGAAGTACATCTTCGAGACCTTCGTCATCGGCGCCAGCAACCGCTTCGCGCACGCCGCCGCGGTGGCCGTCGCCGAGGCCCCGGCCAAGGCGTACAACCCGTTGTTCATCTACGGGGAGTCCGGGCTGGGCAAGACCCACCTGCTGCACGCGATCGGCCACTACGCGCAGAACCTCTACCCCGGGGTGCAGGTGCGGTACGTGAACTCCGAGGAGTTCACCAACGACTTCATCAACTCCATCCGCGACGACAAGGCCCAGGCGTTCCAGCGCCGGCACCGCGACGTGGACGTCCTGCTCATCGACGACATCCAGTTCCTGTCGAACAAGGTCCAGACGCAGGAGGAGTTCTTCCACACCTTCAACACGCTGCACAACGCGAGCAAGCAGGTCGTCATCACCTCCGACCTGCCGCCGAAGCAGCTGTCCGGGTTCGAGGAGCGGATGCGCAGCCGCTTCGAGTGGGGCCTCATCACCGACGTCCAGCCCCCCGACCTCGAGACCCGCATCGCGATCCTGCGCAAGAAGGCGATCGGCGAGCGCCTCGAGGTCCCCGACGACGTCAACGAGTACATCGCCTCCAAGATCTCCTCGAACATCCGGGAGCTGGAGGGCGCGCTGATCCGCGTGACGGCGTTCGCCAGCCTCAACCGCCAGCCCGTCGACATGCAGCTGGCCGAGATCGTCCTGCGCGACCTCATCCCCAACGAGGAGACCCCGGAGATCACCGCGGCGGCGATCATGGGGCAGACGGCGTCCTACTTCAGCGTCACGCTGGAGGACCTGTGCGGGACGTCCCGCTCGCGCACCCTGGTCACCGCGCGCCAGATCGCCATGTACCTCTGCCGCGAGCTCACCGAGCTGTCCCTGCCGAAGATCGGGCAGCACTTCGGCGGCCGCGACCACACGACCGTCATGCACGCCGAGCGCAAGATCAAGCAGCAGATGGCCGAGCGGCGCAGCACCTACAACCAGGTCACCGAGCTGACCAACCGCATCAAGAAGCAGTCCGGGGCCTGAGCCCCCTCCGGGGGACCGGCCGGCGGGGTGACGACGAGGTCGTCCCGCCGACGGGCCGTGAGCCGACCGTCCCGGTGAACACGTCCCGGGTGGTCGATCCCCGGGAACGCCTCCGCACGCCCGTCACCGGCCCGTCGAGGGCCCGTCAAGAGCCCGTCCAGGGCCCTGGGGCAGCCCGCCCGCTCCCCGGCGCACCACACCCCACCGCGGGCCGCGGCACCGCCTCGCGGGCGGTCCCGACGGCCTCCTCCCGGCCCGTCCGAACACTTCTCCACAGTTGTCCACACGCTGGGGACAGCCATGTGGACAAAGATGTCCTCAGCGGTGGACAACTCGGTGGACAACGGGTGGATCCCGCAGCAGGCGCCTGGGGACGGCGGTGGACAGCGGCGGCGCGCTCCACCTCCCTGTGGACGACGGGGTCGACGGGTCCTCAGGCCGTCCACACCACGGAACAGGGGGCGAACCGCCTCTGACCTGCGACGACACCGGGTTGTCCACAGCGTGCACAAGGGCTACTACGACGATGGACCCCTCTACGGTGAAGTTCGTCAACCCACGTCCACTGTGGACTGGTGGTGGGGACGGGCAGCCCTGAGGACCGAGGAGCCGTGGGGGAGACCCGTCGCGTTCGAACAAGCTGTGCGCCGTCCCCGACGCTCTGGTCACGGAGAGCGACGACGCGGACGGAGCCCGCCGCGGTGGACGCAGCGGTGCACGGGGCCGGTCGCTGTGGAGGCGCGTGCACCCCGCGCGGCGGTCTCCACTACTGTCGGGAGCCGCCCCGCCTGTCGACGGCGGGACGACGGATGCTCGAGGGAAGGCGGTGCCTGGTGGAGTTGCAGGTCGAGCGCGACGTGCTGGCCGACGCCGTCGCGTGGGCGGCCCGGGCCCTGCCCTCGCGGCCGCCCGTCCCCGTGCTGGCCGGTGTCCTCCTCGAGGCCACCGACGAGGGCACGCTGAAGCTGTCCACCTTCGACTACGAGGTGTCCGCGCGGGTCGAGCTCCCCGCCGACGTGCGCACCGCCGGGCGCGTCCTCGTCTCGGGCCGCCTCCTCGCCGACATCTCGCGCAGCCTGCCCAACCGGCCGGTGACGCTCACCACCGAGGGCTCCAAGGTCGTCGTGACCTGCGGCGCGAGCCGCTTCACGCTCCTGACGATGACGGTCGAGGAGTACCCCGCCCTGCCCACGCTGCCGGACTCCTCCGGGGAGCTGCCCGGGGCGGAGTTCACCGAGGCCGTCGCCCAGGTCACGGTCGCGGCCAGCCGCGACGAGACGCTGCCGATCCTCACCGGCGTCCGCATGGAGATCGAGGGCGACCGGCTGACGCTGCTGGCCACCGACCGCTACCGGCTCGCGGTGCGGGAGCTGCGCTGGAACCCCAGCAGCCCCGACATCTCCGCCGTGGCCCTCGTCCGGGCCCGGACGCTGTCCGACGTGGCCCGGTCCCTGGGCTCCTCGAGCATGCTCACGATGGCCATGGCCGACGGCAAGAGCGACCTCATCGGCTTCCAGGCCGGCGGGCGGTACTCGACCTCGCTGCTGGTCGACGGGGAGTACCCGAAGGTGCGGGCCCTGTTCCCGGCCGAGTCCCCCACCCACGCCGTCGTCTCCACCGCCGCCCTGACCGAGGCCGTGAAGCGGGTGGCCCTGGTCGCCGAGCGCAACACACCCGTGCGCTTGCGGTTCGAGGACGGCGTGCTCTCCTTGGAGGCGGGCCAGGGCGAGGACGCGCAGGCGACGGAGGCCCTCGAGGCCGCGCTCGTCGGCGAGTCCATCGCCATCGCCTTCAACCCCCAGTTCCTGCTCGACGGGCTCGGGGCGCTGGCCGCCCCGTTCGCCCGCCTGTCGTTCACCCAGTCGACCCGCCCGGCGGTCCTCACCGGCCAGGCGGACCTCGACGGGGACGACGACGACAGCTACCGGTACCTGCTGATGCCGGTCCGGCTGGCCGGCTGAGCCCGGTACGTCCACAGAGCCCGGTGCGAGAGCCGGGCGCGAGAAGGGAAGCGTCAGGATGCACATCGGTCTCGTGGGTCTGGGCAAGATGGGCGGGAACATGCGTTCCCGCCTCCGCGACAAGGGCATCGAGGTCACCGGGTACGACCCGAACCCCGACGTCACCGACGTCCCGTCCCTGGCTGCGCTGGTCGAGGCGCTGCCCTCGCCCAAGATCGTCTGGGTGATGGTCCCCTCGGGCAAGATCACCCGCGACACCGTCGCGAACCTGGCGCCGCTGCTCAAGGACGGCGACCTGGTCATCGACGGCGGCAACTCCAAGTGGACCGACGACGAGATCAACTCCAAGCTCCTCGCCGAGCGCGGCACCGGCTACATGGACTGCGGCGTCTCCGGCGGCGTGTGGGGCAAGGACAACGGCTACGGCCTGATGGTCGGCGGCTCCAAGGGCCACGTCGACCTGGCGATGCCGATCTTCGACGCGCTGCGCCCGGAGGGCCCCCGCGAGGAGGGCTTCGTCCACGCCGGCGGCGTCGGGGCGGGCCACTACTCGAAGATGGTCCACAACGGCATCGAGTACGGCCTGATGCACGCCTACGCCGAGGGCTACGAGCTGCTGGAGGCGAAGGGGATCATCCACGACGTCCCCGCCGTCTTCAAGGCCTGGACCCGCGGCACGGTCGTCCGCTCCTGGCTGCTGGACCTCATGGTCCGCGCCCTCGAGGAGGACCCCAAGCTGGACAACATCCGCGGCTACGCGCAGGACTCCGGCGAGGGTCGCTGGACCCTGGAGCAGGCCATCGAGAACGCGGTCCCCATGCCCGTCCTCGCCGCGGCCCTCTTCGCCCGCTTCTCCTCCCGCCAGGAGGACTCCCCCTCCATCAAGGCCGTCGCCGCGCTGCGCAACCAGTTCGGTGGTCACGCCGTCGCGCAGGCCGGGCCCACCTCGGGCACGGGCTCCACGAACAGCTGACCCCCGCGTGCACGTCGCGCACCTCTCGCTCGTCGACTACCGCTCGTACCCGACCCTCGAGCTGGACCTGCGTCCGGGGACGACGACCTTCGTCGGCCTGAACGGGCAGGGCAAGACCAACCTGGTCGAGGCCATCGGGTACGTCGCGACGCTGGGCAGCCACCGGGTCTCCGGTGACGCCCCGCTGGTGCGGCAGGGAGCGGAGCGCGCCGTGGTGCGGGCGCAGCTGGAGCGCGGCGGGCGCCGGGCGCTGGTCGAGCTGGAGATCACCCCGGGGAAGGCGAACCGGGCCCGGCTCAACGGCAACCCGGTCCGCCGGACCCGCGACGTGCTCGGGGTGCTGCGGACGGTGCTCTTCGCCCCCGAGGACCTCGCCCTGGTCAAGGGCGACCCCGGGGAGCGCCGCCGCTACCTCGACGAGCTGCTGGTCACCCGGTGGCCGCGGATCGCCGGGGTGCGGGCCGACTACGACCGGATCCTGCGCCAGCGCACGGCCCTGTTGAAGTCGGCCGGGTCGGCGATGCGCTCGGGCCGGGCGGACACCCACACCCTCGACGTGTGGGACGAGCACCTGGCCACGACGGGGGCGGAGCTGCTGTCGGCCCGGTTGGCGCTGCTGGCGGACCTGCGCTCGCCCACCGACTCCGCCTACCGGGCGGTCAGCGGTGGGCAGGGCGACCTGGAGCTGGGCTACCGCTCCAGCCTGCCCCTGCTCGCGGAGGGGGTGGCCACCACCCCGGGCGGGGAGGCCCCCACCCGGGACGCGCTGCGGGAGGCGCTGCTGGCCTCGATGCTCGAGCAGCGCAAGAGCGAGCTGGACCGCGGGGTGTGCCTCGTGGGCCCGCACCGCGACGACCTCGTCCTCACCCTGGGCGGGATGCCCGCCAAGGGCTACGCCAGCCACGGGGAGAGCTGGTCGGTCGCGCTGGGCCTGCGGCTGGCCAGCTACCGGCTGCTGCTGGCCGACGACGAGGTGGACGACCCCGGCGGGCCGGTGCTCGTGCTCGACGACGTCTTCGCCGAGCTCGACGCGGGCCGGCGCGAACGGCTGTCGGAGGTCGTCGCCGACGCCGAGCAGGTGCTGGTGACCGCCGCGGTGCCCGAGGACGTCCCCGCCGCGCTGCGCGGGGAGCACACCGACCGGGTGCATGTCACCTCCGGCGCGGCGGTCCGCGGTGACTGAGCCGCCGGGGGCGGCCGGGCCCAGGGAGGACCCCGACGCCGCCGGCGAGCCGGGGCAGGACCCCGGGGACGGGCCCGAGGACGACGACGGGTCGATCGGGGCCGACCTCGCGCGCACCGCCCTGGGCCGGGCCCGGGCCGCGGCCGCGGCCCGCGGGCTGCGGCCGGGGCAGGTGCCGCTGGGCGGCAAGCAGACCCGCGAGGAGTGGCGCGAGGCCCGGCGGGGCGGGGGGTCCACCCGCTCCGGGGCCCACCCCGACGCCCGCGACCCGCAGTCGCTGGACTCCACCTTGGGGCGCCTGGTGGGGGAGCGCGGCTGGGAGCGGCCGGTCGCCGTCGGCGGGGCGTTCGGGCGCTGGGACGTCGTCGTCGGCCCCGAGCTGGCCGGGCACTGCACCCCCGAGACGCTCAAGGACGGGACGCTGGTGGTGCGCGCGGAGTCCACGGCCTGGGCCACCCAGGTCCGCCTCCTCACCAGCCACCTCGTCCGGCGCCTGGACGAGGAGCTGGGCCACGGCGTCGTGACGAAGGTCGTCGTCCGGGGCCCGCAGGGGCCCTCGTGGCGCAAGGGCGGGCGCTCCGCCCCCGGCGGGCGGGGACCGCGCGACACCTACGGGTAGCGTCCCGGGCCCGTCCGACGGCCCAGGTTTCGCGTGCACCCGGCCGGGGTGCCCGCGCGTGGTCCCCCACACCCGGGGGGGTCGAACCGCTCAGGAGCGCGCTAGGGGCCGCGCAGCGCGAGATCACGGCCCGCGCGGGGTACACTGGGACACGAACCTGGCGGTCGTAGGGCCTTCGTCGTCGATCGAAGCTTCCTCTGATCAAGACTGGCGGACACGGGCCCGAACGTCCGTGCCCCGTTGCCCGACCGGTCGCCTCGACGCGGAGGGAGCACACCCGCTCGTGCCAGACCAAGAGACGCCCGGTCCCGAGGACACCAGCCCCGAGGACGCACCGTCGCTGGCCGACGCGGTGGCACCCGACGGCACCCCGCGCCCGGAGTACGGCGCCGACGCGATCACCGTCCTCGAGGGTCTCGAGGCGGTGCGCAAGCGCCCCGGCATGTACATCGGCTCGACCGGCGAGCGCGGGCTGCACCACCTCGTCTACGAGGTCGTGGACAACTCCGTCGACGAGGCGCTCGCGGGGTACTGCGACACCATCGCCGTGACGATGCTGGCCGACGGCGGGCTGCGCTGCGTCGACAACGGCCGCGGCATCCCCGTCGACATCATGCCCGGGGAGGGGCGCTCCGCCCTCGAGGTCGTGCTCACCGTCCTGCACGCCGGCGGCAAGTTCGGCGGCGGCGGCTACTCCGTCTCCGGCGGCCTGCACGGCGTCGGCATCTCCGTCGTCAACGCGCTCTCGCGCCGCGTCGACGTCGAGGTCCGGCGGCAGGGCCACGTGTGGCGGCAGTCCTTCGAGGGCGGCGTCCCGGTGGCGCCGCTGGAGAAGGGCGAGGAGACCGGCGAGACCGGCACCTCGATCACGTTCTGGCCCAGCCCCGAGACGTTCGAGACGACCGTCTTCGACTTCGAGACCCTGCGCACCCGCTTCCAGCAGACGTGCTTCCTCAACAAGGGCCTGACGATCTCCCTGAGCGACGAGCGCGTCGTGGAGGACGAGGTCGAGGACGAGTCCACCGACGCGAAGCCGCTGCGCGACGTCACCTACCGCTACGACGGCGGTCTCGTGGACTACGTGAAGCACGTGAACTCGCTGAAGAAGAACGAGCCGCTGCACGACTCGATCATCAGCCTGGAGGCCGAGGACACCGAGCAGGGGATCTCCCTCGAGGTCGCCATGCAGTGGACGACGGCGTACTCCGAGACGGTCTTCACCTTCGCCAACGCCATCAACACCACCGAGGGCGGGACGCACGAGACGGGCTTCCGGACGGCGCTGACCTCGCTGGTCCAGGAGTACGCCCGGGCCGCGAAGCCGGCGCTGCTCAAGGAGAACGACACCCTCGAGGGGTCCGACATCCGCGAGGGCCTCACGGCGATCATCTCGGTGAAGCTGTCCGAGCCGCAGTTCGAGGGCCAGACGAAGACGAAGCTGGGCAACACCTCCGCCCGCACCTACGTGAACGCCCAGGTGCGCGAGCACCTCGGGCACTGGTTCGCCTCCAACCCCAAGGAGGCCTACCAGATCGCGAAGAAGGCGCACTCGGCCTCGGTCGCGCGCCAGGCCGCCCGCAAGGCGCGCGAGGCGAGCCGCAAGTCGCTGCTGGAGCGCAACTCGCTGCCGGGCAAGCTGAAGGACTGCCAGTCCAACAACCCCGCCGAGTGCGAGGTGTTCATCGTCGAGGGCGACTCCGCGGGCGGTTCGGCCACCCGCGGCCGCGACCCGCGCACCCAGGCGATCCTGCCGATCCGCGGCAAGATCCTCAACGTGGAGAAGGCCCGCCTGGACCGTGCCCTGGGCAACCAGGAGGTGCAGGCCCTCATCACCGCCTTCGGCACCGGCATCGGCGAGGAGTTCAACCTCGAGAAGCTCCGGTACCACAAGATCATCATCATGGCCGACGCGGACGTGGACGGTCAGCACATCCGCACGCTGCTGCTGACGCTGCTGTTCCGCTACATGAGCCCGCTGGTGGAGAACGGCCACGTGTACCTGGCGCAGCCGCCGCTGTACCGGATCAAGTGGATGGGCGGGGCCGCGCACGAGTTCGCCTACTCCGACCGCGAGCGCGACGCGCTCATGGAGGCCGGTCTCGCGGCGGGCAAGAAGCTGCCCAAGGAGGGCAAGACCCAGCGGTACAAGGGTCTGGGCGAGATGAACTGGGACGAGCTGTCCGAGACCACGATGGACCGCGCCCACCGCACGCTGCTGCAGGTGACCCTCGAGGACGCCGCCGCGGCCGACGCGGTGTTCTCGGTCCTCATGGGCGAGGACGTGGAGTCGCGCCGCAGCTTCATCCAGCGCAACGCCCGCGACGTGAGGTTCCTCGACGTGTGACAGGTCGATGTTCCACGTGGAACGAGACGACACGACGACCGTGATCTGAGAGGCGAACCCCAGCGTGAGCGAGAGCACCACCGAACCCCCCCACCCCGGCGACCGCGTCGAGCAGGTGGACCTGCAGGCCGAGATGCAGCGGTCCTACCTCGACTACGCGATGAGCGTGATCGTCTCCCGGGCCCTGCCCGACGTGCGCGACGGTCTCAAGCCCGTCCACCGCCGGGTGCTGTACGCGATGTACGACGGCGGGTACCGCCCCGACCGCGGGTACTCCAAGTGCGCCCGCGTCGTCGGCGACGTCATGGGTCACTACCACCCGCACGGCGACACCTCGATCTACGACGCCCTGGTCCGCCTCGCCCAGGACTGGTCGCTGCGCTACCCGCTCGTCGACGGGCAGGGCAACTTCGGCTCCCCGGGCAACGACCCGGCCGCCGCGCCCCGCTACACCGAGTGCCGCATGGCGCCGCTGGCCATGGAGATGGTCCGCGACATCGACGAGGAGACCGTCGACTTCTCGCCCAACTACGACGGGCACACCGACGAGCCCGACGTCCTGCCCAGCCGCTTCCCGAACCTGCTGGTCAACGGGTCCGCCGGCATCGCCGTGGGCATGGCGACGAACATCCCCCCGCACAACCTGCGCGAGGTCGCCGAGGGCGCGAAGTGGTTGCTGGACAACCCCGACGCCTCCGACGAGGAGCAGCTCGCCGCGCTGCTGACCCGCATCAAGGGACCCGACTTCCCGACCGGGGCCCTGATCCTGGGCCACCGCGGCATCAGCGACGCCTACCGCACCGGCCGCGGCTCCATCACCATGCGGGCCGTCGTGGAGGTCGAGGAGATCCAGGGCCGGACCTGCCTCGTCGTCAGCGAGCTGCCGTACCAGGTCAACCCGGACAACCTGGCGGAGAACATCGCCAACCTCGTCCGCGACGGCCGCCTCACCGGCATCGCCGACGTGCAGGACCACACCTCCGGCAAGACCGGCCAGCGCCTCGTCATCATCCTGCGCCGCGACGCCGTGGCGAAGGTCGTGCTGAACAACCTCTACAAGCACACCCAGCTGCAGACGAACTTCGGCGCGAACATGCTCGCCCTGGTCGACGGGGTGCCGCGCACGCTGCCGATCCACGCCTTCCTCAAGCACTGGATCGCCCACCAGCTCGACGTCATCGTCCGCCGGACCCGGTTCCGGCTGCGCAAGGCCGAGGAGCGCGCGCACATCCTGCGGGCGCTGCTCAAGGCCCTCGACGCCCTCGACGAGGTCATCGCGCTCATCCGCGCCAGCCCGACGGTCGAGTCCGCGCGCGACGGCCTGATGGGGCTGCTGGAGATCGACGAGATCCAGTCCCGCGCCATCCTGGAGATGCAGCTGCGCCGCCTCGCGGCCCTGGAGCGCCAGCGCATCACCGACGAGTACGACGAGCTCATGCGGATGATCGGGGACTTCAACGACATCCTCGCCCGTCCCGAGCGGCAGCGGCAGATCGTCGGGGACGAGCTCGCCGAGCTCGTCGAGCGCTACGGCGACGAGCGCAAGACGCAGATCCTGCCCTTCGAGGGCGACATGACCGTCGAGGACCTCATCCCCGTCGAGGACGTCGTCGTCACCGTCACCCGCGGCGGGTACGCCAAGCGCACCAAGACCGACCTGTACCGCGCCCAGCGGCGCGGCGGGCGCGGGGTCCGGGGCGCGAGCCTGCGCGAGGACGACGTCGTGGAGCACTTCTTCACCACGACGACCCACCACTGGCTGCTGTTCTTCACCAACCTCGGGCGGGTGTACCGGGCCAAGGGCTACGAGCTGCCCGAGGGCGGCCGGGACGGGCGCGGTCAGCACGTCGCGAACCTGCTGGCCTTCCAGCCGGGGGAGCGGATCGTCGCCGTCCTCGACATCGAGGACTACGAGCAGGCGCCGTACCTGGTGCTCGCCACCCGCGGCGGCATCGTCAAGAAGACCCGGCTCTCCGAGTACGACTCCAACCGCTCCGGCGGCCTCATCGCCATCAACCTGCGCTCCCACCCGGGGGCGGACGGGACCGAGGAGGTCGACGACGAGCTGTTCGCGGCGACCCTGGTCAGCGAGGACGAGGACCTCTTCCTCGTCTCGCGCAAGGGGATGAGCGTCCGCTTCGAGGCGACCGACGAGAACCTGCGCCCGATGGGCCGGGCCACCTCCGGGGTCACCGGGATGAAGTTCCGCGGCGAGGACGAGCTCCTGGCGATGGCGGTGGCCCGCGACGACCTGTTCGTCTTCGTGGTCACCGAGCTCGGCTACGCCAAGCGCACCAAGATCGAGCACTACCGCAAGCAGGGCCGCGGGGGCCTGGGCATCAAGGTCGCCAAGCTGACCGAGGAGCGCGGGGACCTCGTCGGCGCGCTCACCGTCTCCGAGGACGACGAGGTGCTCGTCGTCATGCAGGCCGGGCGGGTCGTGCGCTCGCGGGTGGACGAGGTGCCGGACAAGGGGCGCGACACCATGGGCGTCACCTTCGCCCGGCCCGAGACCGGCGACCGCATCCTCGCCATCACCCGCAACGTCGAACGCGTCATCGACGTGGAGGTCGAGGCCGAGGAGGTCTCCGAGGCCACCACGAGCGGGGTCGACGACCCGATCGCCGACGTCGCCGGCAGCGGGGACGACCTGGCGGCCGCCGAGGGCGCCGACGAGGCCCCCATCGGTGGAGCACCTGTGGAGGAACGGGGCATCGACCCTGTGTCGGGGGCCGGGGATGGCGTACCGTCGCCTGAGGCTCCGACCAGTGAGCCTGATCCCGGAGGTGACGAGTGACCCCCGCCGAACGCGCGACAGCGTCGTCGGCCCAGTCGGGCAGGGCGGACCGGTCCGCGCCGTCCCCGGCCGGAGCCGCCGCGACGGCCCAGCCCACCGCGACGGCCCAGCCGGCCACGGCCGCGCGCGCCCGCAACGGCGTGGACGCCGTCCCGCGCCGGGTGCGGCTGACGCTGGCCCGGGTCGACCCGTGGTCGGTCACGAAGCTGTCGTTCCTGCTCTCGGTGGCCGTCGGCATCGCCCTGGTGGTGGCGACGGCGGTCGTGTGGAGCGTGCTGGACGGGATGGGCGTCTTCACCGACCTCGACGGCCTGCTCACCGACGTCGTCGGCAACGAGGTCGACTTCGACCTGCTGGACTACGTCGGCTTCGGGAAGGTCATCTCCCTGGCCACGGTCATCGCCGTCGTCGACGTCGTGCTGCTCACGGCGCTGTCGACGATCGTGGCGTTCCTCTACAACGTGTCGTCGGCCCTGGTGGGCGGGCTGCACGTCACCCTGTCCGACGACTGATCCGGTTCGAGGCACGCCCTCCCATCGGGTAAGGTTGACGACGCCGCGCACCCCGGCGGCGGAGGGCCTATAGCTCAGTCGGTTAGAGCGCTTCCCTGATAAGGAAGAGGTCGGAGGTTCAAGTCCTCCTAGGCCCACCCTCGAAAGCCCCCGGAGAATTCTCCGGGGGCTTTCGCGTTCCCGCCCCGCGCGGCACGGTGGGGTGGTGACGACGTCCTTCCCGCGCCTGCTGCACACCGTCCTCGACGCCACCGACGTCCGCGAGCTCGCGGAGTTCTACCGCGAGCTGCTGGGGCTGAGCTACCGCGCCGGTGACGAACCCCCCGGGGACGGGGTGGACGGGCCCGGCTGGCTGGTGCTCGTCGACGCCGGGGGACGGCGGGTCCTGGCCTTCCAGCAGGTCGAGGTGCTGCCCCGGGCGACGTGGCCGACGGGCGGGGTGCCGCAGCAGGTGCACGTCGACTTCACCGTGCCCGACCGCGAGGCGCTGGCCCACCACCACGCCCGGGCCCTGGCGCTGGGGGCGCGCCCGCTGCGCGACGGCAGCGCGGAGGAGGTCGAACCGATCCACGTCTACGCCGACCCGGCGGGGCACCCGTTCTGCGTCTTCGTGCGGGAAGGGTGATCCTCGTGTGACGAGAGGTCACTCACGGTAAGTTGCCGGGGTGGAGGGACGGCTGCTGGCGACCGCGGCGCACGTCAAGGCGCTCGTGGAGAGCCACGGCGCCGGCGACGACGCGCGCTTCCGCGCGGCCGTCGCCGAGGTCCTGGAGAACGCCGGCCGGTCCAAGGAGGTCGAGGAGCTCCGCCGCCTGCTGGAGACCCGGCGCGCCAGCGTCCGCCCCCAGGCCCCGCCGCAACCCCCGCCCCCCTCCTCGGTGGCCCAGCCGCGCGGGGAGCTGGCCCAGGTCCTCACCGCCTCCCTCCCCGGCGCCCAGCTGGCCGACCTCGCCCTCGCCAGCGACGTCATGGCCCGCCTGCACCGCGTCCTCACCGAGCAGCGGCACGCCGAGACGCTGCGCGCCCGGGGGTTCGAACCGCTGCGCAAGCTGCTGCTGACCGGCCCCCCCGGCACCGGCAAGACCATGACGGCCGAGGTGCTGGCCGCCGAGCTCGCCCTGCCGCTGTTCTCCGTGCGCCTGGACGTCTTCGCCGACCTGCCCGCCGAGGACGCCGTCGCCAAGCTGTCCCTGGTCTTCGACCTGCTGGCCCAGAGCCGCGGGGTGTGCCTCTTCGACGACGTCGACACCCTCATCGACCCCGACGGGGGCGAGCGCAGCCGTACCCACCTGCGCGACGTCCTGCGCACCTTCACCGGTCTGCTCGACCAGGACGCCTCCACCGCCGTCCTCGTCGTCACCACCAACCGCCCCCAGCTGCTCGAGCGCCCCGTGCTGCGCCGCTTCGACACCGTCGTCGACTACCCGCTGCCCAGCACCGGGGTGGTGCAGGAGGTCGTCCTGCGCCGGCTGCGCGGGTTCGACCTCAGCGCGGTGGAGTGGCCGCGGGTCGCCTCCACCGCCAGCGGCCTCAGCCACGAGCAGGTCTCGGCCGCCGCCGCGCTGGCCGCCAAGCAGTGCATCCTCGACGGCGCGCCCCAGGTCGAGACCGCCGCGCTGCTCGCGGCCCTGCGCGAACGCCGGCAGATGCTCAAGATGGCCCCGTGAGGACCCGCTTCGAGGTGCTCGTGGTCTGCACGGCCAACGTCAGCCGCTCACCCCTCGGGGTGGCGCTGCTGCGCCACCACCTCACCGAGCGCTTCGGCGAGGCCGCCGCCACGATCCGGGTGACCTCCGCGGGCACGGACGCCCGCGACGGGGAACCCACCGACCGCGCCGTCGCGGAGGTCCTGCGCCGGCTGCACCGCCCCGTCCTCGCCACCGGACCCGCCCGCCGGCTCGACGCGCGGCTCGTCGACACCGCCGACCTCGTCCTCACCATGACCCGCACCCAGCGCGCCAGCGTGATCACCACCGTCCCCCCGGCGCAGCGGCGGGTCTTCACCGTGCTGGAGCTGGCCCGGATCGCCCGCCGCCTCGGCGGGGACCGCCGGCTGCCGGCGAGCTCCGCACCCGCCGCGGCCCTGCGGGCCCTGGTCACCGCGGCCCCGGCGTGGCGGGGCCCGACGGCGCCGCAGGACCCCGCCTCCGACGACGTCGCCGACGTGCACCTGCTCGAGGTCGAGGAGCAGCTGAAGGCCGGCCGCCGCCTCGACGAGGCGTTCGCCGCGGTCGTGGCGGCGCTGCCGGGACCCCCCGCCGGAGCGGCCCCCCGCTGACGCGACCCGCCGCGTGACGGAGCCCGCCGCGGGAGGGGCGCTCAGCGCTCCAGCACGACGGCCTCGGCGTCGTCGGGGACCGTCGGCTGGTACCCGTAGCCGTACTCGTAGGCGTAGGAGTAGTCCGAGGCCTTCGCCGGGACCATCGTCAGGACCCCGCCGAGCACCGGGGCGTCGACCGCCCGCAGCCGCTCCAGGGCCCGGGTGAGGTGGTCCCGCGTCGTCTTGCCGTGCTTGACCACGACGAGGGCGCCGTCGGTCTGGCGGGCCAGCACGGCCGCGTCGGCGACCGGCAGCAGCGGCGGGCTGTCGATGATGACGAGGTCGGCGCGCTCGCGCAGCCGGGCCAGCAGGTCGCCCATGTGCCGGGAACCGAGCAGGGCCGCCGGGTTCAGCGGGATCGGGCCGCTGGCCAGCACCGACAGGCCCGTGTCCCCGTAGGGCTGCAGGACGTCGTCGAGGTCGGCGCGCCCGGCCAGGACGGTCGTCAGGCCGGCGCTGTCCTCCACCCCCAGGTAGTCCGCCACCCGCGGCAGCCGCAGGTCGCCCTCGACGAGGACCACCCGCATCCCCGCCGTCGCGGCGGTCAGGGCCAGGTTCACCGCCGTGGTGCTCTTGCCCTCCCCGGGCAGGGCGGAGGTGACGACGAGGACCCGCGGCGGGTGGTCGACGTCGGCGAACTGCAGGTTCGTCCGGATCTGGCGCAGCGCCTCCGACTGCGGGGAGCGCGAACCCTCCACGACCAGCTCGGGACGCGGACCGCCCTCCCCGGCGGGCACCGACCCCAGGGCGGGGGCCCCGAGGTCGGTGATCGTGCTCAGGGACTTCACGGTCGTGTCCAGGACCTCGCGCAGCACGGCGAGCCCCGTCCCGAGCACCACCCCGGCCAGCAGCCCCAGGGCCAGGGTCCGCAGCAGGTTCGGGGCGATGGGGTCCTCCCGGACCACCGCCGGGCGCAGCACGTTGATGCGCACCGGGCTCGCGCTCGCCGGGGTGGCCTGCTCGAGCTCGCTCACCGCCCGCCCGAAGTGCTTGGACACGGAGTTGGCGATGTCGGCCGCCCGCTGCGGGGAGGACTCGTCGACGGTGACCTCGATGAGGACCGTCCCCAGCGGGGCGCTGGAACCGACGTGGTCCGACAGCGCCCGCGGCGTGGTGTCCAGGTCCAGCTCGTCAATGACCGGCTGCAGCACCTTCGGGCTGGTGAGGACACCGGTGTAGGACTGCACCCGCTGCTGGGCGAACATGCTGCCCTGCATGAGCAGCGCCGCGTTGCCGGTGTCGTACATCGACACGAACAGCAGGCTGTCGGCGCGGTAGACGGGAGCGCTGGCGCTGTAGGCCCCGGCCCCGGCCCCGCCGCCCAGCAGCACTGACAGGACCACGAGGATCCAGTGCTTGCGCAGAGCGCGCAGGTAGTCGACGAGGTCCACGGACCTCCATCGGCCGCGACCGGCCCCACCTGACGCGCACCCGCCCGGACCGGGCCGAACGGGTCGCGGACCCGGGTCGAGGGCCCCGGACCCTCAAGGGGACACGCCGAGCGGACGAACAAGCTGGAGTCCGGCGCGCGCCGCGTGCTACCGGACCGACCGACGAGGAGGGGTGGGCGTGACCGTGACCGGTGGTCCCAGCGCGGGCCCGCGCCCCCTCGCCCCCTGGCCCTCCACCCCGGCCACCCACCCCCGCCGCCAGCGCTCCCAGCTGGCGATGCTGCTGCTGGCCACCGACGCGGTCTGCGTCCTCGGCGTCGTCCTCCTGCTCGGGCAGGGCGGACCCGCGGTGCTGGTGTTCTCCGCCTCGGTCCTCGCCGTCCACGCCGCCGTCGGCCTCTACCGCCCGCGCCTGGACCTCAGCGTCCTCGACGACCTGCCGCTGCTCCTCGGCGGCGCCGTCGCCGCGATCGGCGTCGCCGCCATCGGCGGGGGCGCGCTGGGCCTGGGGGAGGTCGACCGCCGCACCCTCCTCGTCGCGCTCGTCCAGACCGGCCTCGTCCTCGCCGCCCGCACCGCCGCCTACATCGCGCGCCGGCGCACCCGGATCTCCGGGCAGGTCGCCCACCGCACCCTCGTCGTCGGCTGCGGCGGCCTCGGGGCGCAGCTGGTGGAGATCTTCCGCTCCGGCGAGCACGGCCTGCTGCCCGTCGGCTTCATCGACGACGCCCCCCGGCTGTCCGCGGAGGACCGCCCGCTGCCCGTGCTCGGCGGGATCGCCGACCTCGCCGAGACCGTCCGCCGGCACGGGATCGTCGTCGTCGTCATCGCCTACTCCAACGCCCCCGAGATGGTCGTCGTGGACGTGCTGCGCGGCTGCCAGGACGTCGACGTCGAGATCCTCGTCGTGCCCCGGTTCTGGCAGGTCACCAGCACCCACCGCTCCATGCAGACGGCGCGGGGGGTGCCCATGGTGCAGCTGCGCCGCCCCGCGTTCCGGGCCGCGACGTGGCCGCTGAAGCGGGTCGTGGACGTCAGCGCCTCCGCCGTGGCCCTGCTCCTGCTCAGCCCCGTCATCGCCGCGTGCGCCCTGGCCCTGCGCCTGGAGGTGGGCCCGGGGGTGCTGTTCCGCCAGGAACGGGTCGGCATCGAGGGCCGGCGCTTCGAGCTGCTCAAGCTCCGCACCCTGCGCACCACGACCGCCGAGTCCGACACCCGGTGGAGCGTCGACGGCGACGACCGCGTCGGGCCGGTGGGGCGCTGGCTGCGCAAGCTGTCCCTGGACGAGCTGCCGCAGTTGTGGAACGTGCTGCGCGGCGACATGTCGCTGGTGGGTCCCCGCCCGGAGCGGCCCCACTTCGTCGAGCGGTTCACCCTCGAGCACGACGGCTACCTCTGGCGCCACCGCGTCCCCGTCGGGGTCACCGGCTGGGCCCAGGTCAACGGCCTGCGCGGGGACACCTCCATCGCCGACCGCGCCCGCTTCGACAACCACTACGTGGAGAACTGGTCGCTGTGGCTGGACGTCAAGATCCTGCTGCGCACCGTCGTCCAGGTCGTCACCGCGGCGGGACGGTGAGCGCCGCCCCGCTGGTGCTCGTCCTCGGCACCGCCGACTGGGACGCCGCGATCGCCACCAACCAGCACCACGTCGCCCCCGCGCTCGCCCGCCGCTGGCCGGTGCTGTTCGCCGAGGGCACCGGCACCCGCCGGCTGCGGGTCTCCGACGCGCGCCGCGTCCTGCGGCGGCTGCGCCCGCCCGCGCCCGTCCCGGGCCGCCCCGTGCCGGCGGGCCTGGAGGTCGTCAGCCCCCGCCTCGTCCCCCACCACGCCCCCTCCACCCGCGCGGTCAACGGGTGGGCGCTGCGCCGGCAGGTCCGGCGCTGGGTCGAGCACGACGGGCCGCGGCTGCTGTGGACGTACACCCCGTTCACGTACGGCCTGGAGGCGCTGGCCGACCGGACCGTCTACCACCTCGTCGACCTCCTCCACGAGAACCCCGGCGTGCACCGCGCCCGCCTGCTCGCCGCCGAGCGGTCCCTGGCGGCCGGCACCGACCTCGCCCTCGCCACCAGCCCCGCCGTGCAGGAGCACCTGCGCGAACGGGGTTTCGCCGCGACCCGGTGCCTGCCCAACGTGTGCGACGTGGACCTCTTCGCCGCCGCCCGCGGGCGCGGCGCCCCCCGCTCCGCGACCGTCGTCTTCGCCGGGACCCTCGCCCCGCACAAGGTCGACCTGCCCCTGCTCCTCGACCTCGCCACCGCCCTGCGCGGGCGCGGGCGGCTGCGCCTCATCGGGCCCGTCACCGCCGACTGCGCCGGCGACCCCGCGTGGGCGCGGCTGCTGGCCGCCGGCGCCGAGGTCGTCGGCCCGCTGCCGGCGGGTGCCCTCGCCGACGAGCTCGCCGCCGCGACCGTCGGGATCGTGCCCTACCGGGTGTCCCCGCTGACCGCGGGCATCAGCCCGCTGAAGACCTTCGAGTACCTCGCGGCGGGCCTGCCGGTGGTGAGCACGCCGCTGCCCGCCGTCGCCGCGGTGCCCGGGGCGGTGTTCGTCACCGCGCGCCCGGAGTTCACCGCCCGGGTGCTGGACGTGCTCGCCGACCCCGACCCGGCCCGCCCGGCGCGGGTCGCCGACCTCGCCCGCGGGCAGGACTGGACGTCGCGGGGACGGGAGCTGCGGGCGCTCGCCGGGGCGCTGCTCGCGGCGTGAACCCGCCGGGCCCGGCTCAGCGCACCAGCGACCGGACCACCCGCCGCCACGGCGGCAGCAGCGCCGCGGCCAGGCCGAACACGACCAGCACGCACCCGCCCACGCCCAGCAGACCCGGCCAGCCCGACGCCGCCGGCAGCCGCCCGCACAGCAGCCACGCCGCACCCGCCACCGGCACGCACGCCCCCACCCAGCGCCACAGCAGCGCCCCCACCCCGAGCGCGTGCGCCGCGACCGCGGCCGTCACCACCGCCCCGGCCGAGGAGGCCAGCCCCAGCGTCACCGGCCCCAGCCACGCGTGCAGCGCCACGTTCAGCACCAGCGTCACGACCAGACCCGCCAGCAGCGACCCCGCCGCCACCCGGTTCCGGTCCGCGGCGTTCAGGGCCTTCACCAGCACGTACGCGCACGACTGCGCCCAGAAGCCCAGCCCGAGGCCCGCCAGCACCGACGCCGACGTCGCCACCGCCGCGGCGTCGAAGGCGCCGCGGGCGTAGAGGACCTCCACGACGGGGGAGCTCCCCACCGCCAGCACCACCGAGACCGGGGCCACCACGAGCAGCAACCCGGGCAGGATCGCGGCCAGGCGCTCGCGGGCGGCGGCGGTGCCCAGTCCCGCCAGCGCCGCGAGCCCGGCCAGGCCCAGCGGCACCGCGACGAGGTTCACCCCGGTCGTCGCGACGAAGCGGGCGTAGTCCACGGCGGCGACGACCTCGTCGCCCATGAGCGAGGCGACGACCCGTTCGGCCACGACGGAACCCTGCAGCACCACCGGCAGCAGCAGCAGCGGGCGCACCCGCCGCCACAGCCGGGACCGCAGCTCCCGCCCGCCCCCGCCGCCCGCCGCGGGCAGGAACCCGCGGGCGCGCACCGAGCGGTACCCCCACGCGTGCAGGACGAGGTAGGCCGCGGCGAAACCGCCCGCCAGCACGACCGGTTCCCCCAGCACCCAGGCCAGGCCCAGGGCGAGGAGCATCCCGAGGTTCTGCGCCGTGGCCCGCGCGCTGGACAACCGGAACCCCCCGTGGGAGATCTCCAGGTAGCTCAGCAGCGAGAACTGCAGGTAGCTGGGGATCCCCAGGGCCATCACCCGCAGGAACTGCGCGCAGGTGGCCGCCGTCGCGGGGGCCAGACCAGGGGCCAGCAGGTCCACCACCGCGGGCGCCAGCGCCAGCGACCCGAGGGTGAGCACGGCCGCCAGCCACCGCAGCGCCACCCGCACCCCGCGGAACAGCGTCGCCGCGCGCGCCGGGTCGGTGGTGAGGAGCTCCTTGTGCAGGGGCAGGAAACCCGCAGTGAGGACGTCGGCGGTGAAGAGGTCGACGGGGACGAGGGTCCCGGTCTGCGCCACCCGGGCCGCGGTGGTGGGGACCCCCGTGCCGTAGGCCGCGGCGAGCAGCACCTCCCGCAGCAGGCCCAGCAGCTTGCCGACCAGCCCGCCGAGGACGAGGCGCCGGACGGCGTCGCGCATCAGCCGGCGCCCAGCAGCACCGCGTACCGCCGCGCCACCGACGCCAGGTCGTAGCCGGGCGGCAGCAGCGGCACCGTCGACCGCCCGCGCTCCAGGACGTCCCCGACCGTGGCGGCCAGGGCCCGGGGGCTGGTCGCGTCGGCGCGGGTCACCGCGTCCCCCGCCCCCTCCACGGGGGCCGTGGTCAGCGACGTGACGACGGGGGTCCCGCAGGCCAGGGACTCCAGGACGGCCATCGGCAGGCCCTCCCGCCACTGCGAGGTGAGCAGCGAGACGTCCGCGGCCGCGTACAGCGCGGGCAGCCGCCCGCGCTCCACCGCCCCCAGGAACCGGACCCGGTCGTCGACCCCGAGCTCCGCGGCCAGGCGCTGCAGCGGGGCGCGTTCGGGGCCGTCGCCGGCGAGGACCAGGACCGCGCCGGAACCGGTCAGCAGCTGCACCGAGCGGTCGACGCGCTTCTGCGGGTGCAGCCGGCCCGCGACGAGCAGCAGCGGGGAACCCTCGGGCACGGCCAGCTCCCGGCGCACCCGCGCCGCGGCCGCCGGGTCGGGGTGGAACCGCGCGGTGTCGATCCCGTTGGGCAGCAGGTGGACCGGGGGCATGGCGACCAGGCGCCCCAGCGGGGGCCGGGTGAGGGAGCGCTCGACGCTGGGCCCGATCGCGGCGACGGTGTCGAAGCGGCGGTAGGTCGCGACGTCGCGGAGCAGGCCGTGGACGTTGCGCACCGAGGAGAGGACCGGGCGCAGCCGGCGGCTGGTGAGCTTGGAGGTGAGTTCCATGACCGAGGTCCCGTGCGCCTGCAGCACGGTGCGCGCCCCGCGGCCCGCGGCCAGGTCGACCCCGGAGAACGCGCCCGCGCTGACGGAGAGCACCCCGGCCACCGACCCGTCGGACAGTTCCGCGGCCAGCGCCGCGCGGGAACCCCGCCACCACGCCGCGGAGTACCGCCCGGGAGGGGTTCCCGGCAGCGCGCGGACGCGCACCCCGTCCAGCTCGAACTCCGCCCGCCCGGGCAGCGACGTCGTCAGGACGGTCACCGGCGCGGTCCGCGCCAGTTCCCGGGCCAGGTCCCACGCGACGGACTCCATGCCGCCCGCGTGGTGCAGGGGCAGGCCGCGGGTGAGCACGACGACCCGCCTCACCGGTGCACCAGCCCGTCGAGCAGCTCCTCCAGGCGGGCGGTGCGGCGCACCACGTCGAACTCCTCCGCCACGTGCCCCGCGGCGGCCGAGCCCAGCCGCGCCGCGAACGCGGGGTCGTCGAGGACCCGGCGCAGCGCGGCGGCCAGCGCGGGGGCGTCCCCCTCCGGGACCAGCAGCCCCGTCACCCCGTCGACGACGGCGGAGGGGATGCCGCCGTGGCGGCTGGCGACGACGGGGCGGCCCATCGCCCCGGCCTCGAGCAGCACCTGCCCCAGACCCTCCTGGTCCCCGCTGGGCGCCGTCGTCGAGGGCAGGCAGAGGACGGCGGCCCGCGCGATCCGCTCCAGGGTCGAGGCGTTGTCCAGCCGGCCCGCGAACTCCACCCGGTCCCCGACCCCCAGCGCGGCGGCCAGGGCGGAGAGCTCCGCGCGCAGGGGACCGTCCCCGACGCACGTCAGCCGCACCCCGGGCAGGTCCGCGAGCGCGCGCAGCAGGTGCGCGTGCCCCTTCTTCGGCACCAGCCGGCCCACGTGCACGATCGTGCGGGGTTCGGGGTCACCGGCGGCGGGGACCTTCGCGAGGTCCAGCCCCAGGTGGTGGGTGCGGGTGCGCCCGGGCGGGAAACCCCGCTCCAGCAGCCGGGTCCGCAGGTGCTCGGACACGGGCAGGAACAGCTCGCCCTGCCGGGCCAGGCGCGCCCGCCGCCGGGCGTAGGTGGCCCAGGAGACGGTGCGGGCGCGCAGCAGCGCGGCCGTGGTGGTCGTGGCGTCGAAACCGTGGAACACCGTCGCCAGCGGGACCCCCGCGCGCCGGGTCGCGGGCAGCGCGCAGGCGGCCTCGACCCCGAAGTGGGCCAGGACCGCGTCCACGCGCAGGTCCCGCAGCAGCGCGGTCATCGGTCCCGACCCCAGCCCCGCGGTGTGGGCGGCGACGGCCAGGGGGCCCGCCGCGGCCAGCGAGGCCCCCTCCAGGCCGGGCGGGAACGGGTCGCGGGCCAGGAGCACCGGTTCCCAGCGGGTGAACGCGCGCGCCTGCTCCAGGACGAAGGGTTCGGAGGGCAGGCCGAAGCGGTGGCGCAGGACGGCTACGCGGGGCACGTCGCCGCCTCGTTCCCGGCGGCGTTCCCGGCGGCGTTCCCGGCGGTGCGCACGGCGTGCACGCGGGCACCGACCAGCCCCAGCAGCATCGCGAGCAGGATCATCGACTTCGCCTCCCCGTAGATCGCGGTGTTGTCGCCCATGCCGTGGATGAGCACCCACCACCAGGCGCCCAGCGCGAACGCCGCCGTGCGGGTCAGCGGGGTCCCCACGTGGCGCACGACGGTCGCGGTCAGGACGGCCAGGATCGTCACGGTCAGCCCCAGCAGCGCGGCCACGCCCGGCAACCCGGTCGCGGCCCAGGCCGCGATGAACAGGTTGTGCGGGGGCAGGGCCGTGATGCCGAGGGCGGCGAACTGCTCGATCGTCGCCGACCAGCCGCCGTGGCCGAGCCCCAGCAGGAGGTGCTCGCGGAACATCTGCAGCGCGAACTCCCACATCGGCCCGCGGCTGGCCAGGCTCTCCGAGGACGCCTCGGCGTAGCCGGGGACGAACCGCGCCAGGACCGTGGGCCCGACCCAGGCGACGAAGCCGACGGCGCCGGCGGCCTGGGGCAGGAACCAGCGCGCGTTCGGTCGGCCCAGCACCTGCACCCCGCGCACGGCCACGGGCAGCAGCAGGGCCAGGGCGGCGGCCGTCTTGGAGCCGGTGGCGAACGTCGCCGACCAGCACACCAGCGCCCCCGCCGCGCACAGGCGGCGGGACCGGCCGCGCCGGCCGACGCCGAGGGCGAGGAAGCAGAACGTCGCCACGCCGAGGAACATCGAGGACACGTTCGCGTTGATGAAGAACCCGCCCGACTTCGCCGGGTCGGTCACGTTGTTCGCCCCGTCGGCGAAGAACGCCGCCATCGCGTTCGGGCCGGCGACGAGGCTGGAGACCGGGGAGCGCAGGAACGCCGACTCGACCGCCGGCGCGAGCCGGAACGCCCACACCAGCACCGCGTTCAGCAGGGCCCACAGCAGCACGACGGTGAACGGCCCCGCCAGCGCCCCGGGGCGCAGCCGCTCGACGCGGGTCGCGTACAGGACGAGGAAGGCGAACGACACCAGCCGCATCACCTCCAGCACCCCGGCCATCGGGTCCGGGGACCACGCGATGGCCAGGCCCGCGGCGATCGCGAGCAGCAGCACGGCCCGCATCACCGGGTCGCGCACGGGCAACTCCTTGCGCTCCAGCACCCAGCAGACGGCGATGAGCACGACCCAGCACTGGCTCAGCGACAGCGACAGCTGGCCCAGCGGGCCCACGAAGACCTGCGGGACGGCGAGGAACGCCGCCACCGACAGGCGGGTGCGGTCGCTGGCGGTGATGCAGAACAGCAGGCCGGTGAACGCGGCGGCCGCGGCCAGGCCGAGCTCGAGGATCACCCGAGGCCCCCCGCGTGCTGCCCGACCCAGGTGCGGATCCGCTCCCGGAAGCGGGGGACGTCGAAGGCGAGGGCGCGCTCGCGGCAGGCGGCGGGTGCGCACGCCTCGGCGCGGGCGACGGCCGCGGCGAGCGCGGGGACGCCGAGGTCCTCGACGAGGGCGCCGCTGACGCCGTCGAGGACGGTCTCCCCGGAACCGCCGCGGGAGGGGGCGACGACGGGGGTGCCGGAGGCCATCGCCTCGACCGGGACGATGCCGAAGTCCTCCACGGTGGGGAAGAGCAGGACGCTCGCGCGGCGCAGCACCTCGCGCACCACCGCGCCGGTGGGGGAGTCGAGGACGAGGACGGGGACCCGGCTGGCCGCGGCCCGCGCGCGCAGCGCCCCGGCCAGCGGCCCGCGGCCGGCGACGACGACGGGACGCCCCAGCCGCTCGCCGACCTCGATCGCGGCGAGGTGGTTCTTGTAGGGGACGAACCGCCCCAGGGCGAGGAGGAAGCCCGCGGGCAGGTCGAGGGTGTCCGGGCCGGGGACCGCGAACGCGGCGACGTCCACAGGCGGGTGGATGACCACGGCCTCGCGGTGCCAGAACCGCTCCACGCGCGCCGCCACCTCGGCGCTGTTGGCCGCGACCGCCGTCAGCCGGCGGGCGGCGTCGCGGTCCAGCGCGGACAGCACCCGCCGCGCGGGGGCCAGCAGGGGGGAGGTGCCGCGGCCGTCGAGCTCGGGGCTCCACACGTAGCGGGCGGGGGTGTGGACGTAGGCGAGGTGCGTACCGCCGGGGGCGACGAGGCGGTTGGAGGTGGCGAAGGCGTGGTGGGAGGTGAGGACCAGGTCGTAGCCGCCGCGCACGTCGCGGGCGTGGGCCCACCACGCGGGGGCCATCAGCGGCAGGGCCAGCGCCCGGTGCCCGCGCAGGGCGTCCAGGGCGGTGGTCCGCACGGTGCGTCCGGCGAGGTCGAGGTCGACGCCCGGTTCGCAGCTCAGCGCGTGCAGGTCCGCGTGCGGGAACTGCCCGGCGAGGACCTCGAAGACCTGCTCGGCGCCGGCGCGCGCCGAGATCCACTCGTGGACCAGCGCGGTGCGGGGGTGGCTGCGGGGTGCGGGCATGGCACCCACCGGTCGGCGGCGGGCGCCCGGACCTGAGCTCCCGCGCGCCGCGGGTGCCGCGGGTCTGCCCGGGCCGGTGTGGGGCCGGGGTGGGGCCGGGGTGGGGGGCGCGGGTGGGAGGGCTGCGGAGGGTCCTGCGTGCTAGCGTTCCGCAGTCGTCTCGATCTCGTCCAGGGGGTTCCCGTGAAGAAGCTGCTGCTGGTGGCGGTGCTCGGGGGCACCGTGGTGCTGTGGCGCCGCAAGGCGTCCGCGAAGGCCGAGCGCGACCTGTGGGCCGAGGCGACCGACACCGTCCGCTGAGGTCCGCCCCCCGGGGGCATGGCGCAATTGGTAGCGCACCTGCTTTGCAAGCAGGGGGTTAGGGGTTCGAGTCCCCTTGCCTCCACCGGGACGACGGAGGGCCCCCCACGCCGCGGCGTGGGGGGCCCTCCGTCGTGCGTCCGGGGTCAGGACTTCGCGTCGTCCTCGGGCAGGTTGTCCTCGACCCTCGCGTCGACGACGTTGTGCGCGCCGGTCGCCTTCTCGAGGTTCTCGGTGGAGGCCTCGGTGCCGGGGGTCTTCGGGGTGGTCGCGGCGGGGGCGGGGGTCCAGGCCGCACCCGGGGCCGCCCACGGGTCCTCCTTGGCGCTGCGCGTGGCGGCGTAGACCGCCGCCGCACCGGCCGCGAGGATGCTGAGGACCAGGAACTTCTTCCCGGCCCCGCCCTTCTTCTTGTTCTTCTTCGCCGCGGCCCCGGTCAGGGTGGCGATCGTCGCGGCGGGGTGCTTCTTCGCCGTGTCGGTCGCCTTCTTCCCGGCCTTGGCCGCCGCGGCCGCCTTCGCCGCCTTCTTCGCGGTCTTGCTCGTGGCCGCCTCCTTGGCCGCCTTCGCCGCGGCCGCCTTCTTGGCGCCCTTGCCGACGACCTCGGCGGGCTTGCCCGCGGCGCGCACGGACTCGGTGGCGGTCTTGAGGGTGCCGGCGGCGGTGGTGGCGGCGGTGGTGGCCGCGGTCGTCGCGGCGGTGACCGCGGGGGCCGCGGCCTCCTTGGCCGACGTCGCGGCCTCCTTCACCGTCTCGGCAGCCGAGGTGGCCGCGCTGGTGGCGGCGGTCGACGCGGCGGCGACCGCGGGGACGGCGGCCTCCTTGGCCGCGGAGGCGGCGTCCTGGACGGCGTCGACGAACTTCGGCAGCAGGTCGTCGACGATCTTGTCGCGGACGCTGTCGACGGCCGGGCCCACCTTCTGGGCGGCGGCCTCCACGCGCGGTGCGGCGGCCTCCACCGAGCTGCTCCAGCCCTTCTCCAGCCGGGGCTGGGCCCACTCGATGGCCGCCCCGACCTTCGGCGTGGCCCAGTCCCGCGCCGAGCCGACGGCCGGCCCGACCTTCCCGGCGAGCGCGGCGCCCTGCGCCTGCAGCGCGGCACCCTGCGCCTGCAGGGCCGCGCCCTGGGCCTGCAGCACCTCGGTGCGGGTCCTCGGCAGCGCCTCGGTACGGCTCTTCGTGTGCGTCACGGATCCTCCTCGTGCGTCGTCCTGCTCTGACGTCGCGGACGTCCGGGGCTCGCGACTCGTGCCCCGCGCCGACGTGCCGGCGACGATCACCACCCGCCATCCCACCGCAGGTCGAGCCGGACCGCCAGGCAGACGCCCGCGAGCGGGGTGGAGGGGTCGTGGAAGGATGAGCGGCATGTACGCCACCCTGCACACCAACCACGGCGACATCCGCCTGGAACTGTTCGAGAACCACGCCCCCAAGACGGTGGCGAACTTCGTCGGCCTCGCCGAGGGGACGAAGGAGTGGCAGGACCCCGCCACCGGTGAGAAGAAGTCGCAGCCCTTCTACGACGGCCTGACCTTCCACCGCGTCATCGACGGGTTCATGATCCAGGGCGGCTGCCCGCGCGGCGACGGCCGCGGCGGCCCCGGGTACCAGTTCGACGACGAGATCCACCCGGACCTGCGCTTCGACAAGAAGTACCTGCTGGCCATGGCCAACGCCGGGAAGATCGCCGGTCACGGCACCAACGGCTCGCAGTTCTTCATCACCGTCGCCACCACGTCCCACCTCAACGGCAAGCACACGATCTTCGGCGAGGTCGCCGACGACGCCAGCCGCCAGGTCGTGGACGCCATCGCCAACATGGCCACCGGGCCGGGCGACGCCCCGCGCGAGCCGGTCGTCATCTCCAGCGTCGACGTCGAACGCGACTGAGACCACACCCCTGGGCCCGAACGACGGGGACGTCCCGCGCGTTGCACCTGCCGTGAGCGACGTCCCCGTCTGTCCCCGTCACCCCGACCGCGAGTCGTGGGTCCGCTGCCAGCGCTGCGAGCGGCCCACCTGCCCGGAGTGCCAGCGCCCGGCCGCCGTCGGCGTGCAGTGCGTCGACTGCGTCGCCGAGGGCAACCGCGGGGTCCGCGCGCCCCGCACCAGCTTCGGCGGGGTGCTGCGCCGCGGGGACACCGTCGTCACCAAGGTCCTCATCGGGACCTGCCTGGTGGTGTTCGGCGCGCAGCAGCTCGCCCCGGACCTGGTCCTGCGGTGGCTGCCGCTGATCAACGACGACGCGCGGCTGTACTCCAACGCCTTCTCCGCCGCCACCTGGTGGCAGCCGCTGACCTCCGGCTTCCTGCACGGCGGCCTGCTGCACCTGCTCTTCAACACCTACGCCCTGTGGGTCACCGGGCAGTACCTGGAACCGCTGCTGGGGCGGCTGCGCTTCACCGCGCTGTACGTCGTCTCGGTGCTGGGCGGGGCCGTGGGCGGCCTGCTGCTGCCGGGGACGGCGGGCAGCACCCTGGTGGGGGCCTCCGGCGGCATCTTCGGCCTGTTCGCGGCGCTGTTCGTGGTCAACCGCCAGCTGGGGCGCCGGACCGGGCAGATCGCGGCCCTCATCGCGATCAACTTCTTCATCGGGGTGTTCGTGGCGGGCATCTCCTGGCAGGCCCACCTGGGCGGCATGGTCACCGGGGCCCTGGTCGCCACGGCGATGGCCCGCGGGCGCCGGGGCCGCCCGGCCCTGCAGTGGGGCTGGACCGCCGCCGTCGCGCTCGCGGTGCTGGCGCTGCTCGCCTACGCGGCGCTGCGCTGGACCCTCTGACCCGTCCCGCTCCGTCCACAGGCGGTTCGCACAGCTGTGCGAACCGCCCGCGGTCATCCACCGCGTGTGGGTACCTCTGTGGACACCAGGGTTCGTTTCCCACACCTATCCACAAGGTGTGGACGAACCGGTGGACAGTGGCTGTGGACAACCCGCCCGGTTTCCCCCAGCCGTCCACACGTCATCCCCAGGCGGTGGACAGGACGGGCGGTGGCCGGGCCCGCGCTCAGCGGGTGCCGAGCGGTTCCCGGCCCTCCGTGCGGCCCTCCGCCCAGCGGTGCGTCTGCGCCGCCAGGTCCTCCCAGTAGCGCGGCTGCCCGGCCGGCGCGGGGGCCAGCCAGCCGTCCTCCATGTGCGTGCACACCGCCGGGTCGGCCGCGGCCAGGCGCCGGCGGCGCGAGGGGCGCCGCAGCGACACCACGTCGGCGGCGCTGCGGAACGCCGTCAGGTACACCGCCCGGGCCGCGCGCACCGCGGGGTTCGTCGACGTCCCGGGGTGGTGGGAGACGAGGTCGTGCAGCCGGAAGCGGGGGATCCCCTGCACCGCCAGCAGGCTGGTGTGGTCGAAGTCGCCGCCGGAGAGGCAGCACACCACGAGGATCCGGTGGTCCTGGCGCAGCGCCCCCACCCGCACCGCGAAGGTGCTCGTGGTGCTCTCGTGCGGCACCCACCGCACCACGTCGGCCGGCAGCGCGTCCTCGCCGCGGGCCGCGCGCGGGCGCCGCCACTGCGGCACCCGGCCCTCGACGTCGTCGTGGGTGCCCACGCCGTAGGGGGCGAAGTACTCCGCGCGGCCCGTCGCCGCCGCCGCCGACAGCGACGTCAGCGCGTCGGGGCGCCACAGGTAGTCGTCCTCGGCGAAGAGGACGACGTCGTCGTCGGACCACTCCGAGCGCACCGCCAGCCGCAACCCGGCGAGGTAGCTCGCGCGGTTGCTGCCGCCGGTGATCGCGGCGACCCGGCCGTGCCGGCGCATCGGCTCCAGCCGGTCCCGGGGGATGGGGCCGTCGTTGAGGAAGACGACCTCCCCCCGCGCCGGGCACTGCTCGACGGCGCGCAGGAAGGACAGCAGGGCCAGGTGCTTGGAGTACCAGGCGGGCCGTCCCTTGGCGTTCTCACCACCGTGGGATCGGTAGACGACGTGCAGCACTCGGCCCCCAGGTCGGTGACGATCGGGTGGCGATCCTAACCGTCACGTCCGGGGAGGGTTGCCCCCGCGAGCCCCGCTCTGAGCCGAACCGGTGAGCCTCAGCGCCACCGGGTGGTCATCGCGAACCCCACCAGGACCAGCCCGAAGCCGGCGACGAGGTTCCAGTTGTCCCAGCCCGGCACCGGCAGCAGCGCGCTGGAGAGGTAGAAGACCACGATCCACAGCAGCCCCGCGACCATGAGGCCGACCATGAGGAAGATCCACCAGCGGGGCGTGAGCTGGTTCTTGCGCTTGACGGCGCGGTCGGCCTCGGCGACCGCGTCGGGCTGCCCCTTGCGGCCCCGGCGGGACCGGGCCGGGGTCGCGGCGGTGGCGCCGGTCGCGGCGCCTGTCGTCGACCCGGCGTCGTCGGACTCCTTGCGGCGGGACACGTCAACCTCCAGTCGGGGGGGTGGGGCCGGGACACGTCGCGCCCCGCTGGTTAGCGTAGTGCGACGACCGGTCGGCGGTCGGTTCCCAGGGGGGTGCACGTGGTGGCTGGTCCGCGCCGGGTCCACGCCCTGCCCCGCCCGGCCCCGCGCCGGCTGGCCGTGGCCGCGGTGTTCGTCCTCGCCGGGCTCCTCTTCGCCACCAGCGCCCAGACCTCCCGGGGCAGCGACCTGCGCTCGGAGAACGCCGACCTCGGCTCCCTCGTCGCCCAGCGCTCGCGCGACAACGAGCAGCGCTCCGCGCAGGTCTCCGCCCTGCGCGGGGAGGTCGAGGCCCTCAGCCGCGCCGCCGGGACGGGCTCGGCCGTGGTGGACGACCCCCTGCGCGACGCCGCGCTGGGCACCGCCTCCGGGGCGCTGGCCGTCACCGGCCCCGGGGTGACGGTCACCCTCGACGACGCCCCCATCGACCGCCCGCGCCCCGCGGGAGCGGCCCCCGACGACCTCGTCGTGCACCAGCAGGACGTGGAGGCCGTGGTCAACGCCCTGTGGGCCGCCGGGGCCGAGGCCATGGTGATCATGGACCAGCGGATCGTGTCGACCTCCGCGGTGCGCTGCGTGGGCAACGTCCTCGTCCTGCAGGGACGCACGTACTCCCCGCCCTACCGGATCAGCGCCGTCGGCGACGTCGACGCCCTACGCGCGGGCCTCGCCGCCTCCGCCGCGGTCTCGGTCTACCGCCAGTACGTCAGCGCCTACGGGCTGGGCTACGACGTCTCCGAGGCCGACGACCTCCAGCTGCCCGCCTTCGACGGCACCACGAGCACCACCCACGCCACCGCGGGCGCCCCGTGATCCGCCGGGCCACCTCGGTGCTCGGGGAGCTGCTGGTCACCGCCGGGGTGCTGACGCTGCTGTTCGTCGTCTGGCAGCTGCACTGGACCGACCTGACCTCCGGGCGCGCGCAGGCGGCCACCGTCACCTCGCTGCAGCAGCAGTGGGACGCCGCCCCCGCGCCGACCGCGACGGCGGGCGCCGCGGCGACGGCGGCCCCGACGGCTCCCGCCACCGCCCGCGCGGTCGACGAGACCCCGCCCACCGGCGACGCCTTCGCGATCCTGCACGTCCCGCGCTTCGGCGAGGACTACGCCGTCCCCGTCGTGGAGGGCACCGGGACCGAGGAGCTGAAGGAGGGCATCGGCCACTACGCCGACGCCGCGCTGCCCGGGGAGGTCGGCAACTTCGCGATCGCCGGGCACCGCGTCACCTACGGCAAGCCGTTCCACCTCATCGCCGACCTGCAGGAGGGCGACGCGGTCGTCGTGGCCACCGCCACGCAGTGGTTCACGTACCGGGTCCGCTCCCACGAGGTCGTCAGCCCGAAGCAGGTGTCGGTCATCGCCCCCGTCCCCGGCCGGCCCGGCGAGACGCCGACGGAGGCGTGGCTGACCATGACGGCCTGCCACCCGATGCACTCCGCGCGCCAGCGCTACGTCGTGCACGCGCAGCTGGAGTCGGTGCAGGACCGCTCCGCGGGGCCGCCGGCCTCGCTGACCGCGGCCGGTTGAGGGGGGTCCGTGTACGGGGCGTGGTGGAGGGTCCTGCCGGGGCCGTGGTGGGTGCGGCTGCTCATCAGCCTGCTGGTGGCGGGCGGGGTCGTGCTGCTCTGCTTCACCGTCGTCTTCCCCGCCGTGGCCGACCACCTGGCCATCAACGACGGCACCGTCGAGGGGCGCTAGGCGACGCGGTCTGGGACGATCGCGGTCCGCGACCAGGGAGGCCCGATGTCCAGCGAGTACGCACCGACCGGCGCTCACGGCTACGGGGACCCGGTCCCGACCCCGAGGAACGGCGCCGCGGTCGCCGGGCTGGTCCTGGGGATCGTCGCGCTGCTGCTGTGCCTCACCGTCCTCGGCGCGGTCCTCAGCGTGCTGCTCGCCGTCGTCGGGCTGGTCCTGTCCATCGTGGGCCTGCGCCGGGTCGGGCGCCGGCGCGCGACGAACAAGGGCGTCGCCGTCACCGGCCTGGTGGTCAACGCGGTCGCGCTGCTCATCGCCGCGGTCATCACCGCCTTCCTGGCCGTCGGTCTCGCCTACGCGCTGGACAACGGCGGCTCCGACGCCTGGAGCTGCCTCGTCGACGCCGGCGGGGACCAGGCCGCCGTGCAGCGGTGCGTCGACGACCTGGACGCGGGCACCGCCGGGCGGTGACGTCCACCGCACCCCGTGTGAAGGCCTCGCGGACGCGCTGCGCAGCTGTGCGACCTGACGGCCGTCGCGGGGGGCCCCGACCCGTACCGTGACGTCGTGCCCACCTCCACCGACCCCCAGCACGTGGTCCCCGGCGCCGGCCGCCGGGCCCGGGGCCAGCACGCCAGCCACGCCCACGGCACCGCCTTCAGGCTGCTGCGGGGCTTCCTGGTCACGGCCGTCGTGCTGGCGGTCGTCGCCGCCGGCGGCGGGGTGTTCGCGTACCACCGGCTCCAGGGCAACATCAACGCCCAGGACATCGCCGACCGCCTCGGGGTCCGGCCCGACGACGAGTCGACCGCCGACCCGACCACGGGCCAGGACGCGGTCAACATCCTCGTCATGGGCAGCGACACCCGCGCCCTCTCCGACGGCACCGGCGGGGAGTACGGCGGGGAGTCCGCCGACCCGGGGGCGCGCTCGGACACCACCGTCCTGGTGCACCTGGCCGCGGACCGCCAGAGCGCGACGCTGGTCAGCATCCCGCGCGACTCCATGGTCCAGATCCCCGACTGCACCGCCGAGGACGGCACGACGAAGCCGGCCCACAAGGGCCAGTTCAACTCCGCGTTCTCCGAGGGCGGGGCGGCCTGCACGCTGCGGACGGTCGAGGCCGTCACCGGGATCTTCATCGACCACTACGTCGTCGTCGACTTCAGCGGCTTCCGCTCCATGGTGGACGCGCTGGGCGGGGTGACGATCTGCACGCCGGAGCCGATCGACGACACCCGGGCCAACCTGCACCTGCCCGCGGGCACGCAGACGGTCGACGGCGAGACGGCGCTGGCCTACGCCCGCGTGCGCTACATCGGCGACGGCTCCGACATCTCGCGCATCGGCCGCCAGCAGGCGCTGATGAGCTCGATGGTCCAGCAGGTCACCAGCTCGGGGATCCTGCTGCGCCCGGACCGGCTGTACTCCTTCCTCGACGCGGCGACGAAGTCGGTGACCACCGACACCGGGCTGGCCAGCCTGACCGAGATCGCCTCGCTGGCCCAGAGCCTGCAGAAGATGCCGGCGGACGGCGTCCGGTTCGTCACCGTCCCCACCGAGGAGTACCCCGCGGACCGCAACCGGGTGCAGTTCACCGCCGCCGCCGAGACGCTCTGGCAGCAGATCCGCACCGACACCGCCGGCCCGGCGGCGACGCCGTCCCCGTCGGCGAGCAGCGACCCCGCGGCGAGCTCGCAGCTGCTGGTCGCACCCTCGGCCGTCCAGGTGCAGGTGCTGAACGTGGGCGCTCCGGCGGGGACCGCGGCCACCGTCGCGGACCAGCTCGCCGGGGTGGGGTTCGTCGAGGCGGGCACCGGCGACGGCGAGGCCACCGAGCCCGGCGCGGGCGTCCTGGTCCGCCACGGCACCGGGCAGGCCGACTCCGCGAACACCGTCGCCGCGGCGCTGGGCGGGGCGAGGACGCGGCTCGACGCGAGCCTGGGCCGCACCGTCGTCGTCGAGGTGGCCTCGGCCGCGGTGACCGTGACCGACGTCCGCTCGCGGGTCACCGGCACCCCGGCGGCCGCGCCGTCGCCGAGCGCGAGCATCCCCGCCCGGGTCGCCACCGACGACATCTGCGCCTGATCCGCGCCTCATCCGCGCCTGATCCGCGCCTGAGCGGTCCTCAGGTCCCGACCCGGACGGGGACGCCGGTGACCAGCGACTCCTGCGCCGCGTCGGCGACCCGGGAGGCGGCGACGGCGTCCTCGGGGCGGCACAGCTCCCCCTCGACGCCCCGCACGAGGTCGGCGAAGGCGGCGACCTCGGCGCGGTAGGCGTCGGCGAAGCGCTCGGCGAAGGTCGCGTGCGGGGTGCCGGTGGGGAAGCTCACCCCGGGTTCGGCCGAGCGCAGGGCGCTGCGCTCGTCGAGGCCGACGACCAGCGAGCCCGCCGAGCCCTGCAGCTCCAGCCGCACGTCGTGCCCGGCGCCGTTGTAGCGGGAGGCGGTGACCACGGCGAGGGTGCCGTCGTCGAGGGTGCAGACGGCGAGGGCGGTGTCGACGTCGCCGACCTCCCCGATCGCGGGGTCGCCGTTGTTGCTGCCGCGGGCGTAGACCTCGACGACCTCGCGGCCGGTGATCCAGCGGACGGTGTCGAAGTCGTGGACGCTGCAGTCGCGGAACAGCCCCCCGGAGGTGGCGAGGAAGGACACCGGCGGCGGGGCGGCGTCGCAGGTGACGGCCCGGACCGCGTGCAGCCAGCCGAGCTCGCCGGCGTCGTGGGCGCGCTTGGCCTCGAGGTGGCCGGCGTCGTGGCGGCGCTGGTGGCCGATGCGGACGACGCCGTCGTGGGCGGCGACGAAGTCCAGGACGGGCAGGGAGAGGGCGACGTCGGGGGCGACGGGCTTCTCGGAGAGGACGGGGATCCCGGCGCGGACCCCGGCGCGGATGAGGTCGGGGTGCTGGGCGGTGCCGGTGGCGACGACGAGCCCCTCGACGCCGGCGGCGAGCAGGGCGTCGACGTCGGCGGCCACGTCGACGTCGGCGGTGGTGCCGGTGGCGCCGCGCAGGCCCGCCGCCACGTCGTGGGCGCGGGCCACGTCGACGTCGGTGAGGGTGACCCGGCCCACGCCGGGGGTGGTGGCGAGGTTGCGGGCGTGCATCGCGCCGATGCGGCCCACGCCGGCGAGGCCGAGGTGCAGGTCGGGCAAGGGGACTCCTCCGGTGGGGCGGACGGGTCGTTGGACCGGTCCAACGACCCCTTACGATCAGGCTCGGACCAACCGCTGTCAAGGACGAGGGGGGAGCGCGGCGTGAGCGGGAGACCCACCATCCGCAGTGTCGCGGCGCGCGCCGGGGTGTCCAAGTCCCTCGTGTCGCTGGTCCTGCAGGACTCCCCGAAGGTCTCCCCCGAACGCCGGGCCGCGGTGCTGGCCGCCGTGGACGAGCTCGGCTACCGCCCCGACCCCACCGCCCGCAGCCTCGCCCGCGGCCGCACCCGCGCGGTCGGGCTGGTGCTCGACGACCTGCGCAACCCCTGGTTCGTCGACGTCCTCGAGGGGCTGCGCCCGGTGCTGCGCGAGGCCGGGCTGCGCCCGGTGCTCGCCGAGGCCCGCAGCGAGCCGGAGGCCCCGCGGACCTTCGCCGACCTGCGCGTCGACGGCCTCGTCGTCATCGGCACCCTGCCCGACCTCGCCCTCGTCGAGGAGGTCGCCGCGAGCGTCCCGACGGTCCTGGCGGGCACGCGCACCGCCGGGGGCGCGGCCCTGGACGTCGTCGCCGGCGACGACGACGCGGGGGTGCGGCTGGTGGTGGAGCACCTGCTGGGGCTCGGCCACCGCCGGATCGGGCACGTCGCCGGGTCCGGTCCCGTCGGCCGCCTGCGCCGGGCGGCGTTCGAGGACGCCGTGCGGGCCGGCGGCGGGACGCCCGTGGTGGAGGCCGCCGACATGACCGAGGACGCCGGGCACCGGGCCGGGCGCCGGCTGCTGGGCGGCGCCGGGCGCCCCACCGCCGTCCTCGCCGCCAACGACGCCTCGGCCGTGGGGGTCCTGGCCGCCGCCGGCGACCTCGCCCTGGCCGTCCCCGCCGACGTCTCCGTCGCCGGCTACGACGACACCTCCACCGCCCGGCTGCGCGCCGTGTCGCTGACCAGCGTCGACAACGCCGCGCACGAGGTGGGCCGGACCGCCGGGCACCGGCTGCTGGCCCGGCTCGCCGACCCCGCCCTGCCCGTCGGGGTGCACCTGGTGGAGCCGCGGCTGGTGACCCGTTCCACCACGGCCGCCCCGCGGGCAGGATGAGCGGGTGAGCGAGATCGAGGGTCCCTGCCCGTGCGGCTGGGGCGAGCCCTTCACCGGGTGCTGCGGGCGCTACCTCGGCGGCGCGGAGGACGCCCCCACGGCGGAGGCCCTCATGCGCTCGCGCTACACGGCGTTCGCGCTCGGGGACCGCGAGCACCTGCTGCGCAGCTGGGACCCGGCCACCCGCCCCGAGGACCTGGAGCTGGACCCGGACGTGCAGTGGCGCCGGCTCGTCGTCGTGGCCACCACCGGCGGCAGCCCCTTCGACGACACCGGCACGGTGGAGTTCGAGGCGCACTACCGCCACGCCGGGCGCCGCGGCGTCCAGCGCGAGGACTCCACCTTCGCCCGGCGCGGGGGACGGTGGCTCTACGTCGGCCCGGTCGAGAACCTGGTGGCGTGACCGCCCCCGGGTTGAAACTCTGGGTCACGGGTAAGAAGCGCTCAGCAACCTGCGATGAGGGAGGAGTCCCGTGAAGCTGGACTGGCTGAAGGACGTGGCCCTGGACCCCGGTCCGCACGTCTCCGTGTACATGGACGCGACGCGCGACCGCGAGACCAGCGCCCACGACGTCGACGTGCGCTGGCAGGACGCCCGGGCCGGGCTGTCCGGCCAGGGCGCGCCCGAACCCGCGCTCGCCGCGCTCGACACCGTCGCCACCGAACCCACCGGGGTGGGCGGCCCCGTCGGGCGCGCCATGCTGGCCTCCGCCGACGGCCTGGAGCTGCACCTCCTCCTGCCCGGCCCCCCGCTGCGCGAGGAGGCCTCCGCCGGGCCCGTGCCGCACCTGATGCCGCTGGTCCGCTCGCTGGCCGACGACGTCCGCTACGTCCTCGTCGAGCTCGACCGCGCCGGCGCCGACCTCACCGTGGCCCGCTCCGACGCCGTGGAGTCACCGCAGAAGCTCTCCGTCGAGGGCGGGCACGACCTGCTCCACAAGGTCCCCGGCGGGGGCTGGGCCGCCCTGCGCTACCAGCACGCCGTCCAGGACTCCTGGGACCACAACGCCGCCGCCGTCGCCGCCGAGCTCGACGCCCTCGTGCGCCGGGAGAAGCCCGAGGTCGTCCTCCTCACCGGCGACGTCAAGGCCGCCGCGGCGCTGCGGTCCAAGGCCACCCCCGCCGTCCTCGACCTGCTCGTCGAGGTCCAGGGCGGCAGCCGCGCCGCCGGGACCCACGAGAAGGCCTTCGCCGCGGCGGTGGCGCAGGCCCTCGACGCGGTGCGCGCGCGTCGGCGCCAGACCGTCCTCGACGAGTTCACCCAGGAGCGCGGCCGCGGGGGCCGGGCCGTGGAAGGGCTCGCGGCCGTCGTCGCGGCGCTGCGCCAGGGCCAGGTCGCGACGGTGCTGCTCCTCGACGACCCGAGCTCCACGGCGCAGCTGTGGACCGGCGCCGGGCCCCTGGAGATCGCCACCACGGAGGAGGACCTGCGCGCCATGGGCGTCGAGGGCGGAGCGCGGGTCCGCGCCGACGCCGTCCTCGTCCGCGCGCTCGCCGCCTCCGACGCCGGGATCGAGCTCGTCCCCGTCCCCGACGAGGACGGCGCGCCGCCGCTGGTCTCGATGGCCGAGGGGATCGGGGCGGTCCTGCGCTACGCCTGAGCGCCGTCTCCCGCGCGCGGTGGCCCCGAGGGTCCCCGGCGGGACCACCCGCCGGAGGTAGCCTCGGGGTCCACCGACCTGGAGGTTCGACGCACGATGATGGGCCCGGCGCACGCCGCCAGCGGGTTGGCGGCGGGGGCCCTCACCCTCGGCCTGGCGACGAGGTTCGGGGTGGACGCCCCCCTGGAGCAGCTGGCCTGGGTGGTGGCCTGGGGCGGTTTCGCCTACCTGCCCGACCTGGACCAGCGCGGGTCCACGGCCGGGTCGGTGTGGGGGCCGCCGACGCGGCTGCTGTCGCGCGCCGTGGGGTTCCTGGCCCGCCGGCACCGCGGCGGCACCCACGACGTCGTCGTCGCACCCGTCGCGTTCGGCGCCCTGGCGGCGGTGGCGGCGAACTGGCCGTGGTCGGCGCTGGTCGTGCTGGCGCTCGGCATCGGCCTGGCCCTGCACGCGATCTCCCAGCTCATCCCCGGCGGCACCGAGAAGACGGCGCTGGGGAACCTGGCCCTCTCCTTCCTCGGGGCCTGGTGGCTGACCCACCAGGGCGTCGTCCTGCCCTGGCTGCCGGTCGCGGTGGCCGGCGGGGTCGTCACCCACATCGCCGGGGACGCGCTGACCACCGACGGGGTGCCGGTGCCGTTCACGACGTGGCTGCGGAAGAAGCCGGCGACCGTGGGCCTGCGGCTGTTCCGCGCCGGGCGCGGACCGGAACCGTTCCTGCAGTTCCTCGTGTTCCCCGCCCTGACGCTGCTGGGTCTGGTGCAGCACGTCGGGCCGGTGCGGGACCTGCTCGCGCCGCTGGTCTGAGGCAGCGGCGGGGGCGCCGGGTCGTCAGGGGGTGCGCTCGCGGCGCTGGGCCTTGACGGTGTACATCGCCGCGTCCGCGCGGCGCAGCAGCTCGTCGAGGGTGGCCGGCTCGACGCTCAGGGCGGTGCCGATGCTGGCGGAGACGCGGACCACGGCCCCGTCGAGGTCGAACGGGGCCCGCAGCGCGGCGTCGGCCCGAGCGGCCACCTCCGCCACGACCGCGGCGTCGCCCGTGGCCAGCATCACGACGAACTCGTCACCGCCCAGGCGCCCCAGCCCGTCCCCCGGGCGCAGCAGCGCGGCCATGCGGTCCGCGGCCAGGCGCAGCAGCAGGTCGCCGGCGGCGTGACCGTAGCGGTCGTTGATGGGCTTGAAGTGGTCCAGGTCGACGTAGACCACCGCGACCCCGCCCACCGCGTCCACCTCGGGCGCGACCGCGCCGGCGCCGTGCGGTCCCGTCCCCCGCGGTCCGGTGCCGCGGGGGGCCGCGTCGCCCGGCGGCCGGGTGAAGTGCTCCTGCAGCCCGGCGCGGTTCAGCCGCCCCGTCAGGGCGTCGTGGGTGGCGGCGTGCAGCAGCGCGTCGTGGCGGCTGCGCCGCTCGACGTCCAGGGCGGCGGTCTCGGCCTCGCGCTGGGCGGCGAGCACGGCCACGTTGCCGATCAGCAGCAGCGACAGCACCAGGGTGACCACCGAGGCCACCAGGTCCAGCGACCGGGGCAGGTGCGAGGGCGACCAGCCGAGCTGCACCGCCACCTGCAGCGCCGCGCTGAGCAGCAGCGTCATCGCCGCGCACGGCCGCCACGCCCGCGCGCCGCTCCACTGCAGGTGCACGCTGGCGACCAGGGCGGCGAAGACGGGGAAGAGGAAGGACACCCCGGTCGTGGCGATGGTGCCCGCGAACAGGACCCCGGCGATCGTGAGCCGGAGCCAGAGGCGGTTGTCCAGGCGGCCCCCGCCGATCCAGCGCTGCACCGGGTCGACGCGCAGCAGCAGGGCGGCCGGCCAGCCGAGCACCTGCGTCCACCACGGCGAGTACACCGCCTCGTCGGGCAGCACCCACCAGACCAGCCCCGACAGCGCGGCCCCGGCGACCGCGGCGCCGGCCAGACGCCGCCCCGTGGCGCGGGAACCCCTCACGGCCGGCTCGGCACGACGGCCGTGTCTCCGCCCGTCGCCGGACGCGGCGTCTCGAGCACCGCCTGCTGACACACCGCCTCCACGGGTTCGGTCCACGCCTACCCGTGGCTGGTTGCCTCCTCAACGGCATCGGCGTCGGCCGCCGTCGCCTCGATCCGGCGAACGAGTGAGCTGCTGCGCTGCGGCGGCCTGCCTGCCTGCCGGGGAGGTGCCGGGTGCGGGCAGTCGTCTCAGGAGCACCTGCCTGTGATGCGCATCTGGCGGCTACCCGACACGCCTGCGCGAATCGTCCAAGAACCTGTCTCCTCTGCGGGTGAGCGCAGCCTCCAAGAGCCGCCGGCTGCTCGTCCACGTCACTGACGTGGCGCGTGCAGCCCGTGGTCTTCTGCCGGGAAGTCCGCACGGTCGCGGCTCAGGCAGGAGTTGGCTGATCACGAGCTTCACCAGCAGCGATGGCTCACACGTGAGGCGACGTGACGGCTTCCACGCTGCCTTCGTCGGAGACGACGTAGACATCGACGTTCAGCCTCGCCCTGATCGCTTCGGGTACCCGCAGGGCGTGGGTCCGTGCCGCCTGCGGCACCACCACCGCGTACCTGACGTCCTCGCCCACCTGAGGAAGCATCCGGCGCAGCAGCTGCCCGTACATGGTGTCGACGTCCAGCCCCGGGGACGTGGTGCGTCCCTTCGCCTCCGCGTACAGGGTCTGCCCGCCCCGGGTAGCCACCACGTCGCAGAAGTCGACCTCGGTGCTGACCTGCCACCCGGCGTCCTGCAACCACGCACTGAACTGCGCGACCACCCGGGCTTCATCGCCTCTCACGAGCGCCACCGACGTGTCATCTCGATCCTCCATCGGAGTCGTCCAGCACCAGGGTCGACAGGGGCCCGTTCGGCAGCAGGATCCACCCTTCCCGCCGGGCTCGCTCCGTGTCGTGCTCAGGCGGCGAGTCGCAGCGACCCAACGCCGCAGCCCGCGCGGTCAGGGCCGCGACGACGGCGTCCAGCGCATCGTCGGAGTCCTCGCACAGCGGCCCGTGTCCGCCGAGGTCCAACCACGGCACCTGCTCGCGCACCGCAGCGACCAGCGCCTCGCGCGCCGCCCGGTTGCTCTCGCGCTTGTACTGCCGGTGCGCCAAGCCCCACCGGCCCAGGGACGCCGCCGGGTAGACCTCGGCGACGACCCCCGCTCCGGAGCGGTCCACCGGCGCCCCCGCTGCGGCGAGATCTTCGAGGATGATGGCCACCCGGATCGCGGTGAGCCCGATGCGGTCGGCTGCGACGCTCAGGGGTGAGTAGCCGGCCTGACGCACCACTCGGTCGGTCTGGCGGTAGGCCAGGCGCCGGCGCAACTCGTCGCCGCTTTCGGCGGTGGGGAGCTCGACGCGGCCGCCGGCGTGCGCGGTGATGAAGGCGATGAAGTCGTCCGGCCACCCCAGCGGGCAGTCGATCCCCACCTTCTGCGCCGTCAGTGCCGCCCCGACGATGTCGCGGTCGGTGACGTCCAGCTGCAGCCTCGTGAGCCGGGCTTCGTCGGGCCGCCACTCGATGACGGCGAGGCCCGTCTTGGCGGGCTGGGTCGCAAGGTCGCCACCCGCAGTGATCACTGAGTCAGGCTAGGGCTCCACCGCTGAACCACGCGGTCCTGCCGTCGCCGACGCTCCCGTTCGTTCCTAGGGCAGACCGTGACAGCGCCCATCAGAGCGGCCCCTACGGTGTCGATGGTCGATGTCGATCACGCGGACCGACCGGGGATCGGTGGCCAGGTCGAGCGCGCCGGCCCTGGCCCAGCCCGACCCGTGCGAGCGCAACACAGCCATCGAGCTGGCGGTGCGGTGAAACGGCCCGCCGGCGCCAGGGGCTCAGTTAGCTTGAGGCGACGGAGCGAGGTGGCTCCCGCACACAGGGGGACGACATGAGCGTGGCAACGTGGGCACGGCGCGGTGCGGCCGCAGCACTGGCAGTGGTGAGCATCGGGGCCCTGAGCGGGACTCCGGCCTGGGCCGATCACATCGGGGACGTGAACTGCTCGGACTTCACCTACCAGGAGGACGCGCAGGACCACCTCAACCGCCACCCCGGCGACCCCGACAACCTCGATGGCAACCCGGAGAACGGCGTCGCCTGCGAGTCCCTGCCGCACCGCCCCACCAGCCCGCCGCCCGCGCCGGTTCCCCCGCAGCCGTGCGTGCGCGGAGCCATCGAGGCCCGCTGGCTCTTCCTGGGCGGGGCCACCGGCGTGCTGGGGTCCTCGACCACCTGTGAGTTGGCCACGCCCAACGGCACCGCCCGCTACACCCACTTCATCAACGGCTCCATCTACTGGTCTGAGCCCACCGGCGCGCAGGACGTGCGCGGAGCCATCAAGGGTCGCTGGGCGGACATGGGCTGGGAGACCTCCTGGCTGCGCCTACCCACCACCGGTGAGAACGCCATCCGCGGCGGAGCCTTCAACCACTTCCAGGGCGGCTCCGTCTACTGGTCCCCGGCCACCGGCGCCCACGCCGTGCGTGGGCTGGTCTTCGACAAGTGGGGCGCCACCGGTTGGGAGAACGGGGTGCTGGGCTACCCGAGCACCAGCGAGACCCCGATCCGCGGCGGGGCGTTCAACCACTTCACCGGCGGCTCGATCTACTGGTCCCCGGCCACCGGCGCGCACCTGGTGCGTGGGGCCATCCGCGACGCATGGGCGGCACAGGGCTGGGAGACCGGTCGGCTGGGCTACCCCACCAGCGACGAGTACGACGTACCCGGCGGGCGGCGCAGCGACTTCCAGGGCGGCTCGATCACCTGGACACCTGCCGCTGGGGCGACCGTCTCCTACGCCGGCACTTGACGAGGTGAGGCGCGCACCGCGCAGGACACCTCGGAGGTCGAGGTCCGGACTCCGCGCACCGGCTACGCACGTGAGCTGTTCGGCACAGCGCGGATAGACGTCAACGCCAACGGGTGCGATACCCGCAACGACATCCTGCTCCGGGACCTGAGCGCCATCACGTTGGACCGCGACGGCTGCACCGTGCTGAGCGGGATCCTGGCCGATCCGTACTCCGGTCGTTCGATCGCCTTCATCCGCGAAGCGGGTACCAGTGCCGACGTGCAAATCGGCCACGTCGTCGCCCTCGCAGGGGCCGTCGTCGACCCGCCCGCAGGTGGGCGGGACCGGGCCCGCTGACGCCGCGCTCCCGGTCCCCGGGCCGGATCGCGTGCAGCGCCGCAAAGGCGGTGCCGAGATTGTGAGCCCCGCCTCGATCGCCCCGGCGCTCGCGGCCCACGACGGGGCGCTCCCGGTTCAGCCGGAGCGTTCCTCCTCGGCCAGCCGCTCGGCGAGGTCGTCGTGGTCGAGCAGGGCCGGGTCGACCTGCCCGGTGCGGTAGGCGGCGCGGCCCACCAGGTGCGCGGCGACGGGGACGGTCAGCAGCTGGAACGCGGCGATCGCGACGAGGGTGGCGACGTCGGTCTCCCGGCGCAGCTGCAACCCCACCCCGACGAGGGAGAGGACGACGCCCAGGACCTGGGGCTTCGCGGTGGTGTGCATCCGGGCGAGCACGTCGGACAGCCGCAGCAGCCCGATCGCCGCCAGCAGCGTCAGCAGGCAGCCCAGCAGCAGGCAGACCGCGGAGACGACGTCGGCGATCCCCGACCAGTCCACGGACCCGTTCACCGCTCGCCCCTCTCCTGCGGCGCTTCCTTCGCCGCGTACCGCGCCACGCTGACCGCCCCCACGAAACCCACCAGGGCGAGGACGACGATGACCGGCAGGGTCGTGGCGTGCCGGTTCGCGGCCGCCTCGACGCACAGCGCGATGACGACGACCGCGACGACGACGTCGAGGGCCACGACGCGGTCCAGCATCGTGGGTCCCTTGGCCACCCGCAGCAGCGCCAGCAGCGCCGCGACCGTCAGCATCCCCAGGCACAGCCCGACCACCACGGTCACCGGGACTCCCCTCCGCACAGGCTGTCCGAGCCGTCGGCCCGGCAGCGTTCCAGGTACTCGGCGTAGACGCGCGGGGCCGCGAAGGTCCGCATGACGCGCCGTTCGGTCAGCAGCGTCTGGCGGCGGATCCGTTCCCGGCCCTCGGCGGTGTCGACGCCCAGGGCGTGGACGTAGATCGAGCCCTGCCCCTCGTGGGCCGAGGGGGCCCCGATCTCGACGATCACCGACCCCGGCACCAGGGACACCAGCTGGGCGGTCATGGACACGAAGAGGTCCGAGCCGCTGTGCAGGGGGACCCCCACCACCGAGTTCCGCGGTTGCCGCCCGGGCCGCACCGCGAGCCACGCCACCTGGGCGCTGGCCGCGAACAGGTCCACGACGAACCGGGCGAGCAGGGCGAGGATCCGCAGCGGCCGGACCCGCACGTCGAAGCGCACCGGGGGCAGCGGCAGGACGATCGTCACGAGCAGCCCCAGCAGGGTCCCCGAGATCACGTTGGCCCACGACAGGTCGCCCCACAGCAGCAGCCACAGGACGACCAGCCAGACCAGCAGGGGCAGGCTGATCCGCTCGCGCAGGGACAGCACCTTCGCGCTCACCGGCCGACCTCCGGGACCCGGTCGTGCAGGACGGTGGACGTGTAGGGCGCGCGGTCCAGCAGGTCGCGCGCGGCGCGGTCGGCCACGCCGAACAGCGGTCCGGCGACGAACGTGATCCCGACCCCGACGGCGACGAGCGCCGCGGTCGGCACGACCATGCCCGCCGGGGTGCGGACCCCGACCTCGGTGGCGGTGGCGAGACCGCCCACGCCGTGGGCGCGGGGGTCGTCCTCGGGGTCGAGGAGGGGTTCCTGCCAGAACGCCCGGTTCCACACCTTCGCGATCGCGTAGAGCGTCAGCAGGCTCGTCAGCACCCCGCCGGCGACGAGGACGTACGCCGAGGTGGTCCCGACGTCGACGCCGGCCTGGAGCAGCCCCAGCTTGCCGAGGAAACCGGAGAACGGGGGGATCCCGGCGAGGTTCATCGCGGGCACGAAGAACAGCACCGCCAGCAGCGGGGCCCGCTTCGCCAGCGAGCCCAGCGAGTCCAGCGACGTGCTGCCGGAGTGCCGCTCCACCAGCCCGGTCACGAGGAACAGGGTGGTCTGGACGGTGATGTGGTGGGCGACGTAGAACACCGCGCCGGACAACCCGGCCGCGGTGCCCAGCGCGATCCCGAACACCATGTACCCGATGTGGCTGACGAGGGTGAAGGACAGCAGTCGCTTGACGTCGTTCTGCGCGACGGCGCCGAGGATCCCCACCACCATCGTCGCCAGCGACACCCACAGCAGCAGCGTGCTCGCCTCCCCGCCGGGGAACAGCAGCGTCTCGGTGCGGATGATCGCGTACACCCCGACCTTGGTCAGCAACCCCGCGAACACCGCGGTGACCGGGGCGGGGGCGGTGGGGTAGGAGTCCGGCAGCCACGCCGAGAGCGGGAACACCGCCGCCTTGATGCCGAACCCGACGAGCAGCAGCAGGTGCAGCACGAGGCGGACGTCGGGGTCGATCTCCTGCAGCCGAAGCGACAGCTCGGCCATGTTGACCGTGCCGGTGGCCGCGTAGACCAGGGCGATCGCGGTGAGGAACACCATCGAGGACAGCAGGCTCACGACCACGTAGGTGGTCCCCGCCCGGACCCGGGCCTTCGTCCCGCCCAGGGTCAGCAGGATGTAGCTCGCGGCGAGCAGGATCTCGAACCCCACGTACAGGTTGAACAGGTCCCCGGAGAGGAACGCGTTGGAGACGCCGGCCGAGAGCACCAGGTACGTCGGGTGGTAGATCGAGACGGGGGTGCCCTCCTCGCCGTCGGCGACGCCCTGCGCGAGGGAGTACAGCAGGACGGCGAGGGTGACGACGGAGCTCACGACGAGCATGAGGGTCGACAGCCGGTCCGCGACCAGCGGGATCCCCAGCCGCGCCGGCCAGCCGCCGACGTCGATCGAGTACGTGCCGCTCCCGCGGTCGGTCAGCACCAGCATCGTCACCGAGGCGAGGACGACGACGCTCAGCGCGCTCACGCTGATGGTGCGCTGGGCCCGCGGGCGCCGCGCCAGGGCCAGGGTCAGCCCGGCCGCGAACAGCGGCAGGACGACGGGCAGGGGGATGAGGATCCGCGCCCACTCGGTCACCGGGAAACCCCCTCGCCCTCGTCCACGCTGGTGTCGCGCGTGTCGTCGTCGTAGCTGGCGGAGGTCTCGTCGAGCTCGGCCCGCCGCACGATGCGGCGGTCCTCCACGTCGTCCTGGACCTCGTCGTGCCCGTCCACCTGCCAGCTGCGGTAGGCCAGGGCGAGGACGAACGCGACCATGCCGAGGGTGATGACGATGGCGGTCAGCACCATCGCCTGCGGCAGCGGGTCGCTCATGGTCTCCGCGGTCGCGCCGCCCTTGACGAACGGGGCGACCCCGGGCCGGCCGCTGGCGACGAGGAACAGCACGTTGATGCCGTTGCCGAGCAGCACGACCCCGACGATCACCCGGGTCAGGGTGCGTTCCAGCAGCAGCGCGACGCCGCAGGCGACGAGCACCCCGGAGACGACGACGAGCGTCAGGTTGGGACTCACGCGGAGACCTCCTCCTCGATCTGGCGGTCGATCTCGGCGCCCAGGCTGCGGATGACGTCGACGACGAGGCCGACGACCAGCAGGTAGACCCCGACGTCGAAGAACACCGACGTGACGAGCTTGACGTGGCCGAGGACGACGACGTCGAACTCGACGATCGCGGTCTGCAGGACGTCCTGGCCGATGAGGATCCCCACCAGGCCGGTGCCGGCGGACAGGAACAGGCCGCTGCCCAGCAGCCAGCCGGCGTTGACGGGCACGGCCGTGTTGAACTCGTAGCGGCCGCCGGCGAGGTAGCGCACGAGCAGGGCGAGCCCGGCGACGAGACCGCCGGCGAACCCGCCGCCGGGGGAGTTGTGCCCGGCGAACACCAGGTACAGCGACAGCACGAGGATGGCGTGGAACGTCAGCCGGGTCACCACCTCGAACACCACGGACCGGCGCTCGGGGGAGACGGTGCTGCTGGCGGGCAGCCAGTTCGCGCCGCGGCTGCGCTGCGGCGGGGCCTCGTCGGGGTCGGTGTGCGCGGCGAGGGCCCGGTCGATGGACCCCATCCGGCGGCGGAACACCAGGCTGGCGACCCCGGTGGCGGCGACGAGCAGCACCGAGATCTCGCCCATGGTGTCCCAGGCGCGGGCGTCGACGAGGGTGACGTTGACGACGTTCTTCCCCCCGCCGTACTCGTAGGCCCACCGGGGCAGGTCCAGCGACGTCGGCACCGCGACCCGCGCGCCGGAGGCGGCGAGGGCGGCGCAGGAGGTGCAGATCCCCACGGCGACCCCGATCGCGATCCGGATCCAGCGGGTCGCGACGAGGGGGCGGGAGGAGAAGAACGGGGGCAGCCGCCGCAGGGCGAGGACGAACACGACGAGGGTGATCGTCTCGGCCAGCGCCTGGGTGAGCGCGAGGTCGGGGCCGGCGTGCAGGACGAACAGCAGCGTCACGCCGTAGCCGGTGACCCCGGCGAGCATCACCGCGCGCAGCCGGCGGCGGGCGCGGACGGTGAGGACGGCGGCGGTGACCACGACGATCCCCACGAGCACCTGCCCGACGCTGTCGGCGAGCACGACGTCGTCGGGCCAGGGGCGGGTGCGGAACAGCGCCCCGCCGGGGACGAGGACGACGACGAGGAGGATGGAGGCGAGGTAGATCGGCAGCGAACCGCGCTGGGTGGCGCCGGTGACCTCGACGGCGACCCGGTCCACGGCCCGCACGCTGCGCCGGTAGGCCTGGTCGGCGGCGGGCGGGTGCGGCAGGCGGGCCTGGACGCGCTCGACCGCGGACCGCCCCGCGAACAGGGCGCCCGCGAGGCCCAGGGTCACCGCGGTCAGCAGCAGGACGGTGGTGAACCCGTGCCAGAGCGCGAGGTGCTCGGCCTCCTCCCCGGGGACCCCGTGGGTGATGAGCACGGCGGGGCGGTCCACCAGCCCGGCCAGCGGGCCGAGGAGCAGGGTGGCGGCGGCCAGCACGAGGGGCGCGGCGATGAGCGCGGCGGAGGGTCGCGGCGCGGTGGAGTCGGGGACCCCGGGTTTGCGGGCGAACGTCCCCCACGCGAACCGCGCCGAGTAGGCGGCGGTGAGGACGGACCCGAGCACCAGGACGACGAGGACCCAGGGGCGGTCGTGGAGGAACGCCTCGTAGGCGGCTTCCTTGGCGACGAACCCCAGGGTGACCGGCACCCCGGCCATCGAGGCCGCGGCGACGGTCCCGACGACGGCGAGCAGCGGCATCCGCCGGCCCAGCCCGGACAGTTCCCGCAGGTCGCGGGTCCCGGTCTGGTGGTCGACGATCCCGACGACGAGGAACAGCGCGGCCTTGAAGGTGGCGTGGGCGACGAGCAGCGCGATCCCGGCGGCCGTCGCCGCCTTGGTGCCCGCGCCGACGAGGACGATCAGGAACCCGAGCTGGCTGACGGTGCCGAAGGCCAGCAGCAGCTTCACGTCGTGCTGGCGCAGCGAGCGGTACCCGCCGACGAGCATGGTCGTGAGTCCCAGGCCGATCACGGTGACCTGCCAGGCGGGCAGGTCCGCGGCGGCGGGGGCGAAGCGGGCGACGAGGTAGACGCCGGCCTTCACCATGGCCGCGGCGTGCAGGTAGGCGCTGACGGGGGTGGGGGCGGCCATCGCGGCGGGCAGCCAGAAGTGGAAGGGGACCAGCGCCGACTTCGAGACGGCCCCGACGAGGACGAGCACCACGGCGACGGTCGCGGCGGTCCCGGTGGGGAACTCCGCCAGCAGCGCCGACAGCCGGTAGGTCCCCGCGCTCTGGCCCAGGACGATCAGCCCGACGAGCATCGCCAGCCCGCCCAGCGTCGTCACGACGAGGGCCTGGGTGGCGGCGCGGCGGGCGGCCCTCTCGTGCGAGTCGTAGCCGATGAGCAGGTAGGAGAAGACCGTCGTGAGTTCCCAGAACACGTACAGCTGCACGAGGTCGTCGGCGAGGACGAGACCGGTCATGGCGCCGGTGAACGCGGTGAGGACGGCGGCGAACCGCGCGCTCCCGGGGTTCCGCGCGGGGAAGTAGCTGCCGCAGTAGAACAGCACGAGGGCGCCCACCCCGCCGACGAGCAGCGTCAGCACCCACGACAGCGGGTCGAGGCGGAACGCCAGTTCGGCCTGCAGCGAGGGGACCCAGGGCACGACGAGCTCGGGGCCGTTCCCGGCGAGGACGGCGGGGCCCTGGACCGCGGCCCAGACGGTGGTCGCGGCCGGGACGAGGGCGAGCAGCGGGAACGCGCGCCGGTCCAGCCGCCGCACCAGGGGCACGGCGAGGACGGCGGCGACGGCGTGGACGGTGAGCAGGATCAGCACGGCCGGTCCTCACGGATCGGGGGCGGGTCGGTCCGCCCACCCTAACCCGGATTTTCGTTCTGTTCGATTCGAGACCGGGCTGTTACCGTGGGGGAGTGTCATCGACCGTCGCCCGTCACGGCGCTGAGGTCACCGTCCACCCCGGTCTGGACGGTCTGGACGACCTCGCCGGAATGCTTGCCGCGCAACCGGACAGCCCCCTGGTCCTCAAGGTCGGCCGACGCGCCGTCGCCGTGCCCGCCGAACTCGCCGCCGCGTTGCGCCAGACCGTCCTGGCCCTCTCCCACGGCGAGGCGGTGACGCTGACCCCGCACGAGGCGCTGCTCACCACCCAGGAGGCCGCGGAGGTCCTCGGCGTCAGCCGCCCCACGCTGGTGCGGCTGCTGGAGTCCGGCGCGCTGCCCTTCACCAAACCCGGCACCCACCGCCGGGTCCGCCTCGAGGACGTCCTCGCCTACGCCGAGCGCCAGCGGCACCTGCCGGCGCCGGCCCCCCGGCGCACGTGAGGCCGCGCACCGCCCGCGCGCTCGCCCTCGGGTTCGCGCTGGCCCTGCTCGCGGGCGGGACCACCGGCTGCACCACGACCCCGGACGAGGGACCGCGGTCCGACGACGCCGCCCTCGAGGCGCTGACCGTCAAGGGCCGGGCCCCGAAGACGGGGTACTCCCGCGAGGAGTTCGGCTCCGGCTGGGTCGACACCGACCGCAACGGCTGCGACACGAGGAACGACGTCCTGGCCCGCGACCTCGTCGACGTCGAGTTCGTGCCCGGGACGGGGGACTGCGTCGTGCGCAGCGGAACCCTCCACGACCCCTACAGCGGGTCGACCATCGGGTTCGAGCGCGGGCAGGGCACCAGCGGGGCCGTGCAGATCGACCACGTCGTCGCCCTCTCCGACGCCTGGCAGAAGGGCGCGCAGGCGTGGGACGAGGAGAAGCGCGTCGAGTTCGCCAACGACCCGCTGGAACTGCTCGCCGTCGACGGGCCCACCAACGGGGCCAAGGGCGACGGTGACGCCGCGACCTGGCTGCCGCCGGACACCGCCTACCGCTGCACCTACGTCCGGCGCCAGATCAGCGTGAAGGCCGAGTACGGCCTCTGGGTCACCCGGGCCGAGAAGGACGCGATGGCCCGGGTCCTGGCCGACTGCGACGAACCGGCCCCGACCGCGACCGCGACACCGAGCACCGGGGCGGCGTTCGCGGACTGCGCCGCCGCCCGCGCCGCCGGCGCGGCACCGGTCCGCACCGGCGACCCGGGCTACAGCACCGCCCTGGACGGCGACGGCGACGGCCTCGCCTGCGAGTGACGGGCCGCGGGGGCGACCCGCGCGGCCTCAGTAGCGGAAGACGCTGACGAGCCCCTGCAGCTCGCGGGCCGTGTCGTCGACCTCGGCGGCGGTCCGGGCGGTGGCGGTGGCGCTGACCGTGGTGTCGGCGGCGGAGGCGGCCATCCCCGAGACGCTGGAGGCGATCTCCTGCGAGCCGGTGGAGACCTCGGTGACGTTGCGGACCATCTCCGACGTCGTCGCGGACTGCTCCTCCACCGCCGCGGCGATGGTCGACTGCAACCCGTCGATGCGGGCGATGACCTCGCCGATGTCGGCGATGGCGGCCGCGGCGGCGACCGCGTCGGCCTGGGTGGTGCCCACCCGGCTGGTGATGGACTCGGTGGCCCGCGCGGTCTGCTGCGCGAGCTCCTTCACCTCACCGGCGACGACGGCGAAGCCCTTGCCCATCTCCCCGGCTCGGGCCGCCTCGATGGTGGCGTTCAGCGCCAGCAGGTTCGTCTGCTCGGCGATGGAGGTGATGAGCTTGACGACGTCGCCGATCTCCCGGGAGGAGGCGGACAGCCGCTCCAGCGTCGCCGACGCCTCGGCGGCGGAGGAGACCGCGGCGGCGGCCACCGAGGAGGCCTCGGCGGTGGAGGAGGCGATCTCGCGGATCGCCGAGGACATCTCGTCCCCGGCGGCGGCGACGGTCCCGATGTTGGCGGAGATCTCCTCGGTGGCCGCGGAGACGACCTTCGACTGGTCGGCGGACTGCTCCGCCCCGTCGGAGAGCTGGGTGGAGACGCGGGTGAGCTGCTCGGCGTACCCGGCCAGGCGGCCGGCGCTGCCGGTGATCTGCTGCATGGCGGTGCGGAAGCGCACGGTGGAGTGGTCCAGCGCCCGCGCCATGGAACCGATCTCGTCGCGGGTGTCGAGGTCCACGGTCGCGCTGAGGTCGCCGTCGGAGACCCGGGCGAGGACGTCGGTGACCCGGCGCAGCGGGGCGACGATGCTGCGGCGGGCGACGAGCGCGGCCCCGACCGCGACGGCGAGGCTGACCACCAGCAGCGTCAGGACGGCGAGCTGCCCCCGGCGGACGGTGGCAGCGAAGTCCTGGCCGGCGGCGAGCGCCGTGCCAGCGCGCTCGGTCTCCTCGGCGAGGACCCCCTCGTAGGCCTTGCGGGCGTCGCGGTTGGCCCCGAAGGACACGGCGACGGCCGCGTCGCGGTCGGTGGCGGCCAGCGCGTACTCCGCGCGCAGCGCCTCGAACCAGGCGTGGACGTCCTCCTCGACGCCGGCGACCACGGCGCGCTCGGCGTCGGTGCTCGCGGAGTCCCGGGCCGTGGCGATCGCGGCGTCGAAGGCCTCCTGGCGCCCGAGGCTCTCCTCGGCGTACTCCTGCTCACCGGTGATGAAGTAGCCGCGCTCGTCGGTGGCGGCCGACTTCGCGGCCAGGGCGGCCTGCTGCAGCCCGGTGATGTAGGGGACGGCGCGCCCGACCTCCTCCTGGCGCTGCGTCTGCAGGTTCTGCACCACCGAGAGGCTGAACAACCCCACGACGAGCGCCGACACGGCGACGAGCGCCGTCGCGGCCAGCAGCCGGGTGCCCACGCGGCGGTTCGCCAGCCACCGGCCGAACCCGCTGCGCGAGCCGGTCGATCCCGTCGTGCGCCCCTGCTGACCCATGCTGGTACCACGCCTCCCGTCGGCGCCGACCGGTTCGGCGCTCCGGGACCTCGATCGGCGGGGACCCGCCCCGGGACCAGGGGTGGCCGCGGTCGTTCACCGGACGTTCACCAGGGGCGTCAGGGGGTGGTCGCGGCGAGCCGGCGGCGGCGTTCCTCGACGCGGGCGACGGCGGCCCGCAGGTGCGCCGCCCGCTCCCGGTGGACGCGGGCGTTGGGGCTGTCGGGGCCGTGGCGGCGCAGCATGTCGTCCAGCCGCTCGTCCAGGGTCACGGGTCCACCCCGGGGGCCGGTGGTCTGGTCGGCCCAGGTGAGGACGTCGGCGGCGTCGCGCAGCCTCGACCCCGGGACGACGCCGGTGCCGTCCCCGTCCTCCCGGTCGCGGCGCTCGTCGTCCTCGGGACCGTCGAGGGGGAACTCGGCGAGGGCGTCGGCGAGGTCGTGGGCGGGGGCCACGAACCGGGCCCCGGAGTGGTGGGCCACCAGGGTCGGGACGGGGTGGGGCCAGCCGTGGGCGCGCAGGTGGCGGGCGCCGTCGAGGGGGTGGAAGCCGGTGACGCGCAGCGCGGGGGCGTACCCGACGTCGTGCAGCCAGGCGGCGGCCACCACGACGCTGCGCAGGGCGGGCACCAGGGTGCCGGCCCCCTCGCCGGCGCGGGCGGCGACCGCGCTGCTGTGGCGGCGGCGGGCGGGGTCGTGGGCGAGCAGGTCGAGGGCGAGGCGCTGCGCGGTCCCGGCCAGGGCCGGCACCCGGGTGCCGGCGGTGGGCGGGCGGGGGGCGGAGCGGGTCGGTACGTCGAGCACGGGCTGCACGCTAGGGGGGTCGCGCGGCGCGGGCGCGCGGACCGGCGGCCGCCGGTGGACGGAGGCCGGTCCCGGGCCCGGCCGGTTCAGCGGTCGAGGACGGCCAGCGCCGCGTCGAGGGCGCGGGGGAAGACGTCGTCGAGGACGCCGAGGCCGTGGGTGACCAGCGCCCCCTCGTGGATCAGCAGGAGGACGGGGGCGAGGTCCTGCGGCGCGGGGGCCCCGGAGCGGGCGGCGATGTCGTGGAAGAGGCCGAGCAGCCAGCGCTTCTCGTCGGAGATGACGGCGCGGGCGGGGGAGGACTCCTCCAGCTCGGGGTGGGCGTTGACCATCGCGCACCCGCGGCGGCCCTCCACCCGCGACCACTCGGCGGTGGCGGTGAACACGGCGCGCAGCCGGTCCCGGGCATCGGGCCCGGCCTCCTCCAGGCGGGTCGTCAGCAGGTCGCGCCAGCGCCGGTCCCGGGCCGCGAGGTACTCCGTGACCAGGCGCTCCTTGCTGCCGAAGCGGTCGTAGAGGGTCTTCTTGGTGACCCCGGCGCGCGCGGCGATCGCCTCGACGCCGACGGCGTGGATGCCGTGGGCGTAGAAGAGCTCCGACGCCGCGGCGAGCACGTCGAGGGCCTTGGGCGTCCAGTCGATCTTCGTCTCCACGCGCACGACCATACCGATCGGTCTACTCTCCCGTCATGGGTAAACCGATCGGTGTACTCCACCGCCCCGCCGGGCTCGCCGTCCTGAGCGCGCTGTTCGTCCTGTGCTGGTCCTCCGGGTTCGTCGGCGCCAAGCTCGGCACCCGCGACGCCGACGTCCTCACCGTCCTCGCCTGGCGGACCGTCCCCCTCGCCGCGGTGCTCCTCCTCGTCGGCTGGGTGCGCCGCACCCGCGCGGACCCCCGCCCGCCCCCGGTCCCCGCCGCGGAGCTGGCGCGCCAGGCCGGCGTCGGGGCGCTGTCGCAGTCCGGCTACCTCCTCAGCGTCTACTGGGCCGTCGGGCTCGGCGTCAGCACCGGCACCACCGCCCTCGTCGACGGCGTGCAGCCCCTCGTGGTGGCCGCGCTCGCCGGTCCGCTGCTGGGGGTGGCGGTGTCCGGGCGGCAGTGGCTGGGGCTCGCGCTCGGGCTGACCGGCGTCCTCGTCGTCACCCTCGCCGACGCCGCCTCCCCGCGCACCGACGCCCCCGGCTGGGCCTACGCCGTGCCCGCCGCCGGGATGCTCTGCCTGGTCGCGGCGACCCTGCTGGACCGCCGGGCGGGCACCCCGCCGCGCCCGCTGCGCAACCTCACCGTCCACTGCACCACCTCCGCGGTGCTCCTCGGCGGTGCGGCGCTCGCCACCGGGGCGGCCACCGTGCCCGACGACCCCCGGTTCTGGCTGGCCACGGCGTGGGCGGTCGTCCTGCCCACCTTCGGCGGGTACGGGCTGTACTGGCTGCTGCTGGACCGGGTCGGGGTCACCGCCGTCAACGGCCTGCTGTTCCTCGTGCCCCCGGTCACCACCGCCTGGGGCGCCCTGGCCTTCGGCGAACCCGTCACCGCCACCACCGCGGGCGGCCTCGCGCTCGCGCTGCTCGCCACCCGCCTCGTGGGCGGGACCCCGCTCCGGGGCGCCCGGCCCCGCGGGCGCGGGTAGCGTCCGCGCCCGTGCACTCCTACCAGCCCCGCGAGGGCCACCGCCTGGCCCACGACCCGCTGAACTCGATCGTCGCCCCCCGCCCCATCGGCTGGGTCTCGACGGCGGCGGCGGACGGGACGCTGAACCTGGCCCCGTACAGCTTCTTCAACCTCTTCAACTACAGCCCGCCCATCGTGGGCTTCTCCAGCACCGGCTGGAAGGACAGCGTCGCCAACGCCGAGGCGAGCGGCGAGTTCGTCTGGAACCTCGCCTCCGTCGCGCTGGCGGAGCCGATGAACCTCACCTCCGCGCCGGTCGGTCCCGAGGTCGACGAGTTCGCGCTCGCCGGGCTGACCCCGGCGCCCTCCCAGCTCGTCGGGCCCCCGCGGGTGGCCGAGAGCCCCGTCGCCTTCGAGTGCCGCGTCACCCGCGTCCAGCGCCTCACCGACGCCGCGCAGCGCGAGGTGGACGCCTGGCTGGTCCTCGGCGAGGTCGTCGTGGTCCACCTCGACGAGCGGGTGATCGTCGACGGGGTCTTCGACACCCTGGCCGCGGACCCGCTGCTGCGCGCGGGCGGCCCGGCCGACTACTTCACCCTCGGCGCCGAGCGCCGCCTGCGGATGCAGCGCCCCGGCGCCGACCCCGTCCCGCGCCGCTCCTGACCTCCTGCGGGCCCGGCGGGTCGCCTCCCCGGCCCCGAACCGCGTGGACCGCCCGCGGGCGGACCGGGAACCGTAGGGTCGGGGCGTGACTCCGGAGACCGGCGACCTCCCCCGGGTCCCGCCCGTGCTGCGCGCGGCGGCGTGGGCGCTGGTGGCCGTGGCGGTGCTGCTGCCCGTCGTGCTCCTCGGCGTGCACCAGCGCGTCCTCGCCGGCGCGCTCGACGTGCGGTACTTCGCCAGCTACGAGTACGACGCGCAGGGCAACGAGACGCGCACCGTCTCCCCCGACGTCGACTTCTGGGACCGGTGGAGCGTCCTGTCCGGCGCGGCCCCCGCCGACCGCGCCCTGCTCGCCGCCGCCGCCGCCTGCGTGGTCCTCGCCGGGCTGCACCTGACCACCGGGGTCCGGTGGCCGCTGCCCCGGGCCTGCCGGTGGGCCGGGGCGGGCGCCGCCGCGCTCTCCGCGCTCTCGGCCGCGGCGGTCGTCGTGGTCGACCTCGTCGCCGTGCAGCTGCCGGAGGGGGAGGGGGCGTACTTCCCCTCCTCCTCGTCGTTCCTCGACGTCGCCCCCGTCCTGGCGGCGATGGCCACCGCGCTCGTGTTCTCCGCCGTCGCCGGCGTCGTGCTGCTGGGGCCGGCGCTGCCGCCCGCCGCGGCCGCGGAGCAGGACCCCGGCCCCGCCGCGGAACCCCTCGCGGAACCCGCTGCGGAACCCCTCTCCGAACCCGACGTGGAGCCCGCTGCGGAACCCCCGGCGGCGGAACCGCTCCCGGGCTCCGCGGCGGGGTCCCCCGCGAGAACCCCCGCCGGGTCCGGGGAGGTGCCGCCGTTCCCGCGCCCCAGCGCGGAGGACTACGCGCACTACCGGAGGCCGCAGCCGTGACCCCCGCCGCCGCCCCCGGCCCGCGCGAGGACGCCGGGCTCGGTCCCGGGCCCGACCTCGAGGACGACCCCGCCGGGCGGTGGTCCTGGGTGTGGTGGGCGCTCCTGCTCGCGGCGGCGCTGCCGCTCGCCGTGTCCGTGGTGGCGGTGCAGCGCCTCGCCGGCGACGCCGGGGCGGTGGTGGAGCGGACCGGCGACGAGGACGCCCCCGTGGTGCTCGCCGACCGCTGGGCCCTGGTCCTGGTGGCCCAGCCCCCGGGCTGGCCCGCCGCGGTCAGCGCCTTCGCCCTCCTCGCCCTGGCCGCGGTCGTGGCCGCCGGGGCGCCGGGCTGGCTCATCGTCGCCCGCCGCCGCCTCCTCGTCGGCGTCACCGCGGCCGGGTGCGCGGTGTGGGCGGCGGGGACCGCGGCGCTGTCGGCGTGGTCGGTGCTGCGGGCCCCGACCGCGCGGGAGACCGCCACGGCGCAGTGGGGGTCCGTGCGCCCCTCGGTCCTCGACCACGGCGTCGAGACCGGGCTCGGCGTCCTCGCCGCCGCGGTCGCCGCCCTGGCCGTGGTCCTCTGCGTGACCACCCGCGAACCCTCGCGGGACCCGCGGTGAGCCCGAGCAACCCCGCCAGCGGCCGCGGCACCCACGAGATCCGCATCGGCGTGTGGGCCTCGGAGGAGCAGGCGCAGGACGTCGTCGAGCGGATCAGCCGGGCCCTGTGCCCCGACCCCGAGCACGACGGGCCCTGCGAGGTCCCCTGGTCGATCTCCGTGCTCGGCCCCGAGCAGGTCGACGAGGGGGAGGACGGCTACGAGGGCCTCGTGGAGCAGGCGCGGATCGAGGGCACCTACTGAGACGCGCCCCTCACGCGCCCCTCACGCGCCCACGTACGCGGCGAGGTGCTGCCCGGTGAGCGTCGAGCGGTCCGCGACGAGGTCGGCGGGGGTGCCCTCGAACACGACCCGCCCGCCGTCGTGGCCGGCGCCGGGGCCGAGGTCGATGACCCAGTCCGCGTGCGCCACGACGGCCTGGTGGTGCTCGATGACGATGACGGAGCGGCCCGAGTCCACGAGCCGGTCCAGCAACCCCAGCAGGTGCTGGACGTCGGCGAGGTGCAGACCGGCCGTGGGTTCGTCCAGGACGTAGGTCCCGCCCTTCCCGCCCAGGTGCGTGGCGAGCTTCAGCCGCTGCCGCTCCCCGCCGGACAACGTCGTCAGCGGCTGGCCGAGGGTGAGGTAGCCCAGACCCACGTCGGCCAGCCGTTCCAGGACCGCGTGCGCGGCCGGGGTGCGGGCCTCCCCGGCGGCGAAGAACTCCACGGCCTCCGCGACGGGCATCGCCAGTACCTCGGCGATGTTCCGCCCCCCGAGCAGGTGGTCCAGGACGGCGTCGTCGAAGCGGCGTCCCTCGCACTCCACGCAGGTGGTGGCCACCCCCGCCATCATCGCCAGGTCGGTGTAGATCACCCCGGCGCCGTTGCAGGCGGGGCAGGCGCCCTCGGAGTTCGCGCTGAACAGCGCGGGCTTCACCCCGTTCGCCTTCGCGAACGCCTTCCGGACCGGTTCCAGCAGGCCGGTGTACGTGGCGGGGTTGCTGCGCCGCGACCCCCGGATGGCGCCCTGGTCGATCGACACGACCCCGGCGCCGGGGGGCAGGGAACCGTGGATGAGCGAGCTCTTGCCCGAACCGGCGACGCCGGTGACGACGGTGAGGACCCCCAGGGGGACGTCCACGTCGACGTCCTTCAGGTTGTTCCGCGACGCCCCGCGGATCGGCAGCGAACCCGTCGCGGTCCGCACCGCCGGCTTCAGGCGCGCCCGGTCGTCGACGTGCCTGCCGGTGACGGTGCCGCTGGACCGCAGGCCCTCGACGTCGCCCTCGAAGCACACCGAACCCCCCGCGGGCCCGGCGCCGGGGCCGAGGTCGACGACGTGGTCGGCGATGGCGATCGTCTCGGGCTTGTGCTCGACGACGAGGACGGTGTTCCCCTTGTCCCGCAGCTGGAGCAGCAGGTCGTTCATGCGCTGGACGTCGTGCGGGTGCAGCCCCGTGGTGGGTTCGTCGAACACGTAGGTGACGTCGGTCAGCGCGGACCCCAGCTGCCGCACCATCTTCACCCGCTGCGCCTCCCCGCCCGACAGCGTCCCCGAGGGCCGTTCCAGCGACAGGTACCCCAGCCCGATCGCGGCGAACGAGTCCAGCGTCTGGCGCAGGGTCTCCAGCAGCGGCGCGACGGAGGGGTCGTCGATCCCGCGGACCCACCCGGCGAGGTCGCTGATCTGCATCCGGCACGCGTCGGCGATGGAGATCCCGCGGACCTTCGAGGACCGGGCGCCCTCGTTGAGGCGGGTCCCCTCGCACTCGGGGCACACCGCGAACGTCGCGACGCGCTCGACGAACGCCCGGACGTGCGGTTGCAGGGCGTCGACGTCCTTGGAGAGCATCGACTTCTGGATCTTCGGGATCAGGCCCTCGTAGGTGAGGTTGATGCCGTCGACCTTGATCTTCGTGGGTTCCCGGTGCAGGAGGTCGTGCAGCTCCCGCGGCGTGAACTCCCGGATCGGCTTGTCCGGGTCGAAGAACCCGCACCCGGCGAAGATGCGCCCGTACCAGCCGTCGGCGCTGTACCCGGGGACGGTCAGCGCGCCCTCGTTCAGCGACTTCGCGTCGTCGTAGAGCTGGGACAGGTCGAGGTCGGAGACGTGGCCGAGCCCCTCGCAGCGCGGGCACATCCCGCCGGTGCGGGTGAAGCTCGCCTTGACGGCCCTCGTCCTCGCGCCGCGCTCGACGGTGACCGCCCCGCTGCCGCTGACCGAGGCGACGTTGAACGAGAACGCCTGCGGGGAACCGATGCGCGGTTCCCCGAGCCGGCTGAACAGGATCCGCAGCACCGCGTTCGCGTCGGTGGCGGTGCCGACGGTGGAGCGGCTGTCGGCGCCCATGCGCTGCTGGTCGACGATGATGGCCGTCGTCAGGCCCTCCAGGACGTCGACGTCCGGGCGGGCCAGGCTCGGCATGAAACCCTGGACGAACGCGCTGTAGGTCTCGTTGATGAGGCGCTGGGACTCCGCGGCGATCGTCCCGAACACCAGCGAGCTCTTGCCCGACCCCGACACCCCGGTGAACACCGTCAGCCGGCGCTTGGGGATCTCGACGTCCACGTCGCGGAGGTTGTTCTCCCGCGCCCCGCGGACCCGGATGACGTCGTGGGCGTCCGCACCCCGCCCCGGCGAGCCGGTCGCGGGCACCTGCTGCGTGGACCTGGCCATCGTCTCCCCGTCCTCCCCGTCGGCTCCTCGTCACGCTAGCGGGGGTGGACGACACGGGGGATCCCCCGAGCGCGGTCAGCCGCGGCGCGCGAACTCCCGGGCGACCTCCCCGCGGTCAGCGCCCGCGCGCAGCAGCACCGCGAGCAGCACCCGCGCCTGCCCGGCCCGCAGCCGCCCCGCCGGGATCGCCCCGGCCGCGGCCAGCTCCGCACCCCCGCCGCCGGAGCCGTAGCTGGTCGCGACGGGACCGGCGGGCACCCGCGTCGTCAGCACGACCACCACCCCCGCGGCGACGGCGCGCGCCACCGCGGCGACGACCTCCGCCGTCGCGTTCCCCGACCCCAGGCCCTGCAGCACGACCCCCCGCGCGCCCAGCTCCCGCGCCGCGTCCAGCAGCGCGCCGTCGGTGCCCGGGTGCGCGGCGACGACGTCCACCCGCGGCCACGGGGCGTCCGGGGAGCCGACGGCGGTGAGCGCCCCGGCCCGGGGCAGCGCCCTGTCGGGGGCCGCGAAGGCGTCGAGGTCGGTGGTGTGGCGCTTGGTCGTCCCGGCGGCCGCGTGCACGCGGCCGCCGAACGCGACGAGGACCCCCTGCCCGCGGGCCAGCCCGTCCGCCGCGACCCGCAGCGCCTCCCGCACGTTGGCGGGGGCATCGGGGGCGGGGTGGTCGGCGGTGCGCTGGGAGCCGGTGAGGACGACGGGACGGGGGTCGTCGTGGTGCAGGTCCAGCAGGTACGCCGTCTCCTCCAGGGAGTCGGTGCCGTGCAGCACGACCACCCCGGCGACGCCGGGGTCGGCGAGCGCCTCCGCGACCCGGGCGCGGACCAGGTCGGCCTGGGCGAGGGTCAGGGTGGAGGAGTCCACCCGCAGCGCCTCGACGACCCGCACCCGGACACCGGCCTCGTCGCCGGCGGTGCCGAGCAGCGCGTCGCCGCCCAGGGTCGGGCGGCTCACCCCGTCCTCGTCGACGGTGCTGGCGATGGTGCCGCCGGTGGTGACGACCACGACGAGGGGGGCGAGGGGGGACGGGTCCGGCACGGTGCTCCTCGGGTGCGGCTCAGCGGTGACCGGAGGACTCTGCCACGCCCGTCCCTGCGCCGGCCCGGCCCGGGGTGGGCGGAGGTGCCGAACGGCGCCCCTCCCGGCGCCGGACGCCCTAGGCTGCGCCGTGTAGCTGAGGAACTGCTCAGCGTGAGCTCCGGGGGAACGCGTGCGCGGTGCGGTGAAGGCGATGACGGCGTTGCTGGTGCTGAGCGGAACCCTCGTGGCGGGGGTGGGCACGGCGTCGGCCGACACCTGCCTGACGGGTGCCGTCGACGCCCGCTACGCGCAGCTCGGCGGGACGTCCGGCCGGCTGGGGGCGGTCACGGGCTGCGAGCAGCCGACGGCCGACGGCCGGTTCGCGACGTTCCAGCGCGGGGCCGTCTACTGGAGCCCGGCCTCCGGGGCCTGGGACGTCTCCGGTTCCTTCCGCGACCTGTGGGCCGCGACCGGCTGGGAGAACGGGTTCCTGCACTACCCCGTCTCCGGTGAGGTGGGGACCCGGGCCGGAGGGGTGTTCCAGAACTACCAGGGAGGGACCCTCTACTGGTCCCCCGCGAGCGCCGCGCACTCGGTGTCGGGGGAGTTCCTGCGCCTCTACGGGTCGCTGGGCCACGAGAACGGGTTCCTCGGCTACCCGACGAGCCAGGAGGTCCCGATCCGCGACGGCGGGGTGTTCCAGCTGTTCCAGGGCGGGGTCGCCTACTGGTCGCCCGCCTCCGGCGCGCACACCGTCTCGGGTTCCTTCCGCGACCTCTACGCCCGCCTCGGCCACGAGAACGGCTGCCTGCGCTACCCGACCTCGCAGGAGCTCCCCGCCCGCGACGGCGGGGTGTACCAGCGGTTCCAGGGCGGGGTCGCGTACTGGTCGCCGACCACGGGCGCGCACGCGCTGTGCGGGGCGATCCTCGACGCCTACGCCTCGACGGGCTACGAGAACGGGTCGCTGGGCTACCCGGTGAACGACGAGCACGACGTCCCCGGGGGACGCCGGGTGGACTTCCAGCGCGGGTACGTCGAGTGGTCGGCGGCCACGGGGGCCCGGGTGAACCAGCCCGTCGCCGCCGTCGTGCCCGTGCCCGCTCCGCCGACGACGACCCCGCCGCCGCCGCCGCCCGCACCGTCCGGCGTCTACTACAGGAACTGCGACGAGGCTCGCGCTGCAGGCGCTGCCCCGATCCGTGCTGGTCAGCCCGGGTACCGCCCCGCCCTGGACCGCGACGGCGACGGCATCGCCTGCGAGTGACGGCCCGAGCCCCGTCGGGCCCTCCCCGTCCAGGGAGGGCCCGACGGGGCGGGGGTCACTTCCCCCCGGCGACCCGGATGACCGTGCCGGTGCTGTAGCTCGACTCCTGGGAGGCGAGGAACACGTAGGCGGGGGCGAGTTCCGCCGGCTGCCCGGCGCGGCCGAGCGGGGTCTGGGTGCCGAAGTCCTCGACCTGCTCCGCGGGCATCGTCGCCGGGATCAGCGGGGTCCAGACCGGGCCGGGCGCGACGGCGTTGACGCGGATCCCCTTCTCGCCGACCTCCTGGGCGAGGTTCAGGGTGAAGTTGACCAGGGCCGCCTTCGTCATGGCGTAGTCCAGCAGGGCGGGGGAGGGGGAGTCGGCCTGCACGGAGACGGTGTTGATGATGCTGGACCCCGGCGCGAAGTGCGGGACGGCGGCCTTGCTCAGCCACACCGTCGCGAAGACGTTCGTGGTGAACGTGCGCAGCAGCTGCTCGGTGGAGAGGTCCTCGATGCTGTCGATCGACATCTGGTAGGCGGCGTTGTTCACCAGGACGTCCAGACCGCCGAGCTCCGTCACGGCGCGCTCCACGACGCTGCGGCAGAACTCCTCGTCGCGCAGGTCGCCGGGGGCGCTGATGCCCTTGCGCCCCGCGGCCCGCACGAGGGCGACGGTGGTGTCGGCGTCCTCCTGCTCCTCGGGCAGGTGGACGATCAGGACGTCCGCGCCCTCGCGGGCGTAGGCGATCGCGACGGCGCGGCCGATGCCGGAGTCGCCGCCGGTGATGATCGCCCGACGGCCCTGCAGGCGTCCGGTGCCGACGTAGCTGTCCTCCCCGTGGTCGGGGGTGGGACCCATGTCCGAGGTGACCCCCGGGTGCGGGATCGTCTGCCCCGGCGTGCTGTCCGGGTACTGCGTGGTCGGGTCCGTGGGCGTGTGCTGGTCAGGAGCCATGACGGGCTCCTACCCGGACCCGCCGGGGCACAACCCGCCGGGGCCCGACCTCAGAGCGTGGCGGGGTCGGTGTTCGCCCCGCACACCACGACGGCCACCTGCTCCCCGTCGGCGGGTTCGTAGCCGCCCGGGCCCAGCCCCGCCCACGCCGTCGCCGCGCCGTGCTCGGCGACGACCCGGAAGCGCGACCACAGCTCCGAGCGCGCGGCCGTGGCCGCGGCGTCCTCCACGAGCAGGCTCACCGGCGACGTGCGGCGCGCGAGGTCGAAGGCGATCGCGCCGACCCGGCGGGCCCCGAGGGAGTCCGCGGCGACCCCGGACACCGCGACGTCGACGGGCTCGCCCGCGGCCAGCGCCCGGTGCAGGGTCGGGGCGCCGGCGGTCTCCACGGCGACGACCCGCACCCGGCCCTCCAGCGCGGCCGCCACCCCGGCGAACAGCCCGCCGCCGCCCACCGCGACCACCACGGTGTCGAGGTCGGGGACGTCCTCCAGCAGCTCCAGGGCCAGCGTCCCCGCCCCCGCCGCGATCTCCGGCTGGTCGTAGGCGTGGCAGAACACCGCCCCCCGCTGCTCGGCGAACCCCACGGCCGCCTCGTGGGCCTGGGCGTACTCGTTCCCGACGAGGCGGACGTCCGCGCCGAGCCCGCGCAGCCGGTCCACCTTCACCGCGGGGGCGGTCCCGGGCACGAAGACCGTCGCCGGCACCCCCAGCTCCGCGGCGGCGTGGGCGTGGGCCAGGCCCGCGTTGCCGCCCGAGGCCGCGACGATCCCGCGCACGGGGTCCAGCTCCCCGCGCTCGCGGGCGGCGAGCTGGCGGTTGAAGGCGCCGCGCGCCTTGAAGGAGCCGGTGTGCTGGAGCTGCTCCAGCTTCAGCCAGCGGCCCGCCCCCACGGGCAGGACGGGCGTCCGGCGCACGCGGCCGGCGGTGCGGGCCGCGGCCTCCTGGACGTCCTGGAGGGACAGCGGGCGCTCGGCGGCGAGGGGGTTCACGACGACGATCCTGCCCCGCGCCCCGCCGGCCGTGCGCAGTGGTCCGGGAGGGTGACGCGCTGCCCCGTCCGGGGAGAAGTGCGCCGCCGGGGCTGTGGCCGGGGGCGAGCCGTGCCGATGCCTCCGTCAGGTGACCCGCCCGACCGGTGGCGGGCACGGCCACCCGCCTGAGGCGCCGAGGAGCACGATGAAGACAGTCCTTGCCATCGAGACGACCCGACCGATCGGCGTGCGCGACCTCAACGGGTTCATCGCGGGCATCTCCGAGCGCGTCCCCGGGTGCTTCGTCTCCCAGGGGCCCAGCACGCGGGGCCGGGTGACCGTGACGATCCTGGCCCCGGCCGCCGTGCCCCTGGAGGTCGCCGAGCAGGTGCTGGAGTCGCTGCCCGAGCTGTGCGACGCCATCAGCGGCATCGCCCTGCAGGAGGCCGCGCCGCGCCGCGTCCGCCCGGACGCGCCGGCGCGCTCCGCCTGACCCCCGGGCGGGGCGGCCGGGCGGGAACACCCCGCCCTCCCCGCCCGTCCACAGGACGGGGGCCGATCCGCGGCCCGGGGACGGAGGACGAGATGGGCTTGCGCAACCTCGCGGCGCGCTTCGGTGCGGGCGCGGCGTCGGTGGACACGGTGCTGGACCGCGACGTCGCCCAGCCCGGCGGGCCGGTGAGCGGACGGGTCGTCGTGGTCGGCGGCTCGGTGGCCCAGGACGTCGAGGAGGTCGTCGTCGCCCTGCAGGCGCGGGTGGAGGTGGAGAGCGGGGACTCCGAGTGGCGCGAGGACGTCGTCTTCGGGTCCGCCCGCGTCGGCGCCGGTTTCACCACCGTCCCCGGCCAGCGCACCGAGCTGCCCTTCGCGCTGGCCCTGCCCTGGCAGACCCCGATCACCGCGATCAGCGGCTGGCACCTGCGCGGGGTCCACGTCGGCGTCGCGACCCGCCTCGTCATCGCCGGCGCGGTGGACCCCGGCGACCTCGACGGCCTCACCGTGGCGCCGCTGCCGGTGCAGCAGGCCGTCGTCGACGCGCTCGGCTCCCTGGGCTGGCGCTTCAAGCACGCCGACGTGGAGAAGGGCCGCGTGCGCGGCTCGGACCTGCCCTTCTACCAGGAGCTGGAGTTCGCCCCGCCCGCCCACGTCCGCCGGGTCAACGAGCTCGAGGTGACGTTCCTCGCCGACGCGCAGGGCGTGGACGTGGTGCTGGAGGCCGACCGCCGCGGCGGGCTGCTCACCGAGGGGCGCGACGTCGTCGGCCGGCTGCGCCTCTCGCTCGCCGACACCGACCGCGCGCGGGTGGCCGCCGCCCTGGACCGCGCGGTGCACGAGCTCGGCGCCCGCCGCGGGTGGGGCTGGTGAGGCGCCGCCGCTGAGGCCGGCGGGCGGGTCCGCTCAGCCCGACCAGCGGTAGCCGTTCTCCGGCCGCCCCGCCCGCCCGTAGCGGGGCCGCACCTCGGCCAGCCCGGCCCGTTCCAGGTGCTCCAGGTAGCGGCGGACGCTGACGCGCGCGATCCCGCAGCGCGCGGCCAGCTCCGCCGCAGACACGTCCCCGGTGCCGTCCCCGCCCGCCCCCGCGCGCAGGTGGTCCACGACGACGTCGAGGGTGCGCGGCGACAGCCCCTTGGGCAGCGCGCTCGCGCTGCGCCGGCGCGAGGTGAGCAACCGGTCCACCTCCTCCTGCCCCAGGGCGTCGGACCCGTCGCGGCGGGCGAACTCCAGCCGGTGCTGGGCGTAGGCCTCCATGCGCTCGGCGAAGGTCGCCAGCGAGAACGGCTTGACCAGGTAGTGCCACACCCCGCCCGCCATCGCGTCCCGCACGGTGTCGACGTCGCGGGCGGCGGTGATGGCGACGACGTCGACGTCGACGCCGTGCGCGCGCAACCGGCGCAGGACGTCGAGACCGGACTCGTCGGGCAGGTGGATGTCCAGCAGCACCAGGTCCGCGGCGGTGGCCCGCACGGCGGGCAGGACGTCCGCGCCGCGGTGCACGACCCCGCAGACGGTGAAGCGGGGCAGGGTCTCCACGTACCCGCGGTGCACGAGGGCGACGGTCGCGTCGTCGTCGACGACGAGGACCCGCACCGGCGCGTGCCCGCCCCCCGCGCTCACCGCGCCCCCACCCGCGCGCGGGGCAGCTCGACCTCGAAGCGCGCCCCGCCCAGCGGGGACTCCCCGACCTCGGCGCGGCCGTGGCGGCGGGCGGCGATGCGCGCCACCAGGGCCAGCCCGATGCCGCGCCCGTGCAGGTCGCGGCCGGCCTTGGTGGTGTACCCCACCGCGAAGACCGCCGCCCGGCCGGCGGCGGGGACCCCGGGGCCGTCGTCGTCCACCCGCACCCGCACGCCCTCCGCGTCGCCGGACAGCGACACCAGCACCGTCCCGCCGGCGCCCGCGGCGTCGACGGCGTTGTCGACGAGGTTGCCGAGCACCGTCAGCAGGTCCGGGTCGGCGTCGTCGAGGGCGCTGGCCGGGTCCAGCGACACCCGGCAGCCCCGTTCGCGCGCCACCGCCGCCTTCGCCAGCAGCAGCGCCGCGGTCTCCGGGTCGCGCACCGCGAGCACCCCGCCGGCGGACACCAGGTCCCCGCCGCCGCCGATGCGGTCGATGAAGGAGGACGCCTCCGGCACGTGGCCCAGCTCCAGCAGGCCCTGGACGACGTGGAGGTGGTTGGCGAACTCGTGGGCCTGGGCCCGCAGGGTCGCGGTGAGGCTGCGCTGGGAGTCCAGCTCCCGCACCGCCCCGGACAGCTCCGTGCGGTCGCGCAGGGTCAGCAGGTGCGCCACCTGCCGCCCCGAGACGACCGCGGAGGTCCGGTTCACCACGAGCAGCCGCTCCCCGGCCAGCAGGGGCTCGTCGACGACGTCGCGGGGGCCGGTGACCAGGTCGAGCACGTGGCCGTCGAGGACGTCGGCCGCGGCGCGCCCGGTGGGGTCGGCCCCGAGGTCCAGCAGCCGCAGCGCCTCGTCGTTGGCCAGCACCAGCGTCCCGCGCCGGTCCACGGCCAGGACGCCCTCCCGGATGCCGTGCAGCATCGCGTCGCGGGTCTCCAGCAGCCGCCCGATCTCCTCCGGCTCCAGGCCGTGGGTGCGGCGGCGGACCAGCCGGGCCACCAGGAACGACGCCGCCGTCCCCAGCAGGGCCGCCCCGCCCATCCACGCCACCAGCACCGGGACGTCCTCGCGCAGGTCGTCGGCCAGTTCCCGCTCCAGCACCCCGACGCTGGCCGCCCCGACCACCCGGCCCGACGCGTCGCGCACGGGCACCTTCGCGCGCAGCGACTCCCCCAGCGTCCCCGTCTCGGTGCCCACGAACACCTGCCCGGCCAGCGTGGGGGAGGGGTCGGTGGACACCCGCTGCCCGATGCGGGCCGGGTCGGGGTGGGAGTACCGGACCCCGTCGACGTCGGAGAGCACCACGAACGTCGTGCCCGAGGCCTGCCGCAGCAGCTCCGCCAGCGGCTGCAGCGTCGCGGCCGGGTCGGGGTCGTCGTAGGCGTCGACGACGCTGGGCAACCCCGCCGTGGCCCGGGCCACGGTCAGCACCCGCTGCTGGTACGCCTCGCGGATCTGGTCCTGCTGCAGGTGCACCGCCAGCAGTCCCGCGATCGTCACCGTGAGCACGACGATGCCCAGCTGCAGCAGGAACAGCTGCAGGCCCAGCGGCATCGACCGGCGCACGGGGTCAGTGTGCCCCACCGGAGGGGCTCCCGAGGCGGTCGTGGCTGCGACCAGAAAGACCACAACGACCGGAACCCGCCGCATCCCCCGCGCCGGTCGCGCGGTGCCTAGCGTCCGGAGTCTCAGACGGCCCTCGACGAGGAGGATCCCTTGTCCCGCAACCACGCCACCCGCCCGGTCAACCGCCCGGTCACCCGCCGGGGCGTCGCCGCGCTCGCCCTGGCCGCGCTCGCCGTCACCGCCGGCTGCTCGGGGGGTTCCAGCACCGGGACCTCCGGCGGCGGTGGCGGCGGCGGGGCGGAGGCGATCCGCCGGCTGCAGGTCATGGCCCCCGCCGACCCCGGCGGCGGCTGGGACTCCAGCGCCCGCGCCATGGCCCAGGCCATCGAGGCCGAGGGCCTGGCCGGCAGCGTCCAGGTCAGCAACGTCGGCGGCGCCGGCGGCACCGTGGGCCTGGCCGAGCTGAAGAACGAGCGCAGCGAGGAGTTCCTCATGGTCATGGGCCTGGTCATGGTCGGCGCGATCGAGACCAACCAGTCCCAGGCCACCCTCGACGACGTCACCCCCATCGCCCGCCTCACCGGCGAGGACGAGATCGTCGTCGTGCCCGCCGACTCCCCCTACCGGACGCTGGACGACCTGGTGGAGGACATGAAGGCCAAGGGGCAGGGGGTCTCCATCGCCGGGGGTTCCGCCGGCGGCACCGACCACATGCTCGCCGGGCTGCTCGCCCAGGCCGGTGGGGTCCCCGCCGACGGCCTGAACTACGTGCCCTTCTCCGGGGGCGGGGAATCGCTGGCCGCGCTGCTCGGCGACCAGGTCTCCGCCGGGATCTCCGGGGTCGGGGAGTACGCCGAGCAGGTGGAGAGCGGTGACCTGCGCGCCCTGGCCGTCTCCGGCGAGGAACGCGTCGAGGGCGTCGACGCGCCCACCATCACCGAGGCCGGCTACGACGTCACCCTCACCAACTGGCGCGGGGTCGTGGCCCCCCCGGGGATCAGCGACGAGGCCGAGGAGAAGCTCGAGACCCTCGTCGCCGACCTGCACGCCTCGCCGGCGTGGAAGGACGTCCTCGCCACCAACGACTGGACCGACGAGTACCTCGCCGGGGACGAGTTCGACGCCTTCCTCGCCGAGGAGGAGACCCGCGTGCAGGGCGTCCTGAAGAGCATCGGCCTCACCTCGTGACCGCCCGGGAGACCGGTGGGACCCCGACCGTCGCGACGACCCCGGCCACCACGACGCGCGACGGGGGACCCTCCCGCCGCCGCTGGCCCGAACTCCTCCTGCCGCTGGGGATCACCGGCCTCGGCGTGTTCACCCTCGCCGACGCCACCACCATCGCCGTCACCGGGGCGCAGAACACCGTCGGCCCGCGCGCGTTCCCCTTCGCGGTGGGGGCGCTGCTCGTCGCGGCCGGGGTCGCCGTCGTCGTCGCCGTCCTCACCGGCCACCGCGGCGAGGTCGAGGACTCCGAGGACGTCGACGCCACCGCCGGCACCGACTGGGTCACCGTCGCGAAGCTCACCGGGTCCTTCGCCGCGCTCGTCGTCCTCGTCGAACCCCTCGGCTGGCCGATCGCCGCGACCCTGCTGTTCGGCGGCACCGCGTGGTCGCTGGGCGCCCGCCCGGTGTGGCGACCGCTGCTGGTCGGCGCGCTCATCGCCGTCGGGACCCACGTCCTGTTCACCCAGGTCCTCGGGCTGTTCCTGCCCGCCGGGCCGCTGGGGGGAGTGATCGGCTTTGGGTGACTTCGCCCTCCTCGCCGACGGGTTCGCCACCGCGCTGAACCCCGTCTACCTGCTCTACGCGCTGCTCGGGGTCACCGTCGGCACCGCCGTCGGCGTCCTGCCCGGCATCGGCCCGGCGATGACGGTGGCGCTGCTGCTGCCGCTGACGTACACGCTGGAACCCGAGGCCGCGCTCATCATGTTCGCCGGCATCTACTACGGCGGCATGTACGGCGGGTCGACGACGTCGATCCTGCTGAACACCCCGGGGGAGTCCGCCTCGATCATCACGGCCCTGGAGGGCAACGCGATGGCCCGCGCCGGGCGCGGGGCCGCGGCCCTGGCCACGGCCGCCATCGGGTCGTTCGTGGCCGGCACCATCGGCACCCTGCTGCTGACGCTGCTGGCGCCCCGGCTGGCCGAACTCGCCGTCGGGCTCGGCCCCCGCGACTTCGTCGCCCTCATGGTGGTGGCGTTCCTCACCGTCGCCGCCGTCCTCGGCGGTTCCCCCGCCCGCGGGCTGGCGTCGCTGGGCCTGGGGCTGTTCATCGGCCTCATGGGCACCGACACCCTCACCGGGCAGCAGCGGTTCACCTTCGGGCTGCCCGCGCTGGCCGACGGGATCGACGTCGTCGTCGTCGCGGTGGGGTTCTTCGCCGTCGGGGAGGCGCTGCTGGTGGCGGCGCGGATGCGGCGCGGGCCGCTGCCGCTGGTCCCGGTGTCGGGTTCCTGGTTCACCCGCGCCGACCTCCGCCGGTCGTGGCCGGCGTGGCTGCGGGGTTCCCTCGTGGGGTTCCCGGTCGGGACGATCCCCGCCGGCGGGGCCGACGTCGCGACGTTCCTGTCCTACGGCCTGGAGCGCAAGGTGTCCCGCCGGAAGCAGGAGTTCGGCAAGGGCGCCATCGAGGGCGTCGCCGGGCCGGAGGCGGCGAACAACGCCGCCGCCGCCGGGGTGCTCGTGCCCCTGCTCACCCTGGGGCTGCCGACGTCGGCGACGGCCGCGGTCATCCTCGTCGCGTTCCAGAGCTACGGCATCGACCCCGGACCCACGCTGTTCGTGGACGAGGGACCGCTGGTGTGGGCCCTGGTCGCCAGCCTCTACGTGGGGAACCTGCTGCTGCTGGTGCTGAACCTGCCGCTGGCGCGGGTGTGGGTGAAGCTGCTGCAGATCCCCCGGCCCTACCTCTACGCCGGGATCCTCACCTTCGCCGCCCTCGGCAGCTACTCGGTGGGGGCCTCCACCACCGACCTCGTGCTGCTGTTCCTGCTGGGGCTGGTGGGCTGGGTCATGCGGGTGCACGGGTTCCCCGTGGCCCCCGCCGTCATCGGCCTCATCCTCGGCCCGCTGGCCGAGGAGAACCTGCGCCGCGCGCTGCAGATCAGCCAGGGCGACCTGACGACCCTGGTCGCCTCGCCCTTCACCGTCGTCGTCTACAGCAGCCTCGTCGTGCTGCTGGCCGCCAGCGCCTGGCTGAAGCGCCGCGCGCGGCGGCTGGGCGAGACGGTCCTCGCCACCGCCCACGCTGACGACGCCCCGGTGAAGGCCGGGGCGGAACGGGAGACCACGTGACCATCCTCGTCGGGTACACCCCCACCCCCGCCGGCGACGCCGCCCTGACGTTCGCCCTCGACGAGTCCGACCGCCGCGGCGAGCCGCTGCACGTGCTGAACACCTCCCGCGGGGACAAGGTCGTCGACCCCCGCTACGCCGACGAGGAGGGGTGGGCGCAGGTGCGGGCCCGGCTGGAGGAGGCCGGGGTGGAGTTCCACCTCGACCGGCGCATCGACGACCGCGACCCCGCGGAGGCCCTGCTGGCGACGGCGGAGGACGTCGCGGCGTCGGCCATCGTCATCGGCATCCGCCGCCGCAGCCCCACCGGCAAGCTGATCTTCGGGTCCGAGGCGCAGACGGTCCTGCTGGAGGCGGACTGCCCGGTGCTGGCGGTGAAGGCCCCCCGGACCTGAGCGGCGCGACCCCCGGAGCGCCCCGGAGGCTCCTGCGCCGCGGGCGGCCCCGGGGCGCTCTGCTCGCCCGCCGCGCCCGCGCCCCGTACGGTGGCGCGGACCGCCGCGGGACCGACGGCCGAGACCGCGGGTCGTGGCGGTGACGTGGGACGACCCACCCGACAGCAGCCGGGCCGGTTGCGGAACAGGATGAGCAGGACACCATGGCACCCGAACTCCCCGACGCAGGAACCCTCACCGGAACGGTCGCGATGACCGGGACGGGAGAACGGCTCGGACTCGTCGTCGACGCGCACCCGCGGGCGGGCACCCCGCGCTGGGCGTGGGTCCGGACCGGGATCGTCGAGACCGACGTGTCGCTGCTCCCGCTGGCGGGCGCCTGGTTCAGCCACGACACCCTCGTGGTGACCTCCACTGCCGCGCAGGTCGAGGGGGCGCCGCGGCACCCCCTCGGCAGCGCCCTGACGCCCGCCGACGAGGAAGCCCTGCACGACCACTACGGCACCCCGGCCGCCGACCGCGTCGTGCCCGACGCCGACGCGCCGAGCGGCGACCCGGGCGAGCTGCTGGGCGACCCGGGCGAGCTCGTCGGGGACCCCGGCGAGCTGGTCGGGGACCCGGCCGAGCCGGCCGGCGAGCCCGCCGAGCCGCTCGCCCCCGCGGACCCGGCCGGCCCGGACGCCCCGGCGGGCCGTCACCGCGCCGGTGTCGAGGAGCCGGTGGCGCAGCCGGTCGAGACGGTCCAGCCGGTCCAGCCGGTCGAGGAGCCGCTGGGGCAGCGGGTCGAGGAGCCGGTGGAACAGCCGGTTCAGGAGCCGGTGGAGCAGCCGGTCCAAGAGGCGGGGGCGCCGGCCGCCCCCGCGACCCCGACCCCGACCCCCAGCCCCGAGCCCCGTCCCGACACCACCGCCCCGCGGAGCACCGCGCCGGCCGGGGACCGCTCCGGCTCGCTGCTGGGCAAGGTCCGCGCCTTCCTGCGGGGCCGGGCCGGCTGAGGCGGCCCACCGCGCGCCGGCGGGGCTCCCGCCGGCGCGCGGTCAGCCGGGGACGCCGGCCTGCGCGAGGATCCGGGTGACGGTCTCCTCGTCGAGGACGAACAGCTCCTCCCCGTCGCCGGGGACGGGCACGGTCAGCACCGTCGCGCGCACCCCCCGCTCGTCGAGGTCGACGAGCAGGGCCCCGCTGCCGCGCAGGATCCGCTCGCGGCCGGGCGCGACGAGCACGTCGCAGCGGTTGGCCACCGCGGGCGCGACGAACGCGGCGAGCCCGGAGGGCAGGGTCGCGGCGAAGGGGTGGTGGTAGTGCCCCGACAGCACGGCCCGGACGTCGGTCCCGGCCAGCGCGTCGAGCAGCTCCGCCGGCCGCTGCAACCGCAGCCCCTCGTGCAGGACGGTGGGGGCCGGCAGCGGGGAGTGGTGGACCACGACGACCGAACCCCGCGGGGCGGGGTCCGCCAGCACCTCGCGCGCCCAGGACAGCTGCTCCGCCGGCAGCTCCCCGTACCCGCGGCCGGGGACGGAGGAGTCGAGGACGACGATCCGCACCCCGGCGACGTCGTGGACCGAGCGCGTCGGCCCCAGCACCTGCTCGAACGGCCCGGCGACGTCGTGGTTGCCCATCGCGAACACCGCCACCGCGCCGCGCTCGGCGGCGAAGCCCCCCACCAGGTCGCGCGCCGCCTCGTAGGAGGCGACCGTCCCGTCGTCGGAGACGTCCCCGGAGACGACGACGGCGTCGAGGGGCCCGACGTCCCGCAGCGCCTCCAGCGCGTGGACGAGGGCGGCGGTGGTGTCGACGAGCCCGTTGTGCAGGGCGCCGGCCGCCATCAGGTGGGTGTCGGACAGCTGCAGGACGCGGGTCACTGCTCCTCCTCGTCGTCGCCCCGGCCGTTGCCGTTGCCGTTGCCGTTGCCGTTGCCGTTGCCGTTCCCGTTCGGCGTCCCCGCCGCGGTCTGACCCGACCCGGAGGAGCCGCGGGTGGACGCGGCCGAGGTGGCCGACGTGCTCGTCGGGGAACCCGTCGAGGTCGGCGAGTCCGTCGGGGTGGACGTCGGGGACTCCGTCGCCGTCCGCTCGGGCGCCACCACGAGGTTGACCACGGCGTCGACGTCGGCCTTGGTGTCCGGGGAGGGGTCCTGGCTGACCACGGTGCCCGGCTCCGCGTCGGTCGGCGCGGTGGCCGTCGTGGAGTTCGTGCTGAACCCCAGCTGGCGCAGCTGGTCCACGGCGTCCGCCAGCGACTGCCCGGTGACGTCGGGGACGGTGACCTGACCGCTGGCCACGACGAGGGCGATCGCCGTGCCCCGCGGCTGCGAGGTGCCGCCGGCGGGGTCGGTGGAGATGACCTCGCCCGCGTCCACCGACGGGTCGTCGCTGGTGGTGACGTCGCCGACGGTGAAACCGGCGGCGGTGAGCTGGGCCCGCGCCTGCTCCTGGGTCCGTCCGCTCACGTCCGGCACCTGCACGGCGTCCGGGCCGGTGGACACCGTCAGCGCCACCGCCCCGCCCACGGCCACCGCGGCCCCGGCCACGGGGTCGGTGCTGACGACGTCGCCCTCGGCCACGGCGTCGTCGGCGGCCGTGACGACGGTCGCGGTCAACCCGAGCTCGGCGAGCTGCGCCTCGGCCTCGGCCTGGGAGGAGCCCGCGAGGTCCGGCAGGGTGACCGTCGCCGGGGCGGTCGAGGTCTGCTCGGCGCCGCCCGCGTCCCCGCCGTCGCCCTGCACCAGCGCCCAGCCGACCCCGCCGACGCCGAAGAGGAGCACGACGACGAGCAGCACCCACGGCCAGCGCTTGCGCGGCGGGTCCTCCTCGAAGGGCGGGTCGCTGTCGCTCACGCGCGGCAGCGCCCCCGTCGACGGGGGCACCGGCGCCGGGACCGGCGCGACCGCCGGGGCGACCCGCGTCGCGGCGGTCGGGGCGGCGTCGAACCGCTGGGTCGCGAAGCTCGCCCCGCGCAGCGGACGGCCCTCCACGGCCCGGCGCAGGTCGTCGGCGAAGTCGCCCGCGGTCTGGTAGCGGTGCTCGCGGTCCTTCGACAGCGCCATGAGCACGACGTGGTCGACGGCCGGCGGGATCTGCGGGGCCAGCGCCGACGGCGGCCGGGGCTGCTCGGAGACGTGCTGGTACGCCACGGCCACGGGGGCGTCGCCGGTGAACGGGGGACGGCCGGTGAGGATCTCGTAGAGCAGGCAGCCGGTGGAGTACAGGTCGCTGCGGGAGTCGACCTGCTCCCCGCGGGCCTGCTCGGGGGAGAGGTACTGCGCGGTGCCCATGACCGCCGAGGTCTGCGTCAGCGTCGCGGAGGAGTCGCTGACGGCGCGCGCGATGCCGAAGTCCATGACCTTGACCTCGCCCGCGGGCGTGATCATGACGTTGGCGGGCTTGATGTCGCGGTGGACGATGCCCATCCGGTGCGAGTACTCCAGCGCGTTGAGGACGCCCTCGGTGATGGAGAGGCACTCCTCGATGGCCAGCGGGTGGTCGGTGCGGAGCAGGTCGCGCAGGGTGCGGCCCTCGACGTACTCCATGACGATCCACGGCAGTTCCACCCGCCCCCCGTGGGGTTCGGTGGTCAGCTCGGCGCCGGTGTCGTAGACGGCGACGATCGAGGGGTGGTTCAGCCCGGCCGCGGCCTGCGCCTCGCGGCGGAAGCGGGCCTGGAAGGAGGGGTCGCGCGCGAGGTCGGAGCGCAGCAGCTTCACCGCGACGCTGCGCCCGAGGCGGGTGTCGCGGGCGACGTGGACCTCGGCCATGCCGCCGCGGCCGAGCAGCGCGCCGACCTCGTACCGGCCGCCGAGAACGCGCGGTGCCGGCACCCCCTGGCCGATCGTGGTGTCGCTCACAGCTCTCCTCGCCCCGTTCGTCCCAGCAGTCCTACCCGATCAGCGTGCGTTCCGACCATCGGGTCAGCCATCGAGCGCCGCCTCCATCACCGTCTTCGCCACCGGCGCCGACAACCGGCCGCCGTAGGCGCTCTCGGTCGAGCCGCCGTCCTCGATGACCACCGCCACGGCCACCTGCCGGTCGCCCCGCTGGGCGAAGGAGGTGAACCAGGCGTACGGCGGCAGCCCCGCCCCGTGCTGCGCGGTGCCCGTCTTGCCCCCGACGGTGGCCCCCTCGATCTGCGCCCGGGACCCCGTCCCGGAGGACACGACGAGTTCCATCATGTCCCGCAGCGTCCCGGCGGTCTCGGAGCTGACGGCGCGGCCGAGCTCCTCCGGGGAGGGCTGCTCGACGACCTGGGCGTCGGCGTCGCGGACGTTGGCGATGAGGTTGGGCCGCATGACGACCCCGTCGTTGGCGACGGCCGCGGAGATCATCGCGACCTGCAGCGGGGTCGCGACGTCGCTGCCCTGGCCGATCGCGGAGTAGGCCAGCAGCGGGCCGGCGACGTCGTCGCCGGTGGGGTAGCGACTGGTCGCGACCGTCGTGGGGATCGACAGCGACTGCCCGAACCCGAACTTCTCGGCCTGCTCCTGCAGCGCGTCCGCGCCGAGGGTCAGGCCCAGGTCGCCGAACGCGGTGTTGCAGGAGATCCGCAGCGCGTCCGCGAGGGAGACCTGGTCGTTCGGGCCGCAGGCGGTGCCCTCGTCGTTCTTCAGGGTGTTGCTGGTCTGCGGCAGGGGCAGTTCCTGCGGGCCCTTCAGCAGCGTGTCGGCGGTGTAGTCGCCGCTCTCCAGCGCCGCGGCCGCGGTGATGACCTTGAACGTCGAGCCCGGCGGGTAGAGGGTGCTGGTGGCCCGGTTGACCAGCGGGTCGTCCTCGTCGGCGTTCAGCGCGTCCCACGCCTGCGCCTCGGTGTCGCCGTCGTGGGAGGCGAGGGTGTTGGGGTCGTAGCTGGGGCTGGACACCATCGCCAGCACGTCGCCGGTCGCGGGGTCCAGCGCGACGACGGCGCCCTTGCGCCCGTCGAGGGCGTCCCACGCGGCCTGCTGGACCTTGGGGCGGATGGTCAGCTCGACGGAGGCGCCGCTGGGCTTCTCCCCGGTCAGCAGGCTGGAGAGGTTGCGGTAGAACAGCTCGTCCGAGGACCCGGCCAGCAGGTCGTTCTCGGACCGCTCGATCCCCGAGGTCCCGTAGCGCAGCGAGTAGTAGCCGGTGACGGGCGCGTACAGCGGGCCGGCGGCGTAGGTGCGCAGCTTCTCGTACTGGTCCCCGGAGGGGACGCTGGCGGCGATGGCCGCGCCCCCGGCGACGAGGATCGCGCCCCGCTCGCGGCCGAACTCCGCGTACAGCTGCCGGGAGTTGCCCGGCATCGCGTTGAGCTGGCCGGCGCGGATGAACTGGACCCACGTCGTGGAGGCGAACAGCGCGAAGAACAGGAAGGCGACCACGAGGGACAGCCGGCGCAGGGGACGGTTCACGGGATCCGCACCGCCTGGGTGACGCCGGTGTCGCCCTCGGGGCCGTTGCGGACCTCCGCGGCGGGGCGCCGGGCCAGGTCCGACACCCGCAGCAGCAGCGCGACGACGATCCAGTTCGACACCAGCGAGGACCCCCCGGCGGCCAGGAACGGCATCGTCAGGCCCGTCAGCGGGATGACCCGGGTGACCCCGCCGACGACGACGAACACCTGCAGGGTGACGGAGAACGCCAGCCCCGCGGCGAGCAGCTTGCCGAACCCGTCGCGCACGCCGATCGCGGTGCGCAGACCCCGCTCGACGAGGACGACGTAGAGGACGAGCACCGCGAACAGCCCGACGAGGCCGAGCTCCTCGCCCAGGGAGGAGTAGATGAAGTCGGAGTTCGCGTAGGGCACGGTCTGCGGCCGGCCCTCGCCCAGCCCGGTGCCGATCAGCCCGCCGTTGGCCATCCCGTACAGGCCCTGCACGAGCTGGTAGGCGGACCCGGTGCGGTTCTCCGCGGTGAAGGGGTTCAGCCAGATGTCCACGCGGGCTTGGACGTGGCTCATCGTCGTCGCCGCGAAGACCGCCGCGGCGGAGAACATCAGCAGGCCGAGCACGATCCAGCTGACCCGCTCCGTCGACACGTACAGCACCGCGACGAACAGCCCGAAGAACAGCAGCGAGGTCCCCAGGTCGCGCTGCAGGACGAGGATGCCGATGCTCGCCACCCACGCCAGCAGGATCGGGCCGAGGTCGCGCGCGCGGGGCAGCTGCAGGAACAGGACCTTGCGCCCGGTGAGGCTGAGGGCGTCGCGGTGCACGACGAGGTAGCCGGCGAAGAACACCGCCAGGCAGATCTTCGCGAGCTCCCCGGGCTGGAAGGAGAACGGGCCGAGGCCGATCCAGATGCGGGCGCCGTTGATGGTGCGGCCCAGACCCGGGACCAGCGGCAGCAGCAGCAGGACGAGACCGGCCACGGCCGCGGTCCAGGTGTAGCGGCGCAGGACGCGGTGGTCGCGGACGAACGCCAGCACCACCCCGGCCGCGACGATCCCCAGCGCGGACCACAGGAACTGCCGCGACGCGGAGGTGGTGTCCAGGGCCTGGTCGATCCGGTGGATCATCACCAGGCCGAGGCCGTTGAGCAGGGTCGCCACCGGCAGCAGCAGCGGGTCGGCGTGCTTGGCCCGCCAGCGCAGCAGCAGGTGCAGCAGCACCGCGAGCCCGCCGAGGCCGCCGGCGTAGGCGAGCAGGTTCGGGGGCACAGCGCCGTCGAGGGTGAGGCCGACGACGGCCCAGGCACCGCCGGCGATGAGGACGGCGAGCAGCACCAGCAGCAGCTCGACGTTGCGGCGGGTGGTGGGGTAGACGGGCAGCACGGTGGCCATCAGCCGACGCCTCCGCAGTCCTCGACGGTCAGGGGCGTGGAGCTCGGGGTGGACGTCGGCTCGGACGTCGGCTCGGACGTCGGCGCCGGGGTGGACGCGGGCGGGGACGCCGCCGCGGGGGCCGGCACCACCGGGACGGCGGGGGTGGTGGGCGCCGTGGCCGCCCGGCAGGCGCTCGCGATGTCCTCCAGGTCGCTCACCGTGCGGCGGGCCCCGGCGAGGTCCTGCGACGCGATGCGCGCGCGCACCTTGTCCGCCCACGTGGTGGGCAGGTCGCTCAGCGAGATGCCGGTGCTCTCCACGACGTGGGAGGTGCCCAGCGGCCCGATGTCCTGGGTCAGCCCCCGGTAGACGGCGACGTTGCTGCCGTCCGCGCCCACGAAGTACTGCTGCTGGCTCCAGCGCCAGCCGCCGAACCCGCCGGCGACCAGCACCAGCAGGAGCAGGACCGGGCCGGCGATCCAGCGCCGCCGGCGCCGCCGGCGTTCGCGCTCGCTCAGCCGGGGCTGCGCATCGTCGTCCTCCGAGTCGTCGCCGGACTCGTCCTGCGCCGCGCGCAGCGCCGCGGCGCGCGCGGCCGGGGTCCCGGCGGCGGAGGAGCGGCGGGGGCGGTGGAACGCGGCGGCCCCCACGACCTGCGGCGTCGTCGAGGGGGGCGGGCCGCCGCCGAGCTCCACGACGTCGGCCACCACGCAGGAGATGTTGTCCGGCCCGCCGCCGCGCAGCGCGAGCTCGACGAGGCGCTGGCAGGTGGTGTCGGGGTCCATCCCGGCCGCGAGGGTCTCGGCGAGGGTCTCGTGGCTCACCACCCCCGACAGCCCGTCGCTGCACAGCAGGTAGCGGTCGCCCGGCTTCGCCTCGCGGACCGAGACGTCGGCCTCGTCGTCGTCGCGCCCGGTGAGCACCCGCATGATCACCGAGCGCTGCGGGTGCCGCTCGGCCTCCTCGGGGCTGATGCGGCCCTCGTCGAGGAGGCTCTGCACGTAGCTGTGGTCCTTCGTCAGCTGCGTCAGCCGCCCCTCGCGCAGCAGGTAGCCGCGCGAGTCCCCGATGTGGGCGAGGACGAGGCGGGACCCCGCGCGCAGGATCGCGGTGACGGTGGTGCCCATCCCGGCGAGGTCGGGCTCGTCCCCGACCCGGCGGCGCAGCTGGGCGTTGGCGGCCTCGAGGGCGTCGTGCAGGTGCTGCGCGGCGTCGTCGCTGCCGTGGGACTCCCCGTCGAGGATGGACAGCTCGCCGACGGCCAGCGAGCTCGCCACGTCGCCCCCGGCGTGCCCGCCCATCCCGTCGGCCACGACGAGCAGGTGCGGCCCGGCGTAGCCGGAGTCCTGGTTGGAGCTGCGGCCCAGACCGACGTCGGAGCGCGCGGCGAAGTTCAGCGCGATGGCCACGGACTACCTCCGGAGTTCGAGCACGGTCTTGCCGATGCGCAGCGGCGTCCCGGGCTCGAAGGGGGCGGGAGCGGTCAGTCGTTCGCGACCCAGGACCGTTCCGTTGGTGGACTGCAGGTCCTCCACCACCCAGCCGTCGCCGGCGGGGTTGGCGGTGATGCGGACGTGCCGGGTCGAGGCGTACTCGTCGTCCAGGACGAGCGTGCAGTCGGCGCCGCGGCCGATGAGGACCGGGGCCTGGCCCAGGGTGAGCGTCGTCCCGCGCAGCGAGCCCTCGGTGACGACCAGCGTCGCCCGCTTGGGGCGCGCCGGGGCGCCCGCCTCGGGCGGCGGGGTGGCCTCGCGGGCCGGGCGCGGGGGACGTGCGGCGGCCCGCTCGGTGCGCCGGGCCGTCACGCGGGTGCCGAGGAGGTCCGCGCGCAGGACGCCGACGATGGCGAGGACGAACAGCCACAGCACGATCAGCAGACCCAACCGCAGGACGGTGAGGGTGAGTTCGCTCACGGAGCCGTGCCCGTCGTCGTCGCCCTGGTCCCGGGGATCACGTCCACCCCTCGTCGCGGCGCGCGGCGTGGAAGACCAGCGTGGTGCGGCCCACGGTGATCGCCGTGCCGTCGAAGAGGTCCAGGGAGGAGACCCGCTCCCCGTCGACGAAGGTGCCGTTGGTGGAGCTGAGGTCGCTCAGGCGGGCCCCGTGGCCGCTGACGCGGATCTCGGCGTGGCGGCGGGAGACGCCCGGGTCGTCGACGACGACGTCGGCGTCGGAGCCGCGCCCGATGACCGTGACGGCCTCGGAGAGCACGTACCCGCGCCCGTCGACCTCCAGGCGGGGCCGGCCGGCCTGGTTCGTCCGGGGCGTCGCGGGGGCGACCCGGCCCTTCACCGTGGAGGACAGGACCCGGAAGACGCCCGTCTCCAGGTCGTCGGCCTCGTGGAAGTCGACGCGGACCGGGCCCACGAAGGAGTAGCGCTGCTTCTCGGCGTGCTGGGTCACCGCGGCGACGAGCTCGTCGGCGAGGGTGTCCTGCCAGGAGGCGATCTTGCCGTGGTCGGCGGGGCCGAGCTCGACGATGAAGCTGTTCGGCACCAGCGTGCGCCCGCGCGAGAGCACCGCGGCCCGGTCGTCCAGCTCGCGGCGCAGGGCGCTCGCGACCTCCACGGGCTGCACCTCGCTGCGGAAGGCCCGCGCGAAGACGCCGTTGACGGCGCGTTCCACGCCGCGTTCGAAGCGGTCCAGCACTCCCACGTCGAGCCTCCTCCCAAGATCGTCACGGTTGTCCCAGCCCTCGGCATGGTAGCCGGGAGACCCCTGCCCGCCCGTGTGGAAGAGGTGCGGGTTGCGGGCGACGGTGGTGACGCGTCACGAGGACCCCCCGGGGGCTGGTACGGTTTCCATGTCTGCGCGAGTGGCGGAATAGGCAGACGCGCACGGTTCAGGTCCGTGTGCCCGAAAGGGCGTGGGGGTTCAACTCCCCCCTCGCGCACAGAGGGCGAAGGCCCCGGTCGAGAGACCGGGGCCTTCGTCGTTCCCGGGGTGCCGGGGGTCAGCGCGGCGGCTGCCCGTCCCCGGGCCCGTAGGAGAACGTGGGCCAGCCCTCGCGCCACTCGACCTCGCGGACCTGCATGCGGATCGTGCCGCCGGTGCGGGCGTCGTAGTAGTGGTGCACCGCGTAGGTGCGGCCCCGGTCCCGCAGGACGTCGAGGGCGCCGGTGCCGATCTGGTTGCCGCGCGAGCTGAGCAGCGGGGTGCCGCCGCCCTCGGTCATGGGCACGCCGTCGCGGTCCACGAAGGGCCCCGTCGGGCTGGTGGAGCGGCCGACGACGGTCTCGTAGGTGCTCTCCACCCCGCGGCAGCACAGGCCCCAGCTCGCGGTGAGGTACCAGTACCCGCCGTGCTGGAAGACCTGCGGGTTCTCGATGGCGTTCGGCGGCACCTCGGGGTGGCTGGCCAGGCTGCGGACCGGGCCGACGGGGGTGTCCATGCCCTTCAGCTCCTGGACCTTGATGCCGCTCCAGAACGAGCCGAACGCGATCCACCACTTCCCGTCCGCCCGGTAGACGTCGGGGTCGATGGCGTTGAAGTCGTCGTCGGTGTCGGAGGTGAGGACGGGGCCGTGGTCGACCCAGCTGTCCAGGTCGCCCGGGGTGCGGGTGGTGGCCAGGCCGATCGCGGAGCGGTTCGTCCCGAACGAGGAGGCGGCGTAGTACAGGTGGAAGGTGCCGCCGAGCTCGACGACGTGCGGGGCCCACAGGTGGCCGACGCCGTAGTCGAGGGTCCAGCGGGGCAGGTCGATCGCGCCGAGGGACACCCACGGCCCCGCGAGGGAGCGGTCGGAGCGGCGCAGGAAGATCCCGCCGGGGTCGTCGGGGTTCGCCACACCGGTCGAGGCGACGTAGTAGACGCCGCGGTCGGAGAACAGCGTGGGGTCGTGGGCGGGGTCGTCGACGACGCCCTCCACGTAGTCGCCGACCTCCCCGACCATGGTCAGCTTGCCGGTGGGCGGGGGGCCCTGGCGGGGGCCGGCGGCCTGCACCGCGGCCGCGGGCCCGAGGAGGGCGAGGACGGCCAGGGCCGCGGCGGCGGTCGTCCGGCGCCGGCGGGCCGGGGTGCGGTGGTCCGGGGTGCGGTGGTCCGGGGTGCGGTGGTCCGCGGCGGGCGTGGGGGTGGTCTCGCGCAGGTTCACGTGGTCCTTCTCCCGCTCGTCGTCGAGCGTGTCTTAGGTCGCGTCCGTGCGACCGTTGCTGTGGGCCCGCTGAGCATGCCCCGTTGGTGCAACGTTGTAAAGAGGGGATCGACCCCGGGCCGGGACGAACCGGTGGGAAGGGGCGGCGACGCGGGCGGCGACGGGGGGTGGCGGGAAGTGGACGGGACGTGGCCGTCCCGCCGCTGGAAGCCGCCGTCCCGCGCGGCCACGCTGCCCCGGTGACCGCCACCGCCCCGCTCCCGCCGTCCCCCCGCCGCGTCGGCCTCCTCCTCTTCGACGAGGTCGAGGTGCTCGACGCCTGCGGCCCCTTCGAGGTGTTCTCGGTGGCCAACCGCGTCGCCGCGCGCACCGGGCGGCCCGCCCCGTTCGAGGTGGTCCTCGTCGCCGCCGGCGAGGGGGCCGCGACCTCGGGCGTGCGGGCGCGGGGCGGGCTGCGGCTGGGCGCCGACGTCGGCGTCGCGCAGGCCCCGCCCTGCGAGGTGGTCCTCGTGCCGGGGGGCGTGGTGGACGCCGTGGCCGCCGACCCCGCGGTGCGGGAGTGGCTGCGGCGCAGCCGGGACGGGGCCGAGGTGGTGGCCTCGGTGTGCACCGGCGCCTTCGTGCTGGCCGCCGCCGGCCTGCTCGACGAGCGGGAGGTGACGACCCACTGGGAGGACCTCGCGGACCTTCGGGGACGCTGGCCGCACCTGCGGGTCGTCGAGGGCGTGCGCTTCGTCGACCACGGCGACCTCGCCACCAGCGCGGGCATCAGCGCCGCCCTGGACCTCGCCCTGCACCTGGTGGCCCGGCTGGCCGGCGAGGAGCTGGCCGTGGCCACGGCGCGGCAGATGGACTACGCCTGGCGGCGCGGACCCGCGGCCGGGGCCCCCGCGGGCGCCCCGGCCTGACCGTCGCGGGGGGTGGGACGGCGGGCTCAGACGGTGGCGGGGAGCTTCATGGCCGCGCGCAGGGTCGCCAGCCCGCGGCTGGCGTTGACGCGCACCGCACCGGTGGTCATGTCGAGGATGTCGGCGATGCGCTCGTCGTCCATCTCGTCGAGGTAGCGCAGGGCGACCACCGAGCGCTGCTTGGTCGGCAGCGTGCGCACCGCGGCGAGCAGCGCGTCGCGGTCGAGGAAGCGCTGGGTGGCGTCCGCGGCGGCGGAGACGGGGAGGTCCTCCGGCGCGCGGGGGTCCTCCCGGCGCGCGGTGCGGCGCCAGAAGGAGGTGGACTCGTTGACCAGCATGCGGTTGACGTAGGCGATGGGGTCGTCGGCGGCGCTGATGCGGTTCCACTTCAGCAGGGCCTTGGCCAGGACGTCCTGCACGACGTCCTCGGCGTCGGAGGGGTTGCGCAGCAGCCCGCGGGCCAGGCGCTGCAGCGCCGGTCCGCGGGCGGCGACGAACTCCTCGTAGTTCAGTTCCACCCTGGGTTCCCTCGTCGAGCGGCGGTCGTGCCCCCGGCGCGGCACGTGGTGCGGGGTCCGGCGGGGGTCACGGCGTCCCGGCCAGCTTCGCCAGACCGGCCTCGGCCAGGCCGGCCGCCGTCGACGACAGGTCGGCGGGGCTGTCGCGGACGAGGTCGGCGCTCACGTCGACGACGATCCCGTCCTCCTCCAGCACCGCGCGCACCCGCCACAGCGACCCGCCGCCGTCCACGTCCTGCTGGACGAGGGCGAAGGCGCTGACGATGCCCGCCCCGGTCTCGCCCCGGCCGACCGCCGTCCACCCCCCGGTCTCCGCCTCCGGTGCCGTGCCGGTCTCGCACGCGGCGATCTGCTCCCGGGCGACCGCCACGTAGGCCGCCGCCCCGTCCCCGTCGAAGCGGCGCACGGTCTGGGAGACGACCTGCCGCGCGTCGTCGCCGGGCACGGCCCACGTCGCGCGGCGCCCACCCAGCAAGGTCGCCGCGGCGAACGCCTCGTCGACGCACAACCCGGCGCTCACGTCCGCCCCGAACCCCTCGACGGTGTCCTCGCCCGGGTCACGGGTCGCCCCGGGCAGCACCGCGGTCACGGTCTCGTCGTCGAGCATGTCCCCGGCCGCGACCGGCTGCCCCTGCGGGCGCTCGGTGGGGGCGGGGTCGGCGACCACGGTCCGGTCCGGGCCGAACCCGTCGCCGAGGACCCCGACGCCGGTGGGCACGGCCACCACGGCCAGCGCGAACGCGGCGAGCGCGACGCGGCGGCGGGTGCGCAGGCGCCCGGCCCGCCGGCGCGCACCGGCCAGCAGCTCCTCCGTCCCCAGCGGGTGGTCGGCCGGGTCCTGGCGCCGCAGGGCGCGGACTAGCGGGTCGTCGCCGCCGGTCCCCGTCGATCCGGGCATCGAGCCACCTCCTCCGTGCGCGGGCGCCGCGGCGGGTCCGCGCGTCGTGGTCCCCGCCGGGCCCGCGGGACCCGACACCTCCACGACGCAGCGGCCCCCGCTCTCGTTACACGCCCTCCACGATCGGGGAAGAAGTCCGCCGGGCCGGACCTTCCCCCTGCATGACGGATGCCCAGGACGCCCTGCTCGACCTCGTCGGCTCCACCACCCGCAGCGTCCTGGCGACGCTGAAGCGGGACGGCCGGCCCCAGCTGTCCAACGTCACCCACCACTACGACCCCGAGCGCCGGCTCGTGCGGGTCTCGGTCACCGCCGACCGGGCGAAGGCGCGGAACCTGGAACGCGACCCCCGCGCGAGCCTGCACGTGACGGCGGAGGACTTCTGGAGCTGGGCCGTCGTCGAGGGCGACGCGACGCTGTCACCGGTGGCCGGGCGGGAGGACGACGCGACGGTCGAGGAGCTCGTCGACCTCTACCGGGCGCTCGCGGGGGAGCACCCGGACTGGGACGACTACCGCCGCGCGATGGTGCGCGACCGCCGCCGCGTCGTGCGGCTGCCGGTCGGGCGCGTCTACGGGCAGCCGCCGCAGTAGGTTCGGGCCGTGGCCGTCATCCACCGGGCGCAGCTGCGCCCCACCAAGCTCGAAGCGCTGTCCCGCTGGCTGCCCCGCCGGCCGTGGAGCGGGGTCGCGGAGGGCGAGGAGCTCGTCCAGGTGGGGCGCTTCCGCTTCGACGACCCCGCGGGGGAGGTCGGGGTGGAGACGCTGCTCGTGCGGGCCGGCGCGGGCCCGGTGCTGCAGGTCCCGCTGACCTACCGCGGCGCGCCGCTGGCGGGGGCGGAGGAGTTCCTCGTCACGACGGTGGAGCACTCGGTCCTCGGGCGGCGGTGGGTCTACGACGCCGTGGGGGACCCCGTGCACGCCGACGTCCTGCGCCGCGCCATCGTCACCGGCGGCACCGAGGCGGACCAGCAGGTGGCCGTCGACGGGCGCCTGGAGCCGGTGCCGAAGGAGGCGACGGCCCGGGGCAGCGGCTCGGCCGCGCACGCCCCCGCCGTCACCTCCGTCGAGGTGCGCGAGGCCGGGGCGCTCACCGCCGTCGCCACCGACGCGGGCGACCTCCTCGTCGTGCGGGTGCTCGGCACCCCCGTCCCCCCGGGGGAGACCCTCACCGCCTCCTGGGGCGGGGAGTCCGCCGTCCTGGCTGTCGTCCCCGCCTGAGCCCCCACCCGTGGTCCCCGGGAGAGCCCGGCGGGACCGCGGGTGGGGGTGGCGCACCTCGCGCCGGGGTCAGTCGACCGGGTGCTGCTCCGGGTAGACCGCGTCGACCTCGATCTCCACCAGCCACCCGGGCACGGGCAGGGAGCCGACCTCCAGGGCGGAGCGCGAGGGGACGGCGACGTTCTCCCGCAGCGGCGCCGCGGGGGCGCCGGTGCCCAGGACGACCTGCGTCGCCTCCCCGGTCTCCAGGTCGACGTTGGCGAAGTACTGCCGGTAGGCGCGGTTCCAGCCGGCGAAGTCGGCGGTCTCGGCCCCCGGCTCGTTGTCGAGGAACACGCGCATCGTGATGACGTCGTCGTAGTCGAGGCCGACGGTCGCCAGGTTCTCGCCGATCGCCGCCAGCGCGTTCAGGCCCTGGGCCTCGGTGAGCGTCACCCCCTCGGGGACGGTGCCGCCGAACGCCTCGAGGTCCACGTAGGCCTGCGGGGTCCCGGGGGTGGCGGTCGGGTCGCCCACCGACGGGCCGGTCCCCGAGGACTTGTAGATCGCCGTCCCCGCCCCGATCCCCACGCCGCTGGCGATGTTGGGGTTGGTGCTGCCGAGCGGCAGGTTCGTCACGACCGTCCCGGGTTCCGGGGTCCCGCCGCGGCTCGCGGCGACCCCGGCGCCGGCACCGGCGCCGAGGAGCAGGAGGGCGGCGGCGCCCACGGCGACGGGGCGGTTGAGCTTCTTCACGAGGTTCTCCGTCGGGTGGGGGGTGGGGGTGCGTCGTGCGGCGCTCACGCGCTCATCACCCGCTGGTGCAGGGCGGTCACCGTGGCCCGGGCCGACGTCATGGCCCCGTGCTGCCAGGCGATGGCGTGCGAGAGGTGGTCGCCCGCGAAGTAGACGTTGCCCTGGGGGGCGAGGAGGGTCCGGTAGGCGGGGCCCTCCTGGTCGTCCCAGCCGACCCAGCCGGCCTCGGAGAACCGGGTGGCGCTCCAGGAGACGGAGAAGGAGGACGCGATGTCCCGCCCGTAGACGTCGCCGTGGATCCGGGCACCGTTGACGACCGCGCGCTGGCGGCGCGCGCTGTGCGGCAGGGCCGCGTAGTCGAGGGCGTCCTGGCCGTAGTTGTAGTACCCGACCACGACGCCGCGGTCGGAGTGGAACCCCGACGACGGGTACCAGACGTGCGCGAGGTCCAGGTCGGTGTTGGTGATCCCGCCGTAGATGCGGAGGTCGTCCTCCCACCACCGCCGGGTGTACTCCAGGCCGATCTTGCCGGTCGGCGAGGGCACCGGGGTCTGGAGGGCGGTGGTGACGGCAGGTCCGAGGTTGTGGGGGATCCGGGCGGCGATGTGCGGGGGGATCGTGTTGACGACGAAGTCCGCCGTCGCGGTCCGCGGGACCCCGGCGGCGTCGGTGTAGTCGACGTCGGCCCCGGCCGGAGTGGTGCGGATCCCGGTGACGGTGGAGCCGTAGCGGATCCGGTTCGGCCCGACGGCGCGTTCGAGGGCGTAGGCGATGCGGTCCATGCCCCCGACGGGCTGGAACATCATGACGGCCTGGTCCCAGCCGAACTCGAAGGAGAACTCGCGGCCGATCCCGCTGGCGATGACGTCGTGCAGGCCGGGGGCGGGCGAGACGGTGCCCGACTGCAGGCCCGCGGCGGGTTCGACGTCGAAACCGCGTCGCCCGGAACCTCCGAGGTAGAGGCCGGCGGCCGCGGGATCGCCGGTGGAGTTCCCGAGGTCGCCGAAGTCGCGCAGGAACTCGGTCAGCGCCTCCTTGTCCTCGGCGGACAGCTCGCCGTCCAGGGCGCCCGCGTCGGTGGCCTTGGAGAGCAGTTCCGACACGTAGCCGTAGACGTCGGCCTTGGCGGCGCGGTGGGTGACCGCCTGGTTCGAGAGGGCGGTGTCGCCGGTGTAGTAGAGCAGCGCGTCCGCGTTCTGGTTGACGAAGGGTTCCAGGGGGACGCCGAGTTCGCGGCAGTAGTCCATGGTGACGTGGTGCTGGGGGATGCGCGCGGGGCCGGCGTTCATGTACTGGCCCTCGGCGAAGCGGACGCGCTGCGTCTCACCCTTGAGGTCCGTCTCGGTGTCCCCGCCGCGCACGGTCCAGTTGCGCCCCCCGGGCCGGGCGCGGCCCTCGAGCAGCGTCACCCGGTACCCGGCCTTGCCGAGCTCGTAGGCCGTGGTGAGACCGGCGATGCCGGCGCCGAGCACCAGGACGTTCCGGGCCGACCGCCCGGTGAGGGTGAAGTCGGAGGGCCTCGGCGGGGTGAAGGCGGCGGTGGGCGCGGCGACGGCGGCGGGGGCGAGCCCCAGCGCTCCCATCGCGCCGAACATCGCTCCTGCTCCTCCGGTGGCGCCGACGCCACGGAGGAAGTTCCTGCGGGAAACGGGCACGGTTCTCCTCGGTCGAAGTTCCGCCAGGTCACCACCCGTGACCGGCCGACTCCGACCTTCGGGGGGACGTGTTTCCGCACCGTGTCCCGGGCGTGAAGTGTGAGTTACCTGTGGGACGGGGGGGACCGGTGGGACGGGTGCGGGCCGACCCGCCCCCGCAGCCGCGGCGCGCGGTCGGTGGCAGTCTGGACCCATGGACCTCATCGCCGTCACCGGCGCCACCGGAGCCGTCGGCGGGCGGGTCGCCCGCGCCCTCGCTTCCGCCGGTGCCCGGCAGCGCCTCGTCGTGCGCGACCCCTCCCGCGCCCCCGACCTGCCCCGCGCCGGGGTGCGGACCGCGACCTACGACGACCCGGGGGCGCTCGAGCACGCGTTCCACGGGGCCGGGACGCTGTTCTTCGTCTCCGCCGCCGAGGACGCCCACCGCCTCGACCAGCACCGCACCGTCGTCGAGGCCGCCGCCGCGGCGGGCGTCGAGCGCGTCGTCTACACCTCGTTCCTCGGCGCCGCCCCGGACTGCACCTTCACCTTCGGCCGCGACCACGCCGCCACCGAGGAGCTGCTCACCGCCGCGGGGTTCCGCACCACGTTCCTGCGCGACTCCTTCTACGCCGACATCCTCCCCGAGTTCGTCGTCGACGGGGCGCTGCGCGGCCCGGGCGGGCAGGGGCGCCTCGCCGCCGTCGCCCGCGCCGACGTCGCCGAGGTCGCCGTCACGGCCCTGCTCGACGAGGCGCACGACGGGCGCAGCTACGACCTCACCGGGCCGCGGGCCCTCACCCTCGCCGAGGTCGCCGCGACGATCTCGCGCGTCCAGGGCCGCGAGGTGGGCTACGTCGAGGAGACCCTGGAGGAGGCCTACGCGGCGCGGGAGGGCTTCGGCGCCCCGCGGTGGATGGTCGACGGCTGGGTCAGCACCTACACCGCCATCGCCGCGGGGGAGCTCGACGTCGTCTCCGACGCCGTCGAGACCGTCACCGGGCACCCGGCGCGCAGCCTGGAGGACGTCCTCGGCGAGGGCTGACCGGCCCCCGCCGGGCCCCCACCGGGCCGCCCCCACCGGGGCGGCCCGCGCGTCGTCCGCGACACTCCCCGGGTGAGCGCGCAGGAACTCCGCAGCACCCTCGAGGGCCTCGACGGCGCCCCCTACGCCCGCTACCGCTCCCTCACCGGCCGGGCGTGGCCGCTGCTGGAGGGGGTGCGCGCGACCCTGCGCCACGCCCAGGCCGACCCCTTCGCGCCGCCCTCGCGCTGGGAGGTCCGCCTCGCCACCCCCTTCGCCGGCCTCGACCTCGCCGCGCCCGTGCGCCGCCGCGCGCTGGCGAGCTTCCTGGCCCGCGCCGCCGCCGCCCCCGACGGCCCGTTCCGCATCGACGCCGGTGGGCAGGAAGTGCTGCAGCGCAGCAGCTTCGAGATCGACGTCGACGGCAGCGCCGTCCTGCGCCTGGGCTACCACCTGCCCGGCCCGCGCCGGCGGATCGACGGGCGCGCCGCGGCGGCCGACCTCACCCGCGCCCTGCCCGACCTCGTCCGCGAGCACGTCCTGGGCGCCGACCCCGACCGGGCCCGCGCCTTCGTCGACGCCGTCGAGGACGCCGACCACCTGCGCCGGTCCCTGCCGGGGCTGGGGCTGGTGGCCTTCGTCGCCGACGGCGCGGTGCTGCCGCGGGCCAGCGGCGTCGACGACCGCCCCGCCCGCGGTGCCGTCCCGTTCGCCTCCCCGGGGTCCCTGCGGGTCGAGGTCGACCTGCCCCACCGGGGCCGCACGAGGGGGATGGGCGTGCCCACCGGCGTCACCGTCGTCGTGGGCGGCGGTTTCCACGGCAAGTCCACGCTGCTGCGGGCGCTGGAGGCCGGCGTCCACGACCACGTCCCCGGCGACGGGCGCGAGCTCGTCGTCACCGTCGCCGACGGTGCCGCGATCCGCGCCGAGGACGGGCGCGCGGTCACCCGCGTCGACGTCGGCGCCTTCGTCACCGGCCTGCCCGGCGGGCTGGACCCGCGCGACCTCACCACCGCCGACGCCTCCGGCTCCACCTCGCAGGCCGCGGCCACCGTCGAGGCGCTGGAGGCGGGGTCGCGGCTGCTGCTGATCGACGAGGACACCGCGGCGACGAACCTCATGGTCCGCGACGCGCGGATGCAGGAGCTCGTCGCGAAGACCTCCGAACCGCTCAACCCGTTCGTGGACCTCGTCCGCTCCCTCGCCGAGGACCACGCCGTGTCGACGGTCCTCGTCGTCGGGGCCTCCGGGGACTACCTCGACGTCGCCGACCGGGTGCTGCTGATGGACTCCTACCGCTGCAGCGACGTCACCGCGCGGGCCCGCGAGGTCGCCGCCCGCCCCACCGGCCGGGTCGCGGAGGCGGGCCGCTTCCCGCCCGTGCGGGCCCGGCTCCCCGACCCCCGCAGCGTCGACGCGAGCGCGCGGGGGAAGCGGCGGGTCTCCGCCGTCGGCACCGGCACCCTGCGCTTCGGCGAGCACGACGTCGACGTCCACGCCGTCCGCCAGTTCACCGACCCCGGGCAGGTCACCGGCGCCGGCCTCGCCCTCGACCACGCCGTGCGCGCCGGGCACCTCGACGGCCGCCGGAGCCTGCCCGAGGTGCTGGACCGGCTGGAGGCCGACCTCGCCGGGCCCGTCGAGGGCTGGACCGGCGGGTCCCCCGCCGACGTCGCCGTCCCGCGCCGGCACGAGGTCGCCGCCGCGCTGGACCGGCTGCGGGCGCTGCGGGTGCTCGCCCTGACCGAGCCCCCGGCGCGGTGAGCCGGCGGGGGACCCGCGGGCCGGGGCGGCTCGACCCGATCGGGCGAACGAGGTCGGTGCCCCGGCGGTCGATCCCTCCTGGGTGACGTTCAGCCAGCCCCGGCCCCGCACCCGCGTGGCGGCCGTCTGCCTCGCGGTCCTCGCCGTGGGGTCCGCCTTCGCGCCCGTGGGGGCGACGGCGTCGGCGGGGCTGCTGGCCGTCGCCCACCTGACCGCGGTCGCCGTCCTGGCCCTCGGCGCCCGCCGGCGCGCCGACGACGGGGTGTGGCGCTCGTTCGCGGTGGCGGGCGCCCTCGTGGGCGTCCCGCCCGTGCTCGCCCTGGTGACCGGTGGCCGCTCGCTCACGCCGCTCGGGGGGTGCCTCGTGGTCGCGATGCCCTTCCTGTACCAGGCCCTGGTGCGCTGGAACCGCTACCGCACCTACGTCTCCGACCCCGGCGACTGGCTGAACTGGATCAGCGCCGTCCTGGCGTGCGCGGGGGCCGGGCTCCTCGTCCAGGACCGGGTGCCGTTCCTGCCCGCGGCCTGGCCCTCGTGGATGGTCCAGCTCTGGCTGCTCGTCTTCGGCTCGCTGCTCATCCTGCTCGGCACCGCGGTCACCGTCGCCTGGATCGGCGGTCTCCTGCGCGACCGGCGCGTGTGGTTGGTCGTCGGCGCCCTGGGCGCGCTGACCGTGGTCAGCGGCACGCTGCGCGGGGACCCCGCCGACGCCCTGCACGGGCAGGCGGCGTGGACGCTGGCCTTCCTGGTGATCGCCTTCGCCTCCACCCGCGGGGGCCGGCACGCCCCGGTGCCCGCGACCAGCCAGGCGCCCGCGATCGGGGCCCTCGTCGTCCTCGCGCTGGCCGTGGGGGTCCTCGTCGTGGACGGGCACGAGGCCGGGTGGGTGGCCACCGCCTACGCCGGCGTCGCCGTCCTCGGGGTCAGCGTCCGGGTCGTGCACCTCGTGCGGGAGCTGGCCCAGCTCGCGGAGTCGCGCCAGCAGGCCCTCACCGACGAGCTCACCGGGGTCGGCAACCGCCGCGCCCTGCTGCGCGTGCTGGGCGGCCTCGTCGCCGACGGCCGGTCCGCCGCGCTGCTGCTGCTCGACGTCGACCGCTTCAAGGAGGTCAACGACCGGCAGGGCCACCACGCCGGTGACGACCTGCTCCGCCGGGTCGTGGCCGCCACCCGGCGGGCCCTGCCCGCCGACGCCGTGCTCACCCGCACCGGCGGGGACGAGTTCGCCGTCGTCCTGCCCGACCGCGACGAGGCGTCGGCCGTGGAGGTCGCCCGCGCCGTGCACGCCGCGGTCGTCGCCGACGCCGAGATCGGCCTCAGCGTCGGGGTCCGCTCCCTGCCCGCCGGCGGGTTCGACCCCGACCGGCTGCTGCGCCAGGCCGACACCGCCATGTACGCGGCGAAGACCGCCGGCGGCGGGGTCAGCGTCTACGACGTCGACGTCGACGCCCGGCTGCGCGACCGCGCCGCGCTCGCCGCCGACCTCAAGGCCCTCGTCGCCGCCGGGGAGGAGCGCCTGCGCCGCGAGGTCGTCGTGCACTACCAGCCGCAGCTCGACGTCGGCACCGGCCGGGTCGTGGGGGCCGAGGCGCTGGTGCGCTGGCAGCACCCCCAGCGCGGGCTGCTGCCGCCGGTGGCGTTCCTGGACCTCGTCGAGGAGCAGGGCCTCATGGACGACCTCACCGAGCACCTGCTGCACCGGGCGAGCGCGGACGCGGCCGGCTGGAGCCACCGCGGGTCCCCGCTGCGCATCTCGGTGAACCTGTCCGCGTCCTCGCTGACCCACCCCGGGCTGCTCGGCCTCGTCGACGACGTCCTGGAGCGCAGCGGCCTGGCCGCGGGCCGCCTCGTCCTGGAGGTCACCGAGACGACGCTGATGGCCGACCCGGACCTGGCGCTGGCCGTCACCCGCGAGCTGACCCGGCGGGGGGTGCAGCTGAGCATCGACGACTACGGCACGGGGTACTCCTCGCTGGCCTACCTGACCGACCTGCCGGCCACGGAGCTGAAGCTGGACCGCGCCTTCACCGCGCGGGTCCTCGCCGAGCCCCGCACGGCCGAGATCGTCGAGGCCACGGTGGCGCTGGCGCACCGGCTGGGGCTGCGGGTGGTGGCCGAGGGCGTCGAGGACGAGTCGACCCGCGCGGCGCTGGGTGGGCTGGACGTCGACGAGTCGCAGGGCTACCTGCACTCGCGCCCGCTGCCGCCGGCCGCCTTCGCGGCGTGGCTGGCCGCGGCGGGCGCGGCCCAGGTCGTGGGGGCGGCCGGGTCCACCGACGCCCCGTCCCGCTGACCGGTCCGCGTCCCCGGCGGGGGCTCCGGGTGCGGTCACCTCCCGCAGCCCCCAGGGTGGGCGGATGAGCGACGAGAGCACCGAGAAGGTCGACGTGTTCGACAACGCCGAGGTGAAGGCCGTGCAGGACGGCGGGAGCCGCGAGAACGCCCGGGCCTCCGACTCCGGCCCGGTCCCCAGCCCCGCCCGCGACCCGCAGGACCCGCTGGGCCTGGAGGACGACGTGGCCGACGGGACCGGTCAGGGCGACCCGACCGCGGGGGTGCGGATCTCCGACGAGGACCTCGCCGAGGCGGTGCCCGGCGACGACGGCCCCACCGGGACCCGCTAGTCCCGCGCGGCCGGGGGAGGGGTGGTCCCGCCGGCCTGGCGGGCCAGCAGGTCGCGGATCTCGGTCAGCAGCAGGACGTCCTCGGCCGGGGCCGCCGGGGCGGCGACCTCCCCCTTCTTGCGCAGGGCCAGCAGGCGGTTCACCGGGGTCAGGATCCCGAAGTAGACGACGGCGGCGACGATGACGAAGTTGACGACCGCGCTCACGACGGTGCCGACCTGGATCCCGACCACCTCCTCCTGCGGCGTGCCCTCGTGCAGGGTGCGCAACGGGACCACCCAGGCCCCGTCGAGGTTCGCGGAACCCCCGACGGCCGCGATGATGGGGTCGATGAGCCCCTGGACGAGCGAGGTCACGACGCCGGTGAACGCCGCCCCGATGACCACCGCGACCGCGAGGTCGATGACATTGCCCCGCAGGACGAAGTCCTTGAACCCCTCGATCAGCTTCACGTGCGCCCCCTCCTCGAACCGGTCCCGACGTGCCGAACCCTAGGGGTGGCGCCGCCGCCCCCGCGCTGACGGTCGTCGGTCTCGGCGCGGCAGGGGCGAGCCTGGCCTGGCGCCTGGCCGGGACGGGCGTCCCGTTCGAGGTCGTGGAGGCGCCGGCGGGTTCGGGGCGGCGCAGCCAGGACCGCACGTGGAGCACCTGGGGGCCGCCCGGCGGGCCGGGACCGTTCGGTCCCCTGGTCGCCGCGTCCTGGCCGCGGGTGCGGGTCGTGGGCCCGGACGGGACCGTCGTCACCGCCGACCTCGGCGCGTGGCGCTACCGGATGCTGCGCTCCACCGACCTCGACCGCGCGGTGCGCGAGCGGTTGCAGCGCCACGGGGTCGCGGTCCGCGAGGCCGTCGTCGACGACCTCGCCGGGGTCGCGGGCCGGGTCGTCGACACCCGTCCCGTGCCCGTCCCCGCGGGCGGGCGGACGCTGCTGCTGCAGCACTTCCTGGGCTACCGGGTCCGCAGCCGCCGGCCGGTGTTCGACCCGCGCACGGTGACGCTGATGGACTTCCGGACCCCGCAGCCGGCGGGCGGGGTGGCGTTCGGGTACGTGCTCCCGACCTCCCCCACCGAGGCGCTGGTGGAGTACACGGAGTTCTCCGCGGACCTGCTCACCGACGCGGGGTACCGGGCGAGGCTGGGGGAGCACCTGGAGCGGTTGCGGGTGGGGCCGCACGAGGTGCTGGAGGAGGAGCGCGGTGTCATCCCCATGACGGACGCGCGGTTCCCGGCCTCGCCCGACCCGCGGGTGCTGCGCTGGGGCGCGAACTCCGGGTCGGTCCGGCCCTCGACGGGTTACTCGTTCAGCGCGTTGCAGCGCCAGGCCGACGACCTCGCCGTCCAGGCCGTCCGGGGTGGGCCGCTGCGGTTGCCGCCGGCCCACCGTCCCCGGCACCTGCTGATGGATTCCCTGGTGCTGCAGGCGCTCTCGACGGGCCGCGTGGACGGGGCGCGGTTCTTCGTGGACCTGTTCGCCCGCAACCCGGTGCAGCGGGTGCTGGGTTTCCTCGACGGGTCGACGACGCCGGGGGAGGACCTCGCGCTGATGGCGACGTCCCCCCGGGTCGCGATGCTCGGCACGGTCCTCAGCCGCTTCCCCGGCGCCGGCGGGGTCGTGGGCCTCAGGCGTTGAGGACGGCCTCGACGTCGAGTTCGAGCTCGACCTTGTCGGAGACGACGAGTCCGCCGTTGTCGAGGCGGGCGTCGAACTCGACGCCGAAGTCGCGGCGGTTGATGGTGCCGCGGGCGGAGAAGCCGACGCGGGTCCCGCCGTAGGCGTCGGGGCCGAAGCCGGACACCTCGACGCGCAGGGTCACCGGCTTGGTGACGCCCTTGAGGGTCAGGTCGCCGGTGAGGACGAAGTCCTCGCCGTCGTGGGTGAGGGAGGTCGAGCGGAAGCTCGCGCTGGGGTGGGTCTCGACGGCGAAGAAGTCGCCGCTCTTGAGGTGGCCGTCGCGCTGCTCGTTGAACGTGGTGATGGTGGTGACGTCGATCTCGGCGGTGACCGAGGACCCGGCCGGGTCCTCACCGGTGACGATCTCGCCGGACACGCTGCCGAGGCGGCCGCGCACCTTGCTGACGGCCATGTGCCGCACCGTGAACGAGATCTCCGAGTGCGTGGCGTCGATGGTCCAGGTGCCCGTGAGGTACCCGGGGACCGCGGGCAGGCCCGCCGTCGTGCCGGCCGGGGCGGGTGCCTCGATCGTCGCGGTGGAGCCCGCGTCCTTGTTCCTGCCGCCGAACCAGCCCATGGTGACCTCCGTAGATGTTTGCAGCTTCAACTGCTTCACCTCGAAGGTACACGGAAGTGTTTTAGAGTGCAAGTACCTCGTCAGACCACGGTGCCCCGCTCGAAGAACCACGTCACGACCAGCGCCCCCGGGTCCACCAGCCCACCGGTCACGGTGTGCCGCGTCCCGTCCGCCGCCGCCCGGTAGGCGGCGTGCAGGGCGGCCACCGCGGGGACGCCGGCCGCGTCCGCCCCGGCCAGGGCCTCCACCGCCGGGACCATCGCGTCCACCAGCGACCCCGCCCCCGGTCCCGGGGCCCCGGCCCGCTGCACCGCGGAGGCACCGGCCCGGGCCGCGTCGGCGAGTTCCCGCGTCCCCGCCGCCCGGCCGCACGAGCGCGCGAACTCCGCGAACCACGGCGCCAGCAGCGCCGGGACCCCCGGCACCGCGGCGAACCCCGCCGCGACGGCCCCGAAGACGTCACCGGCCAGGACGGGCGGGTTCCGTTCCAGCACGGTGTCCGCCGCCCGCGCGGCCTCCTCCAGCTCCCGCCCCAGACCGCGCAGTTCCGCTCCGCGGGAGAACACCTGCTCCTCGAAACCCCGCCACCACGCCAGCACCCGCTCCACGTCGAGGTCGGCGGTGCGCGTCCCGGTGAGCGGATCGACCCGGCGCCCGCCCTCGCGCAGTTCGAGTTCGTCCAGGGCTGTCGCGGTCCCCGGGGCCGGAGCCGTCCCGACCCGGGTCCGTCGTCGTTCTCCCACGGTCCACCTTCCTCCACGTCGAGGACCTCGGTACTGCTCCGGCGAGCGTCGCACGCGGGGGGACCGGTCGCCACCCCTAGGGTGGCGACGTGGACGTGGTGCTGAGGGGGGTCGAGGAGGCGGACTGGCCCCGGTGGCGCGACCTCCGCCTGAGGATGCTGGCCGACACCCCGCTGGCCTTCACCGAGACCCTCGAGACCGCCCGCGGCCACGACGAGGAGGAGTGGCGCTCCCGGGTGCGCCGCGCGCGCGAACCGGGCAGCTCCACGCTGGTCGCCGAGGAGGGCGAGCGGTGGGTCGCCACGATGAGCGTCTTCACCCACCCCCGGCAGGGGCTCTTCCTCGTGTCCGTCTACGTCGACCCCGCCCACCGCGGCGGGGGCCTGGCCGACCGGATGCTCGCGGAGGTGCTGCGCTGGGCCCGGACCCGCCCCGGGCAGGACGGGATCCGGCTGCACGTCCACGAGCGGAACCCCCGCGCGCAGGCCTTCTACCACCGCTGGGGTTTCCGCGACACCGGCGTCCGCGTCCCGTACCACCTGGACCCGACGCAGCGGGAGGTGGAGATGCGCCTGGCCTTCCCCGGACCCGCCCCGGGACCGGCCGCCGCCCCGGGCGGTCACGGCGCGTAGTTCCCGATCCCCCGTTGCCGCTCAAGGGGACTCGGATCCGGGCCGATGCTCGGTGTGTCGGTGGCACTCCGTCCCGGCGACGCCTGAACTGGAGCCCGACGTGACCATGCCCCGCTCGCTCGCCGCCGTCCTGGTCTCCGTCGCCCTGCTCGGCGGCGGAGCCGCCCTGGCGCCCGCGGCGTCGGCCGCGCCGAAGCCCACCGCCGGTCACCTGCGCACCGTCGTCGCCGTCAAGACCCCCCAGACCGCCGTCAAGGCCGACGGCCACCTGCGCTCGGTGAGCGCCGGCCACCTGCGCTCCGTGAGCGCCGGTCACCTGCGCTCGGTCAGCGCCGGCCACCTGCGCTGACACGCGGGCCGGTTGGTCCTCCGTGCCCCCCGGACGGGGGAGGATGGGGGGATGGCTCGGATCGAGGACTACGCGCTCATCGGTGATCTCCACACCGCGGCGCTCATCGACCGCACCGGCTCGATCGACTGGCTGTGCTTCCCGAGGTTCGACTCCCCGGCCTGCTTCGCCGCTCTGCTCGACACGCCGGACGCGGGGCACTGGCGGCTCGGCCCCAGCGGCGGGGCGACCAGCAGCCGCCGCCGCTACCGCGGCAGCTCGCTGGTCCTGGAGACGGAGTGGGACACCCCCGACGGCACCGTCCGGGTCACCGACTTCATGCCCCCGCGCGGGCACCACCCCGACGTCATCCGCATCGTGGAGGGCCTCGAGGGCGAGGTCCGCATGAGCTCCGAGCTGGCCCTCCGCTTCGACTACGGGTCGATCGTGCCGTGGGTCCGCCGGCGCGGCGACGAGCTCGAGGCCGTCGCCGGCCCGGACTCGGTGTGGTTCTGGAGCACCGTGGACATCCAGGGCCGCGACCTGACCTCCGTCTCCGACTTCGTCGTCCGCGAGGGCGAGCGGGTCCCCTTCGTCCTCACCTGGGGCAAGAGCCACGAGGCGATGCCGCACCGCCCCGACCCCTTCCACGCCCTCCAGGACACCCTGGAGTTCTGGGACGAGTGGAACCGCACCGACACCGTCGAGGGGCGCTGGGAGGAGGCGGTCACCCGCTCCCTGGTCGTCCTCAAGGCGATGACCTACGCCCCCACGGGCGGGATCGTGGCCGCGGTCACGACCTCGCTGCCCGAGGAGCTGGGCGGCACCCGCAACTGGGACTACCGCTACTGCTGGCTGCGCGACGCGACCTACACGCTGCAGGCGATGCTGCTGTCCGGGCACGTCGAGGAGGCCGCGGCCTGGCGCGACTGGCTGCTGCGGACCGTGGCCGGCGACCCCGGCGACCTGCAGATCATGTACGGGCTCGACGGCGCGCGCCGGCTGCCCGAGATGGAGCTGCCGTGGCTCAAGGGCTACGAGGGCTCCTCCCCGGTGCGCATCGGCAACGACGCGGCCGGGCAGCTGCAGCTCGACGTGTGGGGCGAGGTGCTCGACAGCCTCTTCCTCGCCCGCCAGGCCGGCCTGGAGCGCGAGGACGACTCCTGGAACCTGCAGAAGGCCCTCATGCACCACCTCGAGGCGCGCTGGCAGGAACCGGACAACGGCCTGTGGGAGATGCGCGGGGACCGCCGGCACTTCACCCACTCCAAGGTCATGGCCTGGGTCGCGGCCGACCGGATGGTCCGCAGCGTCGAGGAGTTCGGGCTGAACGGGCCCGTGCAGCGCTGGCGGCGGGTGCGCGACGAGATCCGCGCCGACGTCCTCGCCCACGGCGTCTCCCCGACGACCGGCACGTTCACCCAGTCCTACGGCTCGGACAACCTCGACGCCAGCCTGCTGCTCATCCCCCGGGTCGGCTTCCTGCCCTTCGACGACCCGCGCGTCGTGGCGACCGTCGAGGCGATCCAGCGCGACCTGACCCAGGACGGGCTGGTCATGCGCTACCGCACCGAGGAGTCCGCCGACGGCCTGCCCGGTTCCGAGGGCGTGTTCCTGGCCTGCTCGTTCTGGCTCGTCGACGCCCTGCACGGCATCGGGCGCACCGGGGAGGCGCGGGCGCTGTTCGACCGGCTGCTGTCGCTGCGCAACGACGTCGGCCTCCTCGCCGAGGAGTACGACCCGGTCACCGGGCGACAGCTGGGGAACTTCCCGCAGGCCTTCAGCCACTTCCCCCTCGTCGTCGCCGCGCACCACCTCACCAGCGGCGAGGGCGAGCGCAGCGACGACGTCGAGGCGCGCGCCGAGGAGGGCTGACCCCCGCCGGGGCCGGCTCCCTCAGGCGCCGGACAACCGGAACCACACGGTCTTGCCGGTGGCGGGGGGCTGGGCCCGGTCCAGCCCCCAGCGGGTGGCGAGGTGGTCGAGCAGGGCCATGCCGCGTCCGCCGGTGGCCTCCGGCCCCACGTGGCGGACCACGGGGGTGTCGGTGCCGGCGTCGGTGACGGCGATGCGCACGTCGTCCGCGCCGCAGGCCACGTCGATGGTCACCGGGCCCTCGCCGTGGCGCACCGCGTTGGCGACCACCTCGGAGGTCAGCAGCTCCACCACGTCCTCGTCGACGGCGAACCTCTCCGTCGTGCAGCAGCGCGAGAGCACCCCCACGACCCAGCGGCGGGCGGCGGGAACGGCGGCGAGGTGGGGGTCCAGGACGAGCTGAGCCATCGGTCTTCTTCCTGCGTGATCCCCGGGGCGGCGCGCGGGCGCCGCGAAACCTGCGTGGAGCCGCTGGCGCGACACGACCACTGTGGTCCCGGGGCCGGGTCCCGGCAACTCCGGGCCGCGCCGTCCGCTGGCCTAAGCTCGGGACCGGTGGTGGCCGGCCGGACGCGTCCGTCCCGCCCGCCCCCCGTCGGAGGGTCCAACCCCGGAGTCGAGGTCGTGCAGTGGTCGCAGCAGCGGTACCGGGGAGCGCGCCGGCGGACCCGGGGCTGCAGCGCCTGGCGAAGCTCGCCGCGCGGCTGCTGTCGGCCCCGGCCTCGCAGGTCTGGCTGCTCCCCGACGGGCGGGCCGCCGGGGCGCCGGCGGACCCCGCCCCGCCCGGCTCGACGGACCCGCTGTGCGCGGTGACCGCGGCCGGCCGCGCGCCCCTGGTCGTCGACGACGCCGCCGCCGACCCGCGGGTGGCCTCGCTGCCCCCGGTGACCGGCGGGGCGGTCCGCGCCTACCTGGGCGTCCCCCTGCTGGGGCAGGACGGCCACGTCGTCGGCGTCCTCTGCGTCTCCGCCCCCGCCCCGCGCCGGTGGGCGGACGCCGACGTGGCGGTGCTGACCGACCTGGCCGAGGCCGCGGCGGCGGAGCTGGAGCTGTCCGCGCTGTCCCTGCAGTACGAGGCCGACCGGCTGCGCTGGCAGCTGGCCGTCGCCGCCGGCGGGGTGGGCAGCTTCGACTGGGACCTGCGCGCCGACGTGCTCACCTGGGACGAGCGGGTCCTGGAGCTGTTCGGCTACACCGCGGAGGACTTCGACGGCACCATGGCCGCCTTCGAGGCGCGCGTGCACCCCGACGACCTGGAGCGGGTCCGCCGGTCGCTGGGCGCCGCCGTCGGCGACGCCGCCCCCTTCGAGGCCGAGTACCGCCTCGTCCTGCCCGACGGGGACACCCGGTGGGTCAAGGCGCGCGGGGAGACGGTGCGCGGCGCCGACGGGCAGCCGGCGCACCTGCTCGGCGCGGTCCACGACACCACCGCCGAGCGGCACGAGGACGCCCGGGTCTCGCGGGTGCTGGAGTCGATGTCCTCGGCGTTCTTCTCCCTGGACCGCGACTGGCGCTTCAGCTACGTCAACGCCGAGGCCGAGCGGGTGCTGCAGCGCCCGCGCGCGGAACTGCTGGGCCAGGACGTGTGGGAGCTGTTCCCCGACGCGGTCGGCGCCGAGTTCGAGCGGCAGTACCGCCGGGCGATGGACACCGGCGAGCAGGTCGACTTCGAGGCGCACTACCCCGCGCCCCTGGACCGCTGGTACGAGGTGCGGGCCTGGCGCGACCCCGACGGGCTGTCGGTGTACTTCCTCGACGTCACCACCCGCAAGGCCGCCCAGCAGCAGGCCGAGGCGGAACGGGCGGCGACGCAGGAGGCGCTGCGCACCGCCGAGCGGGCGCAGCGCGAGGCCCGCGCGGCGCAGGAGGCCGCCGAGCGCACCGCGCGGCGGCTGGCGCTGCTGGCCCGGGTCAGCGCCGACCTGACCGCGACGCTGGACACCGAGGAGGCCGTCTCCCGCCTGGGGCGGCACCTGGTGCCGGCGCTGGGGGACTGGTGCATCGTCACCCTCGTCGACGGCGAGGGGGACCTGCGCGACATCGGCTGCTGGCACGCGCAGGAGGAGCTGCGCCCCCTGCTGGAGCGCTACCGCGAGGTGCGCCTGCCCTGCCTGAGCCCCGACGCCCCCCTGCACCAGGCCCTGCGGGAGGACCGCTCCGTCGTGCTGTCCACCCGCGCCGCGGAACGGATCGGGGCCCTGCTCACCGAGCCGGCCCGGGACCTGCTGCGGCAGCTCGCGCCGGAGTCCGTGCAGATGGTGCCGCTGCGCGCCCGGGGGCGCACCGTCGGGCTGGTCAGCGTCTTCCGCGGCGCGGGGGTGCCCGCGCCGAGCGAGGAGGACCTCCTGATCGCCGCGGAGGTCGCCGACCGCGCCGGGCTGGCCCTGGACAACGCCCGCCTGTACGCCCAGCAGCAGCACGTGGCGGAGGGGTTGCAGCGCAGCCTGCTGAGCGCGCCGGTCGAACCGGACCACCTGCAGATCGTGGTGCGCTACCGCCCCGCCGCGCGCTCGGCGCAGGTGGGCGGGGACTGGTACGACGCGTTCCTGCAGGCCGACGGGGCCACGGTCCTGGCCATCGGCGACGTCATGGGGCACGACATCACCGCCGCCGCGGCGATGAGCCAGGTGCGCTCGCTGCTGCGCGGCATCGCCTACTTCAGCGGCGGGACCCCGGCCGTGGTGCTGTCCGGTCTGGACGCCGCCATGGAGGGGCTGGCCGTGGACACCACCGCCACCGCCGTGGTGGCGCGCCTGGAGCAGAGCCTGGACGAGCGGGCGCGGGGCGTGACCCGGCTGCGCTGGTCCAACGCCGGCCACCCCGCGCCGGTGCTGCTGACCCCCGACGGCACCGTGACGGCGCTGACGGGACTGGGCCACGACCTGCTGCTGGGCATCGACCCGCGCGCCCCGCGCATCGACGAGCAGGTCGCGCTGGACCGCGGGTCGACGCTGCTGCTCTACACCGACGGGCTGGTCGAGCGCCGCGGGCAGGACTACGACGAGGGCCTGCTGCGGCTGCACGGCGCGATGACCGAGCTGGCCGGGGCGGACCTGGACGGCCTGTGCGACGGGGTCCTGGCGCGGCTGCTGCCCGAGCACGCCGAGGACGACGTCGCCCTCGTCGCCGTCCGCCTGCACCCCCAGGACCGTCCCCGTCCCGCGGAGGCGGGCCCCCGGCGGGTGCCCCCGGGCGTCCCGGCGGAACCCCCGCCGCCCGGGGCCTGACCCCGCCCCGCGGGGGACGGCCCGCCCCGCGGGGGCCCCACCGGCCCAGCGCCGTTGCTCCAGGTGGACGAACGCACCCCCCGAAGTGTTGAGACGTTCAACGAGGTGCCGATGTGGAACCGTGCACCGGTCTCCGCGAACCGCCCCCAGGGTCCGCGCCGTGCTGCGCTCGCTGAGCGCCCGGGACCCGCGCTCGGCGCGGGCGTGGGCCGCGCTCGCGCTCATGGTGACCATCGCGACGTGCCTGCTCACCAACCTCGTGACGTTCGGGGCCCTGCACGCCCCGGAGCTCACCGCCACGCTCGGCCTCGCCGCGGTCTCCGCGGTCCTGCTGGGCGTGCCCGCCGAGCGCGCCGCGCCGCTGGTCGTCCTCGCCCCGCTGGCCGGCGTCGCCGCCGTGGTCTGGCTGGACCTGCTCAGCCGGGACGCCGGGGTCACCGGGCAGGTCTTCCTCGTCGTCCCCGTCATCTGGGCCGCCGCGCAGCTGCGCCCGGGGGGCACCGCCGTCGTGGCCCTGGCCACGGTCGTCGGCGAGGCGGTCGTCGCGTTCTCGATCCTCCCGCCGGGGGAGGCCGCCGCCGTGTTCGCGTACGTGACGGTGTTCACGCTGCTCGTCGCCGGCGTCCTCACCCGCGGCGGGGTCATCCAGGAACGCCTCGTGGAGCAGCTGCGGGTCCAGGCCGGCACCGACCCGCTGACCGGGCTGGTGACCCGCCGGGTCCTCGACGCGGCCACCGACCGGGCCGTGCGCGCCCGGGGGTGCGAGGGCGCGCTCGTCGTCATCGACCTCGACCGGTTCAAGACCGTCAACGACACCCACGGCCACCTCGGCGGCGACGCCGCCCTCGCCCACGTCGCGGCCCTGCTCACCGCCCGCTGCCGCCCCGGCGACGTCGTGGCCCGGATGGGCGGGGACGAGCTGGCCGTCCTCATGCTCGACTGCCCCGCCGACGTCGCCGTCCGGCGCGCCCAGTGCTTCGTCGACGCCGTGCGCGACGAGCCCCTGCGGCTGCCCGGCGGGACGGTCGTCCCGCTGTCCATCAGCGCCGGGCTGACGCCGCTGTCCCCGGCGGTGACCGGGGCGCAGGACCTCTACGCCCGCGCCGACTCCGCCCTCTACGCGGCCAAGCGCGCCGGCCGCGACCGGCTGGCCCGCGCGGCCTGAGCCGTCGCGGCCCCACCGGCGCGCGCCGATCCGCGCCGGTGGGGAACGTTCGCCCCGCTGGGGCGTCCTGAGGGTGTGAGAGCAGTCAGCGACGCCCCGCCCGGGGCGGTGGCCGGGTCCGACGACGAGGCGCGGTACCAGGACCTCTTCGTCCGCCACTTCCGCGCCACCGTGCGCCTGGCCCGCCTGCTGGGCGCCGACGACCCCGAGGACGTCGCCCAGGAGGCGTTCGTCCGCCTCCACGAGCACCGCCGCCGGTTGCGCGAGCCCGCCGCGGCCCTCGCGCACGTGCGCCGCACCGCCGCCAACCTGGCCACCTCCCGGCTGCGGCACCTGCGCGTGGTGCGCCGCACCCCGGGCGAGGTCCCGCGCACCGCCGCCTCCGCCGAGGACGCCGTCGTCGCCGCCGAGCGCGTCGACGAGCTCGTCGCCGCGCTCGCCCGCCTACCCGTCCGCCAGCGCGAGGCCCTCGTCCTGCGCTACTGGCTGGACCTGCCGGTGGCCGAGGTCGCCGACGCCCTCGACGTGCCGGTCGGCACGGCCAAGTCCACGATCTCCCGCGCCCAGGCCGCGCTCGCGAACCTCCTGGAGGACCGCTCGTGAACCCCACCGAGCTCCAGCGGCGCCTCGACGCCGTCGCCGCACCGCACGAGGACGCGTCGGAGGCGGAGCGCGTCCGCAACCGGGAGCTCGTCGTCGCGCGCCGCCGTCGCCGCCGGGTGGGCGGTGCCGCCGTCGCGGGGGTGGCGGCGGCCGCCGCGCTCGTGGTCGCGGTGACGTGGGGCCCGCCGGGGGACCCCCTCACCGCGCAGCCCGCGTCCCCGGTGCGCGCGGTGGACCCGGCGAGCCTGGCGGTCCTGGCCGAGGAGTGCGCGCGCAGCCTGCCGCGGGGCGGTCCCGTCGCGGCCCTGGCCGGCGGGGCGAGCGACCTCGCGCGGGCGGTGCTCTACCGGTTCGACGACGGTGAGACCCGCTTCTGCACGTCGTTCGCCGGGGGCAGCGTCGACGGGCCGGTCACGGACGACCCGGTGGACCAGCAGGTGCTGCGCGGGTGGGTGTCGGGCGGGGAGGGCGATCCCGTCGACGCCTCCGTGCTCGGTCGTCGACCGGCCGGAGCGGCCCGCGTCGTCGTCGTGACCCCGGACGGCCGGGAGCACCCGGCCGTCTTCCTCGACCGGTACTGGTGGACCCCGGTGGCGGTCCCGGACGAGTCCCAGTTCGCCGGCACCACGTGGGCGGCCTTCGACGCCCAGGGCCGCCTCGTCGACCAGGGGCCCGTCCGCCCGGCGGACTGACCGCGCTCAGGCCCCGTCGGCGGGGAGCAGGAACTCCGCGCGGACGGCGCTGACGAGCCCGCGCACCTGGTCCAGGAACGCCGCCGTCGCGGGCCGGGCCTCGTGGGCGGCGTGGGCGTCGCGGTCGCGGTAGACCTCGTAGAACAACCGCGCCAGGGGTTCCCCGTCGACGCGGTGGGGGGTGTAGACGAGGGTGCCCTCCTCCTCGGCGAGGATGCCGGGGACGGTCTCGGCGACCAGGGCGTCGAAGCGGGCGGCGGCGGTCTCGTCGGTCAGGTCGAACCGGACGGCGATGGCGAACACGGGGGCTCCTCGATCGGGGGGCCCGATCCTGCCACCGCGCCGGTCCCCCCGCAGCGGTGGGCCGCAGCGGTGGGCCGGGACGGCCCGCGCCGCTCCCGCGCGGGCCCGGCGGGGACCCCGCGGAAAACCCCCGGCGGGCGGTGCTCCCTCGCTGCCACACTGCCCGCGCCGGCGCGGTGGCGCGCCGGCGCGTCGTCCGAGGGGGGCCTCCGTGGAGCAGCACCAGCACGTCCGCACGTCCGAGCACCGCCGCCGCCGGCCCGGGAGGGCCGGTCTGCTGCTGGCCGCGTCGCTGCTCGCGGCGGCCGCCGGGAGCCCGCCCGCCGCGGCCGCGCCGGAGATCGGCTTCGAGACCCTCACCCCGGTCTGCTCCCCGGCCCCGCCCCTCGCGCACCCCGGGTGCGCCGCGGGTCGCGCCTACCGGGGCGCGCAGCTGCCCAGCGGGGCCCCGAACCAGCTCGTGCAGCTCAGCGGGCCCGACCGCTACGCCACCGCCGTGCAGATCGCCGAGCACGGCTTCCCCGAGGCCGACGTCGTCGTCCTCGTCAGCGGCGAGGACCGCCACCTCGTGGACGCGCTGTCGGCCGCGCCGCTGGCGCGCAGCCTCGCCGCGCCCCTCCTGCTGAGCACCCGGGACGCCGTGCCCGCGGCCACCGCCGGGTACCTGCGCGAGCACGCCACCGCCTCGGTGCTGCTCGTCGGCGGCCCCGACGCCCTCGGCGGGGGCACGGCCGCGCAGCTGCGGGCCCTCGGCGTCACCGACGTCCAGCGCATCGCCGGGGCGGACCGCTACGCGACCTCGCGCGCGCTCGCGGCGTCCCTGCCGGACGCGGCCCACGGGTGGGCGGCCTCCGGGGAGGACGCCCACCTCGTCGACGCGCTGGCCGCCGCGGGACCGGCTGCGCGGCTGGGGGAGCCGCTGGTGCTCGTCGCCGACGACGACCCCCTGCCCGCCGCCGCCGCGCTGGAGGCGCTCGGCGTCACCTCGACCACGGTCGCCGGCGGTCCCGAGGGCGTCCTCCCCGAGGCGATGGCCCCGCTGCCCACCCCCCGCCGCAGCGCGGGCACCGACCGCTACGGCACCGCCGCGGCCCTCGCGCAGGAGGCGGTGGACCGCGGTGTGCCCGCCGCCGACCTCCTCTTCGCCCCGGGAGTCACGGGGCACCTGGTGGACGCCCTGGCCGCCGGGCCGCTGGGCCGGGCCACCCTGCTGGCGGGGGACGGACCCTCCTCGCAGGACGTCGTCGAGGCGTGGTTCGACACCCACGGCGCGTGGCGGGTCACCGCCGTGGGCGCGGTGGAGGTCGAGGGCGGTGACGCCTGAGCGGCGACGGGGGCCCTTTGGGGACGACAACGGGGGGCGGTTCCTGCAAGCTCGGCCTGGTGTGTGACGCGACGCCGCCGAGGCAGCTCGACCTCCCCACCGACGAGCGGGCCCCGGCGCACGCCCGGCGCTTCCTGGAGGAGGCGGTGTGCCCCGTCCACGCCGCCTGCGTCCTCGACGACGCGACCCTGCTCGTCACCGAGCTGGTGACCAACAGCCTCCGCTACGGGGCGCCGCCGCTCACGGTGCGGGTCGTCTGCGACGGGACCGCGGGCCTGCGCGTGATGGTCAGCGACGGCGACCCGGGCGCGCCCGTCCCGCGCACGGCCGGCGCGGAGGACGAGTCCGGGCGCGGGACCACCCTCGTCGACTACATCAGCGACGCGTGGGGCGTCGAGCCGCACGAGGACGGCAAGACCGTCTGGTTCAGCCTCACCGCCTGACCCCCGCCCGCGCGGCCGGGTGAGGATGGGGTCGTGCGACCCCCCGCCTCCTGGTCCCGCGTCTGGCACGCGGTCCTCGCCCTCGTCGTGCTCGCCTCGCTGGTGGCGCAGGTCGCCCTGGTCGTCGCCGGCGGCGGCGACGCGAACTCCGGGGAGGCGGGCACGGAGGTGCCGGTCTCGACCCGGCTGGTCCGGCTGTTCAGCTTCTTCACCGTCCAGAGCAACCTGCTGGTGCTGGCCGCGGCGGTCCCGCTGGTGCTGGACCCGGTGCGCGACGGCCGGTTCTGGCGGGTCCTGCGCCTGGACGGCCTGCTCGGCATCGTCGTGACGGGGGCGGTGTTCGGGGCGGTGCTCGCCCCCCTGGTGCAGCACGCGGGCGTGGGCTGGTGGATCAACGCCGGGTTCCACTACGTCTCCCCGGCGATGGCGCTGCTGGGCTGGCTGCTGTTCGGGCCCCGCCCGCGCATCGACGGCCGCACCCTGGCGTGGGCGTTCGCCTGGCCCGTGGGCTGGGTGGTCTACACGTTCGTGCGCGGCGCCGTGGTGGGCTGGTACCCGTACCCGTTCCTCGACGTCGAGGCCGTGGGGTACGCGACCGCGCTGCGCAACACCGGGTTCGTCGTCGTCCTGGCGGTGCTGCTGCTGGCCCTGTTCCGCTGGCTCGACTCCCGGCTGCCCCGGGTCGACGACCCCCGCTGACCGCTCTCTGCATGCACCGAGGGGGTTGACGGCCCTCGGGGGCGGGTCCAGGGTGGCGCTGTGCATGCACAGCGACGGGGCGGGGCGACGGAGCGGACCTACGCCCGGCTGCGCCGGGACGTCCTCGACGGGGTCCTCGCCCCCGGGGCGGCGCTGGCCGAGCTGGAGCAGAGCGCCCGGCTGGGGGTGTCGCGGACCCCCGTGCGCGAGGCGTTCGCCCGCCTCGTCGCCGACGGCCTGGCCCGCCCGCTGCCCGGGCGCGGGCTCGTGGTCGCCCCGCTGGACCTCGACGGCCTGGACCACCTCTACGACCTGCGCGAGGCGCTGGAGGTCAAGACCGCGCGGCTGGCCGCGGCGCAGCGCCGGCCGAGGGTGTTCGAGGAGTTCGCCGCCCGCTTCGGGCGCGCCCCGGGGCTCGTCGACGCCGGGGAGCTGGAGGCCTACTACGCCGTGACCGCGGAGTTCGACGAGGCCCTCGACGAGGCGGTCGCCAACCCCTGGATGACCCGGGCCCTCGCCGACGTCCGCACCCACCTGGTGCGGATCCGCCGCCTCGCCCGCCACGACCCGCAGCGCCTGCGCGCGGCCGCCGCCGAGCACCAGCTCATCGCCGAGGCGGTCGCGGCCGGTGACGCCGACCTCGCCGCCCACGCCGTCCACGTCCACCTGCACCGCAGCCGGACGCACTTCCGGGCCCACCTGGACCACGAACCGGCCGTCGAGGAGGTCAGCGCGTGAGGGAGCACGAGGTCAGGGTCCGCCGCAGCGACGAGGAGTTCCCCCGCGAGGAGGAGCTCGCCTGGCAGCTGGCCCGGGTCGCCACCGACGACGTGCCCGTCGACGACGACGTCGCCGGGATGGTCGTGAACCGGGTCCTGGACAACGCCGCGGTGTCCGCCGCGTCGCTGCTGCGCGCCTCCGTCGTCGCGGCCCGCGCGCAGGCGCTGGCCCACCCGCCCTCGCGCGGGGGCGCCGGGGCCCGCGTCGCGGGGACCACCGAGGACGTCTCGCCGGAGTGGGCGGCGTGGGCGAACGGGGTCGCGGTGCGCGAGCTCGACTTCCACGACACGTTCCTGGCCGCGGAGTACTCCCACCCCGGCGACAACGTCCCCGCGCTGGTCGCCGTCGCCCAGCACCTCGGGGTGGACGGCGCGTCGCTGCTGCGCGGGATCGTCGTCGCCTACGAGGTGCAGGTCGACCTGGTCCGGGCGATCTCCCTGCACCGGCACAAGATCGACCACGTCGCCCACCTCGGGCCCTCGGTCGCGGCAGGGCTGGGGGCGATGCTGCGGCTGCCCACCGCGGTGGTGCACCAGGCGATCGGGCAGGCCCTGCACACCACCACCGCCACCCGGCAGTCGCGCAAGGGCGCGATCTCGACGTGGAAGGCGTACGCGCCGGCCTTCGCGGGGAAGGTCGCGATCGAGGCCGTGGACCGCGCGGTGCGCGGGCAGACCAGCCCGGCGCCGATCTACGAGGGCGAGGACGGGGTGGTCGCGTGGCTGCTCGACGGCCCCGACGCGCTCTACCGGGTCCCGCTGCCCGAACCGGGCGAACCGCGTCGCGCGATCCTCGACACCTACACCAAGGAGCACTCCGCGGAGTACCAGGCGCAGGCCGTCATCGACCTCGCCCGCCGCCTGCACCGCGAGCACCCGGAACTGCGCGACCCCGCGAACGTCGCCTCGATCGTCCTGCACACCTCCCACCACACCCACGTCGTCATCGGCTCCGGTGCGAACGACCCGCAGAAGTACGACCCGGCGGCCAGCCGGGAGACCCTCGACCACTCGGTGCCGTACGTCTTCGCCGTGGCGCTGCAGGACGGCGGGTGGCACCACGTCGACTCCTACGTCCCGGCCCGCGCCGCCCGCCCGGACACCGTCGCCCTGTGGCGCAAGGTGTCCACCGTCGAGGACCCGGAGTGGACCGAGCGCTACCACGCCACCGACCCGGCCCGGAAGGCGTTCGGCGCGCGGGTCGTGGCGACGCTGACCGACGGGTCCACCGTCGTCGACGAGATCGCCGTGGCCGACGCCCACCCGCTGGGCGCCCGCCCCTTCACCCGGCCCCAGTACGAGCGCAAGCTCGCCGTCCTGGCCGAGGGGGTCCTGGCGCCGGAGGAGGTCGAGCGGTTCACGGCCCTCGCCCGCCGGTTGCCGGAACTGTCCGCGGGCGAGGTCCGCGACCTCGGGATCGTCGCCCCGCCCGACCTGCTGTCCACCGTTCCGCTGCCGCGCGGGCTGTTCTGAGGAGACGCACGTGCTGAACTCGTCGACGACGCCGAGCGCCAAGCGCACCGCCCTGCGGGAGGCCCTGCGCGGCAGCGAGCTGCTGCGGTTCCCCGGGGCCTTCAACCCGCTCTCCGCGAAGCTCGTGCAGCGGCACGGGTTCGAGGGGGTCTACGTCTCCGGGGCGGTGCTGTCGGCCGACCTCGGGCTGCCCGACATCGGGCTGACCACCCTCACCGAGGTCGCCGCCCGCTCCGCGCAGATCGCCCGGGTCACCGACCTGCCCGTCCTCGTCGACGCCGACACCGGTTTCGGGGAACCCCTCAACCTCGCCCGCACCGTGCAGACCCTGGAGGACGCCGGGGTCGCCGGCCTGCACGTCGAGGACCAGGTGAACCCCAAGCGGTGCGGGCACCTGGAGGGCAAGTCCGTCGTCGACGAGGCGACCGCGGTGCGCCGGGTGAAGGCCGCCGTCGACGCCCGCCGCGACCCCGACTTCCTCGTCGTGGCCCGCACCGACGTGCGCGGGGTCGAGGGTCTCGACGCCGCGGTGCGCCGGGCGAAGGCCCTCGTCGACGCCGGCGCCGACGCGGTGTTCGCCGAGGCCATGGCCGACCTCGCCGAGTTCGAGGCGATCTGCTCCGCCCTCGACGTGCCGGTGCTCGCGAACATGACCGAGTTCGGGCGCAGCGACCTGTTCACCCACGACCAGCTGCGCGACGCCGGGGTCCGCATCGTCATCCACCCCGTGTCGCTGCTGCGGCTGGCGATGGGGGCCGCCGACCGGGCCCTGGCGGAACTCTCGGGGACGGGGACCCTCGCCGCGCAGGTCCCGCGGATGCAGACCCGGGCCGAGCTGTACGACCTCGTCGACTACGCCGGCTACGGCGACTTCGACTCCGGCGTCTTCGACTTCAGCCTGGAGGGGAACCGGTCGTGACCGTCCACAAGGGCCTGGCCGGCGTCGTCGCCGACACCACGGCCGTCTCGAAGGTCGACCCGGAGACGAACTCGCTGCTGTACCGGGGTTACCCGGTGCAGGAACTGGCGACCCGCTGCTCCTCCGAGCAGGTCGCGCGGTTGCTGTGGGACGGGGAACTGCCCTCCGCGGCGGAGCTGGAGCGGTTCCGGGCCCGCGAGCGGGAGGGCCGCCGGCTGGACGAGCGGGTGCGGCGCACGATCGACGACCTCCCGCTGACGGCGCACCCGATGGACGTCGTGCGCACCGCGGTCAGCGTCCTCGGCGCCCTGGACCCCGCGGCGGGGGACGCCTCGCCCGAGGCGGAACTGGCCAAGGCGGAACGGTTGTTCGCGGCCCTGCCCGCGGTCGTGGCCCACGCCCAGCGCCGCCGCCTCGGCGGGCAGGCGCCGCCCCCGCGCGACGACCTCGACCACGCCGCGAACTTCCTCTGGATGGTGACCGGCGCCGAACCCGACGCCGTCGCGGTGCGGACCTTCGAGACCTCGCTGGTCCTCTACGCCGAGCACTCCTTCAACGCCTCGACGTTCGCGGCGCGGGTCGTGACGTCGACGCTGTCGGACCTGCACTCGGCGGTGACGGCGGCCGTGGGCGCGCTCAAGGGTCCGCTGCACGGCGGGGCGAACGAGGCCGTGTGGGAGGCGTTCGAGGAGATCGGGCTGGGGGAGGGCTCGCCCGGGCGGGCCCGCGCGTGGCTGGCCGCGGCCCTGGCCGGGCACCGGAAGGTCATGGGTTTCGGCCACCGCGTCTACCGCCACGGCGACTCCCGGGTGCCGACCATGCACGCGGCGCTGCGCGAACTCGCCACCGACCGCGGCCGCCCCGACGTCCTGGAGCTCTACGACGCCCTCGAGGCGGAGATGACGCGGGCCAAGCAGATCCTGCCCAACCTGGACTACCCCGCCGGCCCCGCCTACCACCTGCTGGGCCTGGACACCGACCTGTTCACCCCGGTGTTCGTCGCCGCCCGCGTCGTCGGCTGGACCGCGCACGTCGTGGAGCAGCGGGGCGCGAACTCGCTGATCCGCCCGCTGTCGGAGTACGACGGGCCGCCGCTGCGCCACCTGCCCGCCTGACGGGGTGCGCGGGCGGGCGGGGCGCCGCCCACCTACGCTGACGGGGCCGTCGACGGTCGACGTCCACCGGGAGAACGGGGCCCGCTCGTGGCTGAACCCTTCGTCGAACTCGCCGTCGTCCGCCGTTCCGGGTTCGTCGAGAGCCGCCACTGCGGCGCGCTGCTCGCCCTCGACGCCGATGGCGGGGTGGCGGCCGAGCTGGGCGACGGCGACGCCCCGGTCCTGCCGCGCTCGACGGCGAAACCCCTGCAGGCGACGGCCTGCCTGCTGGCCGGGGCGCCGCTGGAGGGCCCGGCGCTGGCGATCGCCGCCGGCAGCCACACCGGCACCGACGCCCACGCCGACGTCGTGCGCGCCGTGCTGGCCGAGGCCGGGCTGACCGAGGACGCGCTGGGCTGCCCCGCGGACCGGCCCCAGGACGGACCCACCCGCGACGCCCTGGTCCGCTCCGGTGAGCCGCCCGCCCGGGTGCGGATGAACTGCTCCGGCAAGCACGCCGCGATGCTGCTGGCCTGCCGCGTCAACGGCTGGTCCACCGGCGACTACCTCGACCCCGGCCACCCGCTCCAGCAGCGGGTGCGGGCCGTCACCGAGGGGCTCACCGGGACCCCCGTCCGCCACGTCGCCGTCGACGGGTGCGGCGCCCCGCTGTTCGGGACCACCGTGCGCGGTCTGGCCACCGCCTTCCGCGCGCTGCGGCTCGCCGACCCGGGCGAGCCGGCGGGCCGGGTCGCGGCCGCGATGCGCGCCCACCCGGAGTTCGTCGGCGGCCCCGGCCACCCCAACACCGAGCTCATGCGCCACGTCCCCGGGGCCGTGGCCAAGGGCGGGGCGGAAGGGGTCCTCGGCGTCGCCGGTCCCGGGGGGCGGTCGGTGGCGCTGAAGGTCGCCGACGGCAACCCCCGCGCCACCACCCTCATCGCCCTGGAGGTCCTCGCCGGTCTCGGCGTGGACGTCTCCGGCGTCGCGGACCTGCGCGTCGTCCCCGTCCTGGGCGGGGGCGAGCGCGTCGGCGAGATCGCCCCCGGGGCCGCGCTGCGGGCGTGGGCGGCCACCCGGTGAGCACCCCGACCGCCGTCGAGATCTGCCTCGACGACGTCGAGGGCGCGGTCGTCGCCGAGGAGTGCGGCGCCGCGCGCGTCGAGGTCTGCGCCGCGCTGCCCGAGGGCGGGACGACGCCCAGCGCCGGGCTGCTGACCGCGGTCCTGCAGCGCGTGCGGCGCCTGGAGGTCAGCGTCCTCGTCCGCCCGCGCGCCGGGGACTTCGCGTACTCCCCGGCCGAGGTCGACGTCCAGCTCGCCGACATCGCCGCGGTCCGCGCCCTGCCCGCCCCCGCCGGGGTGCGCCTCGGCGTGGTCGTCGGCCCGCTGCGCCCGGACGGGAACGTCGACACCGACGTCCTGGCCCGCCTCGTGGCGGCCGCCGGGGACCTGCCCGTGACGTTCCACAAGGCCTTCGACACCCTCCCCGACCTGCCCCGGGCGCTGGAGACCCTCGTCGACGCGGGCGTGGCGCGGGTGCTCACCTCCGGCGGCGCCCCCACCGCCGCCGAGGGGGCGGACGTCCTCGCCGACCTCGTCGCGCGCGCCGACGGCCGCCTCGAGGTCGTGGCCGGCGGCGGGGTCCGCGCCGACCACGTCGCCGCCCTCGTCGCCCGCACCGGGGTCCCCGCCGTCCACCTGCGCGCCCAGGAACCCGTGCCCGCCGCGGCGGCGCCCTCCGCGACCGCCGTCCGCTACGACGCGCCGCGCCTGGCCACCGCGCCCGGGCCCGTGCGCGCCGTGGTCGCCGCGCTGGCCGGCCGGTGAGCGCGGCGGACGCGGTCCTCGCCGTCGACGTCGGCGGCTCCTCCCTCAAGGGGGCGGTCTTCACCACCGACGGGCGCACCCTCGCCCCCGCGACCCGGCCCACCGGGACGGGCACCGCGGCCGTCGACGCGATCGCCGGCTTCCTGCGCGAGCTCGCCGACCGGGCGCAGGCGCAGGGTCTGCACGTCGCCGGGGCGGGGGTCGTGACCCCCGGGACGGTCGACGAGCGCACCGGCGTCGTCGGCTACGCCTCGAACCTGGGCTGGCGCGACGTGCCGCTGCGCGACCTGCTCACCGCCGCCTCCGGCCTGCCGGTCGCCACCGGCCACGACGTGCGCGCGGCGGGTCTGGCCGAGCGGCTCTTCGGCGCCGCGCGCGGGGTCGCCGACTTCGTCCTCGTCCCCCTGGGCACCGGGGTCGCCGCCGCCGTGCGCACCTCCGGGCACACCGTCACGGGGGCCACCGGGGCCGCCGGGGAGTTCGGCCACGTCCCCGTCGTCCCCGACGGCGAGCTCTGCCCGTGCGGGCAGCGGGGGTGCCTGGAGGTGTACGCCTCCGGGGGCGGGGTCGCGCGCCGCTACGCCGCGCGCACCGGCACCGCGCTGCGGGCCGAGGAGGTCGTGGCCCGGCTGGGCCGCGACGGCGCCGCCGACGCGGTGTGGGCCGACGCCGTCGCCGCGCTCAGCAGCGGGCTGGTGACCCTGACGATGCTGCTGGACCCGCGGCTCGTCGTCCTCGGCGGGGGGTTCACCGCGGCCGGGGACGCGCTGCTCGTCCCGCTGCGCGAGCGGCTGTCGCGGCAGCTGGTGTGGCGCGCGGCGCCGGAGGTGCGGGTCGCGCAGCTCGGGTCGGGCGCGGGACGGGTCGGGGCCGCCGTGCTGGCCCTGCGGCGGTGCGGGATCGCCCCGCCCGCCGCGCTCGTCCCCGCCCCCGGCTGACCACCGGGCACCCGTGCCCGCCCGCGGGCACACTGGCCGACGTGGCGACCAGGCGGAGCGCGGGGATCCTGCTGTACCGGTTCGACGCGGCGGGCGGGGTGGAACTCCTCGTCGCCCACATGGGCGGTCCGCTGTGGGCGCGCAAGGACGAGCACGCCTGGTCGATCCCCAAGGGCGAACCCGAGGAGGGGGAGGACCTCCTCGACACCGCCGCCCGCGAGTTCGCCGAGGAGCTCGGGCGTCCCTTGCCGCCGGTGGACCTCGTCCCCCTGGGGGAGGCCCGCCAGGGCGGCGGGAAGGTCGTGACCGTGTGGGCGGGGGAACTGCCGGCCGGGTCCGCCTTCGACGCCGACGACCTCGACCCCGGGACGTTCACGATGGAGTGGCCCCCGCGCTCGGGCCGGACCGCGGAGTTCCCCGAGGTCGACCGGGCCGCCTGGTCCACCCCGGAGCAGGCCCGGTCCCGGCTGGTGAAGGGGCAGGCCGTGTTCGTGGACCGCCTCCTGGAGCACGTGGCGGGGGGAGGTGGGCCCCGGTGACCCCGGGACCGCGCCCCTAGGATCCCCCCGGTGGGATCGACGAGGACTGCGCGCGGCCGGGGCGGTGCCCCGAGCATGGTCGAGGTGGCGGCGCTGGCCGGGGTCTCGGTGGGCACGGTGTCCAACGTCGTCAACCACCCCGAGCGGGTGCGGGCGGAGACGATCGAGAAGGTCCGCGCCGCCATCGAGCAGCTCGGGTTCTCCCGCGCGGTGCCCGTGCGGGCGGCGCGCACCAACCCCAGCGTGGTGGAGGTCGCCGCCGTGGCGGGGGTGTCGGTGGGCACCGTCTCCAACGCCCTCAACCACCCCGAGCAGGTCCGCCCCGAGACGCTCGCCCGGGTCCGCGCGGCCATCGAGCAGCTGGGTTTCACCCCCAACGCCAACGCCCGCTCCCTGGCCGGCGGGGAGAACCGGACCATCGGCCTGGTCGTCGTCGACCTGGGGAACACGTTGTTCGTGGACATCGCCCGCGGCGCGCAGCGCGAGGCCGCGGCCCGCGGCGAGAGCCTGCTGGTGACCAACAGCGACCGCGACGACGCCCAGCAGGACGCCCACCTGGACCTGTTCGAGAGCGCCCGGGTGCGGGGGGTGGTGCTGGCGCCGCTGAGCGACCCGTTCGCGGGGATCCAGCGGGTCCGCCGGCACGGGACGCCGCTGGTCGTCGTGAACTACGACGACGGCCGCCAGGACTGCTGCACGGTGCTGGTCGACAACGAGCGCGTCGGGTACCTGGCCGCCCGGCACATGGTCGAGCTGGGGCGGCGCCGGCTGGCGTGGGTCAGCGAGCTGAACGACCTGCAGCCGGTGCACGAGCGGCAGGCCGGGGTCCGGCGGGCGGTGCGCGAGGCGGGCCGGGGGGTGAGCCTGGTCGAGCTGGACACCGAGGGTGTCGGGGAGAACGACGGCGACCACGTCGTCGAGGAGGTCCTGGCCCTGCCCGCGCGGCGGCGCCCGGACGCCCTGATCGCGGTCACCGACATGCTCGGGGCCTCCGTCGTCGAGGCCCTCCGGGGGGCGGGCCTGTCGGTGCCCGGGGACATCGCGGTCATGGGGTGCGACCACGACGCGCGCGCCTGGGGCGGGGCGGTCCCGCTGACGACGGTGCGGATGGAGGGCGAGGAGATGGGCGCGGCGGCCGTGCGGCTGCTCGCCGACGAGGTCGCCGAGGGCGTCGACCACGTCCACCGCCGGGTGGTGGTGCAGCCCTCGCTGCTGGTGCGCGAGAGCAGCGCCGGCCGCCTCCCGCGCTGAACCCGTCGGGCTCCGCCCGGGGTTGACGTGCCGGGTGGCAGCTCGTACTTTCTCGTCAGCAACGTAATGAAGCGTCTCACTCAATCGCACCGCCCCACCCGTGACCGTCTCGACGAGGAGACCCCCGTGGCCCACCGCACCCGCCGCACGCCCCGAACCCTCCGTGTCCTGGCCGCCCTCAGCCTCACCCCGCTCGTGCTGAGCGCCTGCAGCGCCGGCAGCCTCGGGTCCTCCGACGACGGGGGCGACAGCGGCGCCACCACCCTCACCTTCCTCGTCGACAACGCCCCGCAGACCGTCGCCACCGCCGAGGCGCTCGCCGAGAGCTTCAACGGCTCCCAGTCCGAGGTCCGCGTCGAGGTGGAGACCCGTCCCCAGGGCGGCGAGGGCGACAACCTCGTCAAGACGCGCCTGCAGACCGGCAGCATGGACGACCTCTTCGCCTACAACAGCGGCTCGCTCTTCCAGCAGCTCGCCCCCGCCACGACCCTCACCCCGCTGACCGGGGAGAGCTTCCTCGACGCCGTCGACGACAGCTTCGACCCCCAGGTCAGCGTCGGCGACGACGTGTACGGCGTGCCGCTGGGCACCGCCTTCGGCGGCGGCGTCCTCTACAACCGCGCCGTGTACCAGCAGCTCGGGCTCCAGGTGCCGAAGACGTGGGCGGAGTTCACCGCCAACAACGAGAAGATCAAGGCCGCCGGCATCGCCCCGGTCATCCAGACCTACGGCGAGACCTGGACCTCCCAGCTGCTCGTCCTCGGCGACTTCCACAACGTCGCCACGGCCAACCCGTCCTTCGCCGAGGACTACACCGCCGGGAAAGCCAAGTACGCCACCGACCCGGCGGCCATCAAGGGGTTCGAGCACACCCAGGAGATCCACGACAAGGGTTTCGTGAACGCCGACTTCGCCTCGGCCAAGGTCGAGGACGGCATCCGCACCCTCGCCGCCGGAGAGGGGGCCCACTACCCCCTGCTGTCGGCGAACGTCGCCACCATCCTCAGCGTCGCCCCCGAGAAGATCGCCGACATCGGGTTCTTCGCCCTCCCCGGCGACGACGCCGCCGGCAACGGCCTCACCGCGTGGTTCCCCGGCGGGGTCTACGTCCCGAAGTCGACGACCGGCGAGAAGCTCGACGCGGCCAAGCAGTTCCTCACCTACCTGACCACCACGGACGCCTGCGACATCCAGTCCGAGCAGAGCGTGCCCACCGGCCCCTACCTCGTCGACGGCTGCGACCTGCCCGCCGACGTCCCGCAGGTCACCAAGGACGTCAGCGCCTACTTCGACTCCGGCGCGCAGTCCCCGGCGCTGGAGTACGTCTCGCCCATCAAGGGCCCGGCGCTGGAGCAGATCCTCGTCGAGGTCGGTTCCGGCATCCGCTCCGCGCAGGACGGCGCCGCCCTCTACGACCAGGACGTCCAGAAGCAGGCCCAGCAGCTCGGCCTCGAAGGTTGGTGACCCGGGCCCGATCCGTCAGGAAGGTGAACACCGTGGCCGCCACGACGTCCGCGCCCCCCACCCGGGCCTCGACCCCACCCGCCCGCCGTCGCGGTCGCAGCCCCTACCCGGGCTGGTTCTACCTGCCCGCCGCGATCGTCTACGGGCTCCTGTTCCTGATCCCCACGCTGCTGTCGCTGTACTTCAGCATGACCCGGTGGACGATCTTCACCTCCGAGTTCACCGGGTTCGACAACTTCGTCCAGTTCTTCTCCGAACCGGCCCTCACCAAGGGCTTCGTCAACACCTTCGTCTACGCCGCGATCACCTCCGGGGCCAAGGTCGTCCTCGGCCTGGCCCTGGGCATGCTGCTGACCTCCCAGATCGTCGGGCGCGGGTTCCTGCGCGCCGTCGTGTTCTTCCCCGTCCTGGTCTCCAGCGTCGGGGTCGGCATCACCTTCCAGGTCCTGATGAACCCCTCCAAGGGCGCCGTCAACGCCGCCCTCGGCGTCATCGGCATCGACGGGCCCGGCTGGCTCACCGACCCGTCCCTGGCGCTGTTCTCCGTCGCGATGGTCGACGTCTGGAAGGGCGTGGGCCTGGCGACCCTCATCTACATGGCCGGCATCGTCTCCATCCCCAAGGAGTACTACGAGGCGGCCAAGGTCGACGGGGCCGGCTCCTGGACGCTGTTCCGCGACGTCGTGTTCCCGCTGTCCTGGCCGGCGACGTCCACCGTCGTCACCCTGTCCCTCATCGGGGGCCTGCGCTCCTTCGACCTGATCTGGGCCATGACCAAGGGCGGACCCGGGTTCACCTCCGACGTCATCGCCTCGGTGATCTACAAGCAGTACCAGGCCGGGTTCTACGGCCTGTCCACCGCCGGCAACGTCATCCTCTTCGTCGCGGTCATCGCCGTCGTCCTGCCGCTGACCCGGCTGCTGGCCCGCAAGGAGGTCGAGCTGTGAGCGCCACCACCAACCTCGGCGTCTCCTCCCGCCCGGACGCGGGGGCGGCCCCGGTGCGGACCGGCGGCGGCCGCGTCGGCGGCCCGCGCGCCTCCCTGTACCGCTACGGCGTCGGGGGCCTGGCGATCGCCGTCAGCCTCGTCGTGTTCGTCGTCCCCTTCGCCTTCATCGTGCTCGTCGCGGCGATGGACGCCCGGCAGGCCGGGGAGTTCCGCTTCGCCTGGCCGCGGGAACCGCAGGTGTGGCAGAACCTCGTCGAGGTCGTCCAGACCCGCGACTACCTGCTGGTCATCGCGTTCATCAACTCCATCGTCCTGACCGTGGCCAGCGTCACGATCATGGTCGTGCTGGGGGCGATGGTCGCGTTCGTGCTCCAGCGCCGGAAGTCCCGGGTGACCGCCCTGGTGAACTTCCTCGTCCTGGCCGGGCTCGTCATGCCGCCCGCGGTGGTCCCGACCATCTGGGTCCTGCAGCGCCTCGGGATGTTCGGCACCATGCCCGGGCTGATCCTCGTCGAGGTCGCCTTCGGCCTGTCGTTCACGATCCTGCTGTTCCGGGCCTTCATCTCCACCATCCCCCGCGAACTCGACGAGGCCGCGGTCCTGGACGGCGCCGGGCCGCTGCGGCTGTTCTTCCGCGTCGTCCTGCCGCTGCTGCGCCCGGTGCTGGTGACGGTGGTGCTGGTGCAGTCGGTGACGGTGTTCAACGACTTCCAGACCCCGCTGTACTTCCTGCCCGGCGACGCCGGGGCCACCGTCCAGCTGACGCTGTTCAACTTCCAGAGCCAGACCACGTCCAGCTACAACCTGCTGTTCATGGACATCCTGCTCATCACGATCCCGCCGCTGGTGCTGTACCTGTTCTTCAACCGCCAGATCGTCGCCGGCATGACCTCCGGCGCCGTCAAGGGCTGACCCCGAACCCCGTGAACGGACCCCCCGTGCCCCACCGCCCCGACGTCACCCTCACCGACCTGCGCGCCGAGCACGGCCGGCCCGCGCTCGGCCTGGGCACCGCCCGCCCGCGCCTGTCCTGGATCGCCCGCCCCACCGGCGCGACCCCGCCCGCGTGGCGACAGACCGACCACGAGGTGCGCGTCACCGCCGTGCCCGTCGTCCCCGGCGCGGCACCGCGCGCGTGGACCAGCGGGCGGACCGGGTCCGGCGACAGCGTCCTCGTGCCCTGGCCGGCGCCCGACCTCGCCTCGCGCGAACGGGTCCGCGTGCAGGTCCGCGCCTGGAGCGCGGACCACCCCGACCCCACCGCGTGGAGCGCGCCGCTGGAGGTCGAGACCGGCCTGCTGCACCCCGGCGACTGGGCCGCCGTCCCCGTCGGCCCGGACTGGGAGGAGGAACCCGGAACCGACCACCGCCCCGCCCTGCTGCGCCGGGAGTTCCACCTGCCCGGCCCCGTCGCCCGCGCGCGCCTGCACGTCACCGCGCACGGCGTCCACGAGGTCGAGGTCAACGGCACCCGCGTCGGCGACGAGGTCCTCGCGCCGGGCTGGACGAGCTACCACCACCGGCTGCGGCACCGCACCCACGACGTCACCGCGCACCTGCGCGAAGGGGCGAACGCCCTCGGGGCGTGGCTGGCCGACGGCTGGTACCGCGGCCGGTACGGCACCCACGGCGGGAACCACGACCTGTACGGCACCCGCACCGCGCTGATCGCCCAGCTGGAGGTGGACCTGGCCGACGGCCGCCGCGTCGTCGTCACCACCCACCCCGGCGCCGGGGCCGACGGGGGCACCTGGCGCGCCGCGCACGGCCCGATCACCGCCGCCAGCCTCTACGACGGCGAGGAGTTCGACGCCCGGCTCGCGGTCCCGGGGTTCTCCCGCCCCGGGTTCGACGACTCCGCCTGGGCCGGGGTGCGCGGGTACGAGCGCGACCCGGCGACCCTGGTGGCCGCGCAGGGCCCGCCGGTGCGCTGCACCCGGGAACTGCGGCCGGTGTCCGTGCTCACCACGCCCTCGGGGGCGACGGTCCTGGACTTCGGGCAGAACCTCGCCGGGCGGGTGCGGATCCGCGTCCGCGGGAACGCCGGGGACCGCGTCCGGCTGCGCCACGCCGAGGTCCTCCAGGACGGTGAGCTGTGCACCCGGCCGTTGCAGCGGGCCCGCGCCACCGACACGTACGTCCTGGCCGGGGACCCGGCCGGGGAGGAGTGGGAACCGCGGTTCACGATGCACGGGTTCCGCTACGTCGAGGTCACCGGCTGGCCCGGGCGGCTGGGCGAGGAGGACGTCGTCGCGCGCGTCCTGCACTCCGACCTGGAGCGCACCGGCTGGTTCACCTGCTCCGACGAGCGGCTGAACCGGCTGCACGAGAACGTCGTGTGGTCGATGCGCTCGAACTTCGTCGACGTGCCCACCGACTGCCCCCAGCGCGACGAGCGGCTCGGCTGGACCGGGGACGTGCAGGTGTTCGGCCCCACCGCCGCTTTCCTCTACGACGTGGGGGGTTTCCTGGCGAGCTGGCTGGCCGACGTGGCGGTCGAGCAGCTGCCCGACGGGACCGTGCCCTGGTACGTGCCGATGATCCCCGCCGAGTTCTGGGACCCGCCGCAGCCGGGCGCGGTGTGGGGTGACGTCGCGGTGCTGTTGCCCGCGGTGCTGCACGAGCGGTTCGGCGACACCGGCGTCCTGCGCCGCCAGTACGCCTCCGCCCGCGCCTGGGTGGACCTCGTCGAGCGCCTCGCGGGGCCGTCGAGGTTGTGGAACACCGGGGTGCAGCTGGGCGACTGGCTCGACCCGGCGGCCCCGCCGGAGGAACCGGCCGCGGCCCGCACCGACAAGTACCTCGTGGCGACCGCCTACTTCGCGCACTCGGCCCGCACCCTGGCCCGGATCGCCGGGGTGCTGGGGGAGGAGGCTGACGCGGCCCGCTACGCACGGCTGGCGGCCGAGGTCCGCGAGGCGTTCACCCGCGAGCACGTCCGCGCCGACGGCCGGCTGTCCAGCGACGCGCAGACCGCCTACGCCCTCGCCCTCGCGTTCGACCTGCTGGACGAGCCGCGGCGCGAGACCGCCGGGCGGCGCCTGGCCGAGCTCGTCGCGCAGGACGGCAACCGCGTCGCCACCGGCTTCGCCGGGGTGAACCTCGTCACCGACGCCCTCACCCGGACCGGCCACGACGCGACCGCGTTCGCGCTGCTCACCGAGACGGGCTGCCCGTCCTGGCTGTACCAGGTGTCGATGGGCGCGACGACGACGTGGGAGCGGTGGGACTCGCTGCTGGCCGACGGGACCGTGAACCCCGGGCACATGACGAGCTTCAACCACTACGCGCTCGGGTCGATCGCGGACTGGGTGCACCGCACCGTCGCCGGGCTCGCCCCGGCCGCCCCCGGCTACCGGCGGCTGCTGGTGCGGCCCCGCCCCGGCGCGGGTCTCACCGCCGCCTCGGCCCGCCACGAGACCCCGTACGGGCCGGCCTCGGTGGCGTGGAACCGCCGCGACGGCGAACTCGTCGTCGACGTCGACGTCCCCCTCGGGGTCACCGCCACGGTCGACCTGCCCGGCCGCCCCGCCACCGAGGTCGGCGCCGGGCACCACCGCTTCGCGGTCCCCGACGCGGTCCCCGCCCTGCCCGGCCCCGGCGCCCCCAGCGCGCTGCAGCCCACCTGAGACCCCCACGCACGGAGGAAACATGCCCACCTGGCAGGCCACGATGATCGCCGCGGACGGCGACGCCGACCGCGACGGCGCCCCGCTGCTGCGGCGCCGGTTCACCCTCGACGACGGCCACGGCGCGGTCCGCGACGCCGTCCTGCACGTCACCGCCCAGGGCGTCGTCGAGACGTTCCTCGACGGGCGGGCCGTCTCCGGTGACGTCCTCAGCCCCGGGTGGAGCAGCTTCGAGTGGCGGCTGCGGTACCGCACCCACGACGTCACCGCGGCGCTGAGCACGGGACCCGAGCACGTCCTGGGGCTGGCCCTGGGCAACGGGTGGTTCCGCGGCCGGCTCGGCTGGAACGGCGGCCGCGCGTACTACGGCGAGGACCTGGGGGGTTTCGCGCAGCTGGAGGTGACGTTCGCCGACGGGCACGTCCAGACCCTCGTCACCGACGGGACGTGGGAGTCGCACGCCTCCGCGGTCACCGCGAACGACCTCTACGACGGGCAGGACGTCGACGCCCGCCTCCTCGACCCCGCCTGGGCCACCACCGCCGGCACCGACGACGGCTGGGGCGGGGTGCGGGCGCTGGAGTTCGACACCGCGCTGCTCACCGAGCACGTCGGGCCCCCGGTGCGCCGCCAGGAGGTCCTGCCCGCGCAGCGGGTGTGGACGTCCCCGTCGGGCAGGACGCTGGTGGACTTCGGGCAGAACCTCGTCGGCTGGCTGCGGTTCACCGTGCGCGGCGAGGCCGGGCAGGTCGTCACCCTGCGCCACGCCGAGGTGCTGGAGGACGGCGAGCTGGGCGTGCGCCCGCTGCGCACCGCGAAGGCCACCGACACGTTCACCCTCTCCGGCGGCGACGACGTCTTCGAACCCACGTTCACGTTCCACGGGTTCCGCTACGCCGAGGTCGACGGGTGGCCCGGGGAACTGCGCACCGACGACCTCGAAGCCGTCGTCGTGCACTCCGAGCTCGAACGCACCGGCGAGTTCGAGTGCTCCGACGAGATGCTGAACCAGCTGCACCGCAACGTCGTGTGGGGGACGAAGGGGAACTTCCTCGACGTCCCCACCGACTGCCCGCAGCGCGACGAACGGCTCGGCTGGACCGGCGACCTCGCCGTGTTCGCCCCCACCGCGGCGTACCTGTACGACGTGGAGGGTTTCCTGCGCGACTGGATGCGCGACCTGGCCGCCGAGCAGGCCGCCCGCGACGGCCTCGTCGCGTTCGTCGTCCCCGACGTGCTGAAGCACTCCCCGCCCATCGGGGCGTTCCCCGACCCCGACAGCACCGCCGTCTGGTCCGACGTCGCGGTGTGGCTGCCGTGGGCGCTGTGGGAGGCGTACGGCCGGCGGGACCTGCTCGCCGAGCACTACCCGGCGATGACCGCCCACGTCGAGCGGGTCCTGACCCTGCTGTCCCCGCAGGGGCTGTGGGACACCGTGTTCCAGTTCGGCGACTGGCTCGACCCCGACGCCCCGCCGGAACGCCCCGCCGACGCCAAGGCCGACAAGGGCGTCGTCGCGACCGCCTGCCTGTTCCGCTCGCTGCGCACCGTCGCCGACGCCGCCCGCGTCCTGGGGCACACGGGCGACGCCGAGCGGTTCGACGCCGCCGCCGCGCGGATCCGCACGGCGTTCCTGGAGCACTACGTCGACGAGCAGGGCCTCGTCCTGTCCGACTGCGCCACCGTCTACGCGCTCGCGATCGAGTTCGGGCTGCTGACCGGGGCGCAGCGGGAGTGGGCCGGGCAGCGCCTGGCCGAGATCGTCGAGAAGGCCGGGTACCGCGTCTCCACCGGTTTCGCCGGGACCCCGTACGTGACCGGCGCACTGTCCGGCACCGGTCACCTCGACGCGGCCTACCGGCTGCTCACCGAGCGGAAATGCCCGTCGTGGCTGTACCCGGTGACGATGGGCGCCACGACGATCTGGGAGCGGTGGGACTCCATGCTGCCCGACGGGTCCATCAACCCCGGGGAGATGACGAGCTTCAACCACTACGCCCTGGGGGCCGTCGCGGACTGGATGCACCGGGTCGTGGCCGGGCTGTCCCCGCTGGAACCGGGGTACCGCCGGGCGCTCGTCGCCCCCCAGCCCGGTGGCGGCCTCACCTGGGCGCGCGGTTCCCTGCGGACCCCGCACGGGAACCTCGCCGTGCGCTGGGAGCAGGGCGAGGCCGGTCTGGTCGTCGACGTGGAGGTGCCCGCGGGGACGACCGCGGTGCTGCGCCTGCCCGGTGAGGCCGACCGGGAACTGCCCGCCGGCACCCACCGGGTCACGGCGGCGCTCACCGCCCCCTGACCGTCCCGCTCGGGGCGGTCGAGGACCCCGGGTCCTCGACCGCCCTGGCGGGTCGGTGGCGTGCGGGGGGAGGATGGCCGCATCGACGCCACCCACGCCCTGCTCGCCGCCGCCGCCCTGCACGCCGGGTTCCAGGCGGTGGTGACCGCCGTCGTCTACCCCGCGCTCGTCGCGACGCCCGCGCGGGACTGGGCCGCGGTGCACGCCGCCCACTCCCGCCGCATCACCCGCGTCGTGGCGGTGGTCTACGGGTCGGTGGTCGCGGCGTGGGGGTGGGCGCTGGCGACCCTGCCCCTCTCGCCCTGGCTCGGGGTCGCCCTCGCCGGCAGCGTCCTCACCGGCGCCGCGACGGCGTTCTCCGCGGCCCCCACCCACGCCCGCCTCGGGCGGCTGGGCCCGCGCCCGGAGCTGCTGGCGCGCCTGGTGCGCGCCGACGCGGTGCGGCTGGCCGGGGCCGCGCTCACCCTCGGGGGTGCCGCGGGCGCGCTGGGGTGACGCGGACCCCCGCGCCGCGGGCGGGTCCGCCGCGGGCGGGTCCGCCGCGGGGTCAGGCCGGGTCCGCGTCGCCGGGGGGGTCGATCCAGGCCAGGTACAGCCACCGCCCCGCCGGCGTGGGCCGGCGCTCGATGAGCAACCCGCAGGTGACCTCCCGGCCGTCGGCGTGCAGCACCGGCAGGACCAGCGGCTTGCCCAGGACGCGGGACTCCCCGGTGTGCAGGTGGCGGCTGAACCCGGCGATGTGGGCCTCGCGCAGCGCCGGCGGGATGATGGCCACGACCCGGCGGCCCACGAGGTCGTCCACCGCCCAGCCCAGCGCCGCGGCCAGCCCCGCGCTGACGGCCAGGACCCGGCTGCCGGCGTCGACGGCCACCAGGCCCCGGCCGCGGCGGGCCGCCTCGTCCAGCACGGCGGTGAGCGCCTCGTCGGGGACGGCGGCGGGGCCGGTGCCCGGCGCCGGGGTCTCGAACCGCTCGTCCCGCGCCCCCTGCCACGGCCAGGGGGCCCCGCCCCGCAACTGGCTCCGGACCTGGTCGCACACCCAGTCGCGCACCGCGACGACCTCCGCCTGCCCGGGCAGGGCCAGCAGCTCCCCCCGGGCGGCGAGCCGCTCGGCGGTGTCGAGGGCGTCCTGCAGCGCCGCCGCCGCCGGGCCGACCTCCGCAGGCAGGTCCAGCTCCACGTCGATCGGTTCCAGCGCCGTCGGCAGCCCCGTCGAGGGGATCGAGGTGACCGGGGTGCGGCGGCGGGCGTCCTCCGCCGCGGCGATGAGCGCGTTGGAGAAGGACTGGCGGGCCACCTCGACGGCGGCCAGGTCGGCGGTGACCCCGTCGTGGGTGGTCAGGTAGAGCCCCAGCTCGCGCAGCACGGCGTCGTGGTGCTGCCGGGTGGCCGCCCACAGCGTCGGCGGGACCCCCAGCAGCCGCACCGTGGACAGCGCGGCGGGCGGGGCGGTCCCGGCACCGGGAGCCCCGGCCGCCCCGGGCACCTCCCACTGCTCCTCGTCCCAGGCCGCGAGCAGGTCCTCCTCGGAGGGGTCCTCCTGCTGCCCCCGCACCTCGAACCACACGACCTTGCCGTCGGGCAGGGCGGTGACGCCGCAGTCGGCGCTCACCGAGGCCACGAGCGCCATCCCGCGCCCGGTCGTGGCCTGCTCGCCGTAGTGGCGCTGGGAGGGGAGGGAGGGGTTGGAGTCGCGCACCTCGACCCGCACGTGCTCCGGGTGCACCTCGACGTCGACCTCGACGTCGGTGCGCGCGTGCAGGGCCGCGTTGGTGACCAGCTCGCTGACCGCCAGCTCCGCGGCGTCGACCCACTCCTCGCGCCCGGCTCCCTCCAGGACCTCGCGCACCAGCCGGCGGGCCCGCCGGGGAGCACCCGAGTCGGGGGGCAGGAGCACCCGGCGGCCCGACCGCGCCGGGGAGGCACCGGTCGGCCCGGGCGGGGCCGGTGGCGAGGACACCTCAGCAGCTTCTCACCCGCGGGCGGGGACGGGGCGCGGGCCGCTCAGCCGGGGAGGACCGTCCGGGGCACCAGGCGGTGCTCGCGGCCGCGGCGCCACTCCACCAGCAGGGCGGTGGCGTCGTCCTGCAGCACCCCGTCCTGGTGCTGCAGCACCGCGCGGCGCATGCGCCGCAACGTCTCCGGCGCCGCCTGGCCGGCGGCGGCCTCCTGCTCCAGGAAACCGGACAGGCCCTCGACGCCCAGCAGGGCGCGGTCGGTGCCGCGGGCCTCGATGAGCCCGTCGGTGTAGAGCAGCACGGCGTCGCCGGCTTCGAGCTGCTCGTGGGCGACGGTCGGCTCACCGCCGAAGTCCCACCCCAGGGGGAAGAACGGGACGGCCTCCAGGGTCTTGACCACCCGGGCGCCGCGCAGCAGCAGCGGCGGGGGGTGCCCCGCGCTGACCCACGACAGCCGGCCCGTGGGCAGGTCCAGCTCGGCCAGCACCGCGGTGACGTGCCGGTCCCCGCCGAACTGGCTGAGGACCGCCTCGTGGATCACCGCGCGGGCCTCGACGAGCGGCGCCCCCTCGATGCGGGCGCGGCGGTAGGCGGCGAGCGCGACGGCGGTGACGGTGGAGGCGCTCAGCCCGTGGCCCACGCCGTCGAACACGGCCAGGTGCACCCGGTCCTCGTTGACGGCGTAGTCGAAGGCGTCGCCGCCGTTGTCGTAGGCCGGTTCCAGCATCCCGGCCACCACCAGCCCGTCGGTGGCGTACAGCAGCGGCGGCAGCATCGCGCGCATCAGCTCGCTGCCGACGGTCATCGGGCGGGTGCGCTGCACCCGCTCGAAGACGTCGCCGTAGAGGCCCTTGGTGACGATGGTCTGCGCGACGAGGTGCGCGTAGCGCTCGCAGACCGCCAGGAGGTCCTCGCCGACCTGCCCGCCCGGGGCGGGCAGGGTCATCTCCAGCACCCCGATGCGGTCGGTGCTGTCCAGCAGCGGGACCCACACCCGGCGCCGCGCTCCCCGGGGCCCCGCCCCGGCGCCGGTCTCGGTCTCGGCGTCGGCGTCGACGGTGCTCGTGGTGGCGAAGGCCCGCCCGGCCATCGAGCCGTCGACGGGCTGCGGCGGGCGGGGCGGGGAGAGGCGGCTGGGGACCGGCACGAGCGCGGTGAACTCGTGGTTGACCAGGGACACGACGACGTCCTCGGCGCCGAGGCAGTCCCGGGCCTCCTCGATCACCACGCCGGTCAGGTCCGAGGGGCGGGAGAGGTGGGCCCGGCGCAGCAGACCGGCGAACAACCGCGCCGCGGTGACGTCGAGGTCCTCGGGTCCCGGCACGCCGATCATCCTGTCACGGCGGCGCGCAGGCGCCGGTCAGGGACCGGGCGGCACCGAGCGCAGCGAGGGGAACACGTGGGCGGGGTCCTCCCCCTGCTCGAACACCTGCGCGGCGGGCCCGAGACCGACGATCAGCGGGTCGGGGGCGCCGACCACGTCGAGGTCCTTGCCGGTGTAGGGCAGCTGCGTCAGGACGTGGCGCATGGCCTCGATGCGGGCCCGCTTCTTGTCGTTGCTGCGGATGGTCGTCCACGGCGCGTCGGCGGTGTCGGTGTAGAAGAACATCGCCTCCTTGGCCTCGGTGTAGTCGTCCCAGCGGTCCAGGGACTCCAGGTCCATCGGGGAGAGCTTCCAGCGGCGCACCGGGTCCTGCGCGCGCTGGGCGAAGCGGGTGCGCTGCTCGGCGGCGGAGACGGAGAACCACATCTTCACCAGCCGGATCCCGCTGCGGACCCACATCCGCTCCAGCTCGGGGACCTGGCGCATGAACTCCAGGTACTCCACGGGTGAGGCGAAACCCATGACGCGCTCCACCCCGGCGCGGTTGTACCAGGACCGGTCGAAGAGGACGATCTCGCCGCCGCTGGGCAGGTGCGCCACGTAGCGCTGGAAGTACCACTGGGTCCGCTCGCGCTCGCTGGGCTTGTCCAGGGCGACGACCCGGGCCCCGCGCGGGTTGAGGTTCTCGGTGAACCGCTTGATGGTGCCGCCCTTGCCCGCCGCGTCCCGGCCCTCGAAGACGAGCAGCACCTTCTCCTCGGTCTGCTTCACCCAGTTCTGCATCTTCAGCAGCTCGACCTGAAGACCGCGCTTGAGGTGCTCGTACTCGCGGCGGGTCATCTTCTCGTCGTAGGGGTAGCCCTCGCGCCAGGTGTTCTCGGCGTCCTCCACCTCGAGGGGACCGTCCGGGCGGGGGCCAGCGCTCATGCCCCGATCGTGCCCCGTCCCGGCGCCGCCCACACCTCGGGCCGGTTCAGCCGCCGGCGCAGCCGCGGTCCATGAGGCGCGCGGGCACGAACGCCCGCACCCGCGACTGCACCAGGACCGGCAGGTGGTCGGAGCCGGCCTGCTCCAGGGTCCGCACGCTCTCGATGTCCATGCCCTCGGAGATCGCGAAGTCGAAGTGCCCCCGGAAGCGCTTGCGCACGTAGGTGGGCAGGTCGCTGTGGGAGACCTGGAACCCCTGGTCGCTCAGCCGCCGGGTCAGCGAGCTCGCGAACCAGGGGTAGTTGAAGTCCCCGACGACGAGGGCGGAGCTGCCGTGGGCGGCGGCGCGGATGGCCCCCAGCGCCTCGGTGATCTGGTGCCGGCGCATCGCGTTGGTGGCCGACAGCGGGGCGGTGTGGATGGAGGCCAGGGTCAGCAGGGCGCCGTCGTCGTGCAGGTCCTCGAAGCGCACGGCGAGCAGCCGCTCGTGGGCGGGGGACAGGAAGCGGTCGTGCATGGAGCGGCGCAGCGGGCGCAGCTCGTGGCCGTGGGCGTGCAGCCGCTCGGGCCGGTAGTACAGCGCCAGGCCGAGGCGGTTGCGCTGGGTGGCCCCGGCCAGGACGAGCGGGCCGACGGTCTCGGGCAGCCTGCGGGTGTCGCACTCCTGCAGGCACAGCGCGTCCACCTCGTGCGCGGAGGCCAGCGCGGCCAGCTCGACCGTCGCCCGACCCTCGTGGAGGTTGTAGCTGATCGTCCGCAGCGCGCGGCCCTTGTCGAGTCCCACCCCCCGAACCTACTCCGGGGCCCGCGGCGGCGCTCGGTCTCCGCGGCCCGCGGGACCCGCTCGCCGACCGAGTCGTTGACGGCTCAAGTTCACGGGTCTACTGTCGATCGGAGCAGCGGGTCCCCGCCGCGGGGACCCGGGGGGCCGCCCCCGGGCCGCGGGTCGTGAGACCGTCCTCCCGAGGACCTCCCCGACCGGCGGCGCGGTCCCCGCGAGCGCGCCGCCCGACACGAGACGAGGAAACCCCGTGACCGACACCCCCCTCGCGACCGTGCGCACCGCCGTGGACGTCCCGCTGCGCTTCGCCGACGGCTACGGGACGACCGCCCGCGTGCACACCTTCACCGGTCTGGTCGACGGCAAGGAGCACCTCGCCCTGGGCCTGGGGGACTGGCGGCAGCAGAGCACCCCGCTGGTGCGTCCCCACAGCGAGTGCCTCACCGGGGACGTCTTCGGCTCCGAGCGCTGCGACTGCGGCCCCCAGCTGCGCGAGGCCGTGGAGCGGATCGCCACCACCGGCGGGTTCCTGCTGTACCTGCGCCAGGAGGGCCGCGGCATCGGCCTGTACGCCAAGCTCGATGCCTACGCCCTGCAGGACAGCGGGCTGGACACCTACGAGGCGAACCTCGCGCTCGGGCGCGGGGAGGACGAGCGCGACTACGCCGTGGCCGCGCAGATGCTCGACGCCCTCGGGGTGGAGCGCATCGCCCTGCTCAGCAACAACCCCGACAAGGCCGAGCAGCTCGTCCGGCACGGCATCGCCGTGGAGCGCCGCGTCCCCACCGGGGTCCACCTCTCGGCGTCCAACGCCCGCTACCTGCGGGCCAAGCGCGACCACACCTCGCACACCCTCGACCTGGCCGGCTGATGCCCGACCGCGAGGTCATGGCGCGGGCGGTCGCGCTGGCCGCCCGCGGTCTGGGGACCACCAGCCCGAACCCCGTGGTCGGCTGCGTCGTCCTCGACGCCGCCGGCGAGGTCGCCGGGGAGGGCTGGCACGAGCGGGCCGGCGGCCCGCACGCGGAGGTGAACGCCCTCGCCGCCGCGGGGGACCGGGCCCGCGGCGGGACGGCGTACGTGACGCTGGAACCCTGCAACCACACCGGGCGCACCGGGCCGTGCGTGCAGGCGCTGCTGCGCGCGGGGATCGCCCGGGTCGTGTTCGCCGTCGCCGACCCCGGCGCCCTCGCCGGCGGGGGCGCGCGGGAGCTGCGCGCGGCCGGGGTCGAGGTCGTCGCCGGGGTCCTGGCCGAGGAGGCCGAACGGGTGAACGAGGCGTGGCTGACCTCCGCGCGCCGGCACCGGCCGCACGTGCTGTGGAAGTTCGCGGCCACCCTCGACGGCCGCTCCGCCGCCGCCGACGGCACCAGCCGGTGGATCTCCTCGGCGGCCTCGCGCGGGCAGGTCCACGACCTGCGCCGCCGCGTCGACGCCGTCGTCGCCGGGTCGGGGACGGTCCTCGCCGACGACCCCCGCCTGACCGCCCGCGAACCGGACGGGACGCTCTCCGCGCGCCAGCCGCTGCGGGTCGTGGTGGACCGCCGCGGCCGGGTGCCGGCGACGGCCGCGGTGCTCGACGGGTCCGCCCCGACGCTGGTGTCCACCGCCGCGACCCCCGCGGACCTGCTGGCGGAGCTGCACGAGCGGGGCGTGGTCTCGGTGCTGCTGGAGGGCGGGCCCACCCTCGCCGGCGCGTTCCTCGCCGCCGGGCTGGTGGACCGCGTCACCGCCTACGTCGCGCCGACGCTGCTGGGCGCGGGCCCGGCCGCGCTCGCGGGCACCGGGATCACGACGATCGCCGACGCCGTCGGGCTCGACGTGGACGACGTGTCGGTGGTGGGCGGCGACGTCAGGCTGTCGGGGCGGCCAGCACCGCGTCGATGAGCGTCCCGGCCGCGGCGCGGGCGTGCTCGGCGACCTCGGGGGCGTCCCCGATCGCGGCGGTCGTCTGGGCCCCCTCGGCCAGCAGGGCGAGCTGGGTGGCCAGCGCCGGCGGTGCGCCCAGCTCCTCGACGAGCCCGGCCACGTAGCGCTGGAAGGACTCCTTCTGCGCGCGCACGGCGTCGGCCACGGCGGGGGAGACCCCGCCGAGCTCGCCGAAGGCGTTGATGAAGGCGCAGCCGCGGAAGTCGTCGCTGCGGAACCACTCGCCCAGGAAGTCGTAGACGGCGAGCAGGCGCTCGCGCGGCGAGGCCGCGGTGGCGCTCGCCGCGGCGATGCCCGCGTCCCAGGTGCCGCTGCGCCGCTGCAGCACGGCCACCACGAGGGCGTCCTTGGACGGGAACGCCGCGTAGAGGCGCTTGAGCGGGACCCCGGCCGCCGCCCGCACGGCGTCCATGCCGACGGCCTGGACCCCCCGGGCGTTGAAGAGCCGGTCGGCCGCCTCCAGGACGCGCGTCCGGTCCGCCGCCACGTCGGTCACCATCGTTCCCCTCCCGGGGGTTGCATCGAGAACCAGCGTTCTCTACTGTAGGGCCATCGCCAGAGAACGACCGTTCTCAGGTCCGGTCCAGGAGGAGACGACCATGGGCACCATCACCGTCGGCCAGGAGAACTCGACCCCGGTCGAGCTGTACTACGAGGACCACGGGACCGGCCAGGCCGTCGTCCTCATCCACGGCTACCCCCTCGACGGGTCCTCCTGGGAGCGCCAGGCCCGCGAGCTGCGCGCCGCCGGGTACCGGGTCGTCACCTACGACCGCCGCGGGTTCGGCCGCTCCTCCAAGGTCGAGACCGGCTACGACTACGACACCTTCGCCGCCGACCTGAACGCCGTCCTCACCACCCTGGACCTCACCGACGTCGTCCTCGTCGGGTTCTCCATGGGCACCGGCGAGCTCGCCCGCTACGCCAAGCTCTTCGGCACCGAGCGCATCGCGAAGTTCGCCTTCCTCGCCTCCCTGGAACCCGGGATGCTCGGGCAGGGCGTGCCGCAGTCGCTGTTCGACGGCATCGAGGCGCAGGCCAAGGCCGACCGCTTCGCCTGGTTCACGGCCTTCTACCAGGACTTCTACAACCTCGACGAGAACCTCGGCACGCGCATCTCCCAGCAGGCCGTGGACGCGAGCTGGAACACCGCCACCGCCAGCGCCCCGGTCGCCGCCCACGCCGTCGTCCCCACCTGGGTCGAGGACTTCACCGCCGACGTCGCCGCCGTGCGCGCCAGCGGCAAGCCCACCCTCATCGTCCACGGCACCGCGGACCGCACCCTGCCCATCGACGCCACCGGGCGCCCCTTCCACGCCGCCTTCCCCGAGGCGCACTACCAGGAGATCGAGGGCGCCCCGCACGGGATGCTCTGGACCCACGCCGACGAGGTCAACGCGGTCCTGCTGCCCTTCGTCCAGGCGTAACCGCCACCCCGGCGCCCACCTCGGCCGCCGCCTCCCGCAGCGCCCGCCGGAACGCCTGCACCGCGGGCCGGCCCGCCGCCCCCCGCCGGACCCGGGTGAACAGGCGGCGGGCCGGGTGGCCGGGCAGGTCGACCAGCCGCAGCGCGGGCCGGCGCCCGGCCCAGGCCAGGTCGGGCAGCAGCGCCACGACGTGCCCGGTCTCGACGAGGCGGACGTGCAGCAGCACGTCCGGGCTGCTGATCCGGGCGTCGGGCTCGAACCCCGCCCGGCGGCACTCCGCCACGCCCCACGCCCCCGGTTCGGTGCCGCGCGGCTCCACGACCCACGGGGCGCCGGCCACGTCGGCCAGCGACCGCACCCCCGACCACGGGCCCTCGCGCGGGACGGCGAGCCGCAGCTCGTCGAGCACCAGGTCCTCGTCGTCGGCGTCGGCCGCCCGCGGCTGCGGGTACCCCGGGTACTCCTCGCCCAGGACCAGGTCGACGTCGTGCGCGGCCAGCAGCGAGAACGCCGGGCCGGGCTCGTGCTGGCCGATCTCCACCCGCAGCGCCGGGTGCGAGCGCGCCAGCCGCGTGAGCGCGGCGGGCACCAGCACGAAGAGCACCGACTGGAAGCTGGCCACCCGCAGGGTGCCGGTCACGTCGTCGTGCAGGGCGGCGAGGTCGGCCTCGGCGCGCTCGAGCTGGGCCAGCACGGCGTCCGCGTGCCCCACCAGGACCCGCGCCGCGGCGGTCAGCGCGACCCCGCGCCCCACCTTCTCCAGCAGGGGCACCCCGGCCTCGGCCTCCAGCTGCGACAGCTGCTGGGAGACGGCCGAGGGGCTGTAGCCCAGGGCCGCGGCGACCGCGGCCAGCGTTCCCCGCCGGTGCAGCTCGCGCAGCAGCCGGAGGCGGTGGACGTCCAGCACGGGCACCCCGATCGTTCAGCAGAGCTGAACGGTACCGCCCGGAGACATTCGCTGGACAGGCCGTTCGCCGCCCGTGAGAGTAGCCGGGTGGGTCCCGTCCTCCTCGTCCTCGGCTCCTGCACGTCGCTGCAGATCGGCGCCGCGCTCGCCGTGCACCTCTTCGCCCTCGGCGGCAGCACCGGCACGACGTTCCTGCGGCTGGGGCTGGCGGCCCTCGTCCTGCTGCTCGTCGTCCGCCCGCGCGTGCGCGGCTGGACCCGCGGGCAGTGGCGGGCCGCGGCGGCACTGGGGCTGGCGCTGGCCGGGATGAACCTGTCGTTCTACACCGCGCTCTCGCGCATCGACCTCGGCACGGCCGTCACCATCGAGTTCCTGGGGCCGCTGGCCCTGGCCGCGGCGACCTCCCGGCGCGCGCGCGACCTCCTCTGGGTGGGGCTCGCCCTGGCCGGCGTCGGGGTGCTCGGGGTGGCGGGGGAGACGCACGGCGACGGCCTGGACCCCGTCGGGGCGGGGTTCGCGCTGCTCGCGGGGGCGTTCTGGGCCGGCTACATCCGGGCCGGGGCACGACTGGGGCGGGAGGTCCCCGGCCACGGCGGGCTCGCGGTCGCGACCGCCGTGGCGACCCTGGTCCTGGCCCCCGTCGGGGTCCCCGGCGCCCTGCGGGCCCTGCAGGCCCCCGACGGGCTGCTGCTCGCCCTCGGCACGGCCGTGCTGGCCTCCGTGGTGCCGTACTCCCTGGAGCTGGCCGCCCTGCGGCGCCTGCCGCAGCGGACCTTCGGGGTCCTGCTCAGCCTCGAACCCGTCGTGGCGTCCCTGGCCGGCTGGGCGCTGCTGGGGCAGGCCCTGACCCTCCTCGCGGCGCTGGGCATCGTGCTCGTCGTCGTCGCCAGCGCGGGGGCCACCTGGAGCGCGGGCTCCGCGGCCCGGGAGCGCGCGCGCACGCCCCGCCCGCGCCGCGACCCGCGGGACGGACCGGAGGACGGGCCGGGGACGACGGGCCCCGGTCCCGGGACGGGTGCTGACGCACCGTGCCCGACGGGGCAGCCCGCACCCCCGGGAGGGTGAGCGCGGCCGCGGACCTCCGCGGGGCCGGCGACGCGGTGTGAGCACGAGCACCCCGTCCGGGCTACAGGTCCGCGGGTGCGGGGCCGAGGGATGGGGGGAGTCACCCCCCTCGACGCCCCCTCACCGTCCGGAGGTCCCCCGTGGACACCACCGCCCGCTCGCCCCGCGCCACCCGCCGTCCGACCCGCCGCGCCCGCGTCCTGGGCGTGGTCGCCCTGCTGGCCTCCGCCGCCGGTGCCGTCGCGGGAGCCGGTGCGGCGCAGGCGGCCGCGCCCCTCACCGGGGACGGCGGCGCGGCGTGGCGCTCCTACGAGCTCGTCAACTCCGCCCGGGCCCAGGCCGGTCTGCCCGCCCTCGGCCTCACCGAGGAGGCGAACCGGGTCGCGACCGACTGGGCCTTCCGGATGGCCGGCGAGGCGAACCTCCACCACAACCCCGACCTGTCGGTGCAGATGCGCGGCTGGTCCCTCGTCGCGGAGAACGTCGGGGTCGGCGCGGACAGCGACCAGCTCCAGGGCGCCTTCATGGCCTCCCCGGGCCACCGCGCGAACATCCTCCGCCCCGAGGTCAGCGTCGTCGGCCTCGGCGCGGTCCGCTCCGGCGACGGGCGCCTGTGGGTCGTGCAGGTCTTCGAGCAGCCCGCCGGCCCGGTCCCCTTCCTCCAGGTCCAGACCCACCAGGCCCCGGCCCCCCAGCCCCTGCCCGCTCCCGCCGCCGCCCCGGCTCCCCAGGTCGACCGCGACACCCGCGACGCGCGCTGACCCTCAGCGGGTCGCGCACCGGGGTCGGGTCAGGGACCGCTCAGGGTCCGTCCCCGATGCCCCCGCACCCCCGCCCGGGCCACCGTGGTCACGTCGGACCCGCTCCCCGCGGGTCCCGGACCCGAGGAGCCCACCGTGAACGCCGTCCACGCCACCTTCGCCCGCCAGGGACTCGTCCGCCCCCGCGAGGGGCGCCTCGTCGGCGGTGTCTGCGCCGGCCTGGCCCGGCGCTTCGGGCTCGACCCCTGGGCCGTGCGCGCCCTCTTCGTCGCCACCCTCGTCCTGGTCCCCGGCAGCCAGCTGCTGGTCTACCCGCTGCTGTGGGTGCTCGTGCCCGGCGACGACGCGCCGGTCGTCCCCCCCGTCCAGCGGCCCACGGCCTGACGCCGCGGCGCCCGGGTGCGCCCGCGCGGCGCCGGGGAGGACCGGGGGTCGTCCCGCCGGGGCGGGGGGCCGGTCGGCCGTCCCCGGCCCCGTCACCCGCCCCGGCGGGTCCTCAGCGGTGCTGCTCGGTCAGCCAGCCGTAGGGGGCGGCGATCTCCTCGGCCGCGTCCGGGCCCCACGTGCCGGGCTCGTAGGGCAGCAGCTCGGGACGGTGGGCCAGCAGCGGGCAGGCCACCCGCCACGCGTCGCGCAGCCCGTCGGAGGTGGTGAACAGCGCGCGGTCGCCGATGAGGACGTCGCGCAGCAGCGCGGCGTAGGGCGGCAGCGGCTCGGCGTTGGGCAGTTCCGCCAGGTCCAGGTACAGCTTGCCCGGAACCAGGTCGTCGGAGACCCCGGGACGGCGCGCGGTGACCCCGGCGAAGACGGAACCGTTGCCGCTCAACGTGAACGTGAGCGTCTCGGGGGCGGCGTCGGCGTCCTTCTGCGGGCTGTTGGAGGGCCGCTTGAAGACCAGCGTCACGTGCTGGTGGCTCTCGGCCAGCTTCTTCCCGGTGCGCAGGACGAACGGGACGCCCCGCCAGCGCTCGGTGTCGACCCAGACCTTGGCCGCGACGAAGGTGTCGGTGGTCGACCCCTCGCGGACGTCCTCGATCTCCTGGTACCCGCTGCCCTGGCCGAGGACGACCTCGGCGGGGTCCAGCGGGCGGAACTTCGCCAGGACGTCCTCGCGGGCCTGGGCCAGCGCGTCGGAGGTCCAGTCCGCGGGCGGGTCGAGGGCGACCTCGGCCGCCACCTGCAGGAGGTGGGTGACGAGCATGTCCAGCGTCGCGCCGGTCTCGTCGTAGAACGTGGCGCGGTCGTCGACGCCGAGGACCTCGGGGACGTCGATCTGCACCTGCGCGACGTGCTCGTTGCTCCACAGCTGCTCGATCATGCGGTTGGCGAAGCGCAGCACGTGCAGCTGCTGGGTCGCCTCCTTGCCGAGGAAGTGGTCGATGCGGAACACCTGCTGCTCGTCGAACACCGACTGCACGAGCTGGTCGAGCTCCTCGAAGGACTCCGGGGAGGTGCCGTAGGGCTTCTCGTAGACGACGCGGGACCCCTCGGCCAGGCCGTGCGCGGCGATGGCCCGGGTGTAGTCCTGGAAGGTCGACGGCGGCAGCGCCAGGTAGTGCACGAGCTGCGCGTCCTCGCCGATCTCCGCGCGGGCGTCGCGGACGGCGTCGAGGAGCTCACCCGGGTCGTCGGCGGTGAAACCGCCACCGGCGAAGCGCAGGCCCGGGAGGATCGAGTCGACGACCTCGTCGCCGACCTTGCCGAACTCCTGCAGACCGGCGCGGACGTGCTCGCGGTAGGCGTCGACGGGCTGGGCGCGACGGCCGCTGCCGATGAGGATCCACTTCTCGGGGAGCAGGTCCGCAGCGGCCAGGGCGGCGAAGCCCGGCATGACGAGACGCTTGGCCAGGTCACCGGTGGCGCCGTACACGACGAAGACGGTGGGGCCGGCGCTCGTGGTGGCGCCCAGGGCGTTGCTCATGTGCGTCTCCAACTCGGTGGGGGGTCAGATCATGCCCGCGCCTACGCTACCGGGGTGACCGGGACGACTCCGTGGGTGCACCGGCTGGGGCTCGGGCTGGCCGCGGTCGGGCGCCCCGCCTACATCACGCTGGGCCGCTCCGAGGACCTCGCCGCGGCGCGCTCCGTCGAGGACCTGGAGGCCAGGTCGCACCGGCTGCTGGACCGGGCCTTCGAGCTGGGCGTCCGCCACGTCGACGCCGCGCGCTCCTACGGCCTCGCCGAGCGGTTCCTCGGCAGCTGGCTCGCCGCGCACCCCGGCCGGCGCGCGCAGCTGACGGTCGGCTCCAAGTGGGGCTACGAGTACGTCGGCGGGTGGAGCCTGGACGCCCCGCTGCACGAGCGCAAGGACCACCGCCCGCAGGTCCTGGACCGGCAGTGGCCGCAGACGCTGGAGGCCCTCGGCGGTCCCCCGGACACCTACCTGGTCCACTCGGTGACCCCGGACAGCCCGGCCCTGGCGGACGCGGTGCTCCTGGACCGGCTGCGCGCCCTGGCCGGTGCGGGCGTGCGGGTCGGGATCTCCACCAGCGGCCCGGCCCAGGGGGACGTCGTCGAGCGCGCCCTCGCCCTGCCCGGCAACCCCTTCAGCGTCGTGCAGTCCACGTGGAACCTGCTGGAGCGCTCGGTGGGCCCGGCGCTGGCGCGCGCCCACGACGCGGGGTGGCTCGTCGTGGTGAAGGAGGGGGTCGCCAACGGCCGCCTCACCGCGCGCGGGGCGCCGGCGGAGGTGGCGCGGCTGGCCGCGCTGGACGGGCAGACCCCCGACGCCTTCGCCCTCGGCGCGGTGCTCGCCCAGCCCTTCGCCGACGTGGTGCTCAGCGGCGCGGTGACGACCGCGCAGCTCGAACAGAACCTCGCGGCCCGGCCCCCGGCGGTGGTGCCCGCCGGGGTCGTGGAGGAACCGGCGGCGTACTGGCGCACGCGCAGCACGCTGCCCTGGGCCTGACCGCCCGCTCACCGGGCGGTCAGGGCCCCCGGTGGGTCGGGGCGGGTCAGGGGCGGGTCAGTCCTTCTCGTAGCCGCGCAGGGCGTTGCCCACGCCGAAGAACGTCGGGGCCCAGTGCCCGACGAAGATGCCCCAGCGGTCGGCGCGGGCCAGGCTGGCGTCCTCCTTCTGGCGCGAGATCGTCCAGGCCAGGAAGGACAGGCCGATGCTGGCGAACCCGGCGGTGTAGGCCCACTCGGACCTGATCCCGGCGTCGTGCAGCGTCTTGATCACAGCGGTCTCCTCGAGGTGGTGCCGGGGCCGGGTCGCGGTCCCCGACGGGTGGTGGCTCCCCGCATCCGACCGCGCCCGCGCCCACCGCGCCACCCGGGACCGGCGCGCCGTCGACCCGGCGCGCCGGCGACCCGGGCCGCTACCCGGCCGCGACCACCCGGTCCAGCCACTCCCCCAGGAGCCGGCGCTCGCCGTCGGTGAGGGCGGGCAGGTCGGGGGCCAGGGCCCGGAACGCGACGGCCGCCGCCGTCGTCCCGTCGCCGGCCGGGCGGGGGGCGTCGACGAGGACCTGCGCGAGCACCGCCTCGAGCATCGCGTCCGCGAGCGCGGGGTCGCGCTCCTGCGGCGGCAGGGAGAGCAGGGTGGTGGTGGTGCCGACGCCGGCGGCCTGGACGAGCTGCACGGCGCGCCGTTCCGCGACCCGCAGGCGGCCGGCGGCGGCGAGGCGGTGGACGCGCGCCTGGAGGACGCGCAGGCCGGCGGCCGCGGCGGGGGAGCTCAGCGCCCGCTCGGGGTCGCTGAGCAGCCGGAACAGGGCCGGGTGGGCGAGACCGAACTCGATCTGGGCGCGCCACCCGGAGCGGAGGTCCTCCAGCGGGTCGACGTCGTCGGCCGCGGCCGCCGCGACGACGACGGCCTTGGCGGCGACGTGGGTGTCCAGGACGTGCTCGGCCACAGCGTCGAGCAGGCCGTCCTTGTCGCCGAAGAGGCGGTAGATGGCGGGGGCCTGGACCCCGGCGGCCTCGGCGACCCCCCGGGTGGTCACCGCCGCCGGTCCGTGCTCGCCCAGCAGGTGGGCCGCAGCCTCGACGATCCGCGAGCGGGTGTCGCCGCGGCGGTCGGTCTCGGTCACGTTCCGACGATAACGCACCCTTGCTACCGCTGGAATTCCATGGTTACCTTCATCGTGTTTCCAATGATAACACCACGGGAGGACCCACGATGATCGTCGTCACCGGAGCGACCGGAGCCCTCAACGGCGCCACCGTCGACCACCTGCTCCAGCGCGTCCCCGCCTCCGAGGTCGTCGTCGTCGCCCGCGACGTCGCCGCGGCGCAGCGCTTCGCCGACCGCGGGATCGAGGTCCGCCACGGCGACTACGCCGACCCGGCCTCGCTGCCCGCCGCGTTCGCCGGGGCCGACCAGCTCCTGCTCGTCTCCTCCAGCGACCCGCGTGCCGACGCGGTCGCCCTGCACCGCCACGCGGTCGACGCGGCGGTGGCGGTGGGCGCCGGGCGCGTCCTCTACACCAGTCACCAGGGGGCGGCGCCGGGCACCCCGTTCGGGCCGGGGCGCGAACACGCCGCCACCGAGGAACTGCTGGCGGCCTCCGGTCTGCCCTGGACCTCGCTGCGCAACGGTTTCTACGCCCACAGCCTCGACCAGCTGGCCGGTCCGTGGCGCGAGACCGGGCGCATCGTCGTCCCCGCCGACGGGCCCGTCTCGTGGACCGCGCGCGAGGACGCCGCGGAGGCCGCGGCGGTGATCCTCACCGCGGCCGTGCCCCACGAGGGCCCGGTGACGCTCACCGCGCACTCCGCCCCGACCTTCGCGCAGGTGGCCGAGACCGCCTCGGAACTCACCGGGCGCACCGTCGAGGTCGAGGTCGTGGACCCGGAGGAGTGGGTCGCGGCCCAGGTCGCGGCCGGACGCCCCGAGTTCGTCGCGCGCTTCGCCCTCGGGATGCACCGGGCCGCCGAGGAGGGGTTCTTCGCCGGCGTGGACCCCCTCCTCGGGAACCTCCTGGGCCGGGAACCGCGGACCGTGCGGGACGTGCTCGCCCGGCCCGCCGCGCACTAGACCTCCTGCGCCCCCGGCACCCCGTCCTCGACGACGAACGTGCGCCACGTCTCCGTCGGGGCGTCGGGGGTGGAGACCGTCGGGGTCATCCGCAGCTCGGTCCGCCACTCCCGCGCGGTGAGGGTGCAGCGGACGTAACCGCGGCGGTCGCCGTCGAAGAACCGGATGTGCGGGTTGTACCCGATCATCGGGCCGTAGTACGGCCCGTACACCTCGCGGTCGCCGTTGGAGGAGATCGACGTCCCCACGAACTCGGTGGCGAAGACGGGGGAGTCGGGGCGGTCGAAGTCGGTGTGGACGTCGTTGACGAACGTCGAGTGCCAGTCGCCGGTGATGAACACCGGGTTGCGCACGCGGGCGTCGAGGATCGAGCGGGTGAGGCGTTCGCGCGCGGCGGGGTAGCCGTCCCACGCGTCGTGCCACACGACGTCGCCGGTGGGGCCGTCGTGGTCGAGGCGGGAGACCATGACGTTGTTGCCCAGGACGTTCCAGCGCGACCGGCTCGTGCGCAGCCGGCGGTCCAGCCAGCGTTCCTGGCGGTGCCCGAGCATCGTGGCGCCCGGGTCGACGACCTCCGGCCCCTCGCCCCAGCTGCCCGCCGGGACGTCGCGGTACTGGCGGCCGTCGAGGACGTTGAACGCGGCGAGGGTCCCGTACTCGAAACCCCGGTGCAGCCGCAGGCCGCCACGGGGGGTGGGGATCGAGCGCCGCCGCAGCGGCTGGTGCTCGTAGTAGGCCTGGTAGGCGGCGGCGCGCAGGTCCGAGAGGTCGGGCTGCCCGGCCGCGGCGGTCCCCGCGTAGTCGTTGACGACCTCGTGGTCGTCCCAGGTGACGACGAACGGGTGCCGGGCGTGCGCGGCCCGCAGCTGCGGGTCGCTCTTGTAGAGGGCGTAGCGGTAGCGCCACTGCTCCAGCGTCCTCGGGGCCGCCCGCGCGGGTTCGGGGACGGGGGCGTCGCGGTACCCGCCGCGGGCGTCGACGTCGCCCTCGTAGACGTAGTCGCCGAGGTGCACGACGAGGTCGAGGTCCTGCGCGGCGATGTCCGCGAACGACGGGTAGTAGCCCGAGGCGTGGTCCTGGCAGGAGACGAACGCGAACGACATCGACGGCGGGCACCGCCACGGCAGCGGCAGGGTGCGGGTGCGCCCGACCGGGGAGGTCCCGCGCTGGTAGCGGAACTGGTAGAAGTACTCGCGGTCGGGCCGCAACCCGTGGACCTCCACGTGGACGGAGTGCGCGAGCTCCGGCGTGGCGAGTTCCCGCCCGCGGGCGACCTCGCGGCGCATCGCCTCGTCCTCGCACACCCGCCACTCCACGCGCACGGCGGCCGAACCCATCCCGCCGTCGGCGCTGAAGGGGTCCGGGGCCAGGCGCGTCCACAGCACGAAACCGTCCGGTGCGGGGTCGCCCGAGGCGATCCCCAGGGTGAACGGGTCGTCCCCGCGGCGCACCGCGCTGGAGGCCGAGGCCGGGCTCACCCCGAGGCTGGTCGCCGCGGCGAGCCCGGCCACGGCGCCGGTGGCCGCGAGGAACCGGCGGCGGTCGGTGGAGGTCGTGGGCGGGGTCACGCCCCGGAGTGTGCTCCGGCCGCGTTCCCCCCGAGTGACCGCCGGCGGAACTCCGGGAGAACGTCAGTTCCCGAGGAACTGCCCGTAGAATTCCCGCGGGTCCTTCGCCAGGCTCGCCTTGATCATGGCGCTCCACTCGTCGGCGACGACCTCGAGGTCCCCGGCGGCCACCCCGTCGAGGGTGCGGCGGGCGACCTCGGCCGGATCGATCTTCGGGCCGTCGTAGTCCTTCATCATGTCGGTGTCGGCCGCGCCGAGGTGGACGGAGGTGACGAGCGTGCCCTGCCCGGCCAGTTCCAGGCGCAGCGCGTTGCTCATGTTCCAGTTCGCCGCCTTGGAGACGGCGTAGGCGCCGGCGCCGGGGAAGGCGAACCAGGACAGGGCCGAGGCGATGTTCACCACGGCGCCCCCGCCGTTCGCGGCGAGGACCGGGGCGAAGGCCCGGACCATCGAGAGGGTCCCCCAGAAGTTGACGTCCAGCTCCGCGCGCACCCCGTCGAGGTCGCCGAGGAGGGTCGCGCCGGTGGTGATCCCGGCGTTGTTGACGAGGAGGTCCACGTCGGCGGCCGCGCGGGCGGCGTCGGCGACGGCGGCGGGGTCGGTGACGTCGAGGGCGAGGACCTCGACCCCGGGCAGGTCGACGGTCTCGGGGCGGCGGGCGGCGGCGTAGACCTTCGCGCCGCGGGCGAGCAGCTCGACGGCGAGGGCGCGGCCGATGCCGCGGTTGGCGCCCGTGACGAGCGCGGTGGCGTGGCTGATGTCCATGACGGCTACGCTAGGACCTCACGTTGACGTCAGGGTCAACTCCGCTCGAGGGTCCGTTCACCCGGGAGGCCCAGTGCGCATCGGAGAGGTCGCCGCGGCGGCGGGCGTCAGCGTCCGCGCGCTGCGCTACTACGAGGAGCAGGGCCTGCTCACCGCCGAGCGCAGCCCCAGCGGGCAGCGGCACTACCCGGAGTCCGCCGTGGACCGGGTGAGGTTCATCCAGCTCCTCTACTCCGCGGGGCTCCCCAGCCGCTCCGTGCTGCGGATCCTGCCCTGCATGGACTCCGGGCGCACCACCCCGGGCATGCGGGCCAAGCTCGCCGAGGAGCGCGACCGGGTCCAGGCCCAGATCGACGAGCTCACCGGGGCCCGCGACCGGCTGAACGAGATCATCCGCATCGCCGAGGAGCACCACGAGGCGAGCCCGCCCGCCGAGTGCTCGTGGGCCTCCTGATGGCCGGGACGACTCCCGCCGACGACGCGCGGTTCGACCGGCTGCGCAAGCTCGCCAAGGCCAAGGGCTGGACCCTGGAGGCCCCCACGAAGCGCCACCCGGGCTACCTGCTGACCAGCGGCAAGCCGGGGGAGAAGGACGCCCGGATCGCCTTCGGCGCCGCGGGTCCCGTCCTCACCCTCGCCGAGGTCGAGAGCTGGCTCCAGGACCTGCCCAGGGCCTGACCCGCCCCGGGCGGGGGCGGGTCAGTCCTGGCCGCGCTCGGGGGCGCGGAGGCGGTCCAGCTCGCGGCGGTCCCGCTTCGTCGGGCGCCCGGCCCCGCGCTCGCGGGTGCCGAACGCGCCGAAGAACTCGTCCCGCGGCGGGGGCGGCGGGGAGTGGTCGACGTAGGCGGCCTGCGCGATGGGGGCGCCCACCCGCTTCTCCAGCAGCTGCACGACCTCGAAGACCTTCTCGTAGCCCTCGGCCCGCACCCGCACCTCGTCGCCGACGTGCACGCTGGTGGAAGGTTTCGCGCGCTCGTCGTTGACCCGCACGTGACCCGCCTTCACCGCAGCGGTCGCGAGCGAGCGGCTCTTGTAGAGCCGCACCGCCCACGTCCACTGGTCGACCCTCGTCATCGTGCGCCCGTCACTTCCCCGAGAGGACCCCGTCGACGAGTTCCTGCGCCTCGTGCTGCACGTGGCGCAGGTGGTCGGCCCCCTTGAAGGACTCCGCGTAGATCTTGTACACGTCCTCGGTGCCCGAGGGCCGGGCCGCGAACCACGCGTTCTCGGTGACGACCTTGAGACCGCCGATGGCCGCGCCGTTGCCGGGGGCCTCGGTGAGCTTCGCGGTGATCGACTCCCCGGCCAGCTCGGTGGCGCCGACCTGGTCGGCCGACAGCTTCGACAGCGTCGCCTTCTGCTCGCGGGTCGCGGCCGCGTCGCTGCGCACGTACTGCGGGCGGCCGAACTTCGCGATCAGGTCGCCGTAGTGCTCGCTCGGGGTCCGGCCCGTCACCGCCGTGATCTCGGAGGCGAGCAGGGCCAGCAGGATGCCGTCCTTGTCGGTGCTCCACACCGACCCGTCCTTGCGCAGGAACGAGGCGCCGGCGCTCTCCTCGCCGCCGAAGCCGACGGAGGCGTCCAGCAGGCCGGGGACGAACCACTTGAACCCGACGGGGACCTCCAGCAGTTCCCGGCCCAGCGACGCCGCGACCCGGTCGATCATCGAGCTGGACACCAGCGTCTTGCCGATGGCCGCGCTCTGCGGCCAGCCCGTGCGGGCGCCGAAGAGGTACTGGATCGCGACGGCGAGGTAGTGGTTGGGGTTCATCAGCCCCGCGTCGGGGGTGACGATGCCGTGCCGGTCGGAGTCGGCGTCGTTGCCGGTGGCGATCTGGAACTCCGAGCGGCGGTCGATGAGGGAGTGCATCGCCGCCGGCGAGGAGCAGTCCATCCGGATCTTGCCGTCCCAGTCCAGCGTCATGAAGCGCCAGGTCGGGTCGACCAGCGGGTTCACCACGGTGAGGTCCAGGCGGTGGCGGTCGGCGATCTCCTGCCAGAACTCCACGCTCGCCCCGCCCAGGGGGTCGGCGCCGATGCGGATGCCGGCGTCGCGGATCGCGTCGATGTCCAGCACGTTCGGCAGGTCGTCGACGTAGGTGCCGAGGAAGTCGTAGCCCTGCGCGGCGGCGCGGGCCTTCGCGAACGGCACCCGGCGCACCCCGTCGAGGCCGGCCTCGAGGTAGGCGTTGGCCTTCCTCGCGATCCAGCCGGTCGCGTCGGTGTCGGCCGGGCCGCCGTTGGGCGGGTTGTACTTGAACCCGCCGTCGCGCGGGGGGTTGTGCGAGGGGGTGACGACGATGCCGTCGGCCAGGCCGGAGCCGGTGGTGCGCACGCCCGAGGGGCCGCGGTTGGCGCGCAGGATCGCGTGCGAGACCGCCGGCGTCGGCGTCCACGAGTCGCGGTCGTCGACGAGGACGGTGACGTCGTTGGCGGCGAGGACCTCCAGCGCCGAGACCCAGGCCGGCTCGGAGAGGGCGTGGGTGTCGCGGCCGATGAACAGCGGGCCGTCGTAGCCCTGCTCGCGGCGGTAGTCCACGATCGCCTGGGTCGTGGCGAGGATGTGGTGCTCGTTGAAGGCGCCGTCGAGGCTGGAGCCGCGGTGCCCGGAGGTGCCGAAGGCGACGCGCTGGCCGACGTCGGAGGGGTCCGGCGTGGTGGCGTAGTAGGCCGTGACGACGTGGGCGACGTCGATGAGGTCCGAGGGTTCGGCGTGCTGTCCTGCGCGCGGGTTCGTCATGGCTTCCTCGTCACTCCTGCGGTTCCGGCTGGGCTCGGTCGTGCCCGATGATGCTGCACCCCCCGCGCGCGGACCGCCACCGCCCTGCCCCGCCGGGCGTGCTCAGCGGGCCTTCCGGTGCCCCAGCCCCGCCACGACGACGGTGATCAGGCCGGCGAGGGCGAGGCCCGCCCCGACGTGCCAGCGCAGCAGCGCCGCGCCCACCGCGGCCCCGGCGAGGATCAGCGCCACGGCGCCCACCCGACGGCGCCACCCCGCGCCGTCGCCCCCGGCGAGGCGGGAGTCGGCGGCCAGCCCGGTGAGGGTGGAGGTGACGACCACCGTCGTGACGTCCTTCACCGCCAGCCGGCGGGCCGCCGCGGCCTGCCCGCCCATGACGACCCCGAGGGCGGTGGTGACGACGAGCGCGGCCGCCGGCGGCGTCGAGCCCGCCTCGACGGGCACCCCGGGCAGCGCCGCGACGACCGCGGCCAGCGCCCCCAGGGCCACCCCGACCACCGCGAACACGACGGTGGAGGCCGTCGTCCACCCCTTCGCGGCCCGGCGCAGGACCCGGCCCACCACGGCCGCGCCGGCGAGGAAGCCGAGCAGGGCGAGCACCGGGCCGAGGATCGGCAGGTCCTCCGAGCCGGTGAGGGCCATCCCCAGGATCACGACGTTGCCGGTCATGTTCGCGGTGAACACCCGGTCCAGCCCGAGGTAGCCGACCGCGTCGACGATCCCCGTCGAGAACGTCAGGGCCAGCATGAGGGCCAGGTGCCAGGGGGCGCGGGTGGGGGCCTCGGGGGGCATGGACGGGTCCTCCGTGCTCGGTCTCGACGTTTCCGCAGGAACTCCCGCGCGGGAAACACGCGGGAAACACGGGAAGAGTACGGTGCGCGGATTGTATACGTTCCGTTGCTGAGCCCGACGCGCGAAAGGTCTGCGATGACCGCTCGACCAGCCCTGCTCACCACCGCCGGCGCCACCCTGCTCACCCTCGCCACCGGCCTCGCCGCCTGCGTGCCCGTCCAGCCCGTGGGGGAGGCCCCCGACCGCGAGGACGTCACCGGCGTCGCGATCGGCGACCGCCCCGTGCGCGAGGGCGGCGACCTCGTCATGGCCCTCTCGGCCGAGCCGGACCGCCTCGACCCCACGACGTCGTCCTCGCTCTACACGCGCTACGTCATGAACGCGATCTGCGAGAAGCTCTACGACGTCGACGCCGGGGGGAACCTCGTCCCGCAGCTCGCCGCCGCGCTGCCCACGACGTCGCCCGACGGCCTCACCGTCACCATCCCCGTCCGCCCCGGCGTCCGGTTCGCCGACGGCACCCCGCTGGACGCCGCCGCCGTCGTCACCACGCTGGAACGCAACCTCACCCTGGAGACCAGCAGCCGCAAGAGCGAGCTCGGCCCGGTCCGCGACGTCGAGGCCCTCGACCCCGCCACCGTCGTCGTGCACTACGAGACCCCGTTCGCCCCCCTCACCGCCTCGCTGGCCGACCGGGCGGGGATGGTCATGTCGCCCACGGCGCTGGCCGAGCGCGGCGAGGACTTCGGCGACCACCCCACCTGCGTCGGGCCGTTCCGGTTCGTGGAACGCGTCCCGCAGACCTCCATCACCGTCGAGCGCGACCCGGGCTACTACGCCGCCGACCGGGTGCACCTCGACACCATCACCTACCGGATCATGACCGACGCGAACATCCGCGCCGCCAACCTGCGCTCCGGCGACGTCCAGGTCGCCGACACCCTCTCCCCGCAGGACGTCGACGCCCTGGCGCAGGAGGAGGGCATCGGCCTGCTCCAGACCGGTTCCTTCGGCTACCAGGGCATCACGTTCAACCTGGGCAACACCGACGGCGTCGGGAAACCCCCGGGCAGGATCGACACCCCGCTGGCCACCGACCCGCGCATCCGCGAGGCGTTCTCCCTCGCCGTGGACCGCACCGCGCTGGTGAACTCGGTGTTCAACGACTGGTACGAACCGGCGTGCTCGTTCGTCTCCCCGGCCAGCACCTACGCCACCGCGGCCAGCGACGCCTGCCCGCCGCACGACCCCGCGCGCGCGAAGGAACTGCTGACCGAGGCCGGGGTGGAACTGCCGTACCGGATCACGGTGTCCGCCTCGAACACCGCCGACACCCTGCGCCTGTCGCAGGCGCTGCAGGCCAGCGTCCTGGAGGCCGGGTTCGCCCTCGAGATCGAACCCGTCGAGTACTCCACGCTGCTCGACCAGCAGTCCTCGGGCGACTTCGAGGCCGTCCAGCTCGGCTGGTCCGGGCGCGTCGACCCGCACGGGAACTCCGCGAGCTTCCTCACCACCGCGGCCGGCAACAACTACTCGGGCTACTCGAACCCCGAGGTCGACGCCCTGCTGAAGCAGGCCGCGCGCAGCACCGACCCCGCCACGCGCGCCGACCTCTACGGGCGGGTCGTGACGCTCGTGCAGCGCGACGACCCGATCGTCTACCTCTACCGGGTGCGCAGCATCACCGGGTACGTGAGTTCCGGCGACGACGCCGTCGCCGGGATCGAGACCTACGCCGACGGCGTCGTCCGCCTCGGGCGCGCCGCGTTCCTCGACACCGCTGAGGAGGAGTGATGGGACGCTTCCTGCTGTCCCGGCTGGGCCAGAGCGCCGTGACGCTCGTGCTGGCCTCGATGGTCGTCTTCGCCGGGGTCCGGGCCCTGCCCGGCGACCCCGCCCTCGCCGTCGCCGGCGAGGAGGCCACCCCCGAGGCGCTGGCCGCCGTCCGGGCCGACCTGGGCCTGGACCAGCCGCTCTGGGTCCAGTACTGGCGGTTCGCGCGCAGCGCCCTCTCCGGGGACCTGGGGACCTCGGTGCGCACCGGCACCCCCGTCACCGAGCTCATCGGCGCCACGCTGCCGGTCACCGCGTGGCTGTCGGTCTACGCGATGCTGTTCGCCGTCGTGCTCGGGCTGGCGGCGGGCGTCGTCGCGGCCGTGCGGCGCGGGACCTGGGCCGAGGCCGGGGTCAACGGGCTGTCCCTGCTGGGGCTGTCCGTCCCCAGCTTCTGGCTGGGGCTGCTGGCGATCCTCTACCTCGCCGTGGGACCCGGCTGGTTCCCCGCCTCCGGGTACGTCCCGCCGGGCGAGGACCCGCTGCGGGCGCTGCACCACCTCACCCTGCCCGCCGTCGTCCTTGGCGCCGGGATCGCCGCGGTGGTGATGCGCCAGACCCGGGCGTCGATGCTGCAGAACCTCTCCGCCGACTACGTCCGCACCGCGCGCGCCAAGGGCGTGTCCCGCCCCGCCGTCGTGCTGCGGTTCGCGCTGCGCAACTCGCTCGTCGTCGTCGTCACCCTCGTCGGGCTCCAGCTCGGCGGCCTGATCTCCGGCGCGGTCGTCACCGAGCGCATCTTCGGCCTGCCCGGGTTCGGGAAGCTCACCCTGGACTCGGTGTTCAGCCGCGACTACCCCGTCATCGAGGGGGTCGTCCTCGTCGTGACCCTGGCCTACGTCGTCATCAACCTCGTCGTGGACCTGCTCTACACCGTGCTCGACCCCCGCATCCGCGTCGCCGGAGGTGCCCGATGAGCCAGATCACCGAGACCCCCGACCGGCTCGCGGTGGACCTGGGGTCCAGCCGCGGGTACGTGCTGAAGCGGCTGCTGCGCAGCCCCTCCGGCGTCGTGGGCGGGGCGCTGCTGCTCGTCGTGGTCCTCGCGGCCCTGCTCGCGCCCCTGCTGGCCCCGCACCCGCCCGCGCAGGTGCACTTCGAGACCCCCTTCCAGGTCCCGCGCACCGTCGGGTTCTGGCTGGGCACCGACGACCTGGGGCGCGACGTGCTGTCGCGCATCCTCTTCGGCCTGCGCGCCTCCCTCCAGGTCGGGGTCCTGGCCGTCGCCCTCTCCGTCGTCGTCGGCACCCCGCTCGGGCTGGCCGCGGGGTACTGGCGGGGCCTCGACGTCGTCGTGTCCCGGGTCACCGACGTCGTGCTCGCCTTCCCCTTCCTGGTCCTGGCCGTCGGGCTGGCCGCCATCCGCGGGGCGAGCCTGGGCAACGCCGCGATCGCCCTCGGCGTCGCCCACGTCCCGCAGGTGATCCGCGTGGTCCGCGCCGAGACGCTGCGCCTGCGCGGTGCGGAGTACGTCCTGGCCGCGAAGACCATGGACGCGTCCGGGGCGCGGGTCCTCGCCACCCACGTCCTGCCCAACGCGGTGCCCGCGATCGTCGTCCAGGCCACCGTGATCATGCCCGCGGTCGTCATCGGCGAGGCGCTGCTGTCCTTCCTCGGCCTGGGCATCCAGCCGCCGTCGCCGAGCCTGGGCATCATGCTCTCCGACGCGCAGCAGTACATCTTCCGCGCGCCGACCGCCGCCCTGTTCCCCGGTCTCGCGATCGTCCTGGTCTGCCTGGCCTTCAACCTGTTCGGCGACGCGCTGCGCGACGCCGTCGACCCGTCCCACCAGCACGGAGGAAACCGTTGAGCGCCTTCACCGCCCCGCCGGCCCACACCACCCGCCCCACCCTGCGGGGGACCTTCGGCATGACCGCCTCCACGCACTGGCTGGCCTCGGCCACCGGGCAGTCGGTCCTGGAGCGCGGCGGCAACGCCTTCGACGCCGCCGTCGCCGCGGCCTTCGTGCTGCACGTCGTCGAACCCCACCTCAACGGGCCCGGGGGCGACATGACGGGCGTGTTCGCCACCGCCGGGGACCCGACCCCGGTCGTGCTGAACGGGCAGGGCCCGGCCCCGGCGGCCGCCACCGTCGCGCACTACCGCGGCGAAGGCCTCGACCTCGTCCCCGGCGCCGGCGGCCTCGCCGCCGCCGTGCCCGGCGCGGTCGACGCCTGGGTGGTGCTGCTGCGCGATCACGGCACCTGGGAACTCGCCGACGTGCTGGCCCCGGCGATCGGCTACGCCCGCGACGGGCACCCCGTCGTCGGCCGCGTCGGCACGACGATCGCCTCCGTCGCGGAGCTGTTCCGCGAGCACTGGCCCACCTCCGCCGCGCTGTGGATGCCCGGCGGGCGGGTCCCGCGCGACGGCGACGTCATCACCAACCCGGCCTGGGCGCGCACCCTGGAACGGCTCGTCGCCGCCGGGGAGGGCGCCGGTTCCCGCGTCGAGCGCATCGAGGCGTTCCGCCGCGAGTGGCGCGAGGGCTTCGTCGCCCGCGAGGCCGTGGAGTTCCTGCGCACCCCGCACCGGCACTCCTCCGGCACCGACCACGCCGCGGTGATCGAGGTCGCCGACTTCGCCGGGTTCTCCGCCGGGTACGAGGCGGCCGCGACGATCGAGTTCCGCGGCACCACCGTCGCCAAGACCGGCCCCTTCGGCCAGGGCCCCGTGCTGCTGCAGGCGCTGCGCATCCTCGACGGGTTCGACGACGCCGACCTCGACCCCTCCACCGAGCGCGGCGCGCACACCGTCCTCGAAGCCCTCAAGCTCGCCCTCGCCGACCGCGACGCCTGGTACGGCTCCGCCGCCGACCCGGACGTGGTGGCCGAACTGCTCTCCGAGGAGTACGCCGCGACCCGGCGCGCGCTCATCACCGACCGCGCCTCCCGCGAGTTCCGCCCCGGCACCGTGGGCGGGCGGGAACCGTTCCTCCCGCCGCTGCGCACCGAGGCCCCCGGAGCCGTCGGCGTCGGTGAGCCCACCCTCGGCGAACCCACCGTCGAGAGCACCGGCGTCACCCGCGGCGACACCTGCCACGTCGACGTCGTCGACCGCTGGGGCAACGTCGTCTCCGCGACGCCCTCGGGGGGCTGGCTGCAGTCCTCCCCGACGATCCCGGAGCTGGGGTTCTGCCTGGGCTCGCGGCTGCAGATGACGTGGCTGGACGAGGACGCCCCCTCCGCGCTGCGCCCGGGGCACCGCCCGCGCACGACGCTGACCCCCACGCTGCTGCTGCGCGACGGGGTCCCCGTCGAGGCCCTGGGCACCCCGGGCGGGGACCAGCAGGACCAGTGGCAGCTGCTGTACCTGCTGCGCACCCTCGTCGGCGGCTACGAGCCGCAGCAGGCCATCGACGCGCCCGCGCTGCACACCACCTCCATGCCGGGCTCGTTCTGGCCGCGCACCTGGACCCCCGGCGGCGCCGTCGTCGAGGACCGGGTCGGGGAGGACGTCATCGCCGGGCTGGAGGCCCGCGGGCACGTCGTGACGCGGTCCGGGCCGTGGACGCTGGGGCGGCTCTCCTGCGCGGGCCGCGACCCGCGCACCGGGGTCCTGCACGCCGCCGCGAACTCCCGCGGCGCGCAGGGCTACGCGGTGGGGCGGTGAGCGCGGTGGGACCGGACGAGCGGCCGGAGCTGCTGCGCGTCGAGGGCCTCGACGTCGCCTACGGCGCGAACACCGTGCTGCACGGGGTCGACCTCACCGTCCGGCGCGGGCACCGCGTCGCCGTCGTGGGCGCGTCGGGGTCGGGCAAGTCCACCACCGCCGCGGCCGTGCTCGGGCTGCTGCCGGGCACCGGGCGGATCACCGCCGGGCGCGTCAGCGTCGGCGGGGAGGACGTGACCGCCGCCCTCCTCGACCGCGACGAGACGACGCTGCGCCGGCTGCGCGGCCGCCGCATCGGCCTCGTCCCCCAGGACCCGATGTCCAACCTCAACCCCTCCGCCCGGGTGGGGCACCAGGTCGCCGAGACGCTGCGCGCGCACGGCCTGGCCCGCGGGGCCGCCGCCCGCGCCCGCGCGGTGGAGCTGCTGGCCGAGGCCGGCATCCCCGACGCCGCCCGCCGCGCCCGGCAGTACCCCCACGAGTTCTCCGGCGGGATGCGCCAGCGGGTGCTCATCGCGATGGCCCTGGCCGCCGAGCCGGAACTCCTCGTCGCCGACGAACCCACCTCCGCCCTCGACGTCACGGTGCAGCGGCAGATCCTCGACCACCTCGACCGGCTCACCGCCGCCCGCGGGGCGTCGCTGCTGCTGGTGACCCACGACCTCGCCCTGGCCGCCGAACGCTGCGACGACGTGGTCGTCATGTCCGAGGGGCGGGTCGTGGAGACCGGCCCCGCGGCGCAGGTCCTGCGCCACCCCACCGCGGACTACTCCCGGCGCCTGGTCGCCGCCGCCCCCGCCACCGCGGGCCGGGCCGCGCCCCGGGCCCTCCCCGCCGCGACCGGGACCGACGTCCTCGTCGTGCGGGACCTGGTCAAGGAGTACCGGGTCCGGGGGCAGCGCGAGAAGCTGCGCGCGGTGGACGGGGTCTCCTTCACGGTGCCCGCCGGCACCACGACGGCCGTCGTCGGGGAGTCCGGGTCGGGCAAGACGACCACCGCCCGCCTCGTCCTGGGGCTGGAGACCCCCACCGGCGGGGAGATCGCCCTCGCCGGCGGCCGCCGCGACGTGGCCCCGGTGTTCCAGGACCCGTTCGGTTCCCTGGACCCCACCCTGACGGTGGAACGGCTCGTCGACGAACCGCTGCGCATCGCGCGCGCCGGGGACGCGGCCACCCGGCGGGCCCGGGTCGGGGAGCTGCTCGACCAGGTCGCGCTGAGCCGCGGCCTGGCCCAGCGCCGACCCGCGGAGCTGTCCGGCGGGCAGCGGCAACGGGTGGCGGTGGCCCGCGCCCTCGCGCTGAACCCGGCGCTCGTCGTGCTCGACGAGGCGACGTCGGCCCTCGACGTCCTCGTCCAGCAGCAGGTCCTCGCTCTGCTGGAACGGCTCCAGGACGACCTCGGCCTGACCTACCTGTTCATCACCCACGACCTGGCCGTGGCCCGGAACCTGGCCCACCGGGTCCTGGTGATGCGCGCCGGGCGGGTCGTGGAGCAGGGCATGATCGGGGACGTGTTCGACCACCCCCGCGAGGAGTACACCGCCCAGCTGCTGTCGGCCATCCCCGGACGGGCTGCGGCGTAGCGGTGGGGGCCTCGGCGGAACGGGTCACCGAGCAGCTGCGGCGCGACGTCCTCGGCGGGTCCTTCCCGCCGGGGACGCGGCTGACCGAGACGCTCCTCGTCGAGCGGTACGGCACCTCGCGCGTCCCCGTGCGCGAGGCGCTGCGGGCGCTGGCCGGTGAGGGGTTCGTGGACCTGCGGCCCAACGCCGGGGCCCGCGTCGCGCAGGTGCCCGTCGACGACCTCGCCGACCTGTACGCCGTGCGCCGCGTCGTGGAGGAGATCACCGCGAGCCGGTGCGCGCGGCGGGTCGCGGCGGGGGAGAGCGCCGTCGTCGAGGAGCTCACGGGCATCGTCGAGGCCGGGTTCGCCGCCCTGGAGTCCGGGGACCCGGTGCTCGGCGCGGAGCTGAACTCCCGCTTCCACGGGGCGATCGCCCGGCTGTCGGGGTCGCGCAGCATGGGGATGGTCCTGCGCCGGGTCAGCGAGCAGATCCAGTGGGCCTACGCCACCACCGTGCCGCAGCAGGGCCTGCGCGCCTGGACGGAGCACCGGCGCATCGTCGCGGCCATCGCCAGCGGCGACGAGCAGCGCGCCGGGCGGGCGATGGTCCGCCACGTCGAGACGTCCCGGCGGGGTTTCACCCGCCGCTGACGCTCACCCCTGTTCCGCCGAGCACCACCACGTCGTGCGGCCCCCGACCGTGGCGCGGACCATCTCCGCCCCGCAGCGCGGGCAGTGCCCGCCGGCGGTGCGGTGCGGGACCACCTCGCCGGTGTGGACGCCGCCGTGGCGGACGGCGTGGCGGATCGCGGCGCGCAGCTCGCGGCGCAGCTCGTCGAGCTCCTCCGCACGCAGTTCCCCGGCGGGCTTCAGCGGGCTGGCGCGAGCGCGCCACAGGACCTCGTCGGCCAGCAGGTTCCCGATCCCGGCCACCACCGACTGGTCCAGCAACCGGGCCTTCAGCGGGGCGCTGCCGCGCCCGATGCGCTCGCGGAACTCCTCGCGGCCCACGAGCTCGGCGTCGGGACCGAGGGCGTCGACGTCGGGGTCCAGGCGCACCCGGCCCAGGCGGCGCTTGTCGAAGAGCCGCAGCTGCCCGCCGTCCTCGAAGTCGAGGGTGAAGCGGTACCACTCCTCCTTGACCGGGTTCGGGCTCTCCCGCGGGCCCGCGTAGTCCCCGCCCACGAGCAGGTCCGCGCCCCCGGCGGAACTCACGAAGATCCGCCCGCTCATGCCCAGGTGGATCCCCAGCGCCGGGCCCTCGTCCCCGTCGCGCCCGGAGGTGTCGCACCACATCGACTTCCCGCGCCGGTGGGCGGCGGTGAGGGTCCGGCCCACCAGCGCCCGGCGCAGGTCCCCGGGCGCGTGCGGGCGGCACGCGTAGGTGTCGCGGTCGTCGACGTCGGCGATGGTGCGGAACAACCCGCCCCGTTCGACGACCTGACGGGCGGACTGGACCTCGGGCAGTTCCGGCACGCCGAGAACCTACTGCCGCCCCGGTGCTCGCGCCGGTCGTGGGGTGCCGTCCGCCCGCTCGGCCTCGGGACCGGCTGCGCCGCAGCCGGTCCCGTCACCACCGTCGGCGGGGGAGCCGTTCCGTCCGGCTCAGGCCGGGGCGTCCACGAAGGGGTAGTCGGTGTAGCCCTCGGCCCCGTCGGCGTAGAACGTGGCCGGGTTCGGCTCGTTCTCGGGCAGGTCCTCCTGCCAGCGGCGCACCAGGTCCGGGTTCGCGATGGCCATGCGGCCCACGGCCACGGAGTCGGCGGTGCCCTCGGCGACCAGGTCCAGCGCGTCCTGGCGCGAGGTCACGACCCCGAAACCGCTGTTGACCATGAGGTGGCCCTCGAACTGCTTGCGCAGGCCCTGCACGAGGCCGCCGGAGGGGTCGGCGTGCAGCACGGACAGGTAGGCCAGGCCGAGCGGGCGCAGGCCCTCGACCAGCGCCGAGTACGTCGCCTCGACGTCGGCGGGGTCGGTCTCCAGGGCGTCCTGGATGTTGTGCTCGGGGGAGATGCGCACCCCGACGCGGCCGGCGCCGATCTCGGCGGCCACGGCCGTGGCGATCTCGACCACGAGGCGGGCCCGGTTCTCCGGCGAGCCGCCGTACTGGTCGTCGCGGTGGTTGGAGCTGGGGGCGAGGAACTCGTGCAGCAGGTACCCGTTGGCGGAGTGGATCTCGACCCCGTCCAGGCCGGCGTCGACGGCGCGGCGGGAGGCGGCCACGAAGTCGGCCACCACCCCGGCGACCTCCTCGGTGGTCAGCGCGTGCGGGACCGGGTAGGGCTGCTTGCCGGTCGGGGTGTGGGTCTCGCCCTGGATGGCGATCGCGCTCGGCCCGACGATCCGGTCGCCGCCGGTGGTCTCGGGGTGGGTCACCCGCCCGGCGTGCATGACCTGCATGACGATCTTCCCGCCGCCGGCGTGCACCGCCTCGGCCACGGCCCGCCAGCCCTCCTGCTGGGCGTCGGTGACGATGCCCGGCTGCCCCACGAAGCCCTGCGACTCGCCGTTGAGGTAGGTCCCCTCGGTGACGATGAGCCCCAGGCTCGCCCGCTGGGCGTAGTGCTCGGCGACCAGCGGCCCCGGCACCCCCTCGGAGCCCGAGCGCATGCGGGTGAGCGGGGCCATGACGAGGCGGTTCGAGAGCTGGAGGTCGCCCAGGGCGACGGGGGAGAACAGATCCATGTACGGCAGCAACCACCGCCGGGCCGGTCTGCTTCCCGGGACTCGTAGAGTTCACCCTCGTGTCCGGTCTCCTCGTCGCGGTGGTCTGCGTCCTGGCCCTGATCGTGGGGGCCTGGGCGGTCGCCGTCGTCGCCCGCGACCGCCGGGTCGGGCGCCCGCTGCTGGTCGGGGTCGGCGTGCTGGAGCTGGCCGTGCTGGCCCTCGTCGCCGACGGGGTCGCCGAGCTCGTCACCGGGCCGCGCCCCGTCGAGCTCGCCACCTCCATCGCCTACCTCGTCGTCGCCCCCCTCGTGCTGCCCGCCGCGACGTTCTGGACCCTGGCCGACCGGTCGCGGCCCAGCCCCCTCGTCCTCGTCGTGGCCTGCTTCGCCGCGATGGTCGTCGCCTACCGGGCGTTCCTCCTCTTCGCGGTGACGCGGTGAGCACCCGGTCCCGCCGCCCCGCGCGCCGCACCACCGGCCTCGGCCGCGTCCTCGTCGCCCTCTACGCCGTCTTCGCGGTCGCCGCGGTCTCCCGGGCCGCCGTGCAGATCGCGACCCGCTTCCACGAGGCCCCGCTGGCCTACGCGCTGTCCGGGTTCGCCGGCGCCGTCTACGTCGTGGCCACCCTCGGGCTGGGGCGCACGGGGTGGGGCTGGCGCCGCGCCGCGTGGGCCGCCTGCACCGTGGAGCTGCTCGGCGTCCTGACCGTCGGGACCCTCAGCCTCGCCGACGCGCGGGCCTTCCCCGACTCCACCGTGTGGTCCGGCTACGGGCGCGGGTACGGGTTCGTGCCGCTCGTGCTGCCGGTGCTCGGCCTGGTCTACCTGCGCCGGGAGTCCCGCCGGTCCTGACCGGGGCCCCCGGCGAACCACCCGTGCGCGACGATGGGCCCGTCATGCGCGCACCCCTCACCCCGCCCGGGGGCACCACCGGTCCCGCCTCCCGGGGGAGCGCCGCCGTGCTCCTCGCGGGGTTCCTCCTCGTCGCCTGCGCCATGCGGGCCCCCCTCACCGGCGTCGGCCCGGTGCTGCCGGTCCTGTCCGCCGACACCGGCCTGTCCGCGACGGCCGCCGGGGCGCTGACCTCCCTGCCGCTGCTGGCCTTCGCCGTCAGCTCCCTCGTCGTGCCCCGCGTCGCCGCCCGCTGCGGGACCCGCCCGACGCTGGTGCTCGCCCTGTTCCTGCTCGTGCTCGGGGCCCTGCTGCGCTGGGTCCCCGGCGTCGTGCCGCTCTTCGCCGGCACCGCCGTCGTCGGGGTGGCCATCGCCGTCGCCAACGTCCTCATGCCCGCCCTCGCCCGCGACGACTTCCCCCGCCGCATCCCCCTGCTGACCAGCACCTACGTCGTCCTCATGCAGGTCGTCGCCAGCGTCTCCTCCGGGGTGGCCGTCCCGCTGGCCCGGGAGCTGCCCGGCGGCTGGCGCAGCGCGCTCGCCGTGTGGGCCGTGCCCGCCCTGGTCGGCGGGCTCCTGTGGCTGCCGCTGGTCCGCCGCCGCGGCACCGCCCCCACCGCCCCCCGCGCCCGGGCCCCGTGGGGCTCACCCCTGGCGTGGGCGGTCACGGCGTTCCTGGCGGCCCAGTCGGTGGTCTTCTACGTCCTGCTGTCGTGGCTGGCGACGATCGTCCACGACCGCTCCGGCGCCGACGCCACCGCGGCCGGGGTGCTGCTGTCGGTGATGCAGGTCGCGGGGGTCGCGGGCAGCCTGCTGGTCCCCCTCGCCGCCGGGCGCACGGTGACCCGGACGCGGCGGGCGGCGCTGGGCTCCACGGCGCTGACCCTGCTCGGGCTCGTGCTGCTCCTGGCGGCGCCGGGCGCGGCGACGGTCGCCGTGGTCGTGGCGGGGCTGGGGATGGGCGGGTCGGTGGTGCTGGCCCTGGCGAGCGTCTCGGCGCGGGCGGCCGACGGCCCCACGGCGGTGGCGCTGTCGGGGATGGCCCAGGCCGTCGGCTACCTCGCGGCCGCGGCGGGCCCGGTGCTCGCCGGCGCCCTGCACGCGGCGAGCGGCGGGTGGACGCTGCCGCTGGCCGTCCTGGTCGTGGTCTGCGCCGGGCAGCTGGTGGCGGCGCGCCTGGCCGGCCGCGACGCCCTGGTGCGCTCCCCGGCGGCGGGGCCGGCGGGGGACGCCCGGGGCCGGGCCTAGGAGCCGGACACCTCGAACCAGACGGTCTTGCCCAGGGGGCCGACGGCGAGGTCGGTGCCCCAGCGGCTGGACAGCAGCTCGACCATGGCCATCCCGCGCCCGCTCTCGGCGTCGGTGCGCTGGGCGCCGATGAGCGGCATGCCGCCGCCGTCGTCGGAGACCTCCACGCGCAGGGACGGGCCCTCGACCCGGCCCACGTCGACCTGGACCATGCCGTCCCCGTGCACGACGGCGTTGGTGATGACCTCGCTGGCCAGCAGCAGCGCGGACTCGACGACGTCCTCGTCGAGCTGGGCCGCGGCCACCCAGGGGGCGCACCACTCGGTGATGAGCCACCGCGCGACGCCGACCGACCGCGGGTTGGGCGGGAGGACCACGCGGAACACAGGTCCCACCTCCCCACCCGACGTCAGCCGCGCCGCGGTCCCTCCACGGCGCTCCCAGCGGTACGCATGTGAGCAGAGTCATCGCTGCGTGACGGACAGTCAATCACTCGGCCCGCCGCTTGTCCGCACGCAGGCCCGCCGCGCCGCCGACGGGGTCAGAGGGGCAGCTCCACCCCGGCGACCTCGAGCAGCGTCAGGACCGCCAGGACGGCGCACACGACGCCCCCGACGCGGCTGACGGTGGCGACGCTCAACCTCCTCATCAGGGCCGCGCCGGCGGCGGCGGCCAGCCCGGAGACGACCAGCAGCGCCGCCCAGGCCCCGGCGAAGACCGAGACCGGGTCCTCGTAGCGGGCGGCCAGCCCCGCGGTGAACAGCTGCGACAGGTCGCCCCACTCCGCGAGGAAGACGACCCCGAAGCAGGCCGCGACCGCGCGCAGCCCCGTCCGCCCGCCCCGCACCTTCCGCTCGTACTCGTGCAGGGCGTCCTCCTCGGCCTGCCGCGCCTTCGCCGCCCCCCGGAACAGGGTGAAGGCGCCGACCGCGAAGAGCAGGGCCGCCACCGCGGCCACCGGGCGGTCCGGGAGCTGGGCGAGCAACCGCCCGGCCACGACGGCGATGAGGCTCTGGACGGCGAAGGCCAGCCCCACCCCGGTCCAGGCCGTCAGCGGGCGGAACCGCGTCGCGAGGACGAGGGTGGCGACGAAGGTCTTGTCGGGCAGCTCCAGCAGCAGGATCGGCAGGAAGCTGGCGGCGAAGACGGCGGGATCCACCCGAGCACGAGACCACGCCGGGCCCGGGCCGCGAAAGTTCCGGGAACGCGTTCCGGGGCAACGTCTCCACGCTTTCGGACGACCGTCGTCGGCGAGCGCGGTGCGCCGAAGACCTCGCCGGGCGGGCCGCGGTGCACCACACTGGCCCGGTGCCGGAACTGCCCGAGGTCGAAGCGCTCGCCACCTTCCTGCGCGAGCGGCTCGTGGGCCGGGTCGTGGCCCGCGTCGAGGTCGGGGCGCTGAACGTCCTCAAGACCTACGACCCCCCGCCGTCGGCGCTGGGCGGGTTGCTCGTCGCCGGGGTGGTCCGGCGCGGCAAGTGGCTCGACGTCGACGTCGACGGCCTGCACCTGGCCGTCCACCTGTCCCGCGCGGGCTGGGTGCGCTGGTCCGACGCCCTGCCGGCGGCGCCGCTGCGGCCCGGGGGGAAGAACCCCGTCGCGCTGCGGGTCCGGCTCGCCCCCGAGGACGACGAGGACCCCCACCGCCCCCCGGGGTTCGACCTCACCGAGGCCGGCACGCAGAAGCGCCTCGCCGTGCACGTCGTCCGCGACCCCGCGCAGGTCCCGGGCATCGCCACCCTCGGGCCCGACCCGCTGGACGACGCCTTCGACGAGGCCGCGTTCGCCTCGCTGCTGGCGGGGTCGCGCCAGCAGGTCAAGGGCCTGCTGCGCGACCAGTCGGTGCTGGCCGGGGTGGGCAACGCCTACTCCGACGAGGTCCTGCACGTCGCCCGGCTCTCCCCCTACGCCATCGCGGGGAAGCTGCCCGCGCCCGACGTGGAACGCCTCTACGACGCGCTGCGGACGACGCTGCTGGACGCCGTGGCCGCGGCGAGCGGGAAACCCGCGAAGGAGCTCAAGGACGCCAAGCGGGCGGGTCTGCGCGTGCACGGCCGGGCGGGTCTGCCCTGCCCGGTCTGCGGGGACACCGTGCGCGAGGTGTCGTTCGCCGACCGGTCGATGCAGTACTGCGCCACCTGCCAGACCGGCGGGAAGGTCCTGGCCGACCGCAGGCTGTCGCGCCTGCTGAAGTGACCCCCGCGTTCGGGTCGAGTTCCCCGGGAGTTCGCCCGGACCTCCCTGTGCCGTCCCCATGGGGCGGGGGTTCACTGCGGGGGTGAACCAGCGCAGCGCCGCCCTGACCCCCGCCCGCCGTCCCGCGCCCCTCCCGGGGACGCGGTCGTAGTCCTCCCGGAGGAGGTCCTCCCCCGGGTGGACGCACGGGTTCCACCCCCGGTCCGATGCCCGGCCGCGCCGCGTCGCCGATGCTCGAGGTGTTCGGTCCGGTGGTCGGCGGGAGGGGTGGAGATGGGTATCGTCGCAGGCATTCTCGTGGGGGTCGTGGTGCTGGGGACGGCGGTTCTCGCCGCCATGGCCGCCGCGGGTCGAGCCGCGCGCGAGGGGAGGGGCGACGGGCAGCTGCTCGTCGCCCCGCGCGGTGCCCGGTTCGGCGACGCGACGCGGGCGGTCCGGGAGGCCGCCGCGCGACGGGCGCCCGGGGCGGAGGTCGTGCACCTGCACGAGCACCGCACCCGACGGCCGCCCGCGGACGAAGCCGCCTGAACCGGCCCACCGGGCCGGTTCCCGGCGGGACGGGCCCCGAGGTGCCGGTCGGGGAGCGGTCACCCACGCTGGGAGGACCGTCGAGCAGGGGCGTCGCACGCGACGGGAGAGGTGGACCATGGACGCGCAGCTGTCGGGGAGCATCAGGCTGGACCTGCTGGGGGAGTCGCAACCGCTGCGGCAGGTCCGCCGGTTCGTGCTGCTGCAGGCCGAACGGGCCGGGCTGGCCCAGCACGGCGAGGACGCGGCGCTGGTGACCACGGAACTGCTGGAGGGCGCCGGGACGGGGCTGGTGCCGGCCGCGGTCGGGGTCGACGAGGCCGAGGGCCACCTGGTGGTGAACGTGGACCTGCGGGGCCGCTCGCAGGTGGAGCTGGGCGAGCACACGCGGGCCCTGCTGTCGCAGCTCACCGCGGCGTGGGGCTGGGAGCCCCTGGACGACGGCGTCCGGCTGTGGGGACGCCTGCCGGGGGGCCCCGCCGAGGCGTCCTGAACCGGTCCTGCGCTCCGCGGCGCGTGCCCGGGCGACTTCGGGGTAGGTGATCAGCGACCCCCGCCCCCGGGCGGATCGAGAGATCGGAGCGACACGCGATGGACCACTCCCGCACCCCCGTCCTGGAGGCGATCGAGGCCTTCCACGCCCGAGGCGACGTGGTGTTCGGTCCTCCCGGGCACCGCCAGGGTCTCGGGGTGGACCCCCGGGTCCTCGCCGTCCTGGGCCGGGGAACCTTCGCCGCGGACATCCTCACCCTCAACGGCCTCGACGACCGCCGGGAGTCGCAGGGCGTCGTCAGCCAGGCCGAGGAGCTCATGGCCGACGCCGTCGGGGCCGACCGGGCGTTCTTCTCCACCTGCGGCAGCTCGCTGTCGGTCAAGTCCGCGATGATCTCCGTCGCCGGGCCGGGGGAGAAGCTGCTGGTCTCGCGCAACGCGCACAAGTCCGTCATCGCCGGCGTCATCATCTCCGGCATCGACCCCGTCTGGGTGCACCCGCACTTCGACCCCGAGCGCCACCTCGCGCACCCGCCGGAGCCCGCCGACGTCCGCGCCGCGCTGCGGGCCAACCCCGACGCCAAGGGGATGCTGCTCATCTCGCCCACCGACTGGGGCACCTGCGCCGACATCGGCGGCGTCGCCGAGGTCTGCCACGAGTTCGGCGTCCCCCTCATCGTCGACGAGGCGTGGGGGGCGCACCTGCCCTTCCACCCCGACCTGCCCGAGTGGGGGATGAACGTCGGCGCCGACCTCGTCGTCACCAGCGTCCACAAGATGGGCGGGGCGATCGAGCAGAGCTCCGTCTTCCACCTCAAGGGCGACCGCATCGACCCCGACGTCCTCTCCGCGCGCGAGGACCTGCTGGGGACGACGAGTTCCTCCCCGCTGGTCTACGCCAGCCTCGACGGGTGGCGCCGGCAGATGGTGGAGCAGGGCCGGGAACTCCTCGGCGCCGCGCTGGAACGCACCCGGCGGCTGCGGGCCGCGGTCGGCGGGATCGAGGGCCTGGACGTCCTGGGGGAGGAGGTCCTCGGCGCCGGGGGTGCGTTCGAGCTGGACCCCTTCGCCGTGACCGTCGACGTGCGCGGGCTGGGCATCACCGGGTTCCAGGCCGGGGACTGGCTGCGGTCGGCGTGCCAGGTCGACATCGGTTCCGCCGACACCCGCCGCATCGGGGCGCGCCTGACGTACGCCGACGACGACGCCCGGCTGGAGCGGCTGCTGGAGTCCCTGCGGCGCCTGGCCGCCGAGAGCGGCGACCTGGAGCGCCAACCGCCGGTGGACCTGCCGCGCCCGGGGGCGCTGGAGCTGGAGAACGCGATGCTGCCCCGCGACGCGTTCTTCGGACCCACCGAGCAGGTCCCGGCCGCGGAGGCCGTCGGCCGCATCGCCGCCGAGGTCGTGAGCCCCTACCCGCCGGGGGTCCCGGTGCTCACGCCGGGCGAGGTCGTCGGCGCCGAGGTCGTGGACTACCTGCGCTCCGGCGTCGCGGCCGGGATGCTCGTCCCCGACGCCGCCGACGGTTCGGTGGAGACCCTGCGGGTCGTCGCCCGCTGAACCCGCCGGCCGGTGGTCCCCGGGGGGACCACCGGCCGAACCGGTGCTGCTACTGGACGGCGGCCGTCGCCGCGGCCACGGTGGACTGCTTCACCGACGGTTCCCCGCCGAAGACCCAGCCGTCACCCGCGGCGGTGTAGTTCGCCTTCTTCGCCGTCAGGTAGGCGCCGGTGCTCTCGCCCAGCCCCCCGTCGAACCCGAGGAAGACCAGCGGCACCCCGCCCGCTCCGGCGACCGGGGCGGCCGACAGCGCGTCGGCCGCGGTGGCGTCCGTCCCGCCGACGAGCGCGACGCTCTGGGAGTCGAAGTTGTCGTTGGCGATGACGTCGTCGGCGATCTTCGTCGCCGTCTCCTGGCGGTTCACCCCGCCGAGGCGCTCGGTGCCCTTCACCTGGGCGTACACCGCGTCGGAGACCGAGTTCGCGCTGCCCAGCACGACGCGGTTCGTCGTCCCCAGCTTCGCGAGGGCGTCCGTCGTGGCGGCGGGGACGGACCCGGCCTGGGTGAGCAGGATCGGGTAGTTGCGGGCCCAGGCGACCGGGCCGGCGGCGAGGGCGTCCGCGGTCGCGGTGCCGCTGGCGACGAACACCTGCTCCGGGGCGTCCCCGGAGTCGTCGGCCTGCGCGACCAGGGCCGCCGTGGCGTAGCGGTCGGCGCCGGCGAGGCGGTGGACGGTGACGCCCGCCGCGTCCCAGGCGTCCTCCTGGCCCTGCGAGACGCGGTCGGTGCCCCCGACGATCCAGACGTCGGTGACCCCGAGGCGGTCCAGCTCGGCCTGGGTGGAGGCCGGCACGGAGTTGGTGTCGGTGTAGAGGATCGGCGCGGAGCGCAGACCGGCGAGGTAGGAGGCGGTGAGGCCGTCGACGGTCGCGTAGCCGTTGACGACGACGGCGTCGGTGGCGCTGTCGTCGACGGGGTAGAGGAGCTTCGAGGCGGCCACGGCGGTCTCGAAGCGGTCGGCTCCGGAGATGCGCTGGTCGAAGGCGAAACCGGGGGCGGCCTGCGCCGGCAGAGCGGCACCGATCGTCCCGAGGCCGACGAGGACGGCGACACCGGTGGTGGCGAGGGACTTCTTCACGGGGTTCTTCTTCCTGTTCGAAGGGGGGTCAGCTGGTCTTGATCTCGCCGTTGAGGCCGTTCGGGTAGAACCCGCCCTTGCTGACGCCGGCGCCCGCGGTCAGGTACACGATGTTGAGGACTTCCTGCGGGGTGCGGCTGAACGCGATGGCGTCCTTGTCGGCGGCGACGAGGTTCGCGCGGCCGGAGGCGCCGGTGGTGATGCCCTGGTCCTTGGACGCCGCGGACCCGTCGAGGGAGTCGCGGGCGGCGGAGATGAGGTTCGTCGGCGCGGCCAGGCCGTTCTGGTACAGCAGGGTGCGCACGATGCCGGAGTGGTAGGCCTCGACGGCGAGGATGCCGGCGGCGGCCTCGAGATAGGTCTTGTTGGTGATCAGCGGGGCGGCACCCTTGTAGGCGGTGACCCCGACGTCCTCGAAGAGGAACGCGCCGAGGAGGAAGAACTCCTCGGAGGAGAACGGGTCGAACGTCTGCCCCTGCTCGATGACCCCGGCCGCGACGGCCGCGCCGGTGAAGGAGCTCTGCAGGTCGATGGCCGGGCGGGAGACCGCGCCGGCGCCGAGGGCGCTGCGCAGGAACTTCACGTGCGCGATCTCGTCGTTGGCGATCTCCTCGGCGTAGTACCGCATGGCCTTGCTCTTGAACGGGACGCGGTGCCCGCCGGTGACCCCGCCCATGGTGCCGGTGCCGGTGGCCATGGCCTCGGCCAGGCCGTGTCCGTAGGCGGCGAAGCAGTAGAACTCCGCCTCCAGGTACTCCAGGTTCAGGGCGAAGTTGAGGACGCTGACCTCGCTGGGGGCGGCGTCGGCGGCCTCGGCCGGGGCGGCGAGGGAGGTTCCCACCAGACCGGCGCCGACGGTGCCCGCGGAGAGCAGGCCCATCCCGCGCAGGAAGTTCCGGCGGTCGGCGGGGGTCTCGGAACTGCGGTTGATCATGTCGACGAGGAGGGACTTCTTGAACATGGGCAGCCTTTGAGTCGGGGTGCCGTCGTCGGCACCGTGGCTCGACGCGGCAGGTGTCACGTCGTCGTCATCGGACACCACCAGTTCGGGGCCGACCCCGTCGTGGATGGGTGCCGGTCGCCGTTTTCTGAGGCCGTCCGAGGACACGATGCCCTGCCGCCCCCGGTTTGGCTACCCAGGGTGGCGATTAATTACTGAGAGTTGTTGGTGGGGGTGGTCGCCCCCGGTTCCAGCACCGGCGCGATCCGGTCCCAGCGCGCGATCTCGCACCCGTCACCGCGCTGGAAACCGGCCTCGACCGCGGCGCCCTCCCAGGTCCCGCGGACGGTGGCGACCTGCGGGCCGCCGTGCACCATCGTGCAGGCCGTGTCCCCGGCCACCGGCGCCCACGGGTCCCCCGCCGCGGCCAGCGCGGCGCAGGCGGCCGCGGCGTCGGGGTGGTCCCCGGCGACGGCACCGCCGGGGGAGCAGGACAGGTCCCAGGTCCGGGGGGCGTCCGCGCCCCCGGGGCCGTCGGGGTCCAGCTCCACGGTCAGCGACCCCTGCGCGGGGGCCGCGCTCGCGGCGGGGGCCGGGCCGCTCGCCGCCGAACCGCCCGCCTGCTGCCCGCCGCAGCCGCCGAGCACCGCGAGAGCGGCCAGCGCGAGGGCGGCGGGGCCACCGCGTGCTGCCGGTCCGGACGGGCGGGCGCTCCTGCGTGCGGTCACCCGGGTACGACGCCCCGGGCCCGGTGGCGGTTCCCCCCGCCCCGGCCGCGGAGGCCCCCCGCCGGCGGACGCCGCGCGCGACGTCGCTCCCGCGCGCCGGTTCCGGCAGAATCGGTCGGCTCGCACGACCGGGCCGAACCCCTGGAGGAACCCGTGTCCGACCCCGACGGCGTCCTCGCCGCCGAACAGCGCCACCTCGACCGCGCCCGCGCGGAACTGACCCGCATGCGCGAGCACACGCTGTCCCTCGTCCCCGACGGCGGCGACGCCCTCGCCGACGAGGCGCTGGCCCACGCCCTGCACCGCCGCGCCGCCGGTCTGCTCGACGACCCGTCCACCACGCTCTTCTTCGGCCGCACCGACCACGACGACGGCCAGCGCCACCACATCGGCCGGCGCCACGTCACCGACGCCGCCGGCGACCCCGTCGTCCTGGACTGGCGCGCCGACGTCGCCCGCGGGTTCTACCGCGCCACCCGCGACGACCGCGGCGGGGTGCGGCTGCGGCGCCGCTTCGGCGTCGAGGAGGGCCGGCTGACGGCCTACGAGGACGAGCACCTCGTCGAGCGCGACGACTCCGGCGTCGAGGAGTCCGGGGTCAGCGCGATCCTGGCCCGCGAGATCGAACGCCCCCGCTCCGGGCCCATGCGCGACATCGTCGCCACCATCCAGCCCGAGCAGGACGCCCTGGTGCGCGCCGACGCCCAGACCACCGTGTGCGTCCAGGGGGCGCCGGGCACGGGCAAGACCGCCGTCGGCCTGCACCGCGCGGCCTGGCTGCTCTACGCCCACCGCGAGCGGCTGACCCGCCAGGGCGTGCTGGTCATCGGGCCCAACCGGGCCTTCCTCTCCCACATCTCCGCCGTCCTGCCCGCCCTGGGGGAGGTCGAGGTCGAGCAGCGCACCGTCACCGAACTGGTGACCGTCGCCGCCGAGGGGCGCAAGGAGGTCCGGGTGCGGGGCGAGGAACCCGCCGCCGTGGCGACCCTCAAGGGCGACGAGCGGATGGCCGAGGTGGTGCGCCGCGCCGTGTGGGCCGCCGTCGGCGACCCCGCGCAGGTCCTGGAGGGCGGGGCCCTCGTGCTCACCCGCGGGACGCGTCGCTGGCGGGTCCCGGGGTACCTGGTCCGCGACCTCCTCGACGAGCTCACCACCCGCGGGATCCGCTACGAGGCGGCCCGCGCCCTGCTGCCGCAGCGCCTGGCCCACGCCGTCCTGCAGCTGTTCGAGGCGGCCGGGGACTCCCCCGACGACGTCGTCCAGGACGCCGTCGCGCGCAGCGCCGAGGTCCGCGCGGCGGTCAAGGCGCTCGTCCCCGCGCAGGACGCCGCGAAGGTGCTGTGGCGGCTGCTGTCGGACCGGGAGTTCCTGGAGCGCAGTTCCCGGGACCTGCTCACCGGCGCCGAGCGCGAGCTGCTGCTGTGGCCGCGACCCCCGCGGACGGCGGGGACGGCGAGGTGGACGGAGGCCGACGGGGCGCTCCTCGACGAGATCTCCGACCAGTTGCAGCGCACCCGGTCCCGCGCCCACGTCGTGCTCGACGAAGCGCAGGACCTCTCGGCGATGCAGCTGCGCGCGGTCGGGCGCCGCTGCAGCACCGGCGCCGCGACCGTCCTCGGCGACATCGCCCAGGGCACCACGCCGTGGTCGGCCCGCAGCTGGGACGACGTGCTGGTCCACCTCGGGAAGCCCGACGGGGACCTCGAGGTCCTCGACCGGGGTTTCCGCGTCCCCTCCGCGGTCATCGACTACGCGGCGCGGCTGCTGCCGCGCATCGCCCCCGACCTCGGCGTCCCCACCTCCGTCCGCGAGGACCCCGGGCACCTCGACGTCGTGCGGGTCGGGGACCCGCTCGCGCGGGCGGCGGCCGTCGCCGCGGAACTCCTCGGCGAGGAGGGTTCCGTCGGGGTCGTCGTCGCCGCGGGCTCCGTCGACGCGGCCGCAGCGGCCCTCACCGCGGCCGGGACCGGGTTCTCCCGCCTCGACGCCCTCGCCGAGGGCGAGGTCCAGCAGCGCGTCTCCCTCGTCCCCGCCGGGCTGGTCAAGGGCCTGGAGTTCGACCGCGTCGTCGTCGTGGAACCCGCCGACGTCGTCGACGCCGAACCCGACGAGCGCACCGGCCTGCGCCGGCTCTACGTCTGCCTCACCCGCGCCGTCACCGCCATGGTGGTGCTGCACGCGCGGGACCTGCCCGCCGAGCTGCGCTGAACCCCGCGGCGGGGTTCAGTGCTGGAACAGCGCGCTGACCGACTCCCCCTCGTGGATGTGGCGGATCGCCGTCGCCAGCGCCGGGGCGATGGAGATGACCGACAGCCCCGGGCGGGGACCGCCGCGCAGCGGGACGGTGTCGGTGCAGACGACCTCGTCGATGTCGGGGTGCTTGATGAGCCGGTCCAGGGCGTCCCCGGCGAAGATGCCGTGGGTGCAGACGACGCGCACGCTGCGGACCCGCAGCTCCTTCAGCCGCGCGACGAGCTCGAACACCGTGCTGCCCTTGGCGATCTCGTCGTCGATGACGATGACGTCCTTGCCGGTCACCTCGCCGATGATGTCGGCGATGACGACGCGGTCGTCGGGGAAGCGCTGCTTGGCGCCGGCGGCGACCGAGCAGCCGAGCAGCCGGGCGAACGCGGCCGCGGGCTTCGCGTAGCCCAGGTCGGGGGAGACGACGACGGCGTTGGAGAGGTCCTCGCCGGCGAAGTGCGTCGCGAGCTGGTGCAGGGCGTGCAGGTGGTCCACGGGGACGCGGAAGAAGCCGTGCACCTGCGGGGAGTGCAGCGTCACCGCCAGGACGTGGTCGGCGCCGGCGGTCTCCAGCAGGTCCGCCACGAGGCGGCCGCCGATGGAGATGCGCCCGGTGTCCTTCTTGTCCGAGCGGGCGTACGCGTAGTGCGGCACCACGGCGGTCACGCGCCCGGCGGAGGCGTGCTTGGCCGCGTCGACCATGAGCAGCAGCTCCACGAGCGCCTCCTGCACCGGGGGGACCAGCGGCTGCACGATGTACACGTCGCGCTGGCGGCAGTTGGCCTCCAGCTGCACCTCGAGGCAGTCGTTGGAGAACCGGCTCGTGCGGGTCGGGGACAGCTCGATCCCCAGCTCCCCCGCCACCGCCCGGGCCAGCTCGGGGTGGGCCGATCCGCTGAAGAGGACGATCTCCCGCAAGCTGTCACGCACGGGGCGCCACGCTACCGCTCGCCACCGCGGGCCGTCGTAGGGTCGGGGCATGACGGACTTCCCGACCTTCGACGTGGACGGCGTCCCCACCGTCGCCGTGACCGACCTGAGCGACGACGCGGTGGTCCTCGACGTCCGCGAGGACGAGGAGTGGGCCGCGGGGCACGCCCCGGGCGCGCTGCACATCCCCATGGGCCAGGTGCCGCAGCGCCTCGGGGAGCTGCCCGAGGGGCGGGTGCTCGTCGTCTGCCGCTCCGGGGGGCGCTCCCAGCGCACCGCGCAGTGGCTGCAGCGCAACGGCCACGACGTGGTCAACGTGGACGGCGGCATGTCGGCCTGGGCCGGGGCCGGGCGCGCCATGGTGTCGGAGACCGGCCAGGAGCCGTTCGTCCGCTGAAGCCGGCGCGGCTCAGGACACCTTCGCCGCGCGCTGCCCGTACCCCGCGACCGTGATCATCGGGGGGCGCTCGGCGACGTCGAGGACGTGGGTGACCGGCGCGTAGCGGCCGTAGCCGTCGCGGGCGAACTGCGTGATCGTGGGCGCGTCGAGCGGTCCCGCCCCCGCGCGCCGGTGCACGACGTCGGTGATCTGGGTCGCCATCCGGCCCAGGGCCGCGGTGTCCTGGTGGCCGTGCCCGCGCCGGCCGAGGTCGACCTGGGCGATCGCGGACAGCCCGCGCAGCTCCAGGGTGTCGATGAGCATCGCGATCTCCACGCCGTAGCCGCCGCAGAAGGGGAGCGCCTCCAGCAGGCGCCGGCGCCCGGCGTACTCCCCGGCCAGGGGCTGGACCACCCCGGCGAGGTCGGGGTAGAAGCGGCTGATGAGCGGGCGGGCGACGAGCTCGGTGACCCGCCCCCCGGAGGTGGCGCCGGCGCCCTGGAGGGGCCGGTCGTAGCAGCCCTTGACCAGCTCGACCCCGGGGTCGGTCAGCAGCGGGCCGAGCAGCCCCGTCACCAGCTGCGGCTGCGGGTCGGTCAGGTCGGCGTCGACGAAGACCACGACGTCGCCGGTGGTGACGGCCAGCGACTTCCACAGGACCTCGCCCTTGCCCGGCCGGGAGCCGACCTCGGGCAGCACCTCGTCGCGGTGGTGGACGGTGGCGCCGGCCTCGGCGGCGGCGCGGGCGGTGCCGTCGGTGGAGCCGGAGTCCATGACGACGACCTCGTCGACGAGGCCGGTGTCCTCGGCCAGGCGGCGGACCATCGCCACCACGCGGCCCACCGTGGCCTCCTCGTCGAGGGCGGGCAGCACCACGCTGACCCGGGTCCCGGCCTTGCGGGCGCGCAGGCGCTCGATGGGCCAGTCCCGCGCGCGGGACGTCGACCGGGTGAACCAGGTCTGCACGGGCAGCTTCACGGTGACCTCCAGGGCGTGGGCGGCTCCCACCGTGGCACGGCGCCGCCGAGGGGCCCAGGGCCCGGCCGGGAAGTTCACGCGGGCGTCACGCGGGGCCCGCGCCGGGCCCGCCGCGTTTCGGGGACGTTGCCGGGAGGAGTCCGGCGGGTCTCCACCCGGGCGGGCGCACCGGGCGGCGGTGGAGGGTTTGACTTCTCCGGGCGGGGGGTACCCCGGGTCCGTCAGCAGGACCGCGAGAGAGGGAACGATGCCGACGGGAGCACGACCCGTGCCGGCCACGCACTGGGCGACCTTCGCCCACGACGCGGCGTCGGTCCCCCGGGCACGACACGTCGTCCGCACCGTCCTCGACGGCGCGGGCCTCGACGAGATGGCCACCGCCGAGATCGAGATCGTCCTCTCGGAGATCGTCGGCAACGCGGTGCGGCACGCCCGCCCGCTGACCGACGGGGCCATCCACGTCCAGTGCGAGATCACCGTGGAGGTCCGCCCCCACGTCGAGATCGCCGTGACCGACGGCGGCTCGCCCGGCCGGGCGGTCGCCAAGCGCACCGCCACCGACTCCGACACCGGCGGGCGGGGGTTGTCCATCGTCGACGGCCTCGCCGACGAGTGGGGTGTCGTCGAGGACGTCGACAACCTCAGCCGGACGGTCTGGGCGTCCTTCGGGGGACCCACCAGGAACCACCCGCACTGACCCGTTCGGTGACGATCGGTCATCGAGTCGGCACTGCGCGGTGCCGGTTCCGGTACGGTCGCCACGACCCCGCACCGGGCCGGGTCGACGACCCGGATCGGGAGGCCGCGCGTGACCTCGCCGAGCACCGGCCCGGCCCTGGAGCACCTGCACCGGACCGCCACCGAGCTCGCCGCCGCGCTCGAGGTCCGCGACGTCGTCACCGCGGTCCTGCGCACCGGGCGCGACGTGCTGCGCACCAGCACCTGCGGGGTGGCGCTGTTCGACGAGGCGCACCGCGTCCTCGTCCCCCAGGTCCCCGTCGAGGGCGACCTCACCGGGCTCGGCACCGGCCGCCCCGTCCCGCTGTCCTCGGCCACCCCCAGCGCCGAGGCCGCCCGCACCCTGCGCCCGGTGCTGCTGCGCGACCGGGCCGAGCTCGCCGCCCGCTTCGGCGCGGGACCGGGCGGGCTCAACGACAGCGTCCTCGCCCAGGGCGAGCACTCCTGGGCGATGTACCCCCTGCGCGCCCGCGGCCGCCTCCTCGGCGTCCTGCGCTTCGGCTTCACCCGCGAGGGGTCCCTCGACGAGGACGAGCAGGTCTTCGCCGCCACCCTCGCCGGGCAGTGCGCCCTCGCCCTGGAACGCGCCCGCCTCCTGCACGACGCCCGGCGCTCGGAGCTGCGCTACCGCACCCTGGCCGAGGCCGGGTCCCTCGACGTCTTCACCGCCCGCCCCGGCGAGGGCGTCACCAGCGACCTGCCCGGCTGGAGCGCCCTCACCGGCCGCGCCGACGTGCGCGGCTACGGCTGGAAGGCCGACATCCACCCCGAGGACCTGCCCGCCGTCCTCGACGCCGTCGCCACCGGGGTCGCGCAGCGCTCCGCGGTCCGGCACCGGTTCCGCCTCGCCACCCCCGGCGGCTGGCGGACGATCTCCCTCGTCGCCGTGCCCGTCCTCGCCGACCCCGCCGACCCCGGCTCCGAGGTCGTGGAGTGGGTCGGCTCCCTCGACGACGTCACCGACCGCGCCCGCGCCGCGCGCCGCACCCGCACCCTGCGGGCCCTGGCCTCCGCGCTGGCCACCGCCACCACCTACCCGCAGCTGCTCGACGGCGTCCTGCAGGTCTGCCTCGACGGGCCCGGCGCCGTGCGCGCCACCTTCGCCCTGGCCGAGAACCACGGCGAGGGCACCGGCCTGCGCGTCCACCGCATGCTCACCGACCGCGAGCGGCGCACCCACGCGCTGCCCGGCCTCGGCCTCGACGACCTCGACGTCCTCGCCGGCCCCGAGGGGACCTACCTCGTCGGCCCGGACGGGGTCGAGAGCGTGCCGGAGGTCTTCCGCGGCTTCTTCGAGGCCGCCCGCGAGGCGGGGGAGACGGCGTGGGCGGTGCTGCCGCTGACGACCCGCCGGCGCCGGCTGGGGTCGCTGACCCTCGGCTTCACCGATCCCGGGATCGACGACGAGGAGGAGCGGGAGTTCCTGCTCGCCTTCGCCCGCCAGGTGTCCACCGCCCTGGAGCGGATGCAGCTGCTGGAGGCCCAGCGCGACACCGCCACCGTCCTGCAGGAGGCCCTGCGGCCCGGGCCGCTGCCGCGGGTGGAGTGGCTGGACACCCACCGCTCGGCCACGACCAGCGCGGGCGTGGAGGTCGGCGGGGACTGGGCGGAGACCATCCCGCTCGACGGGGACCGCGTCGCCGTCGTCCTCGGCGACGTCATGGGCCGCGGGGCCCGGGCCGCGACCGTCATGGGGGAGGTCCGCACCCAGGTCCGGACCCTGGCCCTCATCGACCCCCACCCCACGGCCGTGCTGCGCGGCCTCGACGCCTGCGCCCGCTCCAGCGGCGGCGAGGACCTCGTGACGATCTTCTACGGCGTCCTCGCCCGCGACGGCCGGCTGCTGGCGGCCAGCGCCGGGCACCTCCCCCCGCTGACCTGCAGCGAGGGCCCGCACTACCTCGACGTGCCCCCCGGGGTCCCGGTGGGGGTGGAGGGCGACCCCCGCACCGACGTCCTCGACGTGCGCCTGGCCCCCGGCAGCGCGCTCGTGGTGTTCTCCGACGGGCTGGTGGAGACCCGCTCGCGCTCGCTGGAGGAGGGCCTCGACGAGGTGCTGCGCCGCTTCCGGGACGAGGCCCACGGCAGCCCGGGGGAGTTCGTCGAGGCGCTGGTGCGGGGGATGGTGGGCCCCGACGCCAGCGGCGGCGCGACCGGCGGCGCGGTCGACGACGACGTCACGGTCCTCGGGCTGCGCCTGCGCTAGCGTCGCCGCGTGCCACCCCTGCGCCCGTCCCCGACCGTCGCGGTCGTGATCCCGGCCAAGGACGAGCAGGAGCGGATCGCCGCCACCGTGCGCGCCGTCCGCTCGCTGCCGGTCGTCGACCTCGTCGTGGTCGTGGACGACGGGTCGCGCGACGCGACCTCCAAGGCCGCCCGCGACGCCGGCGCCCTCGTCGTCGCCCACCCCCGCAACCGCGGCAAGGCCGCGGCGATGACGACGGGGGCCCGCGCCGTCGCCCAGTTCGAGGCCGCCCGCCCGCGCGAGGGCCTGCGCCCGCGCCCGCTGCTGTTCGTCGACGCCGACCTGGGCGGCAGCGCCGTGGAGACCGCGCCGCTGACCGCGCCGGTGCTGGCCGGCGAGGCCGACATGACGATCGCGGTGCTGCCCCGCCAGGCCACCGCCGGCGGCGGGCGCGGCCTGGTCGTCGGGCTCGCCCGCCGCGGGACCCTCGCCGCCGCCGGCTGGTCGCCGCAGCAGCCGCTGTCGGGGATGCGCTGCCTGACCCGCGCCGCCTTCGAGGCGGCGCTGCCGCTGGCGCCGGGCTGGGGCGTGGAGACCGCGCTGACGATCGACCTGCTGCGGGCGGGGCTCCGGGTGCGGGAGGTGCCCTGCGACCTGCACCACCGGGTCACCGGCACCGACTGGCGGGCCCAGCTGCACCGGGCCGCGCAGTACCGCGACGTGGCCCGGGCCCTGGGCCGGCGCCGCCTCGCCGACGCGGTCCGCCGCGCCACCGGTGGCTGAACGCCTCGCGCCGCCCGCGGCGGGGAGCGCGGTGCCCCCGGCCCGCCTCGCCGGCGCCGGCCTGCTGGTGTGCCTGCTCGGCTGGGCCGCGGTCGCGGCGGCCGGTCCCTCCGCGGCCGTCCCGCCCCTGGGGCCGGGCTCCCCCGACCTGGGCCTGCGGCCCTCCTCCGGCCTGGTCAGCGTCCTGCTCGCGGTGTCGCTGCTGTCCGGGGGGGCCTCCCTGCTGGCGGGGTGGCGGGCCCTGTCCCGCGGCTGGCGACCGCGGCGCTACCTCCTCCTCGCCCTCGCCGGGGCGGTGCTGCTCACCCTGCTGCCCCCCGTCGGCTCCGCCGACCACCTCAGCTACGCCGCCTACGGGCGGATCGCCGCGCTGGGCGGGGACCCCTACGTCCAGCCCCCGGACACCTTCGCCGGCGGGCAGGACCCGGTGACCTCCGCCGTGCGGGACCCGTGGCGCTCGACGACGTCGGTGTACGGGCCCGTCGGCGCGCTGCTCATGGCCGCGGCCTCCCTGGGCGGCGGGGACTCGGTGCGCGCCACGGTGCTGTGCTGGCAGCTGCTCCTGCTGCTCGCCTGGCTCGCCGGCGCCCTCGGGCTGCGGGCGGCGGTGCGCGACCCCGACCGCCGCGCGCGGGCGGAGCTGCTGTGGAGCGCGAACCCGCTGCTGCTGACCGTCGGGCTCGGCGGCGCCCACGCCGACGTCCTCGCCGGCGTCGCGGCGCTGGGGACCCTGCTGCTGGCCCGCCGCCACCCGCTGTGGGCGGGGGTGGCGCTCGCCGTCGCGGTCGGCACGAAGCTGCCCTACGGCGCGGTGGCGGTGGGTGTCGTCCTCGCGGCGCTCGCCGGCGGGCACCTCACCCGCGGCTGGCTGCTGCGCGGGGCCGCGGGGGCGCTGCTGGTGCTGGTGCCCGCGCACCTGTGGGCGGGGGTCCACGCCTACGACCAGACCCGGACGGCGAGCCGCTACGTCTCCCTCGCCACGATCTGGCGCCCGCTGGTCGAGGCGGGCCTGCCGCGCGGGTACCTGCTGCCGGGCACGCTGCTGGTGATGGCCGGCGTCGCGTTCGCGTGGTGGCGGCCGCTGGTGCGCGGGGACGCCCTGGGCCGGGCCGCGGGGGTGACCACGCTGCTCGCGGCCGGCTACCTGCTGGGGGCGGCCTACGAGCTGCCCTGGTACGACCTGCTGCTGTGGGGCCCGCTGGCGCTCGCGGCGGCCACGCCGGCGCTGACCGGGGCCCTGGCCGCCCGGCTGACGCTGCTCGCGCTGGCCTACGTCCCGGGGCTGGTGGACGGCATGAGCCCCCTCGTGGAGACCCTCACCCTCGGCTACCGCCGGGAGGTCGGGCCGTGGATCTCGTGGGCGGCCCTGGTCGCGGTGGTCGTGCTGGGGGTGTCCGCGCGGCGCGGGACCGCCCGCCCCCGACCCGCCCGCCCCCGACCCGCCCGGCCCTGACCGCCCGGGCGGTCAGGGCCGGGCGGGTGGTGATCGCGGGGCGCGGTTCAGGACGGCCCCGCGCCTCCCGAACCCCCAGGGGCGGGGTCACCCGCGCCGCACCCCCGGCGGAGGAGCCGCCGGGCGGCCGAGCGGCGACGTGGGCGGGGGGAGCACCGTGGAGCGCAGCAGCGCGGCGACCGTGGACGCGGTCCGGGGACCGGAGGACCGGTGGGACGGCGCCCTGCGCGCCGTCGCCGGCGAGCGCCGCGCGGTCCTCGTGGACGCCGCCGGCCACCGCTTCGTCCTCGTCCCCGAGGACCGCCTGCGCGCCCTGGAGGCCGCTGAGCGCGGCGCCGGGCGCGCCGGGGTGAGCCTCACCGCCCGCGAGCGGGAGGTCCTGCAGATGGTCGCCGAGGCGTGCCCGGGGGCCCTCGTCGCCGAGCGCCTCGGCCTGGCCCCCAACACCGTGGCCCAGCACCTGGCCTCGGTGCGCCGCAAGTACGGCGTCCGCTCCTCGGCCACCGCCGCCGCCCTCGCCCGCCGGGACGGCCTGATCCCCTGACCGTCCCCCCGCCGTCCGGGGGCCGCCTCGGCGCACGCGCGCACCCGGCCGCGGTGCGACGATGGGCGGGCCATGACTGCCACCCCCGCCCCCGCCACCGCGACGCCCCACCTGCCCGACCTGCTGCCGCCCCCGGGCACCGACGACCCCGACGGCGTCTACGAGGCGTTCTCGACGTGGGTGACCTCGCGCGGCATCGAGCTGTACCCCGCGCAGCAGGACGCGCTCATCGAGGTGGTCGCCGGCTCCAACGTCGTGCTCGCGACCCCCACGGGCTCGGGGAAGTCGCTGGTGGCCGCCGGGGCGCACGCCGCGGCGCTGAGCGCGGGGATCCGCTCCTTCTACACGGCCCCGCTCAAGGCGCTGGTGAGCGAGAAGTTCTTCGCCCTCGTCGAGACGTTCGGCGCCGAGCGGGTCGGCATGATGACCGGCGACGCGTCGGTGAACCCGGGCGCGCCGATCGTCTGCTGCACCGCGGAGGTCCTGGCCAACGTCGCGCTGCGCTCCGGCGCGTTCGCCGACGTCGGGCAGGTCGTCATGGACGAGTTCCACTTCTACGCCGACCCCGACCGCGGCTGGGCCTGGCAGGTCCCCCTCGTCGAGCTCCCGCAGGCGCAGTTCCTGCTGATGTCGGCGACGCTGGGCGACACGACGGCGCTGCGCGAGGACCTGACCCGGCGCACCGGGCGGGCCACGGCCAGCGTCACCTCGGTGGAGCGGCCCGTGCCGCTGCACTACTCCTACGCCACGACCCCGCTGCAGGAGACCGTCGAGGAACTCCTGCACACCGACCGCGCCCCCGTCTACGTCGTGCACTCCACCCAGGCCGCGGCCGTGGAGCAGGCCCAGTCGCTGACCAGCGCGAAGATCGCCACCCGCGAGCAGCGCGACGCGATCGGCGAGGCCCTCGGCGGGTTCCGGTTCGCCGCCGGCTTCGGCAAGGTCCTCAACCGGCTGCTGCGGATGGGCGTCGGCGTCCACCACGCCGGGATGCTGCCCAAGTACCGGCGCCTGGTGGAGACCCTCGCCCAGGCCGGGCTGCTCAAGGTCATCTGCGGCACCGACACCCTCGGCGTCGGGATCAACGTCCCCATCCGCACCGTCCTGTTCGCCGGCCTCACCAAGTTCGACGGCCGCCGCAACCGGCACTACCGCGTCCGGGAGTTCCACCAGATCGCCGGGCGCGCCGGCCGCGCCGGGTTCGACACCGCCGGCACCGTCGTCGTCCAGGCCCCCGAGCACGAGGTGGAGAACGCCCGCCGCGTCGCCCGGGCCGGGGACGACCCGAAGAAGCTCAAGCGCGTCCAGCGGGTCAAGGCGCCGGAGGGTTTCGTCTCCTGGTCGCAGCAGACGATGGACAAGCTCGTCGCGGGCGAACCCGAGCAGCTCACCTCCCACTTCCGGGTCACGACCTCCATGCTGCTGAACGTCCTGCAGCGCCCGGGGAACCCGGTCGAGGCGATGCGCCACCTGCTGCTGCAGAACCACGAACCCCGCAAGAACCAGCTCAAGCACGTCCGCCGCGCCGTGGAGCTGTTCCGCGCCCTCCTCGACGCCGGCATCGTCGAGACGCTGCCCGAACCCCTGCCCGACGGGCGGCAGGTGCGGCTGGTGGGCGACCTGCAGCTGGACTTCGCCCTCAACCAGCCGCTGTCGCCGTTCGCGCTCGCCGTCATCGACGAGCTCCTCGACCCCGCGTCCCCGACCTACGCCCTCGACGTCGTGTCGGTCATCGAGTCCACCCTGGACGAGCCGATGAAGGTCCTGCTCGCGCAGCGCTCCAAGGCCAAGGGCGACGCCGTGCAGCGCATGAAGGCCGACGGTGTCGAGTACGAGGAGCGCATGGAACTGCTCGAGGACGTCGAGTGGCCGCAGCCGCTGGCGGAGGAGCTGCGCGCCGCCTACGAGACCTACCGCGCCGGGAACCCCTGGGTCGGCGACTACGAGGTGAAGCCCAAGTCCGTCGTGCGCGACATGTACGAGCGGGCCATGACGTTCGGCGACTACGTCCAGCACTACCAGCTGGCCCGGTCGGAGGGCCTCGTCCTGCGCTACCTCTCCGACGCCTACAAGGCGCTGAAGCAGACCGTGCCCGACGACGCCCGCACCGAGGAGCTCACCGACCTCGTGGAGTGGCTGGGCGAGGTCGTGCGCCAGACCGACTCCTCCCTGCTGGCCGAGTGGGAGGCGCTGCGCGACGGCGTCGACCCCGCCGACGTCCAGGACGCCGTCGTCCGCGAGGAGGAGGCCCCGCCGGTCACCGCGAACACCCGCGCGTTCCGCGTGCTGGTGCGCAACGCGGTGTTCCGGTTCGTGGAGCTGTGCGCGCTGGACCGCCCCGCCGCCCTGGCGGAGCTGGAGGGTTCCCCCGACGAGAGCACCTGGGCCGACCAGCTCGACGCCTACTACGAGGAGCACGACAGCATCGGGACCGGGCCCGACGCCCGCGGGCCGCACCTGCTCCAGGTCGACGACGGGTCCGGCCCCGAGCCGAAGGGCTCGGCGCGCCGCTGGTACGTGCGCCAGGTGCTGGAGGACCCCGCGGGCGACCGCGACTGGGCGATCGTCGCCGAGGTCGACCTCGACGCCTCCGACGAGGCCGGCACCGCGGTGCTGCAGGTCGCGGGGCTGCTGCGCCTCTGACGGGGCCGGCGCCCGGGCCGGGCTGGTTGACTGCCCGGGTGACGCTCGCGTTCTCCCTCGACCCGTCCCTGCTCCACCTCAACCACGGGTCGTTCGGGGCGGTGCCCACGGTCGCGCTGGAGCGGCAGGCGGCGTACCGGGCCGAGATGGAGGGCGCCCCGGTCCGGTTCTTCGTCGGCCTGCCCGCGCGGGTCGCGGCGGCGCGGGCCCGGGTCGCCCCCCACCTGGGGGTCGCCGTGGAGGACCTGGCGTTCGTCGCGAACGCCAGCGCCGGGGCCAGCGCCGTCTTCTCCTCCCTGCCCGTGCGGGAGGGCTGCGAGGTCGTCGTCACCGACCACGGCTACGGGGCGGTGACGATGGGCGCGCGCCGGCTCGTGCGCCGCTGGGGCGGGCGGCTGCGCACCGCCCACGTCCCCCTCGGCGCCGGGCCGGAGGAGGCGTGCGCGGCCGTCGTCGCGGAGCTGTCCGAGCGGACCGCCCTCGTCGTCGTGGACCACCTCACCTCCCCGACGGCGCGGTTCCTGCCGGTGGACCTCGTCAGCGCCGCCGCCCACGAGCGCGGGGTGCCCGTCCTCGTCGACGGCGCGCACGTCCCGCTGCTGCTGGCCGCCCCGCTGGCCGGGGTGGACTGCGACTTCTGGGTCGGCAACCTGCACAAGTTCGGGTGCGCCCCGCGCGGGACCGGCGTCCTCGTCGCCCGCGGCGACCTGCGCCGGGAGCTGAACCCGCTCATCGACTCCTGGGGCGCCGACGAGGGGTTCCCCGCCGGATTCGACCACCAGGGCACCCTCGACCTCACGAGCTGGCTCGCCGCGCCCGACGCCCTCGACGCCGTGGAGCGCGAGGTCGGCTGGGCTGCGCTGCGGGTGCGGCTGGCCGCACTGGCCCAGCACGGCGTCGACGTCGTCGCCGACGCGTTCTCCGCCCTCACCGGGGAGGACCACCGCGTCGAGGTGGGGATGCCGGCCGGGCCGCTGCGGCTAGTGCGGCTGCCCGGCCGCCTCGGCCTGGGACCCGGCGGCGGCAACGCCGTGCGGGACCGGGCGCTGGCCGAGCTGGGCGTCGAGGCCGCCTTCACCGCCTTCGGCGGCCAGGGCTTCGTGCGCCTGTCCGCCCACGCCTACAACACCCCCGACGACTACGAGGACTTCGCCCGGCGGTGCGTGCCCGCGCTCGTGGCGTGGTCCCGTGGTTGAGTTCCTCCCGTGCAGACGACGACGTTGAACAGGACACTGGGCAGGACCGGCGCGAGCGTCGGGGCGATCGGGATGGGTTGCTGGCAGATCGGCGGCAGCTGGGGCGACGTGGCGGAGGACGCCGCGATGGAGACCCTGCGCGCCGCCGCGGACGCGGGGGTCACCTTCTTCGACACCGCCGACGTCTACGGCGACGGCCGCAGCGAGAAGCTGCTGGGCCGCTTCCTCCCCGACGCCCCCGAGGGGGTGTTCGTGGCCACCAAGATGGGCCGGCGCGCGGACCCGCACGAGGCGGGCGCCTACACGCTGGACAACTTCCGCGCCTGGAACGACCGCAGCCGCGAGAACCTGGGCGTCGACACCCTCGACCTCGTGCAGCTGCACTGCCCGCCGCCGGCCGTCCTGGGCACCGACGCCGTCTACGACGCCCTCGACACCCTCGTCGCCGAGGGCCGCACCCGCGCCTACGGCGTCTCGGTGGAGACCGTCGCGGAGGGGCTGGCCGCCGTGGCGCGCCCCAACGTCGCCAGCGTGCAGATCATCCTCAACCCGCTGCGGCTCAAGCCCGTCACCGAGTTCCTGCCCGCCGCGGCCGAGGCCGGCGTCGGGGTCGTCGTGCGGGTGCCGCTGGCCTCGGGCCTGCTCACGGGCAAGATCGACGAGAACACCACCTTCGCCGCCGACGACCACCGCGCCTTCAACCGCAACGGCGAGGCCTTCGACGTCGGCGAGACCTTCGCCGGGGTCCCCTTCCCCGTCGGTCTGCAGGCCGCCCGCCGCCTCGCCGAGGTCGCCGGGGACGTCCCCCTAGCCGCCTTCACGCTGCGCTGGATCGTCGAGCAGCCCGGCGTCAGCGTCGTCATCCCCGGCGCCCGCAACCCCGAGCAGGCTCGCGCCAACGCCGCCGCGGCGCAGCTGCCGGCCCCCACCGCCGACCAGCTCGAGGCCGTCCGGGAGGTCTACCGCGACCTCGTGGCCGAGCACGTCCACGACCGCTGGTGACCTCCCCGGAAGTTCTTCCCCGGGAGGTGTAACACCGGGGCGGGTGGTGCCGATGTGTCGTGCGAGCCCGGGGGGAGCGGGGCTCGGTGGTCGGGGGGCCGCCGGGCACGCGCTGGGCTCGCAGGGGGGAACCGCGGTGTCGCGTCCGGTGGTCGGGGGGCTGACCACCGGGCGCCGCACCGGCTGGACCGCACCGATCCGGGCGCGGTAGACACGCGGGCGTGACGTCCAGCACCGCCCGCGTCGTCGTCCTCGGCGGCGGGATCCTCGGCGTGTCCACCGCCGCCCACCTCGCCCGGTCCGGGGCCTCCGTCGACCTCGTCACCGAGGCCGCACCCGCCTCGGGGGCCTCGGGGCGCTCGCTGGCCTGGCTGAACTCCGCCGGGCCGCGCTCCGCCGCCTACCACTCGCTGCGCGCCGTCGCCCTCGACCGCTGGCGCACCCTCGCCCACCGCGAGGACCTGCGGCACGCGGTCCGCTTCGACGGCGGCCTGACCTGGGCCGCGCCCGGGGCCAGCCACCGCGAGCGCCACGCCCACGAGCTGTCGATCGGCTACGACTCCCGCTGGCTCGCCCCCGGCGAGGTCGCCCGCTGGACGCCCGGGGTGGACCCGGCGGCGGTCGCGGAGGAGGGGGCGGTGTTCAACCCCGGCGAGGGGTGGGCCGACCTGCCGACCGTGGTCGCGGTGCTGCTGGAGCGTTTCCGCGCCGACGGCGGCCGGCTGCGCACCGGGGCCGGGCCGGCGCGGGTCGTCGTGGCGGGCGGGCGCGCCCGGGGGGTGCGGACCGCCTCCGGGGAGGTCCTCGACGCGGACGCCGTGGTGCTGGCGACGGGGGCCGCGGTGCCCCGCGACCTCGCCGGGCTCGGCGTCGCCGTGCCCGAGGACACCCCCGTCGCGCTGCTGGTGGAGACCGAGCCGGTCGGGCACGCGCTGCGCGCGGTGCTGAACACCCCGCGGGTGGCGGTCCGCCCCACCCCGGCCGGGACCCTCGTCCTGGACTCCGGCTGGGCCGAGCGCGAGGTCGTCGTGCACGGGGACCCGCTGGACGGCCGCCACGAGGTGCGCGAGCGCACCGTCGAGGGGCTGCTCGCGGAGGCGTCGCGCGTCATGGCGGGGAACCCGCCGCTGCGGGCGGCCCGCCGCGGGGTGGGGCCCAAGCCGATCCCGGGGGACGGCGAGCCCGTCGCGGGGCCCGTGGGGGCCGTCCCCGGGCTGCACGTGCTGTTCACCCACAGCGGGGCGACGCTGGGGGTGGTCCTGGGGGAGTTCACCGCCCGGGAGGTCCTCACCGGGGAGCCCGTGCCGCTGCTGGCGCCGTTCCGCCCGGAGCGCTTCGCCTGACCCGAGGCCGGCGCGCCCGGGAGCGGTGCCCGGCCGACGGGGGGGTGATCGGCCGGTCGGAGCTTCCCCTCACCGACCGGCCGACCACGACGATGTTCGCACAGGTGTTCGAAGGATGGCAACCGCGCCGTCGGGCAGGATGTCGGCACGACGAGGGGGTGGGCGCGGTGCGGCTGGGTTTCGAGAAGCACCCGGTGACGAACCTGAGGCAGGCCCTGGACGGGTTCGAGCGGTCCGGGTTCACGCTGCTGTGGCAGCGGGAGCGCGTCTCGGCGCTGCTGGCCGCGCCCGGCACCGCGACGGCGGCGGTGCTGCTGGAGGTGCACGACGTGGAGCTCGAACTGGGCGCCGGCGGGGTGTACCTCCTCGACGACGTCGACGCCTTCGCGCGCGGGCACGCCGACCGGGACTGGGTGGTGGAACCCTGCGACGGCCCCCTCGGGCGCTACGCGGCGCTGCGCACCCGGGCCGGGTTGCCGCAGCGGTTCCTGGACCCCGCCAGCGCCGAGCCCGGGGTCCGCGCCCACCTGCCCGCGGGTCCGGTCTCAGGGTCGGGGCCCGGCGCGCCGATGTCCCGGGGGTGACGACTGGACCGGCGACGTCCCCCGCGTCCCTGGTCGACCGGGTCCGCGCCCTCGAGCGCGCCCGCGGCCTGGGCCTGCTGGGCCAGGCGGGGACCGCCCGGGACCTGGAGCGCGCCGCCGACGCGGCGGGGGACGCGGTGGCCGCCGCGCGCGCCGCGCTGGTCCGCGCCGACGTCGCCGGTGCCCGCGGGGACGCCGAGACCGCCGGCGCCCTCGTCCAGGACGCCGTGCGGGTCGCCCTGGGCAGCGGCGACGCGGAACTGCTGGCCCGCACCCACTTCCAGCGCTCGCAGCTGCACCGGCGGGCCGGGGACGTCGACGGGGCGCGCTGGCACGCCCTGCGCGCGGTGGAGCTGCTGCCCGCCGAGGCGCCCGGCTGGCTGCGCGCGGAGCACCTGCTGATGCTCAGCGTCGTCCTCGACCGCGCCTTCGGGTCCTACGACGCCGTCCTCGAGGAGGTCCTGGCCCTGGCCGCGGCCGAGGGCGACGTCGCGCTGGAGCTGTGCGCGCTGAACAACGCCGCCTGGGAGTGGGCCGAGGCGGGCCGGCTGGAGGAGGCGGTGCGCCTGGCGCGGCGGATGCGCCGGCTGGCGGCGACCTCCGGCGCCCGGCTGCGCCGGGCGGACCTGGACACCATCGCCACGGTGGAGCTGCACGACGGCCGCCCGGAGGAGGCGTGGGCGACGATCACCGAGGCGCTGCGCCCGGACTGCCCCGACGTCGACGTGGACCAGGAACCCGTCGCGCGGCTGACCGCCTTCCGCGTCCTCATGGACCTCGGCCGCCCGGCGGAGGCGCTGGAGCAGCTGCGGGCGGCGCGCGCCGCGGGGGTCGAGCGCCGGCTGCCGGGGGTGCTGGCCGCGGTCGAGGAGGCGGAGGCGACCCACCGCGCCGGCGTCGGCGACTGGGAGGGCGCCTACCGGGCCCACGTCCGCTTCCACGCCGAGCACGTGCGGTTGCAGGCCCGGCAGGACGCCGCGCGGGCGCTGCTGGCCCAGGCGCAGTTCGACGCCTCGACCGCGCGCCGGGACCGCGACCGCTTCCGCACCCTGGCCCTCACCGACTCCCTCACCGGCCTGCCCAACCGCCGGGCCGTCGAGGAGCACGTGCACCGGGTGCTGGCCGAGCCCGGTCCCGTCGCGCTCGCCGTGGTGGACCTCGACCACTTCAAGCGCATCAACGACGAGCGCTCCCACGACGCGGGCGACGCCGTCCTGCGCGAGCTGGGGACGCTGCTGCAGCGGTACGTCGCGGCGGCGCCGGGCGTGGTCTGCGCCCGCCTGGGCGGGGAGGAGTTCGTCGTGGTGTGGGAGGGCTGGGCGCCGGAGGCGGTCGGGGTCTCGGCCGAGGCCCTGCGGGCGGGTGTCGAGGGTCACGACTGGTCGGCCCGCTCGGGCGGTCTCCCCGTCACCGTGAGCATCGGCTTCACCGCCACCACGGGCACCACCGGGCCGGCGCCGACCTGGTCGAGCCTCCTCGTCGACGCGGACGCCCGCCTCTACGAGGCCAAGCGCGGCGGGCGCAACCGGGTCGCGGGGGTGTGCGGTGCGCCCGGGCGCTGACCCCGGCGCGGGTCGGCGCCGCTCACGGGTCGGCACCGGCGGGGTCGCCGGGCCAGGATGGGAGCGGAGGTGGGGCCGGAGATGGACGTCGAGGGACGTGGACGGGGTGGCGCGCACGGGGACGGGGCCGGGGCGCCGGCCGTCCTGCTGCCCCCGGTGAGCGACTTCGCCTCTGCGGCGGCCGCGACGCTGCGGCACCTGCACCAGCGCGTGGGGATGGACACCTGGGCCGTGGCGCGCCGCGACGGGGAGGACTACGTCGTCCTCTCCGCGCTCGACGCGGGCCGGGTCGGCATGCGCGACGGCGGCGTGATGGCCTGGGACGACACCTTCTGCGCGGCCACGGTGGCCGGCGACACCCCCCGCTTCTCCCCGTGCGTGGAGCGCGAACCCGCCTGGGAGCGCGCCCTGGCCGCCACGGGCTTCCCGTGGCGCTCCTACCTCTCCGTGCCGATGACCGCCCCCGACGGCACCGTCCTGGGGACGGTGTGCGCCGGGTCCCTGGAGCCGGTCGACCCGGCGGTGGGGCTGCAACTGCCCGACGTGGAGCTGGCGGCGGACCTGCTCGCCACCGTGCTCGGCCACGAGCTGCGCCTGGAGCGGGAGGCGCACCGCGCCCGGGAGGCCGCCGGGCGCGACGCGGTCACCGGCCTCGGCGACCGCCGCGCGTGGGACGCGGCGCTGGCCGCCGAGGAGGCCCGCGCGAAGCGCCTGGGCTCGACGGCCTCGGTGCTGCTGCTCGCCCTGGGCGGGCTGAAGGAGCTCAACCGCGCCGAGGGGCACGACGCCGGGGACCGGCTGATCGTGCGCGCGGGGCAGGTGCTGCGCGAGCACCTGCGCCCCGAGGACCTGGTCGTGCGCCTGGGCGGGGACGAGTTCGCCGCGCTCCTGCCCGACGCGGACCGCGCCGCCGCCACCGCCGCGCTGGAGGGCCTGCGCGCCGCGCTGGCCGACGCGGGCGTGCCCGCCTCGCTGGGGGTGGGGACCCGCCGCGCCGCCACCGGTCTGCCCGCGGCCTGGCGCGAGGCCGACGCGGCCGCGCGCGTGGACCGGGCCGCGCGCGCCCAGCGGGCCCGCGCGGCCGCCGCGCAGCCGCGCACCCCGCCGGCGGGCCCCCTCGACGAGCCCCCCGTCGCGTTCGGGGCCGACGGCGCGGACGGGGCGGGCGGGGACCCGGAGCTGACCCTGCGCATCGAGCGGCTCCTCGACGCCGCCCGGCGCCAGCTGGGCATGGAGGCCGCGGTGCTGGCCCGCTTCGAGGGCGAGGTCTGGACCCTGCGCCACGTCGCCGCCGGCCCGGGGACGGCGCTGGTCCCGGGGTTGTCCTGGGACCTGCGGGGCACCTACTGCCGCCACGTCCTGGCGGGGCGGCTGAGCGCCGTGGTCCCCGACGCCGCCGCGCACCCGGTCACCGCCGCGCTGCCCATCACCGCCGCCCTCGACATCGGCGCCTACGTCGGGGTGCCGGTGCGCTTCAACGACGGCAGCCTCTACGGCACCCTGTGCGCGCTGTCGAGCACCCCGCAGCCGGAGCTGCGCCCGCGCGACCGCGGCGTCCTGGAGATCATCGCCGAGGCGCTGGGGGAGCTGCTGACCCGCGACCACCAGCAGGCGCTGCGCCGCCGCGCCGTGCTGGCGCGCCTGGACGCCCTGCACCGCGAGGGCGGGCCGCGCCCGGTCTACCAGCCCATCGTCGAGCTGGAGGGGTTGCGCCGCGTCGGGGACGAGGCCCTCAGCCGCTTCCCCCACGGCGCCCCCGACACCTGGTTCGCCGACGCCGCCGGGGTGGGGGCCGGGGAGCAGCTGGAGCTGGCCGCCGTGCGGGCCGCGCTGGCCCAGCGCCCGCTCGGGGAGGGGTTCCTGTCGCTGAACGTCAGCCCCGCCGTGGCCGCCTCCCCGGCCCTGGCCCGGGTCCTGCAGGAGGAGGACCTGCGGACCCTCGTCGTCGAGGTCACCGAGCACGAGCAGGTCAGCGACTACACCGCCCTGCTGCGCCACCTCGCCCCGCTGCGCCAGGGCGGGCTGCGCATCGCCGTGGACGACGCCGGTGCCGGGTTCGCCAGCATGCGCCACGTCCTGACGCTGCAGCCGGACTTCATCAAGCTGGACATCGGGCTCATCCGCGGCATCGACCGCGACGGCACCCGCCGCGCCCTGGCCGCCGCGCTGACCACCTTCGCCCACCAGACCGGCGCCCGCGTCATCGCCGAGGGCGTCGAGACCGCGGAGGAGCTGGACTGCCTGCGCGCCCTGGGCGTCTCCCACGGCCAGGGCTACCACCTGGGCCGGCCCGCCCCGGCCCCGGCCGCCGTGGTGAGCGGGCTGGGGGCCTGACCCCCGCCCCCGACGGGTGGGGACGGGGCCGCGGGACGTGCGGACGCCCCCCGCCACCGGTGGTGGCGGGGGGCGTCCGGGCCGGGGGTCAGCCGGCCGGCGTGGCCTCCGTCGCCGCGACCTCGGCCTCGGCGACCTTGCCGCCGCTGCTCCTCAGCGAGTACGTCGGGATCTGCAGGCCCAGCGCCGCGATGACGTTGTGGAACACCTCGGTGTTGTCCAGCAGCTTCGCGAAGCGCTGCGCGCCGGGGCCGGAGGCGCCGATGAAGACGTCCTCGACCGTGTGGACGCAGTTGGTCTCCTCCAGCGGCAGGTTGCCGATCTGGACGACCGCGCCCGGGTCGCGGTTGGGGTTGGGGAACGCCTGCTCGGTGGCGGGGTCCTCCAGCGCCGGCTGGGCCAGGACGGGGTTGTGCGCGAAGTCGTCGGGGTGGTCGGGGTGGTTCGACCAGCCGAAGAACAGCTGCACGTCGGGGTTGGGGTCGTCGGGGAACCCGTCGCCGTCCGCGTCGACGTAGGTGGGGAACCCGGCGTCGGCGTACACGCCGTTCTGCTGGCGGGCGGGCGAACCCTCCCGGGAGAGGGTGTGCGTGCCGGCGATGCTCATCGCGTGGTTGTGGTCGGCGGTCACGACGATGAGGGTGTCGTCGCGGTCCTTCGCCCACTCCTTGGCCACGGCCACGGCCTGGTCGAGCTCGATCGTGTCGTACACGGCGCGGGGGCCGTCGAGCGGGTGCTCGGACTTGTCGATCGAGGCGCCCTCGACCATGAGGAAGAAGCCCTTGTCGTTCTTCTCCAGGACCTTCAGCGCGGCCCTCGTCATCTCCACGAGGCCGGGCTGGTCGGGGAACTCGCCGAGGACGGCGGGGTCCGGGGTGATCCGGCGGTCGATGTAGACGTTCAGGTTCCCGTTGTGGAACGTCCCGAGCAGCTTGTCGGGGGTCCCGGCCGCCATGACGGCGGAGAGCTCGGTGCGGGTGCCCGCGTAGGCGAAGCCCTTGTCCTTGAACTCCTCGATGAGGTTGCGCTCGTCCGTGCGGCGCGAACCCTTCTGGGACTGGGGGAGGAGCGAGGCGCGGCCGCCGCCCATGTAGACGTCGGGCATCTGCTCCGGCGTCAGCGCCTGCTCCATGATGTCGAGGTACTCGGAGCGGCGGCGGGTGTGCGCGAACACCGCGGCCGGGGTGGCGTCCTGGATCTCGGCGGTGGTGACGATGCCGATGGACATGCCGCGCGAGCGCTTGAGCACCTCGGCCATCGTCTCCACGCGCGGGCTGGCCGTCGGGTCCTCGGAGTTGCCCGGGTAGACGCCCATGGCGTTGACGGCCGTCTTGTGGCCGGTCATGTACGCCGACATCGAGTTGGCGGAGTCGGTGGCGATCGAGTCGCTGCCGGAGGTGGTGACGTTGCCGCGGAAGTCGAGGGTGTCCATCTCCAGGAAGGCGTCGTACTTGCCCTCGGTGATGCCCTTGGAGAGGATCCGGGCGCCGGTGATGGCGGCCTGGCCCATGCCGTCGCCGAGGAAGAAGATGACGTTCTTGGCGGTCTCGCCCGAGGCGTCGGCCAGCACCACCTCGTGCGTCACCTCCTGGGAGGCGGAACCCGCGGAGGAGGACACCGCGGCGGCGATGGTGAAGGTGCCGGCGGCCGGGTAGACGAAGTCCCGGTAGGTGACCTCGACCGAGTCGGGGGCGGAGCTGGTGCGGACGGGAGCGGGGCCCAGCAGCGGGGCGGGGCCGCTGCCGTCGCTGACCCTGATGACGATCCGCGTGGTCTCGGGGTCGACCCCGGTGGCCTCGACGCGCAGGTCGAACGTCGAGCCGACCTGGAACTTCGCGCGGTCCAGGGGGAGGACCTTGACCGCGCTGCCGGTGCCGGTGCTGCGCGTGATCCGGCGGAAGGTCGTGGAGTAGTGCGCGTCCTTGGCGTTCAGCTGGGCGGGCACGTAGGCCGGGGCCGCGGAGGCGGCGGAGGCGTCGACGAGGCCCTTGCCGAAGACGACGGCGGTCGCGAGACCGCCCGTCCCCAGCAGGCCCCGGCGGGTGAAGAACCCACGGCGCTCTTGCGAGTTGTTCTCATCTGCGGTTGACTGGGTGTCGGACACCGGGAACCTCTCGATCGATGCTCCGGCGCTCGGCGCCGGCTCCTCAGGGCAGGCACAACCTGGCAGGGCCCCGGAAACCCCCGGGGAACTCGCGCCCAACGTCCCGTGCACGGTGGGTGCCGCGGCGAACCACCCGCCGGGGCCGCACCCCTCAGCGCAGCAGGTGCTCGGTCCGGTAGGCCAGCAGCTCCCGCAGCACGATCGACGTCGAGGTCCGGCGGATCCCGCGGCAGCTCATGATCCGCTGGGTGATGTCGTAGACGTGGTCCGCGTCGCGGGCCGCGATCTGGATCATCAGGTCCGAGTCGCCGGAGATGCCGAGGCACTCCACGACCTCGGGGATGCGGGACACGTCCTCGACCATCCCGTCGAACTCGCTCTGCTCCACGCTCGCCGTGACCAGGGCGCGCATGGACAACCCGACCCGCGCCGGGTCCAGCCGCGTCGAGTTCAACCGCAGCGTGCCGTCGCCGGCGAGCTTCTCCAGCCGGCTGTGCACCGTGCCCCGGGCCAGGCCCAGGTCCATGGCCAGTTGCGCGACGGTGGCGCGCGGGTCGCGGTCGAGGGCGACGAGGATGCGCCGGTCCGTGCCGTCCAGGGTGGTCACGTCGATCACCCTAGGCGAGGGCGCGGGAGCGGGACTGGTCGGAACGACCAACGTCGCCGCGCTCTGTTGCGCGATCCGCCCGGGCGGGCGTGTCATCACGGCATGACCCCCGCACCGGCCCCGGACACCTCGACCACCACCGTCGGGGGCTACCTCGGCCGCCGCCTCGAGCAGCTCGGCGTCGGCCACGTCTTCGGACTGCCGGGCGACTTCAACCTCGCCCTGCTCGACGAGGTGCTGGCCGCGACCGGCCTGCGCTGGGTCGGGTCGTCCAACGAGCTCAACGCCGGGTACGCCGCCGACGGGTACGCGCGCCTGCGGCGCGGGCCGGCGGCGGTGGTCACGACGTTCGGCGTCGGGGAGCTGTCCGCGGTCAACGCCCTCGCCGGCAGCTACGCCGAGGACGTCCCCGTCGTGCACGTCGTCGGGCTCCCCCCGACCACCGCGATGAGCCGGGGGGCGCTGCTGCACCACTCCCTCGCCGACGGCGACTTCGGGCACTTCGTGCGGATCGCCGCCGAGGTGACGGCCTCGGCCGTGGTCGTGCGGGCCCAGGGGGCGACGACCGCGATCGACCAGGCCCTGCTCACCGCGGTCGGCACGTCGAAACCCGTCTACCTCGGCGTCCCCGCCGACGTCGCCGTCCACCCCGTCCCGGCCGCCCCGCTGTCGCGCCCGCTGCGCGTCCTGCGCAGCGACGCGGGGGCGGCGGAGGAGTTCCGCACCGCGCTCGCGCAGTTCCTCGGGGACGCCCCCGAGGTCACCGTCCTCGCCGGTCCCCGGCTGCACCGGCGGAACCTGGAGGACCTCGTGCGGGCCATCGCCGCCCAGAACGGCGTCCGGGTCGCGACGCAGTCGGCGTCCAAGGCGATGCTCGACGAGTCCCACCCCGCGAACCTCGGGGTGTACGCGGGGGAGTTCACCCGCTCCGCCCGGACCCGTCGCGCCGTCGACGGGGCCCGGCCGCTCGTCCTCGCGGGGGTGCTGATGAGCGACTTCCTCACCGGCTCGTTCAGCCACGCCTTCGACCCGGAGGCCTCGGTGGACCTGCAGCTGGACCACGCCCGCATCGCGGGGACGGCGTTCTACGGCCTGTACCTGGAGGAGTCGCTGCGCATCCTGGAGGAGGTCCTCGACGCGCGCTCGCCCCGTCCCGGGCCGCTGCCGCGCCAGGAGGTCCCGGCCCTCGCACCGCACGTGCCCGCCGAACCCGACGGCCCGCTGACCCACGCCGACCTCTGGCCGCTGCTGCAGCGCTGGCTGAACCCGGGCACCCTGCTCGTCGCCGAGGCGGGGACCTCGTTCTACGGGGCGCTGGAACTCACCACCCCCGACGGCTGCGACCTGCTGGGGCAGCCGGTCTGGTCCTCCATCGGGTACACGCTGCCCGCGACCCTCGGCGCGATGCTCGCCCGTCCCGGCCGGGAGACCGTCCTGGTCATCGGCGACGGTTCCGCGCAGCTGACGATCCAGGAACTCGGGCGGATCCTCGCCGAGGGCCTCACCCCGACGATCCTGCTGGTCAACAACTCCGGCTACACCGTGGAACGGGCCATCCGCAGCCCCGAGGCGGTCTACCAGGACGTCGTCGCGTGGGACTGGACGAAGCTGCCCGCGGCGCTGGGTTCGCCGGGGACCCCCACCTACCGGGCCGCCACCCCCGCGGACCTCGTCGAGGTCCTGGGGAAGGTCCGGGCCGACCCCGACCACGCGGCGTTCGTGGAACTGCTGCTGCCGCGCGACGACGCCCCCGACTCCCTGGTCCAGCTCGCCCGCAGCGTCCGCTGAACCCCGGCGGCCGGACCCGGGTCAGTAGGTGCGGGGGAGGGTGGCGGCGTAGGCGGCGCGCAGTTCCCGCATCCGCAGGTTCGTGGCGCTCGCCCACGCGCTCCAGTCGACGCCGCCGCCGTCGAGGGCGGTCGCGAGCTGGTCCAGGTGCAGGTGCCAGGCGGCCAGCGACATCGGCACCCAGGCGTCCTCGCCCTCGAGGTCGTTCGTCAGGCGCAGCCGGGTCCGGGCGCGCAGCGCCCCGGCGTCGAGGGGTTCCAGCTCCCAGCGCAGCAGGCCGTGCTCGGAGTTGGTGTGCTCCAGCAGCCGGGGGGCGTCCATGGCGGTGATCTCGCCGGGCCACCACTCCAGCTCGCCGGGCGGGCCGGTGAGCCACTCCAGGGAGAACTCCCCGCCCACCTGCAGGTCGGTGCGCAGGTCCGCCCACCACAGCCGGGTCAGCGCGGGGACGGTGAGGGCCGTCCACACCGCCGCCACCGGGTGGTCGTAGTCGCGGGCCAGGCGCAGGGTCGCGCGGTCACCGCCGTGCAGGACGGCGTCGCCGAGGAGTTCCACCGCCCCATCCTCCCCCCTCAGCGGTGCTGGTCGTGCCGGGGGACCAGGGGGAGGGCGAGGAGCGGGGCGAGGGCCACCAGGGCGATGGAGGCCGGGTACCCGATCGCGGTGACCAGCGCGCCGACGCCGGGGCCCACCGCGGAGGCGGCGACGAACTGCCCGGTGTTCTGCAGCCCCAGCGCCCTGCCCGACCAGCGCGGTCCGGCGGCCTCGGCGACGGAGGTGAAGGCCAGGCCGTTGTCGGCGACGCTGATCGTGGAGGCGAGGACGAGGACCACGGCCACGGCGACCGGCCACTGCGCGAAGCCCACGCCCGCCAGCGCGGCGAGGGCCACGACCCCCGATCCCGCGACCCAGCGCAGGACCCGGACCCGGCTGCCGACCCGGTCGCTGAGGACGCCGACGCCGATCCGGCCCAGCGCCCCCACGAACTGCGCCCCGCCGACGACGACCCCGGCGGCCGTGGCCCCCCAGCCCAGGCCGAGGGTCAGCCAGACCAGCCCGAACGTCGTCAGCGTGAACTGCGGCAGGACCAGCAGGACCGACACCACGTGGATGCGGAGCAGGAAGCGGTCGCGGCGGTAGGGGTTCCCCGCCGCCGCGACCTGCGCCGCGCCCGGGCGGGGCGGGTTGCGGATGCCCGCCGCGCAGGCCAGGGCGAGGACGGCGAGGACGCCCGCGGTCGGGACCAGCGCGCCCCGGGTCCCGCCCGAGGCGGCCAGCGGCGGGACGGCGAGGGCGGCGACGGCGACCCCCAGCGGCTGCGACACCTGCCGCAGGCCCATCGCCAGGCCGCGGCGCTCGCGCGGGAACCACCCGACGACCACGCGGCCGCTGGCGGCGTTGGTGCTGGCCGAGGCCGCGCCGCCCAGCCCGAGGAGGACGCCGAGCCGGACGAGGTCGTCGGCCCCGGCGGCGAGGGCGGCGAGGAGGGCGGTGGCGGCCAGCCCGCCGGCGATGACCCAGCGCTCCCCGAGCCGGTCGGCCAGCGCCCCCCAGGCCACCAGGGTCAGGACCATGCCGAGGGTGGGGGCGGAGGCCAGGGCCCCGGCCTGCGCCAGCGGCAGGCCGCGCTCCACGTGCAGGAGGGGGATGAGGTACACCGGCGTGCTCACGAGGAGGGTCCCGGCCGCCTGGGCGGCGACGCCGAGCGCGAGCATCCGCCACGCGGCCGCGGGGACGCGGGCGAGCGGGGTGTACGTTGGTGGCATACCACGACGGTATACCAACGTGGACCCCCTCGACCCAGGAGGAGACGTGCCCGACGGCCCCTACGAGACCCTGCGCGCCGCCATCCTCGGGTTCGACCTCGTCCCCGGCGAGAAGCTCAGCGAACGCGGCCTGGAGGACCTCCTCGGCGCCTCCCGCACCCCGATCCGCGCCGCGCTGGTCCGGCTGGAGAACGAGGGGCTCACCGGCCGGGTGGGACGCGGGTGGCAGGTCACCCCCATCGACCTCACCGAGGTCCGCGCCGTCGTCGAGCACCGCGAGGCCGTCGAGACCGCGGCCGTCGCGCTGGCCGTCGAGCGCGCCACCGAGGAGGAGCTGCTGGCCGTGCGCGCCCTCGTCGAGGAGTCCGCCGCGGACGACGGGCCCTCCGGCCTGCGCGACGGCGCCGACTTCCACGTCGCGCTGGCCCGCCTGTCCCGCAACCGCTTCCTCGCCGACGCGGTCGGCGGGGCGCTGGTCCGCCTCGCCCGGACCCGGTGGCTGGAGGTGCGCTCGCCGCGGTCGCGGGCCACCGCGCGCGCCGAGCACCTCGGCATCGTCGACGCCGTCCTGGCCCGCGACGCGCCCACCGCCGTCGACCTCGTCACCGCCCACGGCCGCGGCGCCGCCGACCGGCTGCTGGCCCACCTCGCCGAGGAGCGGCGGCGGCTGCGCGGGCGGGGCTTCGCCATCGTGGAGACCCCGCCGCAGCCGTAGGCCCGGCGCCGCGCCCCGCCCCGCCCCGGTCAGCAGGCCGGGGCGACGGGCACCGCGGCGCCGTTGTCGATGTACGTGTTGCCGCTCAGGCGCAGCTTGCCCGGGGCGATGACGGCGCCGAACCGGCTGCCGTGGCCGAAGCGGTTGTTGCGGAAGACGACGCTGGAGTCGATGTTCGCGCTGCACTTGACGTTGACCGAGAACGCGCCGCCGTTGAGGAAGTTGTTCTCGAAGACGGCGTTGCGCAGCCGCCCTGTCCCCGTCTCGGTGCCCAGCTGCACCGCGGCGTTGAGGAAGTCGTCCACGCCCGGGGTCCGGGGGTCCAGCGTGTTGTGGCGCACGACGATCCGCTCGCCGCTGGTGGACTGCAGGGCGTCGGTGTGGACGTCGTCGTGACGCACCAGGCCGTGGATCCAGCTGTCGGCGATGGTCACGTCGTAGCCCAGGCGCGGGCCGTCCTGGGTGCCGCGGACCTCGACGCGGCGCAGGGTGTAGCCGCCCCAGCCGATGGCGTTCTCGGTGCCGCCGTCGCCGCCGTCGATCTCGGAGTCCTCCATGACGAAGCCCTTGGCGCCGGTCAGGGCCACCGCGAGCTGACGCCCGTCGGTGCAGGTGACGCGGGACTTGCGCACGACGACGTCGGCGGCGCGGACGGTGAGGCACCCCATGTCGAGGCCGGTGAGGACGGTGCCGGGGGTGGTGACCACGACGTCGCCGGCGGGGGTCAGGGTGGTGCCGGCGGGGACCCCGGTGGTGGCCGCGTTCGGCCAGCCGGCGGGGATCCCCAGCGGGGCCGGCGGCACCAGGCGCAGGACCTTGTAGACGTTCTGGACGAGGTACTTGCCCTTGTACAGCTTCGCCACGAGGGTGATCGAACCGCTGCGACCGGTGAGGTCCACGGTGCCGGTGGCGCGGTAGGTGTCCCCGGACGCGGTGACGGGGCCGAGGGTCCCGACCTGGGTGGTGCCCACGAAGTAGGCGCCGCGGTCGAAGGCCACCCCGGTCGCGGTCTCGATGCCGATGCTCGCGGCGGGGATGCGGGCGTTGTTGACGGTGGTGCCGTCGTAGTTCATCACCGGCGCGGAGGTGGCGTGGGCGGCCGGGACGGTGCCGGCGCCGGTGCCCAGCGCGGTGAGCAGGGCGGCGGCGGCCAGCAGGGCGCGGGAGCCGCGACGACGGGGGGTGCGGGGGGCGCGGGGGGCGAGGTGCTGAGACATGGGGGGAGGTCTCCTCGGTAGCGGATCCGGTGCGTTCTCCCCCTTGACATCGGGTCGCCCCCGGTCGCACCTGCTCCGCCGGTGGGGTGCTGGCGAACGGGTGACCCCCTGTAACGGGCGCGGGGGAGGGTCGCCGCCCGCGACCGTCCCGCGCCCTGTTCGCCCGGAGTTCACCGCCGGGTCACCGGGGCGTCGGCCGGTGCGGGAGGGCCCGGGGTTCCATGCCGCACGTGCAGCTGACTCCCGACCTGGGCATGACCGTCCGAGACGACGAGGACGAGCCCGAGCTCCTCACCCCCGACGGGAACGTCGTCGACACCTGGCGCGAGGACTACCCCTACGACGAGCGGCTGGACCGGAAGGAGTACGACGCCGAGAAGCGGCTGCTCCAGATCGAGCTGCTCAAGCTGCAGCGCTGGCTCAAGGCGTCGGGCGAGCGGATCGTCGTGCTGTGCGAGGGCCGCGACGCGGCCGGCAAGGGCGGCACCATCAAGCGGTTCATGGAGCACCTCAACCCCCGCGGGGCCCGCGTCGTCGCCCTGGAGAAGCCCAGCGAGCGCGAGTCCACCCAGTGGTACTTCCAGCGCTACGTCCAGCACCTGCCCGCGGCCGGGGAGTTCGTGCTGTTCGACCGCTCCTGGTACAACCGCGCCGGGGTCGAGCGCGTCATGGGCTTCGCCTCCCCCGCGGAGTACGACCGCTTCGTCGCCCAGGCCCCGCTGTTCGAGAAGATGCTCGTCGACGACGGCATCCACCTGGTGAAGTTCTGGTTCTCCGTCACCCGCGCCGAGCAGCGCACCCGGTTCCTCATCCGCCAGATCGACCCCGTCCGGCAGTGGAAGCTGTCGCCGATGGACCTCGAGAGCCTGGACCGCTGGGACGAGTACACCGCCGCCAAGGAGGCGATGTTCGCCACCACCGACACCGACGTCGCGCCGTGGACCGTCGTCAAGACCAACGACAAGAAGCGGGCCCGCCTCGCCGCCATGCGGCACGTGCTGGCGCGCTTCGACTACGACGGCAAGGACCCCGAGGTCGTCGGGGTCCCCGACCCGCTGCTCGTGGTCCACGCCCGCACGATCCTCGAGGCGGACCGCCGCCCGGCGTCCTGAGCGCGACGAGTTCCCGCGCGAGCGTGAACTCGGGGTGAACACTCCCGCGGGCCGGCCGATCCGGGTGTCCGGCCGGCCCGCGGAGGGGCAGCCTTTCCCCACGTGGAGACAGCAACGCTCATCCTCGTGCTGGTCGTCGTGGTGGCCCTCACCTTCGACTTCACCAACGGCTTCCACGACACCGCGAACGCGATGGCCACGTCCATCGCCACCGGAGCCCTGCCGCCCAAGGTGGCCGTGGGCCTCTCCGGCATCCTCAACCTCGTCGGCGCCTTCCTCTCCGTGGAGGTCGCGCTCACCGTCTCGAACGCCGTCGTCAAGATCCAGGACTCGTCCGGGGCGCCGAGACCCGAACTCCTGGAGGGCGGTGGGTCGGCCCTGCTGCTCATCGTCCTCGCCGGCCTCGTCGGGGCGATCGCCTGGAACCTGCTGACCTGGCTGGTCGGCCTGCCCTCCAGTTCCTCGCACGCCCTGTTCGGCGGCCTCATCGGCGCCACCGTCGCCGGTCTCGGCTGGGCCGGGGTCAACTGGAACGGCGACGGCAGCAAGATCGACGGCGTCGTGGGGAAGGTCGTCATCCCCGCGATCGCCTCCCCGGTCCTCGCCGCGGTCGTCGCGACGGTCGGCACCTTCGTCGTGCACAAGGTCGTCTCGGGTGTCGCCCAGCGTTTCACCGACCAGGGGTTCCGCTGGGGCCAGATCGGCTCCGCCTCGCTGGTGTCGCTGGCGCACGGGACGAACGACGCGCAGAAGACGATGGGCGTCATCACCCTCGGGCTCATCGCCTCCGGGCACTGGTCCAGCACCGAGACCATCCCGTTCTGGGTGAAGGCCGTCTGCGCGCTCGCGATCGCCCTGGGCACCTACCTCGGCGGCTGGCGCATCATCCGCACCCTCGGCAAGGGCCTCATCGAGATCACGCCCCCGCAGGGCATGGCCGCCGAGACCGCCTCCGGCGCGGTCATCCTCATCTCCAGCCACATGGGCTTCGCGCTGTCCACCACCCACGTCACCACGGGGTCGGTGCTCGGCGCGGGCCTCGGCAAGCCCGGCGCCACCGTCCGCTGGCGGGTCGCGGGCCGCATGGTGATCGCGTGGGTGACGACCATCCCGGCCGCCGGGATCGTCGGCGCCCTCACGTGGTGGATCGGGAACCTGCTCGGCGGCGGCGCCGTCGGGGCGCTCGCCATCACGGCGGTGCTGGTCGTCTTCACCCTCCTGGTGGTGCGCCACTCGCGCAAGAACCCCGTGCACGCCGGCAACGTCAACGACGAGTGGGACGCGAGCGAGGGTGCCGAGCGCACCCCCGCCGCGGTCTGAGAGGAACGCACGTGGTCCAGAACCTGACCCTCGTCGGCGACGCGCTGTGGAGGATCCTCCTGCTCGCCCTCCTCCTCGGCGCCGGCCTGCCGGTGCTCTTCTCCGCCGGCGTGCGGGCCATGGCCCACGGGGCCGGCGGCGACGCCGAGACCAGCCACGCCCCGGGGCACCCGATCGGGAAGGTCCTCGCCATCGTCTGCTTCGCCGTCGTGGTCGCGGCCGTCGCGATCGGGATCACCTACATCGTCGCCAGTGGCTTCGGCAAGACCCTCGGCTTCGAGGGCGTCGTCCCGACCATCGTCGACAAGTGACGGGAGACCACCCATGACCTCCACCGGCTCCACCAACCTCGCGACCCGCGTCGTCGACTGGCTGCGCGCGGGCTACCCCGGCGGGGTCCCGCGGCAGGACTACGTGGTGCTGCTGGGTCTGCTGCGCCGCAAGCTGACCGACGAGGAGGTCCACGGGATCGCCGCCGAGCTCGCCGGACTCGCCGGGCAGGGCGAGGTCATCACCGTCGCCGACGTCGAGCGCCTCGTCAACGAGGCCACCCTCGACGAGCCCGCCGCCGCCGACGTCGCCCGGGTGTCCTCGCACCTGGCCGCCGGCGGGTGGCCGCTGGCCGACCACCCGCAGGCCTGACCGGCCCGTCCCCCCGGCCCGTCCCCCCGACGCCGCACCCGCCGACCGGCGGGTGCGGCGTCCGTCGTCCGGGGCGGCGGGGCCGCGTGGGAGGCTCGTCCCCGTGACCCGGCCCGCGCGTCCGCCCGAGGTGCCGGCGCACCGCGACCCGCGGGCGCTGCTGCTGGTCGGGGCCGGCGGCGCGGTGGGGACGCTGGCCCGGTGGGCGGTCTCGGCGCAGGTCCCCGCCGCCGCGGGGTGGCCGCTGGCGACGCTGGTGGTGAACCTCGCCGGGTCCTTCGTCCTGGGTCTGCTGCTGGAGGCGCTGCTGCGGCGCGGGCCCGAGACGCGGGGGCTGCGCCGCTGGCGGCTCGGCCTGGGCACGGGGTTCTGCGGGGGGTTCACCACGTACTCCGGCTTCGCGGTGGAGCTCGACCGCCTCGTCAGCGGCGGGGCCCCCGCGACCGCGCTGGCCTACGCCGGGGCGAGCCTGCTCGGCGGGTTGCTGGCCGTGGGGCTGGGCGTCGCGCTGGCGGCGAGGGCGGCCCGGTGATCCTGCTGGTGGCCCTGGCGGGGGGCGCGGGCGCCGCGGCCCGCTTCGCCCTCGACGGCGCGGTCCGCGACCGGTGGCCCTCGGAGTTCCCGTGGGGGATCCTCGTCGTCAACGTGCTCGGCTCCTTCCTGCTGGGGTTCCTCACCGGGCTGGTGCTCGACGGGGCCGGTGACGCGTGGCGCCTCGTCCTGGGCGTGGGGTTCTGCGGCGGGTTCACGACCTTCAGCACCGCCATGACCGACACCGTGCGGCTGGCCCGGCGCGGTTCGGTGCGCCCGGCGCTGCTGAACCTCGCCGGGACGCTGGCCCTCACGGGTCTCGCGGCGGCGTTCGGGCTGGGGCTGGCCGTCCTCGGCTGACCGGCCCCCGCCGGGGGAGCGCCGGCGGGCGCCGGCCCCCGCCGGCCCTCCGCCGGGCCCGCCCGCGCGCCGCGGCTCACACCCGGGCGCGCGCCTCCTCGATCAGCGCGAGGGACGCCCGGGCGACGGCGAGCCGGGTGGCCACGTCGGCGTCCTCGGGGCGCACCGCGACCTTCAGCCCGACGTGGGGGACGTCCCCGGCGGCGCGCAGCGTCGCGGCGATCTCCTCCACCCCCAGCAGGGAGGGCGCCGAGACGGCCAGGGCGGGGTCGTCCCCGCGCGGGGGGATGTGCGTGTCGGCCCACGGCGGGGACCAGGGGGATTCCTCCCCGGTGGCGCCGGAGAACACGACCGAGCGCAGCAGCCCCGTGGCCGCCAGGGTCCGCACGTGCTCCAGGGCGAGGGCGGGACCGCGGCCCTCGATGGCCGAGCGCCCCCAGTTGAACCCCAGGCCGAGCCGCTCGGGGGGCAGGCCGAACCCCTGCACGAGCGCGATCTCCTCCTCCAGCGGCCAGAACCCCTTGGCGGGGGTGGCGCCGGGCAGCAGGGCGTCGCAGTGCTCCAGGACCACCCCGGCTCCGGCGAGGTCCCAGGACAGGACCTCCTCCAGGGAGCGGGCGAGGGCGTCGAGCGAGCCCGCGCGGGGACCGGGGGCGCTGTGCAGCTCGATGCCGACCACGCGGCGGCGGCCCGAGCCCTCGGCGAGGGAGAGCGCGAGGTCGCGGGCGCGGGCGAGGTCGGCGAGGGCGCGGGCGCGGGAGCCGGGGTCGGTGGAGGACAGCCCGTAGGCGGGGTCGGTGCCCAGCCGCGGCACCATCGTGGGCACCAGGGTGACGAGCAGGTCCCACTCGGGGCGGACGTTGCGCTCGACCCAGCCGGGTTCCAGGCTGCGGGTCCCCTCGGGGGGCAGGGCGTACTCGAGGCCCGCGAGGTCGAGGTCGGCGAGGCCGGCGAAGAGGGCGTCCTCCCCGGCCGGGTCGGTGGGGGCCAGCATGTAGCCCGCGACCAGGGTGCCGGGGCGGGTGGGCGGGGTGCCGGGGCGGGTGGGGGTCGGGGCGGGTGCGGGGGCGCTCATGGTTCCTCCGTCGTCGTCGTGGGCCGGGCGCTGCCGCGCAGGCCCGGGGAGCCCGTGGTGGCGCCGGGAGGTGCGGTGCGCCGCGCGGCCCGCCCCCCTTGACGCCGCTGCGAACTGTACCTAGATTCCGTCCCACGGAACAGAGTTCCATCAGGAGGAGTTCCCGGAGCCCGGAACGGACGTGGACGTCCGTGCGGCCCCGGCCGCCGACCCGCACCCCGCCCCACCCGCACCACCACCAGCGCACCCGGTCCGCCCGGGCGCGAGGCAGCAGCTGACGAAGGAGTCACCCATGCGGCAGTACACGCGCAGATCGGTCACGGCCCTCCTCGGGATCGGCGCCCTCACCCTCGCCGGGTGCAGCGCCGGGAGCGGCACGCGGGCCACCGAGGCGACCGCGGGCGGCAGCGCCGCCGCCGGCCCCGCCGCCGAGAACGTCTTCAAGCTCGCCTTCAACCAGTCCGAGGCCCACCCGCAGTTCGTCGCCCTCAGCGCCATGGGCGAACGCATCAAGGAACGCACCGGGGGGGAGTACGACGTCGATGTCTTCCCCAACGAGACCCTCGGGGCGCAGAAGGAGACCATCGAACTCGTCCAGGCCGGGACCATCCAGTTCGCGATGGTCGCCTCCCCCCTGATGGAGAACTACGAACCGAACTTCGTCGTCTTCAACCTGCCCTTCGTGTTCGACTCCCAGGAGCACCAGCGCGCGGTGACCAACGACCCCGGGATCGTCTCCGAGCTGTACTCCTCCCTGGAGGACCAGAACCTGACGGTGCTCGCCGGGTTCCACGGCGGCGTGCGCTCGATGTACAACTCCGAGAGGGCCATCACGACCCCCGCCGACATGGCCGGCATGAAGATCCGCGTCATCGAGTCCGACACCAACCTCGAGATGATCCGGCTCATGGGGGGCAACGGGACCCCCATGGGCATGGGCGAGGTCTACACCGCCATCCAGTCCGGCGTCATCGACGGCGCCGAGAACAACGAACTGACCTACGCCAACTCCAAGCACGCCGAGGTCGCGCAGTTCTACAGCTACACCCGCCACCTCATGCTCCCCGACTACCTCATCACCAACCCCACCGTCATGGCTTCCCTGCCCGAGGACGTGCGGACGATCTTCGAGGAGGAGCTCGCCACCGCCGTCGAGGAGGAGGGCGCGCTGTGGGAGGACGAGATCGTCCGGGCCAAGAAGGCCGCGGAGGACGCGGGCGCGGTGTTCAACGAGGTCGACAAGGAGGCCTTCGACGCGGCGATCGAACCGCTGACCGAGGCCAAGCTGACCAACGACGTCGTGCGCGACCTCCACGCCAAGACCCGTGCGGCCGCGGGGTGAACGCCGTGGACGGTGGTGGGACCGAACAGCTCGACCCGCCGGCCGGCGCCTCCCCGGCCCGGCCGCGGACCGGACCGATGACCGCGGCGAAGAACGCCCTCGACCGCGTCCTGAGCTGGGTGTGCGTGGTGCTGTTCGCCGCGCTCGTGCTCGACGTCGTGTGGCAGGTGTTCACCCGCCAGGTCCTCGACGCCCCCAGCGCCTGGTCGGAGGAACTGGCGAAGTACCTGTTCATCTGGCTCGGCCTCCTGGGGTCCGCGCTGGTGTTCGGCGAGCGCGGTCACGTGGGGGTGGAACTGCTGGTGCAGAAGGCACCTCCCGGCGTGCAGCGGGTGCTGGCCCTGGTCGTCCAGCTCTCCGTCCTGGCGTTCGCCCTCGTCGCCCTCGCGTGGGGCGGCGGCCAGGTCGTCGACCTCGCCTGGGACCAGAAGGTGACCGGTCTGCCGTTCAACGTCGGGCAGCTCTACCTCGCCCTGCCGATCTGCGGTGTCCTCACCGCCCTCTACACCGTCCACCACGCGATCCGGATCGCCCGCGGCGACGAGCCGCCGTTCGAGCCGGACGCCGAAGTCGAAACCGTCTGAGGGAGGACGACCGTGGATCCCGCAGCACTCGCAGGGCTCGTCCTCATCGGGGGCATCGCCCTGTTCCTGGCCATCGGCGCACCCATCAGCATCGGCGTCGGGGTGTCGAGCGTCGCGGCGATGTTCGTCATCGTCGGCACCGGCACCGGCGCCCTCACCGCCGCGCAGCAGATGTTCCGGGGGATCAACTCCTTCCCCCTGCTGGCCATCCCGTTCTTCGTCCTCGCCGGCGTCATCATGAACAACGGCGGCATAGCCCTGCGCCTCATCGACGCCGGCAAGGTCATGGTGGGCCGGATGCCCGGTTCCCTGGCGCAGACGAACATTGCCGCGAACGCCCTCTTCGGAGCCGTCTCGGGTTCCTCCATCGCCGCCGCGGCCGCCGTCGGCTCGACGCTGGCCCCGATGCAGGCCAAGGAGGGCTACGACAAGAACTTCGCGGCGGCGGCGAACATCGCCTCCTCGCCCGGGGGGATGCTCATCCCGCCGAGCAACCTGATGATCGTGTACTCGCTGGTGTCGAGCACCTCGGTCGCCGCGCTCTTCGTCGCCGGCTACCTGCCCGGCATCCTCTGGACGGTCGCCACCATGGTCGTCGTCTGGTGGTACGCCCGCAAGCACCCGGAGCTGAAGGTCACCGCGCAGCCCCCGCTGGCGCAGCGGGTCAAGGTCGTCCTGGACTCCGTCCCCGCGCTGCTGCTCGTCGTGGTGGTCATCGGCGGGATCCTGGCCGGCTGGTTCACCTCCACGGAGGCCGCGGTGATCGCGGTGGTCTACTCGGCCGTCCTCGCCGTGGTGTACCGCAGCCTGGCGCTGCGCGACCTGCCGCGGATCCTGCTGGACTCCACGCGCACGACCGCCGTGGTCATGTTCCTCATCGCCGTGTCGACGGTCATGGGCTTCGTCCTGTCCTTCGCCCAGATCCCCGAGCTGGCCTCGTCGCTGATGTTCGGCATCAGCGAGAACCCGGTGGTCATCCTGCTGCTCATCACCGTCGTCCTGCTCGTGGTCGGCTGCTTCATGGACGCCACGCCGGCGGTGCTGATCTTCACGCCGATCTTCCTGCCCGTGGTCACGAGCTTCGGGGTGGACCCGATCCACTTCGGCATCATCATGATCTACAACCTGAGCATCGGGACGATCACGCCGCCGGTGGGCACCGTGCTGTTCGTCGGCGCGAAGATCGCCGGCTGCCGGCTCGAACCGGTCATCCGTCAGCTCCTGCCCCACTTCGGCGCCCTGGTCATCACCCTGGTCGTCGTCACCTTCACCCCCGGCCTCTCCCTCTGGCTGCCCCAGGCCCTCGGCCTGATCGCCGCTCCCTGACCCCCTCCTGGAAGGACCCCCGTGGAACAGCGCTACGCCACCAGCCCCGAGCAGGTGCCCGGCATGGACACCGCCGAGCTGCGCCGCCGCTACCTCGTCGAGGACCTCTTCGCCGAGGGCGAGGTCCACGCCGTCTACACCCACCACGACCGGGTCGTCCTCGCCGGGATCGTCCCCACCGGTGACGCCCTGGACCTGCCGACCTTCCCCGAGATCGCCAGCACCACGTTCTTCGAGCACCGCGAGGCGGGCATCGTCAACGTCGGCGGCCCGGGCACGATCACCGTGGACGGCGAGACGCACGACCTCGCCCACGGCTCCTGCCTCTACGTCGGGCGCGGCGCGGACGGGGTGTCCTTCCGCTCCGCGGACCCCGCGGGCGAGGCCGGCCCGGCGCGCTTCTACCTGTTCTCCGCCCCCGCGCACACCGCCCACCCCACGACCCTCGTCGAGGCCGGCGGCGGCACCGTGCGCGAGCTCGGCGACCAGCTCACCGCCAACCGGCGCACCCTCAACCAGTACGTCCACGAGAACGGCGTGAAGAGCTGCCAGGTCGTCATGGGCGTCACCACCCTGCACCCGGGCAGCACCTGGAACACCATGCCCGCGCACACCCACGACCGCCGGACCGAGGTCTACCTCTACTTCGGCCTGCCCGCCGGCGACCGCGTCGTGCACCTCCTGGGGCAGCCCGCGGAGACCCGGCACCTGCTCGTCGCGGACGGGCAGGCCGTCGTCTCCCCGAGCTGGTCGATCCACTCCGGGGTCGGGACGGCCGCCTACAGCTTCGTCTGGGCCATGGCCGGGGAGAATCAGGCCTTCGACGACATGGACGGCGTCCCGGTCGCAGAGCTGCGGTGACCGGCCGCAGCGACGGACCGGCGGGGCCACGGCGGTGAGAGGGAGGACGGCGATGGCTGTCGACGGAGCAGCGGGCACGGGGAACGGCGGGGCCGTGGACGCCGGACCCACCACCAGCGCGAGCGAGAAGACCCTGCTCGTCCTGGAGGCGGCGCTGCAGCACCACCGGTTCACCGACGTCGTCGCCGCCACCGGCCTCACCAGGACCACGACGCACCGCATCCTGGCCACCCTCGCCGACCGCCAGTTCGTCGTGGCGGCGGCCGACGGCAGCTACCTGCCGGGTCCGAAGCTGCTGTCGATGGCCGGGCAGGCCCTGCAGCGCATCGACATCTCCGCCATCGCGCAGCCCTTCGTCGACGAGCTCGTCGACCGCGTGCACTGCACCGTGCACGTGGGCGTCGCCAACGGCGACGAGATCGTCTACCTGATCCGCGCGGACTCCGACAAGCCGTACCGGATGCCCTCCCGCGTGGGGCACGCCATCCCCCTGCACACCTCCGGGATCGGCAAGGTCGTCCTCGCCGGGCTCAGCGACGAGGGCGTGGAGCGCTACGCCGCGCGCACCGGCCTGCCCGCGCGCACCGCGAACACCCTCACCACCGTGGAGGCGCTGGCGGCGGAGATCGCCGAGGTCCGCCGCCACGGGTACGCCCTGGACCGCGAGGAGAACGTCCCCGGCGTCGGCTGCGTGGCCGCGCCGGTCCACGACCACACCGGCACCGTCCGCTACGGGCTGAGCATCTCCACCCTCACCCTCGAGCACAGCCTCGCCCAGATCGAGGCGATGGCCGCCGACGCCGTCGCGACGGCCGCGCGGCTGTCCGCCGCCCTCGGCCACGTCGGCTGACCCGCCGACGCCCACCCCCCACCAGGAGAGCCCCGTGGAACCCACCGCACCCCCGACCGCCACCGCGCACCCGGGGTGGACGCCGTGAAGATCGTCATCACCGACTGCGACCACGACTCCCTCGCCGAGGAACGGGCCGTGGCCGACGCCGCCGGCGCCGAGCTCCTCCTCGCCCCCTCCGCCGCCGCCGCCGACGTCGTCGCCGCCGCCACCGGCGCCGACGCCCTCGTCGTCCAGTACGCCCGCGTCGACGCCGACCTCCTCGACGCCCTGCCCACCGTGCGCGCCGTCGGCCGCTACGGCGTCGGCGTCGACACCGTCGACGTCGACGCGTGCACCGCCCGCGGGGTCGCCGTCTGCAACGTCCCCGACTACGGCACCGAGTCGGTCTCCGACCACGCGATCGCCCTCGCCCTCGCCGCGGCCCGCCGCATCGCGTGGATGGACCGCCGGGTGCGCGCCGGAGCCGGCGAGCTGGCCCCGCTGCGCCCGGTGCACCAGTTCGGCGGGCGGGTCTTCGGCGTCGTCGGGCTCGGCCTCATCGGCGCCGCCACCGCCCGCAAGGCCGCCGGGCTGGGCTACCGCGTCGTCGCCACCGACGCCCGCCGCGCCCCGGGGACCACCGTCGACGGCGTCGAGGTCGTCACCCTCGACGACCTCCTCGCCCGGGCCCACGTCGTCTCCCTGCACGTCCCCCTCACCGAGGGCACCCGCCACCTGATCGGCGCCGCGGAACTGGCCCGGATGCGCCCCGACGCGGTGGTCGTCAACACCAGCCGCGGCGGCGTCCTCGACACCGCCGCCCTCGCCGACGCGCTGCGCGCCGGGCGCCTGCACGGCGCCGGCCTCGACGTGTTCGAGGAGGAGCCGCTGCCCCCCGGCCACCCCCTCGCCACCCTCGACACCGCCGTCCTCACCCCGCACCTGGCCTGGTACTCCGAGGAGTCCTACGGGGAGCTCAAGCGCCGGACGGTGCAGAACGTCGTCGACGTGTGCGCCGGGCGCCCCCCGGCCGACGTGCTCAACCCCGAGGCCCTCGGCACCCCGGCCGGGGGGCGGCGGTGAGCGTCCCCGCGCCGGGGGCGGAGACTGCCCCGGGGACCCCGTGACCCCGCACCCGGAACCGCAGGAGGAGAGAACCGCGTGAACCACCCCTTCGACCTCACCGGCCGCACGGCCCTCGTCACCGGCGGGGGGCGCGGCCTGGGCCTGGGGATCTCCACGTCCCTGCTGCGGGCCGGCGCCGACGTCGTCGTCCTGGGCCGCGGCGCGCCCGCCGCGGACCTCGCGGAGGAGGCCGCGCGCTGCGGGCGGCGCCTGGTGCACCACGCCGTCGACCTCGCCGACGCCGCCGCCGTCGCCGCGACCGCGGCCGCCGTCCTCGCCGAGCACCGCGTGGACGTCCTCGTCAACAACGCCGGCACCCAGGAGCGCCACCCCGCCGTCGAGTTCCCCCTCGACGCCTTCGACCGCGTCCTCGACGTGAACCTGCGGGCGGTGTTCCAGCTCTGCCAGCTCTTCGGCGCGCCCATGCTGGAGCGCGGGGAGGGGCGCGTGGTGAACATCGCCTCCCTGCTGTCCTTCCAGGGCGGGCTCACCGTGCCCGCCTACGCCGCCAGCAAGGGCGCGGTGGCGCAGCTGACGAAGGCGCTGTGCAACGAGTGGGCCGGGCGCGGGGTCGGCGTCAACGCCGTGGCCCCCGGGTACATGGCCACCGACATGAACGAGGCCCTGCTCGCCGACCCCGTCCGCCGCGAGCAGCTCTCCGTGCGGATCCCCGCCGGGCGGTGGGGGACGCCGCAGGACGTCGGCGACGTCGTCGTCTTCCTCGCCTCCCCCGCGGCCGCCTACGTGCACGGGCACGTCCTCGCCGTCGACGGCGGGTGGCTGGCCCGGTGACCCCGACCCCCCGTCCCCGCCCGAACCCCCAGGAGGAACCGCCCGTGGACGTCCTCGACCGCGTCACCGCCGCCCGCCTCGTGCCCGTCGTCGTCCTCGACGACGCCGCCGCGGCGCCCGCCCTGGCCGACGCCCTCGTCGCCGGCGGGCTGCCCGTCGCCGAGGTCACCTTCCGCACCCCCGCCGCCGCCGACGCGGTGCGCGCCATGGCCGACCACGGCGGGGTGCTCGTCGGCGCCGGCACCGTCCTCACCCCCGCCCAGGTCGACGAGGCCGTCGCCGCGGGCGCCCGCTTCGTCGTCAGCCCGGGCACCAGCCGGGCCGTCGTCGAGCGCTGCCTGGAGCACGGGGTGGCGGTCCTGCCCGGCGCCGTCACCGCCACCGAGGTGCAGGCCGCCCTCGAACTGGGCCTGAGCACGGTGAAGTTCTTCCCCGCCGCCACCTCCGGCGGCCCCGCCGCCGTCCGGGCGCTCGCCGCCCCCTTCGGCGGGGTCCGGTTCGTCCCCACCGGCGGCATCGGCCCCGACGACCTCGCCCCGTGGCTGGCCGTGCCGAGCGTCGCCGCCGTCGGCGGGTCGTGGATGGTGCCCCGCGACCTCCTCGCCGCCGGCGACTTCGACGCCGTGCGCGACCTGACCGCGCACGCGGTCGCCCTGGCCGCGCGGTGAGCGGCGCGGTGGACCCGGTGGGCGGCGCGGTGGACCCGGTGGGCCTGCGCCCCGCGGCGGGGTGCCGCCACGACCTCGTCTCCCTCGGCGAGGTCATGCTCCGCTTCGACCCCGGCGAGGGGCGCATCCGCACCGCCCGCCGCTTCGACGTCCACGAGGGCGGCGGGGAGTACAACGTCGCCCGCGGGCTGCGCCGCTGCTTCGGGCGGCGCACCGCCGTCGTCACCGCCCTCGCCGACGACGAGGTGGGCCGCCTCGTGGAGGACCTCGTCCTCACCGGCGGGGTCGACACGTCCCTGGTGCGCTGGGTCCCCGCCGACGGCGCGGGCCGCGGCGTGCGCAACGGGCTGAACTTCGTCGAACGCGGTTTCGGGGTCCGCCGCTCCGTCGGGGTCTCCGACCGCGGCGGCACCGCGGTCAGCCGCCTGCAGCCCGGCGACGTCGACTGGGACGACCTTTTCGGCGTCCAGGGGGTCCGCTGGTTCCACACCGGGGGGATCTTCGCGGCGCTCTCGGAGAGCACCGCCGAGGTCGCCGCGGAGGCGCTCGCCGCCGCCCGCCGGCACGGGACGACCACGTCCTACGACCTCAACTACCGGCCCAGCCTGTGGGCCGGGCGCGGCGGCGCGCAGGCGGCGCAGGAGCTGAACCGGCGCCTGGTCGAGCACGTCGACGTCCTCGTCGGCGCGGGGCTCGCGGGGCTGCCCGGCGACGGCGGCGACCCGCGCGAGCGGGTCCTGCGCGACGCCGCCGACCACCCCCACCTGCGGGTGGTCGCCACCACCACCCGGCGGGTGGTGTCGGCCTCCCGCAACGACTTCGGGGCGCTGGCCTGGTCCGCCGCCACCGGTCTCGTCGAGGGCGCCGAGCTGCGCGACCTCGCCGTGCTGGACCGCATCGGCAGCGGCGACGCGTTCACCGCGGGGCTCGTGCACGGCCTGCTCGGCGGGGAGGGCCTGCCGCGCGCGGTGGCCCTCGGGATCGCCCACGGGGCCCTGGTCATGACCACGCCGGGGGACTCCTCGGCCGCGTCGGCGGCGGACGTCGAGGCGCTCCTGGCCTCCGGGGACGCCTCGGTGTCGCGGTGACCCGTCCCGGCGCACCCGGGTAACCTCTACCCCCGGTGTGCCGGGAAGTCTGGTCGGCGGTCCCGTCAGGGATCTCTCCGTTCGTCGATCCCGGAAGCAGGTGCCCCCGTGCCCTCCGCCCCCCAGCGCCCCCTCTTCTCCCGCGGTTCCTGGCCCGAGGCCCGCCGCCTCGCCGACGTCCTGCGCCAGGAGACGACCGGCGGGCTGCTGCTGCTGGTCTTCACCGTCATCGCGCTGGTGTGGGCGAACGTGGCCGGGAACAGCTACGAGGAGGTGCGGCAGTTCCACCTCGGGCCGGCCGCGCTGCACCTGGACCTCTCGATCGAGCACTGGGCCGCCGACGGCCTGCTCGCGATCTTCTTCTTCGTCACCGGCCTGGAGCTGAAGAAGGAGTTCGTCGCCGGGGACCTGCGCAGCCCCCGCGCCGCGGCGCTGCCCATCGCCGCGGCCGTGGGCGGGATGGCCGTCCCGGCCCTGCTGTTCGTCCTCGTCAACGTCCTGCACCCCGACTCCCCGGAGGGCGCCCTCGTCGGCTGGGCCACCCCCACCGCCACCGACATCGCCTTCGCGCTGGGGATCCTCGCCGTCGTCGGGTCCCACCTGCCGTCGGCGCTGCGGACGTTCCTGCTGACCCTCGCCGTCGTCGACGACCTCCTCGGCATCACCGTCATCGCGATCTTCTACACCGAGCAGGTCCACTGGACCCCGCTGCTGCTGGCCCTGCTGACCCTCGCCGCGTTCACCGTCGCCGTGCAGCGCCGGGTCCGGTCCTGGTGGCTGCTCGTCCCGCTGGCCCTGGCGACGTGGGCCCTCGTGCACGCCTCCGGCATCCACGCCACCGTCGCCGGGGTGCTGCTCGGCCTGGTGGTTCCCGTGCTGCGCAGCGAGGAGCACGGCGGACCGGAGGCGGGCCCCGGGCTCTCGGAGCACTTCGAGCACCGCTGGCGCCCGCTGTCGACGGGCTTCGCCGTCCCCGTCTTCGCGCTGTTCTCCGCCGGCGTCGCGATCGGCGGCGTGTCCGGGTTCACCGCCGCGGTGCAGGACCCCGTCGCGCTCGGCGTCATCGCCGGTCTCGTCCTCGGCAAGCCGATCGGCATCGTCGGCACCACCTGGCTGCTGGCGAAGCTGACGAGGGCCGAGCTGGACGAGAACCTGCGCTGGGTCGACGTCCTCGGCATGGCGATGCTCGCCGGGATGGGGTTCACCGTGTCGCTGCTCATCGGCTCCCTCGCCTTCGGCGAGGGCACCGCGGCGGGCGAGCACGTCACCCTCGGCGTCCTCGTGGGTTCCCTGCTCTCCGCGGTCCTCGCCGCGGTCGTGCTCTCGCGCCGCAACCGCGTCTACCGCCGGATCGAGGCCGAGGAGCGCGTCGACGCCGACGGGAACGGCGTCCCCGACGTCTACGAGCGCTGAGCGCGCCTCACAGCCACTTCTTCGCGCGGAAGACGACGTAGAGCGAGACGCAGGCGCTGACGATCACGGCGAGGACGACGAAGTAGCCGTAGCGGGTGCTCAGCTCGGGCATGTGCTCGAAGTTCATGCCGTAGATGCCGGCGATGGCGGTGGGCACCAGCGCGATCGCCGCCCACGCCGAGATCTTGCGCATGTCCTCGTTCTGGCGGGCCGAGGCCCGGTTCTGCCGCACGCTGACCTGGGTCAGGTGGGCCTGCAGGACGTCGGTCAGCAGCCGGTCGTAGCCGTCGATGGCGTCCGCGGCGCGCAGCAGGTGGTCCAGGACGTCGCGGTAGTAGGGCCGCTTCTCCTCCGCGACCGCGGTGGCGGAGGGTCCGGTGGGCCCGCCGTCGACGAGGCGCTGCAACGGGTTCACCAGCGGCACCACGGCGCGCCGGAACTCCAGCACCTCCCGCTTCAGCTTGTAGATGCGCTCGGCGTGCTCGTCCTCCCCGCCGCTGAAGACCTGCTCCTCGATGTCCTCGACGTCGACGGCGATGTCCTCCACGACGGCGCCGTAGCCGTCGACGACGTGGTCGAGCAGGCGGTACAGCACCGACGCCGGCGAGGGGGCGTGCGGACCGGGCGGGAGGGGGACGTCGAGGTCGACGTCGGTGTCGTCGAGACCGAGCCCGGCGAGGTCGGCGGGGTCCAGCTCGGGGGCGTCGAGCTCGGCGCGGACGTCGGCCACGACCGAGGACTCCCCGTGCCGGACGGTGATGACGAAGTGCGCGCCCACGAAGACGGCGACCTCGCTGACGTCGACGACCTCGTCGTGGTCGACGTAGCGGACGGGTTTGAGGACGGCGAAGGTCAGGTCGGGGTACTGCTCGAACTTCGGGCGCTGGTGGGCGTTGATGGCGTCCTCGACGGCCAGGGCCGGCAGCCGGAAGGTCACCGCGAGCCGCTCCAGGTCGCGGGCGCTGGTCCCGCGCAGGCCGATCCACACGAAGCCGCCGTCGGCGCGGGCGGTCTCCAGGGCGGCGTCGAGGTCGGCGTCGGAGCGGGACACCGTCCGCTGCCGCCCGTCGGCGCGGTAGAGCTTGCACGCCACCACGGGCAGCTCCGTCAGCGCGGCCGACGTCCCCGGGGCGGTCGCGGGGGAGGGCGGGGCCGGTCGTCGCGGGGACGGGCGGGACGGCACGCTCGGGCCTCCTGTCGGGTGGTGCGGGGACGGCTCCGGGGCGGGCCGGGGCCCGCGGGGCGCCGGGCGATCGTAGTCGGGGCGGCGCGGCCCCGCGGGGGTGCTCACCCCCAGCCCGCGGCGCGCAGCCCCGCCGCCGTCGCCGCGGCGAGCACCACCACGACGATGAACGGGGCGCGGAGGACCAGCGCGAGCACGGCGACCGCGAGCCCCGCGGCGCGGGCGTCGAGGACGAGGTGCTGCCCCGTGGAGAAGGTCTGCAGCACGACGAGGGAGGCCAGCAGGGCGACGGGCAGCACCGCCGTCACCCGGCGGGTGCGGGGTCCCTCCAGCCACGCCGGCGGCACCACGTAGCCGGCGAACTTGGTGGCGAAGGCGATCGCGGAGGCGGCGAGCACGACGGTCCAGGTGCTCACGCCGCGCTCCCGCCCGCCGCGTCCCGGCCCGGCGCGTCCCCGCCCGGCGGGGTGGACGGGCCGGGCGGGCGGGCCCGCCAGGACCACGCCAGCACCGAACCGGCCAGGGCCGCGGCCACCACCGGCAGCCCGGGGGGGACCACCGGCACCAGGACCGTCGTCAGCAGCACGGCGACGACGGCGACGGCGACGGGCTCGCGCCCGCGCACCCGCGGCCACAGCAGCGCCGCGAAGGACGCCGCGGCCGCCGCGTCGAGGCCGAAGCGCTGCGGGTCGCCGAGGGCATCCCCGGCCAGGGCCCCGAGGAGGGTCGTGAGGTTCCACCCGGCGTAGACGCCGAGCCCGGTCACCCAGAACCCCAGCCGCCGCAGCGCCCGCACGGGCTGGGCGACGGCGACGGCCGTGGACTCGTCGATGGTCAGCTGGGGGACGACGACGCGCCGCCACCCGCGCGGGCGCATCGTGGGGCTCAGCTGCAGGCCGTACAGCGCGTTGCGCACCCCCAGCAGGGAGGACGCGGCGAGGGCGGCGCCGCCGGTGCCGCCGCCCCCGAGCACGCCGACGAGCGCGAACTGGGACCCGCCGCTGAACAGCAGCAGCGACAGCAGGCAGGTCTGCAGCACGCTCAGCCCGCTGGTGACGCTCAGCGCGCCGAAGCTGACCCCGTACAGGCCGGTCGCCACCGCCACGGACAGGCCCTGCCGGACGACGGCGGCGCGGTCCGGGGGGCCGGCGGGAGGTCCCGCGGGCGGGGGCTGCGCGGGGGCGGCGTCGCTCACGGGCCCAGCATGCCGGGGCCCCGCACCGGCCCGGGCCCACCCCCGGCGCGGTCCGTGCGGTGCGGGCGGGGCGGGGGCTGGCGACGGTGCCGCCGTCGTGGTGGACTCGTCCGGCGGCCGACCTCGACGCACCCCGCGCGACGCGACCCGCGGAGGAGGCGCGATGGCCGGGTCCCCCGGTTCTCCCGGTCCCGCCGGTGGACCGCCGGCCGCGGACACCACGTGGCGCGCGCTGGCCCGCTGCGCCGTCGAGCTCTCCTCCCTCACCGGTCTCGAGGAGTTCCAGACCAGCCTCGTGCGGCACGCCCGCACCGTCTTCGCCGCCGCGGGGTGCGGGGTCGTGGTGCCCACCCCCGAGGGGACCTGGCGGTTGCTGGCCGCGGCCCCGCTGGACCCCCGCTTCGCGGGCCGCTTCCCCGACGAACCCCGCGACAGCGACCTGCCGGCGATCCGCGCCGCCCGCGACGGGGTGCGCTGCCTCCTGCCCGACCGCGCCGCCGCGGTGCTGGACCACCCGCGGATGGCCGACGTCGTCGACCTGACCGGCCGGCCCCGCTGGGCGCTGCTCCCGCTGCGCGCCGGGGGGAGCGTCGTCGGCAGCCTGGCCCTCTCCTGGGAGGAGCCGGGCCCCTTCGACGCGGCGACCGCGACCCTCCTGGACGCGTTCGCGGCGCAGTGCGCGCCGACGCTGGCCCGGCTGCTGGCCACCCGCGAGGAGGAGGCCGCGACCACGGGGGTCCGGCGCCTGTCCACGCAGCTGCAGCGCAGCTCCCTGGCGGTGCTGCCCGAGCGCGACGGGTTGTCCCTCGCCGCGGGCTACCAGCCGGTGCAGGCCTCGGCCGACATCGGCGGGGACTGGTACGACGCCTTCGAGAACCGGTCCGGGGACCTGGTGCTGGTGCTCGGCGACGTCTCCGGCCACGACGAGCGGGCCGCGGCGGCGATGAGCCAGGTGCGGGTCCTGCTGCGCGGGGTGGTCTGGGGCAGCGAGCGGGCGGCGGGGGAGGTGCTGCACGACCTCGACGAGGTGCTGACCGCGCTGGAGCCGGGGACCCTGGCCTCCGTCGTCCTGGCCGTCCTGCACGACGAGGGCGCGGCGGGGGTGTCGGTGCGCTGGGCCAGCGCCGGGCACCCCTCGCCGCTGGTGCGCCGTCCCGACCGCAGCGTCGACCTGCTGCGCGACGGAGCCCTGGGGGGCAGCCGCGACGCGGGGGCGGCGGCCCGCGCGGCCGGGGCCCCGGGCACCGACGACGAGGGCCTGCTCGACGACCGCGACCCGATCCTGGGCGTCGACCCGGCGGTGGAGCGCCGCGAGCACCGGGCCCACCTGGGGGCCGGCAGCGCGCTGCTCCTCTACAGCGACGGGGTGGTCGAGACCCGCGGGGAGGAGCTGGGCGCGGGGCTGGCGCGCCTGGCCGGGCGGTTCGCCGCCCTGGACCTGGCCGACCCCGCGGCCGCCGCCCGGGAGCTGATGGCGGCCACCGGCGGGGGCCCCGGCGACGTGCGGGGCGTGGAGGACGACCGGACGCTGCTGCTCGCCGTCGTCCTCGGCGCGGGGGCCCGCCGGGCCGCGGACGGGACCGGCGCGCCGGGGGACCGGCGGGCCCCGGCGGAGGCGGTGGCCTCCCGCACCCTGACCCTGCCCGCCGAGCCGCAGTCGCCCTCCCGGGCGCGGCAGGTGGTGCGGCGCACCTGCACCCGCTCCGGCTGGACCGGCGCCGACGTCGACACCGCCGTCCTGCTCACCAGCGAGCTCGTCACCAACGCCGTCGTGCACGGCCGCAGCGAGACCCTGCTCACCGTGCGCGCGACCCCGGAGGTGCTGCGGGTGGAGGTGTGGGACGACAACCACCGCGTCCCGGAGCTGCTGGAGCAGGACGAGTCGGCCCTCTCGGGGCGGGGCCTGCACCTGGTCCAGGCCTGCGCCGACGACTGGGGGGTGCAGTGGCCCACCCGGGCGCACGACGTCGGCAAGGGCGTCTGGTTCACGCTGCACGTCACCTGACCGCCACCGCGGGGCGCGCGGCGGGGGGCCGCGGGGCGCGGACGACGACGGCGGCGGCGGTCGCGGCGGTGGCCAGGGCCAGCGCCCCGCCCGCGAGCAGGACGACGCCGGAGGGGTGCGCGACGGACTGCCCGAGCGACGCCTGCAGGGTCAGCAGACCGGTCGCGAGGGCGTAGGCGGCGGCGACGGTGGCGGTGAGCCGGACCTGCACGGCCGGCGGGGCGAGGCGGGGGACGCGGCGGGCCAGGGCGCCCAGCAGCAGCGCCGCGAGGGGCAGGACCTGCACGGCGTGCATCCCGACCGCGTGCGCGACGCGGTGGTCGCCCCCGGTGGTGCTCCACCCCAGCAGCGGCAGGCCGGGCCCGCCGTCCTCGACGCCGACGGCGTGGGCGCCGACGACCCCGGTGGGTGCGGCGAGCTGCGCCGGGGTGGGGGCGGTCATGAGGAAGGCGACCCCGATCCCGGCGAGCGCGACGAGGACCCCGGCGCGCACGGCGAGGGTGAGGGCCGGGGTGGGCAGGCGCAGGAGGAACACCGCGGCCGAGAGCGCGAACGTGCAGAGGTACATGACCGTGATGGAGACGGCCATGACCACCCAGACGGTGGCGTGCGGGCCGTCGGTGACGTTGAAGTGGCTGGTGGTCCCGCTCGCGGCCGCGCCCACGATGAGCACCTGCTCGACGGCGAGGGTGACGGCGACGACGGTGCCGAGGCGGTGGGCGGGCGCCCGCCACCGGGGGAGGTGGGCGATCAGCCAGGCCCAGGTGAGGGTATGGACGAGGATGGAGAGGGAGAACTTCAGCGGTTTCGCCCACGCGGGCGCGCCGAGGATCTCGCGGGGGTCGAGGACGAGACCGGCCGCGCTGACCAGCGCGCACCCGGCGACGAGGGCGGCGACGGTCGTCAGCGGCCGGTGCCAGGCGTGGGCGCGGCGCAGCGCGGTGAGCGTCACGAGCCCGCTCGCGCCGCGGCCAGCGCCGCGGCGACGCCCTCCGCCGCCGGGGTGGGGGTGAGGCCGAAGGCGGTCTCGAAGGCGGTGGAGTCGAAGACGTACGGGGCGGTGTGCTGGTAGCTCATCTCCAGGGTCTCGCGGGCGGCGGTGGAGAAGAGGGCCCCGATCCGCAGCGCGGTGAGGCCCATGACGGCGGTCCGGGCGTCGGGGCCGGCGGCGAGACGGACGTGCTCGCGGCCGGTGAGGGCGGGGGCGGTGGGCAGGTGCCAGGTGCGGCCGCGGGCCTGCGGCGCGGTGCCGAGGACGGCGAGGGCGTCGCCGACGTCGGGGGTGTAGGTGAGGGAGTGGGGCTGGTCGGCGTCGAGGAGCCAGGTGCCGGTGCGCCCGGCGGCGATCCGGTCCAGGGCGAAGGTGTTGAACGCGCTGGTCGAGGCGCCGGGGCCGTAGAAGTCGGCGCTGCGCGCGGTGGTCACGACGAGCCCGCGGGCGGCGGCGGCGGCGAGGAGGTCCAGCGCGGCGGCCCGGACGCGGCCCTTCCGGCTGACCGGGGCGATCGGGGTGTCCTCGGTCATGGCGCCCTCGACGCGGCCGTAGGCGTAGACGTTGTCGAGGTGCACGAGGTGGGTGCCCTCGGCGAGCGCGGCGTCGGCGACGTTGCCGACGATCACCGGCCACTGCCGCGCCCACGTGCGGGAGGAGTAGGGCAGTCCCGCCACCAGGTAGGCGACCTCGGCCCCGTGCAGGGCGCGGGTGACGTCGGCGGGGTCGAGGAGGTCGGCGGTGACGGGCACGACCCCCTCGACGGCGGGGGGTCGGCGGCCGACGGAGGCCGGGACGTGGCCGGCGGCGAGGAGGGCCCGGAGGGTCTCGCGGCCGACGACGCCGTTGCCGCCGAGGACGACGTGCGCGGGTGGGATCACGGTTCGGCTCGTTCCTGCTCGGGGGCGGGGAGGAGGGCGTGGGTGGCGTCCTCGTGGGCGAGGCGGCGCAGACCGGCGAAGAGCGGGTCGCCGAGGACGGTCCCGACGACCATGAGCTCCGCGACGGCGTCGCGGTCACCGCGCCCGGCGAGCGCGTGGAGGTCGGCGGCGGCGGCGGTGGCGGCCGCGGCCGCGTAGGCCTCGAGGTAGGCGTCGGGGGCGTCGAAGCCGATGGCGCGCAGCCCGTCGAGGGCGCGGGCGGCGGCGTCGACGCCGGGGTTGCCGGCGGTGACGTTCCAGCCGCGGGCGGCGGCGAGCGCCTCGACGCGGGCGCGGGCGGCCGCGCTCGGCGTGGACTCCTGGGTGCGCCGGGCGCTCATGGCGCGCTGGGTGACGCCGAACGCCTCGGCGAGCGGGGCCGCGTCGGCGTCGAGGGCGGCGACGACCTCCTTCGTGGCCGCCACGGAGAGGCCCCCCGTCTCCAGGAGGGCGCGGATGAGCCGGACGCGCCGCACGTGCGGGTCGCCGTAGGCGACCTGGTTGGGGGCGGTCCGGACGCCGGGGGGCAGCAGCCCCTCGCGCTGGTAGTACTTCACGGCGGAGAGGGGGACGCCCGCTCGCTCGGCCAACTCGGATACTCGCACTATCGGAAAGTAGCACTATCCGTTTGCGCCGTCGACCCCCGCCGCGGACTGCACCGGCGACCGGTCCGCGCTCCGAGGCAACCCCGCGGGCCCCCCGGACGTCTGCAACGGTGTGGAAGGTTCCTTCGAGGAGTTCGTGAGCACCGGCAGCGACCGGCTGCTGGGCTTCGCGCTGCTCCTGACCGGGGACCGCGGTCACGCCGAGGACCTGCTCCAGGACGTCCTGGAGCGGATGTACGTCCGCTGGCGGCGCATCGAGGACCCGCACGCCTACGCGCGCACGGCCCTGACCCGCAAGGTCACCGACCGGTGGCGGGCGCGGGCGCGCCGCCCCCGCGAGGTCGGCTTCGAGGACCACCACGACCGGGCGGTGCCCGACGGCACCGCCGAGCGCGCTGAACGGTCCCGGGTCGTCGAGGCGCTGCGCCGGCTGCCCCCGCGGCAGCGGGCCGTCATCGTCCTGCGCTACTTCGAGGACTGGTCGGAGGAGCAGATCGCCGACCAGCTCGACGTGACGCGCGGGACGGTCAAGAGCCAGGCCTCCAAGGGGCTGGCCTCGTTGCGGGCACTGGTGGGGGAGCCGAGCGGAGAAGGGGTGGGTGCGCGGTGGACGAACGGCTGAGCGGCTGGGAGGACCGGCTGCGTCGCGAGCTCGACGCGTCGGTGCGCGACGTGCGGGCGGGGGACGGCCTCCTCGGCGCCGCGCGCGAGGGGGGCCGGCGACGGCTGCGGCGCCGGCGCGCGCTGGCGACGCTGCCCGCCGCGCTCGTCGTCGCGGGGGGAGCGGTGTGGGCGGGCACGAGCCGCTCCGCCCCGCCACCGGCCCTCGCCCCGGCGGGGACCCCGTCGAGCACCGCGGTGACCTCGCCCGTCCCGACGGCGCCGGCGCCCGAGGCGTCACGGGTGGCGACGGAACCGCCGGTGCTGGTGATGGACGCGGAGGCCGCGCGGGACGTGTTCTTCGACTCGGGGTACGTGTACGAGGACGCGGTGCCCCTGGGCGAGCTCTGGAACGTCGACCCGTGGGAGGCCAAGGCCCTCGGCGGGCAGGCGCTGCAGAACGGCGACGAACTCCCGGTCCCCCGGTGAACCGGGGCAACCCCGCCGCCCCCCGCGTCGTCTTCCCCGGCATGAGCGACAACGAGACCAGGACCCCGGCGAACCGGCGCGCGGCGCGGATCGTCACTGCGACCGTCGTGGCCGGGGGCATCGCCCTCGCCGGCGGCACCGCCTACGCGAACGCCAACTCCGCCGACGTGGAACCCGTCCGCGCGGCGAGCACCGCCCCCGCCGTAGAGGCGCCCCCCGCGGGGTTCGTCGACGAACCCGTCGACCCCGACCAGGCCTCGCGCGAGGTGTTCTTCGACGCGGGCTACACCTACGACGACGCCGTCGTCCTCGGGAAGCAGTGGGCGCAGGACTCGTGGGAGGCGAAGGTCACCGGCGGGGAGAAGCTGGCCGCGGGGGAGACGCTGCCGATCGAGCCGGGCAGTTCCGCTCCCGCCCCCACCGTTCCCGTCTCCGAGCTCCCGACGGAGGAGTCCACGGCGGTCGACGCGTTCTTCGCCGCCGGGTACACCTACGACGACGCGGTGGCCCTCGGCGGGATCTGGCACGTGAGCCCCTGGGAGGCGAAGGTCACCGGCGGGCGCGACCTGCTCGCGGGCGAGACCCTGCCGGTCGCCCCCTGACGTGGTGCGCGCCGGTTTCGAGGTCGAGCTGCTCGCCCCCGCGGGGGCGAGCAGGCTCGACCTCGCGCAGGAGATCGCCTCCCGCGCAGGGGGATCGGTGCGCCGAAGGTTCCACGTCGACACCGAGGCGTCCGCGACGCCGGGGGTGGCGGCGTTCTGGCACCTCACCCCCGCCTTCGACGTCGTCGACGCGGCGGGGGCACCGGTGTGCTCGCTGGTGGACGACACCACGATCGTCGCCGACCTCGACGCGGGCGCGCCGCCGCGCCCGGGCTGGTACCGGGTCCTCAGCGACGACCCCCGCCTGCTGCGCCTCGTCGAGCGCCACGCCGACCCGGCGGAGGGGATCGGGTCGGTGCTGGACCCGGTGGCGGAACTGTTCGGCGCACCGGTCCGCGAGGTGCGGGGCGTGCGCCGGCTCGACGACGGCGCCGGGGCGACGATCGCGATGGCGGCCCCGCTGCCGGGGGAGCGCGAACGCCCCTGCGAGGTCGTGACCCCGCCCTGGGAGCGCGACCACGTCCGGCACCTGGAGGAACTGCTCGCCCCCGCGCGGGACCTGGGTTTCACCGTCCCGGCCGAGGCGGCCGTCCACGTGAACCTCGACGCCGGGCCGTTCCGGGACGTGGCCAGGTTCCGCCACGTCGTGTCCACCTTCGCCGGGCGGCGCGAGGAGCTCCGGGAGCGGTTCGGGACCAACCCGCGCTGCACCCGGCTGGGGTCGCTGCCCGCGGACCTGGTGGAACTCGTCCGCGCCGACTGGCCGGACTGGGCGTCGCTGCGCGCGGTCGCGGCCCGCACGGGGGTGACGAAGTTCAGTGACGTGAACCTCACCCGGGTCCTCGGCGTGCGCCCGGGCCCCGACGTGCTGGAGGTGCGGATCCTGCCCGGGTCGATCGACGGGGAGGCGATCGGCCGGGGGTTCGATCAGCTGCTGGAGGTGCTGGAGCTCCCGGGTTCCCCGGGTTCCCCGGATCCTGCGGGTTCGCCCGGGTCCTCGGCGGGGACCCGGCGCTCGACGAGGTAGGTGTGGCCGCCGCGGGTCACCCGTTCCCACTGGGCGTACCCGGCTCGCGCCTCCTCCTCGGTGCGCGGCCCGCGCGGGGGTGCCTCGTCCCGGGACACCTGGGCGGGGCCGGTGAAGCTGAACGCCGCGTCGAGGAAGAGGTCCACGAAGCGGTTGCGGGACCGGGGACGCTGCAGCGAGCGCGGGGTCTGCGCCGCGTCCGACGACGATCCTTCGTGCATGAAACGTCAGTGTAGGTGCGACGCGCCCCGCCGTCGACGCGTCGCCGCCCCGCCCCGTCCCGCCCCGTCCCGCCCCGTCCCGCCCCGTCCCGCCGGGTCTTGCCGAGTCGGCAAGGAGGCTCGACCGCGCGGCGCGCGGGCCGCACGATCGGGGGGTGCCGAACTTCGACCTCACCGCCCGGGACGCCCGCGAACTGTGGGAGGGGATGTACTCCTCCGGCCACGGCCACGTCTGGAGCGGCCGCCCCAACCCCGCCCTCGTCGACGCGATCGCCGACCTCACCCCCGGGACCGCCCTGGACCTCGGCTGCGGGGAGGGCGGCGACGTCCTGCACCTGGCCCGCCTCGGCTGGCGCGTCACCGGCGTCGACGTCTCCGACACCGCGATCGCCCGGGCCGCCGCCCACGCCGCCGAGGCCGGGGTCGGGGACCTGACCCGCTTCGAGCGCCACGACCTCGGGCAGTCCTTCCCCGAGGGGCTCTTCGACCTCGTCACCGCCTCCTTCCTGCACTCCTTCGCCTTCCTGGACCGCACGGCCGTACTCGCGCGCGCCGCGCGGTCCGTCGCCCCCGGCGGGTCGCTGCTCGTCCTGGGCCACCACGTCGTCCCCGAGGAGCAGGCCGCGCGCTGGCGGGCCGAGGGCGCCGAGGTCGACCTGCCCTCCCCCGGCGAGCTGCGCCGGCGCCTCGCCCTGCCCGAGGCGGAGTGGACCGTCGCGCGCGAGCTGCTGGTCGAGCGGACCACCACCGGCGAGGACGGGAGCACCGCCGCCGGCCAGGACGGGGTCCTGCGGCTGGACCGCCGCTGACCTGCGGGGATGCGGGTCCGTTCACCGCCGCGTGGTAGATCTACGGCTCATGCCGTCCCCGCGCCTGGCCCTCACCCGCACCTACCTCGCGCCGACGTCCGCCCCGGCTCCCGGAGCCGGTGAGCTGCCCGGCGTGGCCGACGTCGCCGCCCCGGTCCACGTGACCACCGAGGAGACGCACTTCGACACCGCCGACCTCGCGCTGGCCGCCGCGGGCGTCTCGGTGCGCCGCCAGACCGGCGACCGGACCAGCCCCGCCCCGCGCGGCTGGATCCTCGAGGTGCCCGGCCGCGGCCCCCGCACCCACGAGGTCCGTCACGCCCTGGGCCGCGCGGCCCGCACCGCACCCGCTGCGCTGCAGCGCCTCACCTGGGCCGCGGCCCGCGGGCGGACCCTCGGCCCCGTCCTCGCCCTCACCACGACCGCCCACCAGCGCGACCTGCTCGACGCCGACGGCCTCGTCGTCGCGCGCCTGACCACCCGCGAGGTGTCGGCCCGGGCCCTGTCCCCGGAGGACTCCGCCGCGCAGACCTGGTCGGAGTGGCAGGCCGAGGTCGTCGACGGCCGGCGCGACCTGCTCGACGCGATCGCCGACGCCTGGGAGGCGCTGGGCGCGGAGGAGTCCGACCGCACCGCGCAGCTGCGCGCCGTGCTCGACGGCCCCGACGACGAGGGCGACGACGCCGTCTCGGTCGACGACAGCGCCGGGGCCGTCGTCCTGGGCCGGCTCGCGCAGGACGTGGGCTGGCTGCTCGCCCAGGACCCGCTGGCCCGCATCGACGCCCCCGACGCCGTCCGGTCCCTGCGCGGGGCGGCCCGGCGCCTGCTCCACGTCCTGGGCACCTTCGCCCCCGTCTTCGCCGAGGGCACCACCGACGCCCTGCGCACCGAGCTGACGTGGCTGATCGAGGTGACCGGTTCCGCCCGCGACCTGGAGGTCCTCACCGAGCAGCTGCTGGAGGACCTCGACGAGGAGGCCGCCGGGTACGTGGCGGGCAGCGGGACGGGCGACCCCGCCGTCGTCGCCGACCGCGTGCGCGCCGTCCTCACCGAGCGGGCCGGGGCCGCGCACGCCGAGGTCCTGCGGGCCCTGGACTCCCAGCGCTACCGCGACCTCGTGGCCGCCCTGGAGACCTTCGTCGCCGACCCGCCCACGGCCCGCCCCGCCCGCCGCGAGGCCGGCAAGGTGCTGCTGCCGCTGGTCGCCGACGCCCACCGCGCCGCCCGCGAGGCCTACCGCGACCTCGACCTCGACACCCACGTCGAGATCGAGCACGACGTCGAGCGCGCCACCGCCGACGACGCGCGGACGCTGACCCGGCTGCGCGCGGCCGCGGCCGCCGCCCGCGACGCCGCCGCCGTGCTCGCCCCCCGCGTCGGGGAGGCCGCCGAGGAGTACGTCGACGTCGTCCGGGACCTGCTCGACCTCCTCGACGAGCACGCCGGGACCGTCGTCGCCCGGGAGTTCCTCGCCGGCCTCGTCGAGGAGCTCGGTTCCGGCGCCTTCGTCCTGGGCCGCCTGCACGCCCTCGCCGAGGTCCGCTCCGCCGTCGCCTTCCACGACGTCGAGAGCGCCTGGGACGCCGCCAACCGCAAGAAGCTGCGCCGCTGGATGAAGTGAGCCCGGCGCTAGGGTCGGGGGTGTGAGCGCGTTCTCCACCCCCGTCCCGCTGTCCGGTGACCGCGTCGCGCTGGAGCCGCTGGCGCCCGAGCACGCCGAGGGGCTGCGCGCCGTCGTCGCCGAGGGCGACCTGCACCGGACCTGGTACACCCGCATCCCCGCCCCCGACGAGGTCGAGGCGGAGATCGAGCGCCGCCTGGAGCTGCAGGCGCAGGGGAGCATGGCCCCCTGGGCGGTCCGCCGCCTCGACACCGGCGAGGTCTGCGGGGCGACGACCTTCATGAGCGTGCGGCCCGAGGCCCGCCGGCTGGAGATCGGTTCCACGTTCTACGCCCCCAGCGCCCAGCGCACCGGCGTCAACACCGAGACCAAGTCCCTGCTGCTCACCCGGGCCTTCGAGGAGCTGCGCTGCATCGCCGTGGAGTTCCGCACCCACTGGCACAACCAGCGGTCGCGCACCGCCATCGCCCGCCTCGGCGCGAAGCAGGACGGGGTCCTGCGCAACAACGACGTCTGGCCCGACGGCTCCTACCGCGACACCGTGGTGTTCTCGATCCTCGAGTCGGAGTGGCCGGCCGTCCGCAGCGACCTGCGGTACCGGCTGGCGCGGTGACGGCTGGCCCGGTGACGGCCGGCCCGGGTCGGCGCGGCCCGGGGGTGCCGGCCCGCGCCGGGTCCTCGTGAGCACCCCCACCGCCGCCGAGCTCGGGCCGGTCGCGCTCGCGCTCGTCCTGCTCGCCGCCGTCGCCGTCGCCGCGGGACGCCTCGGCGGGATCCGGCAGGGCCGCGACGTCGTCGTCGTGGTGGCCCGCGCGCTCGGGCAGGTCGTCGCCGTCGGCCTCGTCCTCGGCCTCGTCCTGCGCACCCCCGCGCTGGCCCCGCTCTACCTCGCCCTCGCCCTCGGCGTCGCGTCCTGGACCTCCGCCCGCCGGCTGCGCTCGCCCGGGACGTGGCCCCTCACGGCGCTCGCCATCGGCGGTGGCGCCGCCGTCGCGGCCGGTGTCGTGGTGGGGGTCGGGGCGCTGGAACCCCGCGTCCTGCAGGTCCTGCCCTTCACCGCGCAGCTCGTCGGGGGAGCCATGACCGCGACCACGCTGGCCGGGCGGCGGATGCTCGACGACGCCGCCGCGGACTGGGCGGGCGTGGAGGGGTGGCTCGCGATCGGGGCGAGCCCGGCGCAGGCCCTGGCGCCGCTGGGCCGCACGGCCGCCGCGCGGGCCCTGGCCCCGGCGCTGGACCAGACCCGGACCGTCGGCCTGGTGACGCTGCCGGGGGCGTTCGTCGGTCTGCTGCTGGGCGGGGCGAGCCCGCTGGAGGCGGCCAGGGTGCAGCTGCTCGTCCTCGTCGGCCTGATCGCCGCGGAGACGATCGCCGTCGTCGTCGTCACGACCGGTCTGGGCCGGCGGGTGACCCGTCGCCCGGAGCGTTCGTGAAACCCTTCACGAACGGGGCCGGGAACGACCCAGGGCCCCCTCCCCGTGCGGGGGAGGGGGCCCTGGGGGAGTCATCGCCCGCTCAGAGAGCGCGCACGTCCTCGGCCTGCGGGCCCTTCTGGCCCTGCGTGACCTCGAACTCCACGCGCTGGTTCTCCTCCAGCGAGCGGTAGCCGTTGCCGCCGATGGCCGAGTAGTGCACGAAGACGTCGGGACCGCCGCCGTCCTGTTCGATGAACCCGTAGCCCTTCTCAGCGTTGAACCACTTGACGGTGCCCTGAGCCATTCGTTCTCCAACACGTTCCAGTCGGGTCGGGCCCCGCGCCTTCCACGGGACCCGGGCTGAGTGGGAACGTCACACCGGGCCGGTCGACCCGTGCGACGCCCGCAACACACTCCGCGGGCGTACGAAACGATCGAGGAGCTGCGGTGACCTGCAGCCGTGGGGAAGCTAACACGCAAGGTGCGAGTGTGCGCAAGACCTCCACACGTCCCGATCTGCCGCGGACGCCGGTGCGGGCCCCCCGTTCCGGGGCCGTGTCCCCCCGTCGCGGGTCAGAGCGCGGCGACGGCCAGCACCGCGGCGGCCGCCGACCAGCCCAGCGGGGCCGGCCCGGCCGGGGACCCGTCGGCGAGGACCTTCTCCGGGATCGACCCCCACGAGGTCCGGTGCGCGTCCAGCCAGTCCAGCCAGGCCCGGGCCTGCCCGGTCCGGCCGCTGCACGCGGCCACGTGCGCGACCACCGCGGTCTCCGGGGTCCAGGAGACCCCGTCCCGCCGCCAGCCCGCCCCCGGGGCCAGCCCCCCGGCCGGGCGCCGGGCCTGGACCTGGTAGCGGTCCAGGGCGGCGAGGACGTCGGGCTCGGCGCGCGCCGCGAACGGCGGCAGCAGGAACGCGACCGCCGCGTCGACCCCGCCGGGGGGTTCGTCGAGGTCGGCGTAGCGGGCGAAGCCGGAGGGCGCGAAGCGCTCGCGGACCAGCGCCCGCAACCGGTCCGCCGCGCGGCCCACGGCCAGGGCGCGGCGGCGCTCGCCCAGCCGGGAGTGCACCGCGGCGGCCGCGCGCAGCCCCGCGACCAGCGGCGCCGCGGTGCCGAGGGTGAGGCGGGTCTCGCGCCGCTCCCAGTAGTCCGGCGAGGGCTCGGGCAGCTCCTCCCCGCCCCCGGTCCGGTCCAGGACGAACTCCGTCGCCGCCTCCAGCAGGGCCCGCGCCCCCTCCGCCCGCGCCCGGGCCGAGGCCGGTGACGGGTCGGCGTCGAGGACCTCGCGCAGCGCCCACAACGCCCAGCCGGCCCCGTCGTCCTGGCGCCGCCGGCCGTCGGGGGTGCCGCCCCCGTCGAGCAGGTACCGCGCCTCGAACCCGCCGTCGTCGAGCTGCACGTCGGCGAGGAAGCCCAGGACCCGGTCGGCGTCCCCCGGGTGGGCGGTGCGCGCCAGCGCGACCGCGGCGAAGGCGGAGTCCCGCGGCCAGGCGTAGCGCCAGCTCGGCGCCGGCCCGGCGGCCACGGCCCCGCTCGCGGCGGTGAGGGCCCGCAGGTCCAGCAGCCCCTGCCGCACCATGGCCTCGTAGGGGCCCCCGGCGCCCGGGACGACCCCCTCGGCCAGCCACGCCGCGTCGGCGCCGTCGTCGGCGGCGTGCCAGGACGCGTCGTTCAGCAGGCGGGGGACGGGTGCGGCCTCGGTGCGCTCGGGCAGCGCCGTCGCCCCGGCCGCGGCCAGCACGAGACCGGTGCCCCCGGCGGTCAGGACCCAGCGTCGACGCACCGTCCCACCCCCGTCCACCGGCCCGACCGAGCCTCGACGGTAACCCGCGCCGCCGCCCCGGCGGAGGCGTTCCGCGGGCCGGGCGCACCGGGCCCGGTCAGGTCGCGGTGAGCTCCCGCACCACGATCCGGCTCAGCGGGCGGTCCGCGTAGAGCAGCCGCACCGCGTCCGGGTCGGGGTTGCCGGCGTCGGGACCGGTCCAGACGAGGTCCAGCCCCGCGCGCTCGGCGGCCGCCTTCGAGCGCGCGTTGCCCGCCAGCAGGTAGGCCGTGACGGCGATGTCGGGACGGACCCGCTGCGACGCGGCGATCCCGGCCCGGACGATCTCCTGGGCCAGGCCCCGCCCCCAGACGTCGCGGGCGAGGCGGTAGCCGAGGTTCCAGGCCAGCCCCAGCCGCAGGTCGCAGCCGCCGGTCCCCATCAGCCGCCCCTCCGCGTCGCGCGCGACCCAGCTGCCCAGGCCGATGACCTGCCAGCTCTCCTCCACGTGGGCCAGGAGCTCCTCGGTCGCCCCGCGGTGGGTGTGGCGGCGGCTGGGGTAGTGCTCCCACACCGCCGGGTCGGAGTACAGGGCGAAGACGTCGTCGACGTCGGCGGGGACCGGGCGCGTCAGCACGAGGCGTTCGGTGCGGACGAGTTCGTCGCTCACGCCGGCCACCCTCGCACGCGGGCCGACCCCGCCGGGGCGCCCCCGCCCCTCAGGCCGGGTCCAGCCGCCGGCGCGGCAGCGGGCTGGAGTAGACGACGCTGGTGGTGATGCCGCCCAGGGTCGCGAGCTTGCCGGTGATGCGTTCCAGGTCGCGCATGGAGCGGGCGAGGACCTTGAGGACGAAGCAGTCGTCCCCGGTGACGTGGTGGGCCTCCACGACCTCCGGGGTGGTGTCGAGCAGGTCGTGGAACGGCTTGTAGTTGCCCGTGGGGTAGGCCAGGCGCACGAACGCGGTGACGTCGTAGCCCAGCGCCTGCGGGTCCAAGGTGGCGCTGTAGCCGGTGATGACGCCGGTGTCGGTGAGGCGGCGCAGACGCTCGGCGGTGGCGCTGGCGGAGAGGCTGATCGCGCGGGCCAGGTCGGCGACGCTGATCCGCCCGTCCCGCTGCAGCTGCTCCAGGATGCGGTGATCGGTCGCGTCCAGGACCGGCCGGGGATTCGTCGCCACGATGGCGAAAGTACCAGCGGATCGACGGCTGGACCGGGCACACGCCGTGGAGGTGCCCTGGCCCGTCCGGCGCCGAGCGGGTTCGATGGTGGGCATGCCGACCTCGACCCCCGCGGGGATCTCCGCCGTGGACTTCTTCGCCGCCAAGCTGACCCACCAGACCGACCCGGCCGACCTCGCGGCCGAACGCGCCGCCGGTGCGGCGCCGCTGGTCCTCGACGTGCGCTCGGCCCAGGGGTGGGCCCAGGGCCGCCTCCCCGGCGCGGTGCACCTGCCCCTGGACCGGCTGCGGGAGGACGTCGGGGCGGTGGCTCCGGACCTCGACGCCCCTATCGTCGTCTACTGCTGGGGGCCGGGCTGCAACGGCTCCACCCGGGCCGCCCTGGTGCTGGCCACGATGGGCTACACCCGGGTCCGCGAGCTCATCGGGGGGTTCGAGTACTGGGTGCGGGAAGGGTTGTCCGTCGTCACCGACGCGGGACGCACCCGGCACGCGCCGGACCCCCTCGCCGCCCCCGTCGGCCCCTGACGGCCCCCGGGGACGGCCCGCGCGGGCCGTCCCCGGGACGTCCGGCGGTCAGGGCGCCGGGGGCAGGTCCAGGCGCAGCGCCCCGGTGACGACGGCCGTGGCCACCGCCGTGAGGGAGGTCCCGCTGCGCCGGGCGTGGTCCCGCATCCGGGTGAAGGCCTCCGCCACGCCGGTCCCCGCCCGGGCCGCGAGCACGCCCTTGGCCTGCTCGATGACGATGCGGCTCTGCAAGGCGCCCTGCAGCTGCTCCGAGAGCACGGTCTTCTCCCGCAGCGACCGCTCGTTGATCAGGCCGATGGTCGCGACGTCGGCCATCGCCTGGCCCAGCGCGAGACCGGTGGCGCTGATGGGCGTGGGGGAGAAGAGGTTCAGCGCGCCGATGACCCGCCCGCGCAACCGCATCGGCAGGGCGGAGGTGTGCCGCACCCCGGCCTCGGCGGCCGCCCGGCAGAACCGGGGCCAGCGCTCGCCGGCGGCGGCGACCTCGACGTTCAGGATCGCCTTCCCCGTCGCGAAGGTCTCCACGCAGGGACCCTCGTCGACCTCCAGCTCGAACAGCTCCAGGTCGCGCGTCGCCCGGGAGGTGCCGGCGACCAGCTGCAGCCGGCCCCGCTCGTCGGAGAGCATCAGCCCCGAGGCGTCGACGTCCAGCAGCTCGACGCAGCGGTCGCTGAGGACGTGCAGGAAGTCGACGACGTCGAAGTCGGCGACCAGGGTGTCGGCCAGCTCGACGAAGACCTCGGCGATGCGCTGCTCACTCACGGGGTTCCCCCTCCACGTCCTGCTCCTGTCTACTCGTCGCGCCGCCCGCCCACACCCCGGACCTCACGTCGCCTCCCCCGCGGCGCCCGGTCCCAGGCGCACGCGCCCGGCGACCACGTCAGCGGCGACCTCGTCGAGGGGGCGCTGCTCGGTGTAGGCGCGGGCCCGCAGCAGCAGCAGGGCCTCGCCCAGGCCGGTCCCGGCGGTCACGCTCACCACCCCGGTGGCCTGGTGCACGACGGCGCGGTCGTGGGCCAGCGGGAGGCTCCACGGTTCCAGCCGCCCGGGGCCGGCGTCGGGACCCCGCCGGGCCTGGGCGTGCAGCAGCACGGTGGTCGCGGTCGAGGCGAGGTCCAGGGCCTCGGCCACCTCGGCCTCGTCCAGCCCCCCGGGGCGCTCGCGGTAGAGGTCGAGGACCCCCAGGCGGATCGCGCCGATGCGCAGGGGGAACGTGAACACCGCGGCGGCGCCCGCGGCCAGCGCCTCGCGGGTGAACGCGGGCCAGCGCCCGGCGGCCCCCAGGTAGGGGTCGGCGGCGGCGAGGTCGGGGACGAGCACGGGCCGGCCCGTGCGCGAGGCGTCCACGCACGGCCCCTCCCCGAGGGTGAACTGCAGGTCCTCCAACGCCACGGCCACGCCGTCGGAGGCCGCCACGAGACCGGCGGGGTGGTCGGTGTCGTCCATCAGGGCCAGACCGGCCCCGGAGACGGGCAGCACGCGCCCGCACCGCTCCACCAGCCGGCGGGGCAGGTCCGCCGCGGTCGTCCCGTCCCGCACCAGGTCGGCCAGGATGACGCGGACCCGTGCCTCTGCGTCCACGTGGTCCACCTCCGGGCGTCGGTCGTGGTCGAGCCGCAGGGCCCCGGCGCGGGAGGGCAGGACCCCCATCCGACCACGGGCGGGCCACCCCCACCAGACCCGGCGGGGGTCAGCTGCGCAGCTGGGCCGCGAGGGGGCAGGAGTTGTCCCGGCGCCCGGCCAGGCCCACGGTGTTCAGGTGCACCACGACGGCGCGGAACGCGCCGACGAAGGACGTCTCGGTGTAGGGGATGCCGTGACCGGCGCAGAAGTCCCGCACGATCGGGCGCACCTTCCGCAGGGTGGGCCGGGGCATGCTCGGGAACAGGTGGTGCTCCACCTGGTGGTTCAGCCCGCCCATGACGAGGTCGACCCACCAGCCGCCGCTGACGTTGCGCGAGGACGTGACCTGGCGGTGCAGGAAGTCGAGCTTCGCGCCGCGGGCCAGGATCGGCATGCCGGTGTGGTTGGGCGCGAACGCCCCCCCGAGCAGCACCCCGAAGCAGGCGAGGTCGACGGCCACGAAGGCCAGGACCTTCAACGGGGACATGACCGCGCCCGCGAAGGCCAGGTAGAGCGCCCAGCGGACCACGACGAGCGAGATGTCGACCGCCCGGCGGGGGCGGGGAGCGCGGGAGGTCAGGTTCCGCGCGCTGTCGACGTGCAGGTTGAGGCCCTCGAGCAGCAGCAGCGGGAAGAACAGGAAGCCCTGGCGGCGCAGCAGCCACGCGTGCAGCCGGCTCTTCCCCTCGACGGCCTCGGGGTAGAAGGCCAGCGCCTTGGACTCGATGTCGGTGTCGCGCCCGCGCTGGTTCGGGGCGCTGTGGTGCACGCCGTGCTTGCCCAGCCACCAGCCGTAGCTCAGGCCCGCCCACCCCGAGGCCAGGCCGCGGGCGGCGACCTCGTTGGCGCGGGGGCTGCCGAAGACCTGCTGGTGGGCGGCGTCGTGGCCGAGGAAGGCGACCTGGCTGACGACGACGGCCACCACGGGGGCGAGCAGCAGCTGCCACCACGTGTCGCCGAGGTTCCAGGACGCGACGGCGACGGCGCCGAGGACGGCGAGGAGCGCGGCGGCCCGCAGGACGTACCAGCCGGGACGGCGCCGCATCAGCCCGCGCTCGCGCACCTGCTGGGCGAGGGCCTGGTAGAGCTTCGCGCCCTGCGGGCGGGCGGCGGGGCGGGGCTCGGCCCCGGCGGGGGTGAGGGTTCCGGTCTCGGGGGACCGGGTGAGGTGGGTTTCCACGGTGTGTCCGTTCATCGCGTCCTGCGTCGCGACGTGCCACCGGGTCCAGGGCACCACATCACTCTCTCCGGTCAGAGAACCACGCCGCCGGGGCCCGCGCACGCCGGGGTGCCCGGGCGGGACCCGGTGGGAATGGTTGTCGGTCGCAGCAGGTTGGACGTGCTGTCCCACGAACACGAAGGAGCAGTCGATGGCCAAGTCCGCCGACGTCCGCCCGGTGGTCCAGCTCAGGTCCACGGCCGGCACGGGGTTCACCTACGTGACCCGCAAGAACCGCCGCAACGACCCCGACCGGCTGGTCGTGCGCAAGTACGACCCCGTCGTGCGCGAGCACGTCGAGTTCCGCGAGCACCGCTGACGACACCCGGCGCGGCGGCCGCGCGAGCGCGCGGCCGCCGCCCGCCGTAGGGTCGTCCGGCGAGGACGCCCGGCCCGGAGGCGTCGCTGACGAGGGGAGCGCGCCGGTCGATGGCCCTGCCCAAACCCGACTTCGCCCGGGTCTTCGACGAGACCCCGGTCCCGCTGCTCCTGCTCACCCCCGACTTCGTCATCGTGCACGCCAACCGGGCCCGGCTGGAGGCCACTGCCACCACGCTGGAGGCCACCGTCGGCCGCGGGTTGTTCGAGGTGTTCCCGATGAACCCCGACGACCCGGCCGCCGACGGGCTGGTCAACCTCCGCGACTCCCTCGCCCTGACCCGCGACACCCGCCGGCCGCAGACGATGGCCATCCAGAAGTACGACATCCCGATGCCCGACGGCAGCTACGAGGAGCGGTTCTGGAGCCCGCGCAACGTCCCGATCCTGGACGAGCGCGGCGAGGTCGTGCTGCTGCTGCACCGCTCCGACGACATCACCGGCTACGTCCAGGCCCGCGAGGCCGCGCGGGTCTCCGCCGAGCTGAACGACCGCCTGCGCGAGCGCGCCGAGCGCGTCGAGCACGACCTGTTCTCCCGCACCCGCGAGCTGGAGCAGCTCGTCGCCCACCTCGGGCGCGCCACCGCCCGCGCCGAGCTGCTGGCCGGGGTGACCGCCGAGCTGACCAGCACCCTCGACGGCGAGGAGGCCGTGGGCCGCCTGGCCCAGCTCGTCGTCCCGCAGCTCGCGGACTGGTGCATCGTCAGCCTGGTCACCGAGGGGCGGCCGGGGGCGGCGCGCGCCCTGCGCGACGTCGGCAGCTGGCACGCCGACGAGGCCCTGCGCCCGGTCGTGGCCGAGTACGCCGCCACCCGCCTGGGCGTGCTGCGCGCGGGGTCCCTGCTGGACCAGGCCCTCTCCACCGGCCGGCCGCAGGTCCAGGCGTCGCGGGCCCTGGAGTACCTGACCTCCGTGCTGGAGCCCGGCCGGGCCCGCGACCTCGTCACCGAGCTCGCCCCCGAGTCCCTGCTCACCCTCCCGCTGCGCGCCCGCGGGCGGACCCTCGGCGTGCTCATGCTCGCCAACGGCGCCGCCCGCAGCCCCATCACCGCGGAGGAGACCGCCACCGCGACCGACATCGCCGGGCGGGCGGGGCTCGCCCTCGACAACGCCCGCCTGTACCGGCAGCAGCGCGAGCTCGCCGAGGCCCTCCAGCGCTCGCTGCTCACCGAGCCCGCCCAGCCGGACCACCTCGAGGTCGCGGTGCGCTACACCCCGGCCGCGGAGACCGCCCGCGTCGGCGGGGACTGGTACGACGCCTTCGTTCAGCCGTGCGGCACGACGATCCTCACCATCGGCGACGTCCTGGGCCACGACACCGACGCGGCGGCGGCCATGGCCCAGATCCGCTCGCTGCTGCGGGGGATCGCCGTGGCCACCGACGCCGGGCCCGCCGCCGTGCTCACCGGGGTCGACCGGGCCGTGGTCGCCCTGGAGGTGGGCACCACCGCCACCGCCGTCGTGGCCCGCGTGGAGCAGACCCCCGAGGAGGCCCGCCGGGGGGTCCGCCGGCTGGTGTGGTCCAACGCCGGGCACCCGCCGCCCGTCGTCCTCACCCCCGGCGGCACCGCGACGGCCCTCCAGGGCGCCGCGTCCGAGCTGCTCCTCGGGGTGGTGCCCGACGCGCCCCGCACCGAGAGCGTCGTCGTGCTGGAGGCCGGCTCCACCGTCCTCCTGCACACCGACGGGCTCGTCGAGCGCCGCGGGGAGGGGCTGGACGACGGGCTCGCCCGCCTGCGCGACGTCCTCGAGGAGCTCGCCGCGCGCGACCTCGACCTCGGCACCCTGTGCGACGAGGTGCTGGACCGGATGCTGCCCGAACGGCCCGAGGACGACGTGGCCCTGCTGGCGCTGCGGATGCACCCCGAGGACTGACCCGCCACGGCGGGCCCCGGTCGGGGCCCGCCGCCCGCGTCAGGACCCGGGGCGGGCCAGCGGGGTCTCGTCGAGGTGCTCGCGCAGGTCGACGAGGGAGTCGAAGACGCCCACCGCCCCGGCCGCGCGCAGCTCCTCGACGCCGAACCCGCCCGTGCGCAGGGCCAGCGTCGGCACGTCGAGCTTCCCGGCGGACTCGACGTCGTAGACGGAGTCGCCCACCATCACCCCCGAGGTGCCGCCCACCTTCTCCAGCGCCACCGCCACCAGGTCCGGGGCGGGTTTGCTCGTCTCGGCGTCCTCGGACGTCGTCCAGGCGTCGGCGAGCCCCTTCCCGTCGACGAGGTCGAGGAAGACGTCGACGTGCTTGCCCGACCCGGAGCTGGCCAGGACGAGGCGGAAGCCGCGGTCCTTCACCGCCCGCAGCAGCTCGTGCGCGCCCTCCAGGGGCTGGACCTCGCCGATGAGCCGGTCGAACTCCTCCGTCCACGCCGTGCGCAGGTCGTCGCCGTGGGCCTCCTCCACGTCCTGCCCCCCGACGGTGGGGACGAAGACGTCCCCACCCATGCCGATCCCGCGGTGCAGGCGCCACAGCGGCAGGGTGATGCCGAAGCGGCGGAAGGCCCGGAACCAGGCCAGGGCGTGCTGGTAGTTGGTGTCGACGAGGGTGCCGTCGACGTCGAAGATCGCGGTGTCGGCCATGGGGTGGGCCTACCCCGGACGGGAGTCCCCCACGCACCGGGACGGGACCCGCTGGTCGGGGGGTCCCGCGGGCGGTAGACAGGGCACCGTGCGCATCGACCTCACGGGGAAGTCGGCCCTGGTCACCGGCTCCAGCCAGGGCATCGGCCTCGCCGTCGCCGCCGGTCTCGCCGGGGCCGGGGCCCGCGTCGTCCTCACCGGCCGCGACGCCGGGCGCCTGGAGGAGGCCGCCGCCGGGCTGCCCGGCGAGGTGACCTGGGTGGCCGGCGACCTCACCACCGACGCCGGCCACGCCGCGCTGATCGAGGCCGTCCCGGCCGTGGACGTCCTCGTCAACAACCTGGGGATCTTCGGCTCCGCCGACCCGCTGGCCATCAGCGACGACGAGTGGCGCCGCTACTTCGACACCAACGTCCTCACCGCGGTCCGCCTCACCCGCCACCACCTGCCCGCGATGACCGCGAACGGGTGGGGCCGGGTCCTCTACGTCTCCAGCGACTCCGCGGTCGTCACCCCGGCCGAGATGATCCACTACGGGGTCACCAAGACCGCGCTGCTCGGCGTGCACCGCGGTTTCGCCAAGGCCGCCGCGGGCACGGGGGTCACGGTGAACAGCGTCCTCGCCGGACCCACGCGCACCGGCGGCGTGGAGGACTTCGTCCGCGAGCTCGTCCCCGGGGACCTGCCGTGGGAGGAGGCGCAGCGGCGGTTCATGGCGGAGTTCCGCCCGCAGTCCCTGCTGCAGCGGCTCATCGAACCCGAGGAGATCGCGAACATGGTCTGCTACCTCGCCTCGCCGCTGGCCTCCGCCACCACGGGGGCCGCCGTGCGGGTCGACGGCGGCTACGTCGACGCGATCCTGCCGTGAACCCTCCCGTGACCCCCGGCGGGGAGTTCGACGAGCCCGAGGTCCCCCGGGTGACCCGCGGTTTCACCGGCCGACCCCGCGCGTGGACCCCGACGAGTGGCGGTTCACCGTCACCGACGAGTCGGGGAGCTCCCACCACTGGGACTGGAACGGGTTGCGCCGCCTGCCGCGCGAGACGTTCCGGACCGACCTGCACTGCGTGACCCGGTGGTCGAAGCTCGGGACGGAGTGGACGGGCTACTCCCTGGACGCGTTCTTCGCGCGGGTGGACACCTCCGCCCAGCACGCCCTCGTCACCAGCTACGGCGGCTACACCACGAACCTCCCCGTCGCCGACCTCCTGGGCGGGCGGGCGTGGATCGTCACCGGCTACGTCCGGCGCTGAGCGCCGGCTCCAGACGCACCCCTCGAACCCGTGCACGGCGGCCCGGCACGGTTGCTGGTGCCGCACCCGTACCTGCGGAAGTCCGCGAAGCGGGTCCGCTCGATCACGCTGTCCCCCACCGAGGACCTGGGTTTCTGGGAACGCGTCGGGTACCACGCGCACGGCGACCCGTGGCGCGAGCAGCGGTACTCGCTCTGAACGGCTGGCGCGCGGCGCGGGTCCTGGAGGTGCGCCCGGAGAGCGCGACCGCGCGGACCCTGGTGCTGGGGATCGCCTCCTGGCCCGGGCACCTGGCCGGGCAGCACCTCGACGTCCGACTCACCGCCCCCGACGGCTACCGGGCCGTCCGCTCGTACTCCATCGCGTCGGCCGCGCTCGGCCCCGGCCCCGCCGAGGTCGAGATCGGGGTGGAACTCCTCCCCGACGGCGAGGTCTCCTCATTCCTCACCGGCGAGGTGCGGGCGGGGGACGTGCTGGAGGTCACCGGCCCGCTGGGCGGGTGGTTCGTGTGGCGCCCCGGCGCCCCGGGGCCCGTGCAGCTCGTCGGCGGCGGGTCGGGCGTCGTCGCGCTGGTCTCGGTGGTCCGCACCCACGCCGTCGTCCCCGACCCCCCGCCGCTGCGGCTGGGGCACGAGGCCGGGCGGATCCGCACCGAGCGGTTCGGCTCCGCCCGCTGACCCCGCCCGGGTCGGGCGGGCGCGCCGTCAGCCCGGGGCGTCCTCGCGCAGGACGTGGACGAGCGTGTGGTCGTCGCGCCGCCCCGGGGTCCCGGCGTGGCGCAGGGCGGCCGCGGCCACCGCGTCGATGACCCGGGCCGGGTCGCGGCCGGGGATCTGGCCCACGGCGAGCAGCAGGCCGTCCAGGCCGAACTCGGTGCCGTCCGGCGACCGGCTCTCCAGGACCCCGTCGGTGAAGGTCAGGAGGCTGTCGCCCACCGCGAAGGGGTGCACGGTGTCGCGCCACACCGCGCCCCCCACGATCGAGGACAGCAGCGGCCCGGTGGGGGGCAGCTCCTCGAAGCGGACCTCCCCGCCCCCCGGCGCGGCGTCCCCGCCGGGCAGCAGCAGGGCCGGGGGGTGACCGGCGTTGGCGTGGACGAGGGTGCCGGCCCCGGCGTCGACGATGCCCACGAAGGCGGTGGCGAACAGCTCGCCCGGGACGTCCTGCAGGTCGGCGCTGACGGCGGTCAGCGCGGCGCCGGGGCTGCCGTGGGTGCGCAGGGCGGTGGCGAGGGAGTGCTTGAGGCGCAGCGCGAAGACCGCGCTGTAGGGGCCGTGGCCCGCGACGTCGCCCACGACCACGCCCAGGCGCCCCGGGCCGACCTGGACGGTGTCGTACCAGTCCCCGGCGAGCACGCCCTCGGCCGCGTCGAGGCGGGCCGTCACCCGCACCCCGTCCACCCGGGCGGGGGAGGGCAGCAGCGCCTCCCGCACGGCCCGCACGGCTCGGTCCTCCTGGTCGAGGGCCCCCAGGGCCTGCCGGGTCCGGTCCAGGTCGGCCAGGAGGCGGTCGCGCATCGCGCCCACGTCACCGGCCAGGTCCCGGACCTCCAGCGCCCCCTCGGCCCGCAGGTCCGCCGACAGGTCCCCGTCGGCCACCGCCCGGGTCGAGACGGCCAGGCGCCGCAGCGGCTGCGTCACCTGGCGCACCATGACCAGGCAGCTCAGGCCCAGCAGCGCCGCCAGCGCCGCCAGCCCGCCCGCGGTGCCCAGGACCAGGCGGGTCTGCAGCTGCTCGGTCCGGTCCTGGCTGCGCTGCTGCTCCTGCACGAGCCAGCCGTCCACCTGCTCCACCTCGTCGCGCACGGCGTCGAAGAGGTTCTTGCCGTACATGGTCGCCCCGATCGTGGCGGCCGCGGCGCGGTCGTCGTTCCCGACCAGCGCGACCTGCTCCCGGGCGTAGGCGTCCCACTCCGCGTGCGCCGCCTCCACGTCGGCCAGCTGCTCCGCGGGCCCCCCGACCGCCCGCAGGTGCGCGCGCACCTCCCCCGTCCGGCCGGGCAGCTCCCGCTGGGCCACCTGGTAGGGCGAGAGGAGGTCCGGCTCCCCGGTGATGACGTACCCGCGCAGGCTGGTCTCCTGGTCCACGTACCGCGTCAGGAGGTCCGCGGTCGCCTGCCGGGCCACGGCCACCCGGACGAGCAGCCGCTGCGCGTCCCCGAGCTGCTGGGCGGTGACGACGACGAGAGCGCCCCCGCAGACCAGGACGATCAGGGCCAGCAGGCTCGCCCCGGCCAGGCGTCGCGTCAGCGAGACCCGTCCCGCGCCGCCTCGCGCGGGCCGCCGTGGCGTGACCCCCATGCCAGCACTGAAGCACACGACCGCCCCGGGAGGGAGCCGCTGGGTCGCTGCTCGATCCACGGTGTTGACGCAGGGTAGTTTCGCGGGGACGGGGAGGAGCGGAGCGGTGGACGAGGACGTGCGGGTCGAACTCCCGGCGGAGGCCGGCAGCGCGGGGCGGGCCCGCCGCCACCTCCGGCGCACCCTGGAACGCTCCCCGGCCGGGGCGGGGGTCCCCGAGGCCGTCGCCGCCGACGCCGAGGTCTGCCTCAGCGAACTCGTCACCAACGCCCTGCTGCACGCGGGCACCGACCTCGTCGTCCGCGTCGGCCTCACCCCCGCCGTCCTGCGCCTGGAGGTCAGCGACGGCTCGCCGGTGGTCCCGCAGTGGGTGCCGCGCAGCCTGACCGCCTCCACCGGCCGCGGGCTCCGGCTGATCACCGCGCTGAGCGTCGCCCGCGGGGGCGACGTGCACCCCGACGGGCGCGGCAAGACCGTCTGGTGCGAGCTGGCCCTGACCGGGCGCGACGCGGACGCGGACCCGGCGGACGAGGCCGCGGCCGGGCCGGGCACGGGGGGCGTGGAGGTCGACGCGGCCCTGCAGGAGGAGATCGACGCCCTGCTGGCCAGCGAGTGGTCCTCGGTGCCCGACCCGGCCCCCGACCCCCCGGCCCCCGCGCCGGAGGGGATCCGGCTGCTGCGCTACCCGCTGCGGCGCGGGGTGCGGATGCGCGAGCACCGCGAGGCGGTGCTGCGCGAGCTCCGGCTGCTCACCCTCACCCACGCCATCACCGACCCCGCCACCGCCGCGCGCGCCGGCGCCGTGGGCGACGCGCTGGCCGTCGAGTACGCGGGGCACCTCAAACCGGGCCAGGTCCAGATCCTCCAGGCCCTCGCGGCCGGCCGGGACAGCGCGGACCTCGTCTACGCCGTGCTGCCGGGCCACCGGGAGCGGCTGGAGCGGTGGCGCGAGGGGGACGTGGAGCTGGAGCGCCTCAGCGCCGCCATCGGCGTCGCGGTCCTGGCCTCCCCCGCGGACCTGCGCGAGCTGATGGACTGGATCGTGACGGAGTTCGCCCGCCAGCTCGACGGCCACGCCCCCCGGCCCTGGACCGGCCCGCTGGACTGAGGAGGGCTAGAGGGTCCTCGCCAGCTCGCGCGCCGCGGCCAGCGCGGCCTGGAACTCCGCCGCGCCGCGCTCCTTCAGCGCGGCCATCTCGGGCAGCCGGTCGGCCAGCGTCGCGCTGGTCTGCACCACGTGGACGTCCATCCCCAGGGAGTTGCCCAGGACGATCCGCAGCACCGGGACCCCGTGGTCCCAGCCCTCGGTGGGGCTGCCCGCGTCGTACGTCGCGCCGCGGCTGCTGACCACGACGGCGGGACGCCCGGCCAGCGGCTGCGACCCCTCCCCGGCCAGGACGCCGGGGATGTGGAGGTGGTCCAGCCACACCTTCAGCGTCGAGGGCACCGTGTAGTTGTAGAGCGGCGCCCCCACGAGGACGACGTCGGCGGCGAGGACCTCGGCGTGCAGGGTCGCGGTGAGCGCGTCCTGCTCCGCGGGCGGGTTCGCGCCGGGGCGGCGCGCGGCGGCCGGCCAGTGCTGCTCGGCGTCGGCGAAGTGGGGGAGCGGGTCCCGGTGCAGGTCGCGGTGGGTGACCGTGTACTCCTCCCCCCGGGCCCTCCAGGTGTCGGCGAAGGCCGCGGTGACGGCCCGCGAGCGCGACGTCGCGAGGTCGGCGGAGGAGTCCAGGTGCAACAGGTGCGGCATGGCGCGAGGCTACCCAGCCGCGGGGGCGGACGGCGCCGCGCTCACCGCGGCGCGGGGCCGCCCGGCGGGCGGGGCCCCCGCCGGGTCCGCCGCCGGGTCCGCCGCGCCGTCCGCGTCCGCCGGGGGGAGGAAGCCCTCCGCGTACTCGGCGGCCGGCAGCGGCCGGGAGAACAGGTACCCCTGGCCGTAGCGGATCCCCAGCTCCAGCAGCCGGTCCCGCTGCCCGGGGGTCTCGACGCCCTCGGCGAGCACGTCGAGGTCCAGGGCCGCGGCCATGGCCTGCACTCCGGCCACCAGCGGGGCGCCGTCGCCGGTGACGGTGGAGACCACGGAGCGGTCCAGCTTGAGCAGGCGCACGGGGAAGCGGCGCAGGTAGTCCAGCGACGTCCAGCCGGCGCCGTAGTCGTCGAGGTGGACGTGGACGCCCGCTTCGTGCAGCAGCCCCAGGGTGCGGCTGGCGGGCCCGTCCTCGTGCAGGCGCTCGTGCTCGGTGATCTCCAGGTGCAGCAGGGGGGCGGGGACCCCGGCCCGGGCCAGCGACGCCAGCACCCGCGCCGCCAGGTCCTCCTCGCGCAGGCTGTCGGGGGTGAGGTTGACGCTGACGGGCAGGACGGCGCGGCCCTGGTCGCGCCAGCGGGCCACCTGGTCGAGCACGTCGTCGAGGACCACGGTGTCCAGGGTGCTGTCCAGGTCGTTGTCGTTGACGAGCTCCAGGAACTCCCCCGGGCTGAGCAGGCCCCGCAGCGGGTGCCGCCAGCGGACGAGCGCCTCCGCCCCCACCGCCCGTCCCGAGCGCAGGTCCACCAGCGGCTGGTAGTGGATCTCCAGGTGCCTCACCTCCGGTGCCCGCCCGGCCAGCAGCTGACGGATCTCCCCGCCGAGGGTGTACCGGTGGGCCACCGCCGAGCGCAGGTCGGGGTGGAACGGCGCGACCCGCCCCCCGCCGGCGCCCTTGGCGGCGTACATGGCGACGTCGGCGTGGGTGAGGAGCCCGGCCAGCGGCAGGAGCCCGCCGTCGGGGGACTCGTCGTCGGCGAGGCCGACGCTGGCCCCCACCCGCAGCACCAGGTGGTCCACCACGACGGGGGCCTCGAGGTGGTTCAGCACCCGCTGGGCGACGGCCTCGGCGTCGGCGGTCGGCACGAGCACGACGAACTCGTCACCGCCCAGGCGCGCCACCAGCCCGGAGGGGGCGGCGGCCCCGGTCAGGCGGTCGCGGACCTCCCGCAGCAGGGCGTCGCCGACGTCGTGCCCGTGGGTGTCGTTGACCTGCTTGAACTCGTCGAGGTCGATGAGCAGCAGGCTGTGCGGGACGCCGGGGTCCCGCTCGTCGTAGGCCCGTTCCAGGCCGCGGCGGTTGGCGAGGTCGGTCAGGGGGTCGTGCTCGGCGAGGTGCTCGCTGGAGCGCAGCGCGGCCGCGGCGCGCAGCAGGCACAGCCCGGCCACGACCGCCCCGGTCACCGGCACCGTCCACCCCGGCAGCCCGGGGACGCCGCTGACCCGGGCCACCCCCCAGGTCGCGGCGGGGACGAGCACCAGCGGCAGCATCCCCAGCAGGGCGCCGGAGGGCCGGCGGCCCCGCGCGAACGTCTCCGCGGCGAAGGCCCGCGTCATCGTCGGGTGCAGCGCGGCCAGGCCCAGGACGAGGACGCAGGACACCCCCAGGACCTGCGCGGGCTCGCCCGGCAGCGCCAGCCGCCGCCCGTGCAGGGCGGAGGTCAGGTCGTAGGCGATGGTCAGCAGGGCGCCGACGAGCAGCAGCCGGGAGCTGGTGCTCAGGCCGCGGCGGGTCAGGGTGAACCGGACGAGGACGCCGAGGAGCACGACGTCGACGGTGGCCACCGCGACCCCTCCGGCGTCCCCGCGGCCGGCGACGACGACCGCGACGAGCTGGGCGGCGACGAGGGCCAGGACGGTCGCGGTGACCACGAGGTCCAGCCGGTCCCCGGCGGAGCGCTCCGAGCGGCGGGCGGCGCTGCGGCCCACGTGGGCGACGACGCCCGCGGCCACCGCCTGCCCGGCCCAGACCAGCCCCGTCGACCAGGCGTCGAGGTGCCCCCGGTCCTGGACGAGCAGGCCGCCGGCGCCCCACAGGGCGAGCATGAGGCCCAGCAGCGGCCACGCGGCCCCGCGCGGGCGGTGCACCGCGGTCCCCACCGCGACGAGCAGCACCGAGAGGACCGAGGCCACCACGACGGCGCCGGAGCGCCAGGCCGGCACCAGGAGCACCCCGGCGCAGCCCAGGGCGGTGGCCCCGGCCAGGACGCGGGTGAGGTGGGCGGTGCGCGGCACCGGAGCGATCACGGTCCACCGTCGGCCCGTCCGGGCCCCGCCTTGACCGGTCGGGCCCGTTCGGCGGTGCGGCGTCCGCGCCCGGCCGGGCCCCGGCGCCGGGGGTGGTCGTGACCCGCCGGGGGCACCTGGGACCCTGGGGCGTGTCCCCGCGCAACCGCACCACCAGGCGCCCCGCCGTCCGGCGGGTCCTGACCTGGACCCTGCTGGCCCTCGCGTTCTGGGGCGTGGCCGTGCTCGACGACGGGTTCCTGCCCTGGGTCGCCGCGTTCGCGGCGGCCTCCGTGGCGGTGGCGGTGGCCTTCGCCGGCCGCCGCCGGGTCTGACTCAGGCGACGCCGGCGACCGCGGGCCGGGCGGGGCCGGGCCGGTCGGCGGGGCGCCGCACCCGCGCCACCAGCCGGCACACCAGGTAGATGGCGAAGGACACCGTCGTCACGTACGGGCTGATGGGGACCGACGAGCCCACGGCCAGCAGCAGCCCGCCGACCATCGCCGTGACGGCGAAGGCGACCGAGAGCACCGGCACCGCGAACGGCGAGGCGCTCACCCGCATCGCCGCGGCGGCGGGGGTCACCAGCAGGGCCAGCACCAGCAGGGCCCCGACGACCTGGACGCTCATGGCCACCGCCAGGCCGAGCACGAGCATGAAGGCCGGCGACAGGGCCCGCACCGGGACCCCGCGCGCGGCGGCGACGTCGGGGTCCAGGCTGGCGAACAGCAGCGGGCGCCACAGCACCGCGAGCGCGACGACGACGACGGCGGCCAGGACGGCCAGCGACACCAGCTGCGGGTCGTCGACGGCGACGATCTGCCCGGTGAGCAGCCCGAACCTGTTCGCGGCCCGGCCCTCGTAGAGGGCCAGGAACAGCACCCCGAGGCCGAGGCCGAACGGCATGAGGACCCCGATGGCGGAGTTGTGCTCGCGGGCCCGGGCGCCGAGGACGCCGAACAGCACGGCGGCGAGGACGGAGCCCACCAGCGAGCCGACGACGACGTTCGCCCCGAGCAGCAGGGCGCCGGCCCCGCCGGCGAAGCTGAGCTCGGCGATCCCGTGCACGGCGAAGGGGAGGTCGCGGGCGACGATGAACATCCCGATGAGCCCGCCGACGAGGCCGAGCAGGGCCCCGGCCCAGAGGGAGTTGTGCACCAGGGCCAGGAGCTCCCCGTAGTCGGAGAAGTCGACGACCTTCTCCCAGGCGATGTTCGTGGCGGTGTTCACGACGCTTCCTCGTGCTCGTGGGCGTGCGGGTGCTCGCTGGGGGCGGCGCCACCGGCGACGAGCAGGCGCCCGTTGGAGCGCAGCACCTCGACGGGGGAGCCGTACAGGTCCGACAGCGTGGCGGAGGTCATGACCTGCTCGGGGGGGCCGACGCGGAAGCGGCCGTTGGCCAGGTAGAGCACCCGGTCGGCGTAGGGCAGGACGGGGTTGACGTCGTGGGTGACGAAGAGGACGGCCGCGCCGGTGCGGGTGCGGCACTCGTCCACGAGGGCGCTGACGGCGCTCGCGTGGTGGAGGTCCAGCGACAGCAGGGGCTCGTCGGCCAGCAGCAGGGCCGGGTCGCCGACGATGCTCTGCGCGACCCGCAGCCGCTGCTGCTCGCCGCCGGAGAGGCGGCCGACGGGGGCGTCGGCGTAGTCGAGCGCGCCGACGGCGTCGAGGACCCGGTCGACCTGCGCCCTGGCCCGGCGGGAGGGCAGCAGCGGGCCCCAGCGGTGGCCGTCGAGGCCGAGGCGCACGAAGTCGCGGGCCCGCAGCGGGGTCGTGGGCTCCAGGCCCTTCTGCTGGGGGACGTAGCCGATGCGGCGGTCGCCGCGGCGCACGGGACGGCCGGCGACCTCGACGGTGCCGGCGGCGAGGCGCTGCTGGCCGAGGACGACCTTGAGCAGGCTGGACTTGCCGGCGCCGTTGGCGCCGAGGACGGCGACGAACTCCCCGGGGGCGATCTCCAGGTCCAGGCCGGACCACAGCGTGCGGTTGCCGTAGGCCAGCGAGGCGCCCGCCAGCCGCAGCGCGGGCCTCACCCCGGGCGTCACCGGGCCAGCGCCGCCGCGATCGCGTCCACGTTCCCGGTCATCCACGTCGTGTAGTCCTCGCCGTCGGGGAGCGTCTCGGTCACCGGCACCACCGCGATGCCGTTGTCCTGCGCAGCCTGCAGGACCTGCTCGGTCTGCGGGCCGGTGGTCTGCTCGTTGTGGACCAGGGCGCGCACCTGCTTCTGCGTGAACAGGGCCAGTGTCTCCTGGAGGGCGTCGACGGGGACGTCGGTCTCCTCCTCGATGGCCTCGGAGAACTCCTCCGGCGTCGCGTTCACGGTGCCCAGGGCCTCGAGCAGGTAGCCGGGGACGGGCTCGGTGATCGCGACCGGCTGGCCCTGGGTCGTCGCGGCGTCCGCGGTGATCTTCTGCTGGAGGGTGTCCAGGCCCGCCTCGAAGGTCGCCAGGTTGGCCTCGAAGGTGGCGGCGTCGTCGGGGGAGGCCTTCGCGAGCTCCTCCTCGACGGCCTGCGCGACCTTGCGGACGGTCTCGACGTCGTACCAGACGTGCTCGTTGAGCTCCTCGCCCGCGGCGGCGGTCTTCCCGGAGAGCTCGACGGCGTTCAGCACGACGGCCCCCGAGCCGGCCGCGTCGAGCATGGTGTCGACGAAGTCGTCGTAGCCGCCGCCGTTCTCGACGACGACGTCCGCCTTCGACAGCTCCAGCTGGGTGCGGGTACTGGCCTCGTAGCTGTGCGGGTCGGCGCTGGGGTCGTCGATGATCGAGGTGACCGTCGCGGCGTCGCCGGCGACGGCTTCCACGACGGAGCCGTAGACGTTGGTGGAGGTCACGACGCTGAGGCCGTCGTCGGAGGCGGACGCGGAGGACGCCGAGGACGCGGGGGTGCTCTCGCCGCCGCCGCAGGCGGCCAGGGCCAGGGAGGCGGTGAGGGCGGCGGCGAGGGCGAGGGGCGTGCGGCGCGACGGCATGCGGCGACTTCCTGACGATGGGAACGGTTGTCGATAACTCTACGCCAGGTCCCGCGCGCCCCCCGCCCGCTGCCCGGTGCTCTCCGCGGTGCGCTCCGGGTGGCTGGGGGTGGCGGCATCGGGTAGGCAGACCCGGTGACCACGACCCACGACGCGCCGCCGACGGGCCTGGCCCGCGCCATCAGCGGCAAGCTCCTCTTCCTCTTCATCCTCGGCGACGTCCTCGGCGCCGGGATCTACGCGCTGGTGGGGACCCTGGCCGGGGAGGTCGGCGGGGCCGTGTGGGTCCCGCTGCTGGTCGCGCTCGTCCTCGCCTCGCTGACCGCCGCCTCCTACGCCGAGCTCGTCACCAAGTACCCCAAGGCCGGCGGCTCCGCGGTCTTCGCCCAGCGCGCCTTCGGCAAGCCCGTCGTGTCCTTCCTGGTGGGCTTCTCCATGCTCGCCGCCGGCGTCACCAGCGTCGCCGGCCTCGCCCTGGCGTTCTCCGGCAGCTACCTCTCCGAGCTCATCGACGTCCCCGCGACGCCCGCCGCGCTGGTGTTCCTGGTGCTGGTCGCGCTGCTCAACGCCCGCGGCATCAAGGAGTCCCTGCGCGCCAACCTCGTCATGACGGTGGTCGAGGTCGGCGGCCTGCTGCTGATCATCGCGCTGGCCGCGGCGGTGCTGGGACGCGGCGACGGGAACCCCGGTCACGTCCTGGAGTTCGACGGCGCCTCCACGCCGGTCGCGGGGATCCTCGCGGCCTCGGTCATCGCCTTCTACTCCTACGTCGGCTTCGAGACCTCCGCGAACGTCGCCGAGGAGGCGATCGACCCCGCCCGCACCTACCCGCGCGCCCTCTTCGGCGGTCTCGCCGTGGCCGGCGTCGTCTACGTCGGGGTCGCGCTGGCCGTCTCGGTCGCCGTCGACACCGCCACCCTCTCCGGGTCCAGCGGCCCGCTGCTGGAGGTCGTGCGCGTGGCCGACGTCGGGCTGCCGGGCTGGCTGTTCTCCCTCATCGCGCTCATCGCCGTCGCCAACGGGGCCCTGCTCACCGCCATCATGTCCAGCCGCCTCACCTACGGCATGGCCACCGACGGGCTGCTGCCCTCCGCGCTGGGCCGGGTCCTGCCCGGGCGCCGGACCCCGTGGGTCGCGATCGTCGTCACCACGCTCGTCTCGATGCTGCTCGTGCTCAGCGGGGACCTCGAGACCCTGGCCGCCACCGTCGTCCTGCTCCTGCTCATCGTCTTCATCTCCACCAACCTGGCCGTCCTGGTGCTGCGCAAGGACGAGCCCGGGCACCGGCACTTCCGCACCCCCACCGTCCTGCCCGTCCTCGGGATCGTCTCCTGCGTCGTGCTGCTGACCCAGCAGGAGGCGGGGGTGTGGCTGCGCGCGGGCCTGCTGCTCGCCGTGGGGGTCGTCCTGCACCTGCTCACCCGGCGCTTCTCCCACCGCGCCGTCGAGGTGTGAGGGCGGGTCAGGCGTAGCGGCGCGGCACCGTCCACGGCTCCCCGAACACCGCGTCGAAGCGGCGGGGGGTGAAGGGGCTGTCGCCCCCGGCCGGGTAGTTCGTGAGTTCCCCGAACACCACCCGGCCGGGGAGGTGGTACAGGTCCACCCGAACGAAGTCCGTCCCCGCCGCGAGGCGCTCGGCGACGGCGACCATCTCCTCCAGCCGCGCGGGACGCGGGTGCGGCGGATCGGCCCACGCCGGCCCGCCGCTCAGCGGCAGGTGCTCCCAGTCGGGGCGGTGGAAGTCCTGGGTGCGGTGCCCGAACCGCCCGGAGTCCACCTGCACGAAGTGGCAGCGGCCGTGGAAGACGAAGAACTTGTAGTCGTCGGGGACCGCCCCGTCGGGGCCCCGCAGGAACTCCTCCACCAGCACCTGCGGAGGCACCTGCCCGTAGACCCACTCGCGGTTGGGGCCCTGCCCGTAGAGCTGGCCCACCCAGTGCCGGGCGATGGCGACGAGCTGCCCGCGCCCGGCGTGCTCGGGGCGGACGTGGGCGTAGACCCAGCTCCAGCGCGCCTCCGGCAGCCGGGCGTCGGCGGGCGCCTCGGGGGAGACCACCACGACCGCGCCGCTGCCGTGGGTGGGCTTGAGCACGTACGCCTCCGGCAGCTCCAGCGCCGCCAGCTCCCCCGGGTCGCGCACCAGGCCGTGGCACCGGGGCAGGTACCCCTCGCCGACGACGGCGGCGACGTGGTCGCGCACGGCGGCCTTGTCGGCGAAGGTCACCAGCAGCGGGCGGCGGTCGCGCAGCATCTTGTAGCGCACCTTCTCGGTGAAGGTGCGCGGGCGGCGGGTGCGCGCCAGCCGCCAGGCGCGGACCAGCCGGCTGCGCTCGCGCCACCGGGGTCCCTCGGAGCGGTTCACGGGAGCACTCTGCCCGACCGCGCGCGCCCGCCCGCCGGGCCCGTCCTCAGGCCCGCGCCGGGTCCCCCTCCGCGTCGGGGAGGTCCTCGTCCAGCACCCGGGTGCAGCAGGCGATGATCAGCGGGACGGCCAGCATCGCGCCCACCGCGGGCACCGCCGCGCCGGAGTCGTTGACGGCGAAGCCGATGCCCAGCAGCACCAGCAGGCAGGCCAGCCCGGGCTTCAGGACGGGGTGGCGCTCGTAGGCGCGCCGCAGGACCGAGACCCCCAGGACCTTCCGGCGCACGAGGACGAAGGCGATGAACACCGCGGCCAGGGCCAGGACCAGGCTGAGCAGCCAGTTGCCGTAGAGGATCCGCAGGTTCTGCGCGGCCTTGCGCTCCACGACCTGCCAGGCGCCGCCGTCGACGAGGGTCTGCACGAACCGGCCCAGGTGGGTCTGGTCGTCGACGGGCCGCAGCCAGTCCGCCACCGAGATCGCCGCCAGCACCAGGACGGTGGCGCCGAGGATCACGACGACGCGCCGCCAGGTGATCCGGACCCCGGCCACGGCGAGGGTGAGGAACCCGAAGGCGGGCAGGATCGCGGGCGGCCCGCCGAAGTCGCTGCCCAGGACGCCGTCGACGTAGGTCGCCACCAGCCCGAGGCCGGCGACGGTGGCGACGGCCGCGCGCCGGCGGCCGCTGCGCACCAGCCGGTCGGCGACGGCGATCGTGAACAGCAGCGAGCCGGTCGCGAAGAGGGCGAACTGCTGGTTGCCCAGGCCGTAGAAGCGGCCCGCGACGACCGGCTGCAGGCCGTTGAGGCTGGAGGTGATGAGCCGGGAGCCGGTGGCGCAGTCCACGGCCAGCACGGCGGCCGTCACGAACCCGACGAAGCCCAGCGGGCCGAGGGCGGCGCGGCGCCACGGCCCGAGCAGGGCCAGGGCGGTGATGACGGCGACGTAGAGGGCGACGGCCCCGGTGACGGCGAGCAGGTGGCTGCCGGTGGAGTCCCCGTGGCGCCACCACGGGATGGTGTTGGCCAGGAACGTGGAGGCGCACACCGCGCCGAACACGACGGTCAGCGCCCGCAGCCAGGCCAGGACCCGGCGCCGCCCGCGGTGCCCGCCCCAGGCCCGGCGCAGCGCGAGGGTGGCGACGCCGTAGAGGACGATCTGCGACGCGCCCCAGACGGTGAAGAACGGCCCGACGAGCGGCTGGACGGCCTGCGCGGCGGCGTCGAGGTCGCGGACCTTCTCCTCCCGGTCGCCCGCGGGGGTGCCGGCGTCGGTGGAGGTGACCGGGGCGCCGACGAGGCCGGGGGTGCCGTGGTCGCTGCCCAGCGCTAGGGCCAGCACGGTGGGGGTGAGGTCGGTGGTCTGGACGATCGCGGTCTGGCGGGTGGAGCGCGAGCCCAGCAGGCCGTCGTAGTCCCCCGCGCCCGGCTGCGGCCCGGTGGCGGCGCCGAACTGCAGGTGGGCGGTCCGGCCGGCGTCGGCCAGGGACACGGCCAGCAGGGTCGTGGCGTCGGCGCCGGTGGAGGCGGCGACCGCGCGCTGGACCGCGGCGACGACCTCGTCGACGGCGGCGACCTGCTCGGCGCGCGAGGACGCGGGGGCGGTCTCGTCGGCGGGGAGGTCCTCGGGGTCCCGGACGACACCGGCGTCGACGACGACGACCCGGGTGCCGCTCTCCAGGGCGTCCTGGACGTGGCCGCCGACCGCCGCGGGGGTGTCCGCGTCCCCGACGTGGCGCGGGACCGTGCCGTCCGTGCCGGCCAGGGCGATGCCCGCGCCCGGGCCGACGGCCAGGGTCGGGGTCCCCGCGTCCGCGAGCGCCTGCCCGAGGGTGCCGGGCTCGGCGCTGAAGGTGTCGCCCTCGGCGATCCGCCGGTACTCGGCGAAGTCGGGCTGGACGGTGGTGGTGCCCCGGGCGACGGGGTCGGCGACCGGCTCGCAGGCGGCGGCGGCGTGCTCGGCGGAGGTCCCGTCGAAGGCGGTGGCCCGCCGCCCGGCGGAGAGCCCGAGCCAGCCGTCGGCGGGGCAGGCGGCGGTGAAGACGCTGCGCACGGCGACGGTGCCGATGGCCCCTTCGCTCATCGACGCCAGCGCGGGTGTCGCCGCGGCGGAGACGTCGCTCCAGCGCACCCCGGAGAAGCCGACGACGACGAGGGGGGCGGGCGGCTCGGCGGCCCGGGCGGGCAGGGGGGCGGCCAGCAGCGCGGCCAGGACCATGAGGACCCCGATCAGGCGGGGGAGGGTCGTTCCGGCGCGCGGTCGGCGGGTGGTCAGGCTCGGCACCGTCACAGGCTAGGGGCGGTGGTGGTCGGGACCCGTGCGCTGCTGGGGGAGGATCGGGGCGTGCTGAGCGAGGGGACCCCGCGGACCGGTGCCGGCCTCTGGCGGGCGATCGGGGTGCTCGTGCTGCTGCTCGCGGCCGCGCCGATCGTCCACCGCTACCTCGTCGCCTACCCCGACGACCAGTGGCAGGTCGACCTGCAGGTGTACCGGGAGGCGGGGCGCTCGCTGCTGCTGGGGCGGCCGGTGTACCTCTTCGAGACCGAGGTCCCGCAGCTGCTGCCCTTCACCTACCCGACGTTCTCGGCGGTGCTGTCGATCCCGCTGGCGCTGCTGCCGTGGGGGGCGGCGGGCTGGGTGTGGACGGGCGTGCAGCTCGGGTTGCTCTACGCGATCGTCGGGCTGGCCTTCGCGCCGCTGCTGGCGCGCGCGGGGCGCTTCGCGGGCCTGGCCCACGGGGTGGTGGCCGCGCTGTGCGTGTGGATCTCGCCGGTGGGGGAGAACATCCGCTTCGGCCAGGTCAACGCGGTCCTGGTGACGCTGTGCCTGCTGGACCTGGTGAAGGGGAGCGACGGCCTGCGGGTGGGCCGGTTCACGCTGCGCTGGCCGCGCGGCGCCCTGGTGGGGGTCGCGGTGGCGATCAAGCTGACCCCGGGGGTCTTCCTCGTCCACTTCGCGCTCACCCGCCAGTGGCGGGAGCTGCGCAACGCGGTGCTCGCGGCGGCGGGGGTGACGGTGGCGACGTTCCTCGTCGCCCCCGAGGGGTCGCTGGAGTTCTGGACGTCGGCGCTGCTGAACTCCGACCGCCTCGGGCCGAACGCGGGCTCGTCGAACCAGTCGCTGCGCGGGTTCGTGCTGCGGCTGTACCTCTCCGACGGGGCGACGACGGCGCTGTGGGGGGTGCTGGCGCTGCTGGCGGCGGTGGCGGGGTTCGCGCTGGCGCGGGCGCTGCACCGGCGCGGGTCGCTGGTGGGGGAGGTCGCGGCGTGCGGGATGGTCGCGGTGCTGGTCTCGCCGGTCTCCTGGCTGCACCACCTGCTGTGGGGGGTCGTGGTGCTGGGCGCGGTGGCCGGCGACGGGCGGGTGCGTGCCCGCGCGGTGACCGCGGTGGTGGGGCTGCTGCTGCTGTGGGTGGCGTGGCCGTGGTGGGGGGCGAACCTGCTCGCCGAGCGCGGCGTGCCCACGGTGCTGGCGCGGGCGGTGCAGAACGGGGACCTGTGGTGGGCCTGCCTGTCCCTGCCGGCGATGTGGCTGCTGGTCGGGCGACACACCCCATCTCAATCACAGGTAGTGACGAACCAGTCGCGTAGCGTTTAGCTTTTCCCCCAGTGGGGCAAGTCGATCCCCGTGACCACGTGACCACCACGTGACTGCACCACCTAGGGGGATTCCGTGAGCGAGACGAGTCGAGGCCTGCGACCGACGGTCGACGCTTGGGAGTGGCAGCTCCTGGGTTCCTGCCGCGAGGCCGATCCAGAGCTCTTCTTCCACCCGGAGCTGGAGCGCGGCGCCGCGCGCCAGCACCGCGACGCCGCGGCGCTCGCCGTGTGCGCCGAGTGCCCGGTCCTGCGCCAGTGCCGGCAGCACGTCCTCACCCACCGCGAGAACTACGGCGTGTGGGGCGGGCTGACCGAGGACCAGCGCGACGCCATCTGGAGCGAGCGCACCGAGCGCCGCAAGCTGCGCCGGGCCGGCTGAGCGCGGGCGGTCCGCCCGGGGGCGGGGGCCCGGGCGGACCACCGCGAGCCGCCGAGGACCGTCGCGGACCCGCGAGGCCCGTTATGGTGCTCGACCGTGCTGCGCTACGCGTTCTTCGGTCCGGTCGGGACCTTCTCCGAAGCCGCCCTGCGGTCCGTCGTCGCCGACGCGCCCGCCGTCGCGATGCCCAGCGTCGACGCCACCATCGAGGCGGTCCGCAGCGGCGCCGCCGACGTCGGCTGCGTCCCCATCGAGAACTCCGTGGAGGGCGGGGTGCCGGCCACCCTCGACGGGCTGGCCGCCGGTGACCCCCTCGTCGTCGTCGCCGAGGTCGTCCTCCCCGTCACCTTCGTCCTCGCCGTCAAGCCGGGGACCGCCCTCGCCGACGTGGAGCGCGTCAGCACCCACTCCCACGCCCACGCCCAGGTGCGCGGGTGGCTGCGCACCCACCTGCCCGACGCCCTCTACGTGCCGGCCACCTCCACCGCGGCCGCCGCGCAGGCCCTCGCCGACGAGCTCGCCGGGGGCGCCCCCGCCGGCTTCGAGGGCGCCGTCTGCGCCCCCACCGCCGCCCGCGGCCTCGGCCTCGACGTCCTCGCCGAGCGCATCGAGGACCGCGCCGGCGCCCAGACCCGCTTCGTCCTGCTCTCCCGCCCCGGCGCGGGCACCGTCCCCGCCCCCACCGGCGACGACAAGACCTCCCTCGTCGTCTTCCTCCGGGAGGAACGGCCCGGGGCCCTCGTCGAGGCGCTGGAGCAGTTCGTCACCCGCGGCATCAACCTCACCCGGATCGAGTCCCGCCCCGCCGGGGACGCGCTGGGCCGCTACTGCTTCTCCATCGACTGCGACGGCCACGTCAGCGAGGCCCGCGTCGGGGAGGCGCTCATGGGCCTGCACCGCGTCAGCGACCACGTCCGCTTCGTCGGCAGCTACCCCCGCGCCGGCGGCGGGCGCCCCCCCGCCGGCACCGGCCCCACCGAGGACGACTTCGCCGCCGCCCAGGGGTGGCTGGACCGGTTGCGCGCCGGCGCCGGGTCCTGACCCGCCCGCCCCCTCACCCGGTCGGCGCATGCAGGGCGCGGTGGTGCGCTCCGACCGGTAGGGGGTGACCAGCCAGCAGCCCGAGCGGGCCCTCGACCTCGGCGAGGGGGGACCCGACCGCCGCGTCGTCGCCGTCGGGTACCTGCTGACCAGCCTCGTCAGCGCCTCAGTGGCGCTGCTGCCCGTCTGGCCGGGCGTGCACGACCTGCCCGTCCTCCTCATCGCCTCCCTCGGCCTGCTCACCGGCGCCGGGCTGCTGCTCTCGCCCGCGTGGCCGATGGCCGGGCCCCGCACCGCCGTCGTCGGCACGGCCCTCGGCACCTCCGTCGCCGTCTACGCCGCCGACGGCTCGCCCGGGATCGGGGTGCTCGTCGCCCTGTACTCCGCGGCCGCCGCGCACATCCCCTTCCTGCGCTCCGGGCGCGCCGTCCTCGCCGCCACCGCGCTGCCGTTCGCGCTGCTGCCCGTCGCGCTGATCGCCTCCGGGCACGCCCACCAGGTGCTCGGCTGGGTCCTCGTGCTGCCCGCCACCACCGTCGTCCCCGTGCTCGGCGTACGGTCCCTGCTGCGCCTGGCCGCCCACCGGGCCCGCCGCGACGGCGGCTCCGACCTCCTCAACCGCACCGGCCTGCTCGAGAGCTGCGCCCAGCGGCTGGAGCGCGACGAGGACCTCGGGGAGCGGGTGGCCGTGAACGTCGTCCACTTCGACGACCTGCGCGACCTGCGCCCGGTCCTGGGGCCCGCCGCCGCCGAGGAGGTCCTCGCCGAGTGCGCGCGCCGCGCCGCCGCCCTGCCCGGCTCCGTCGTCGCCCGCATCGACCTGGACTCCCTGGCCGTCGTGCAGCCCGTCGAGCTCGACGCCTCCGGGGAGCCGGTCCGCACCGCCGTCGAGGAGGGCCGCGCGCTGCGCGAGCTGCTGCGCGCCCACGTCGACCTCGCCGCCGACGGCCCCGGCCAGGGCCTGCGGGTGCGCCCCGGCGTCTCGGTCGGCGTCGCCCGCGCCCCCGAGCACGGGCGGGACGTCGAGGACCTCCTCGCCCTCGCCGACGTCGCCGCCGTGCGCGCCGGCGCCGAGCAGCACCGCGTCGCCGTCACCGGGGGCGGCGCCGCCTTCGACGTCGACGCGCTGCGCCTGCACGCCGAGCTGCCCGCCGCCGTGGAGGACGGCCAGCTGCGCGTGCACTACCAGCGGCTGGTGACCGCCGGCACCGGCCGCACCGTCGGCGTGGAGGCCCTCGTGCGCTGGCAGCACCCCGAGCGGGGGCTGCTGGGGCCCGGCGCGTTCGTCCCCCTCGCCGAGCGCAGCCAGGCCATCGTGGGCCTGACCCTCTGGGTGCTGCGCACCGCCGCCGCCCAGTGCGGGGCCTGGCGCGCCGCCGGTCACGACGTGGGGGTGTCGGTCAACGTCTCCCCCGTCGTGCTCGCCGACCCCTCCCTCCTCGACGCCGTGCGCCGGGCCGTCGCCGACAACGACCTCGGACGCGGCACCCTGACCCTGGAGGTCACCGAGAGCGCCCTGCTGGGCGACCCCGCGGGCGTCCCCGCCGTGCTGGCGGCCCTGCGCGAGGCCGGGGCGCGCATCTCCCTGGACGACTTCGGCACCGGCTACACGTCGCTGACGATGCTGCGCCAGTTCGAGGTCGACGAGCTCAAGATCGACCGGTCCTTCGTCGCCGCCGCCCCGGGGGCCCCCGCCGACGCCGCCATCGTCCGGGCCCTGGTCGACCTCGCCCACCGGCTGTCCCTGGACGTCGTCGCCGAGGGCGTGGAGGACGCCCGCACCGCCGACCTCGTCCGCAGCCTCGGCGCCGACGTCCTGCAGGGCTTCCACTTCGCCCGGCCCATCCCCGCCGAGCAGGTCTTCACCACCCCGGCCGAGGCCCCCCGGGACGTCCCCGCCGCACCCGCCGCACCCGCCGCACCCGCCGCACCCGCCGCCCCCGCCGCGCGGGCCCCGCGCGGCGGCGACGAGGAGGAGCGGGTGGGCCTCGCGCGCACCGTCCTCGGCGCCACCGCCCGCTCCGAGGGGCTGCTGCGCAGCGTCACCGCCCTCGCCGCCGCCGTGTGCGGGACGGAGTTCGCCAGCTTCAACGTCGTCACCGAGGAGCACGTCCACGCGCTGGCCCCGCACGGGCACGACCGCAGCCTCGTCCCCCGCGACGGGACGCCGTGCGCGTGGACCGCGCACCAGCGCGACGTCCTGCACCTCGACCCCGCGACCGACCCGCGCACCCTCGGCGGCGTGGCCGCCGGGTACGGGGTCCGCCACTACGTCGGGGTCCCCGTCACCGACGCCGGCGGGCGCGTCCTCGGCGTCCTCTGCGCCTACGACCACCACGGGACCCGGCCGGCCACCGCGCTGCAGCGCACCCAGCTGCAGGCGCTCGCGGGCGTGGTCGCCGACCACCTCGCCGGGGTCGACGCCGCCGGTCAGCTCGCCCGCCTCCACGGCCTGCTGCAGGCGATGGCCGAGCTCGACGGCAGCCGCGACCCCGACCGGCTCCTCGCGGGGTTCGGCGCGGCCGTCCACGAGCTGCTCCGCCCCGACTTCAGCTTCCTCGTCGGCCCCACCACGCCCCTGCGCGAGCGCTGGGACGTCCTCGACCACCGCGGCGACGTCGACCCCGACGTGCTGGGCCGGGTCGTCTTCGACGCCCCCGGCCGCAGCGCCGTCGCCCGCTCCGTGGCCACCGGGCGCCCGGTGTGGGTGCCGGACGCCGCGACCAGCACCGTCGTCGCCGGCGACCTCGCCCGCCGCGTCGGGGTGGGCTCGGTCCTCACCGTCCCCCTCGTCGGCCCCGACGGCGTCGTCAACGTGCTCTCCGCCGTCTGGCGCCACCCCCAGCGCGACCTCAGCCCGGTGCTGCGCGACGCCGCCGTCGCGGCCGCCACCCGCGTCGCCCGCCAGCTCGCCGTCCGCCCCGACCGGCCCGCCGCCCCCCTGGAGGTGGTGGGGTGAGCGGGCGGTCCGCCCGCCCGCGGGCGGCGCGGGGCCCGCGCCGGGACCTGCTCGTCCTCGCCGCCGTCGGCCTGCTCGGCGCGGGGTACCTGCTGCTGCCCGCGGGCCGGGTGGAGGTGCTCGGCTACGCCGTCCTCGCCTGGGCCGCCGCGCTCGTCCTCGTCCGCGCCGTGGCGACCGGCCCCGACCTGCGCCCGTGGCGGGCGATGGTCGCCGCGCAGCTGCTGTTCGCGCTCGCCGAGACCGTCTCCGTCGTGCAGCGCTGGCAGGGCCGGGCCCCCTTCCCCTCCGGCGCCGACGCGGTCTTCCTCCTGGCCCAGGGGCTGCTGTTCCTGGCCGTGCTGCGCCTGCTGCCCGCCCCGCGCGGGGGCGTGCGGCGCGGGGCGCTGCTGGACACCGTCGTCGTCACCACCAGCACCGGCCTGCTCTTCGCCGTCTACACCGTGCTGCCCGCCTTCGGCGGCGACGGCGACCTCCCCGCCCGCCTCGTCGCCGCCGCCTACCCGCTGTGCGACGTGGCCGTGGTGTTCCTGCTGGTGCGCGTCACCGGCTGGCGCGACGGGCGGCCGCGGGCGTTCTGGCTGCTGACCCTCGGCCTGGGCTCCAGCGTCGTCGCCGACGTCACCTTCGCCGTCCTGACGGTGCTGGGGGAGGAGGCCGCCCCGCGGTGGGTGCGCCTGCTGTGGCTGGTGTTCTACGGCTGCGTCGCGGCCGCGGGGTGCGGTCCCTCCGCGGGCGGTCTCGGCCGCCCGCCCGTCGAACGGCGCTCCGAGCCGGAGCTCGTGCGGCTGCCGCTGCTGGCCGCCGCCGCGCTGGTGCCCCCCGTCGTCCTCGTCGTGGAGCACGCCGTCCTGGACGTGGACCACGGGCTCGCGCTGGGCCTGGTCACCGTCGTCGTCGTGGCGCTGGTGCTGGTGCGCCTCGCGGACCTGCTGCGGGTCCTGCACGGCCAGGCCGAGGTGGTGGCCCAGCTCGCCGGGACCGACCCGCTCACCGGGCTGCCCAACCGCCGCGCCTGGGACGCCGAGGTGGACCGCGTCTTCGCCCGCGCCGCGGCCGACCCGGAGCTGGCCGTCACGGTGGCCATCGTCGACCTCGACCGCTTCAAGGCCTACAACGACGCCCACGGCCACGACGGCGGCGACGACCTCCTCGTCACCGCCGCCCGCGCCTGGCGGGGCGTGCTGCCCGGGGCGTTCCTGGCCCGCTGGGGCGGGGAGGAGTTCGCCGTGCTGCTGCCCGGGCTGGACGCGGACCGCGCGGGGGCGGTGCTGCGGGCCGTGCACGCCGCCGTCCCGCACGGGCAGACCTGCTCGATCGGGGTCGCGACGTGGGACCGGGCCGAGGTCCCGCCCGCGGTCCTGGCCCGCGCCGACGCCGCGCTGTACCGGGCCAAGCGGACCGGGCGCGACCGGACCGTCCACGCCGAGGACCGCGCCGGGGACGACGCCGGGGACCGCGCCGGGGGGCGCGGCGCGGTCAGGGGTGCAGCGGCGGGCAGCGCACCAGCAGCGCTCCCGGCTCCACGCTCAGCGTGATCCGGCGGGCCTCGCCGATGGGGTCGCCGTCCAGCTCCACCTCCTGCGGGTCACCGGCCGAGACCTCGAACCGGCGCCCGCGCAGGTGCTGCACCCGGCGCTGGCCGCGGCGGTCGCGGGTGGCGATGGCCCACGCGACCTCCCCCCAGCCGATGCCGCCGCGCGGGGAGATGACCACGGCGTCGAGGTAGCCGTCGTCGATCTCCGCGTCCGGCATCAGGACGAGCTGCCGCGTCAGCTTCCCGCAGTTGCCGACGATGACCGCGCGGGTGCGCACCGACACCGGGTCCCCGTCGTCGACGCGGACCCGGACCTTCGTCTGCGGCCCCCACAGCGCCCGGGCGCCGGAGACGACGTACGCGCCGTAGCCCAGCCGCCGCTTCAGCCGGTCCTCGACGCCGGCCATCATCGCCGCGTCGAAGCCCAGCCCGGCCATGACCAGGAACAGGTGCCGCTCGGGGGCGGCGTCGTGACCGGAGCGGTCCACCTCCAGCCACCCGACGTCGACGCGGTGGTCGGCCTCGGAGAACACCAGGTCCAGGGCCGCGGCGAGGTCGGTGTGCGGGACGTCGAGGTTGCGCGCCAGCAGGTTCCCGGTGCCCGCGGGCAGCAGCGCCATCGGCGTCGAGGTCCCGGTCATCGCCTCGGCCACCGAGCGCACCGTGCCGTCCCCGCCCGCGGCCAGGACGAGGTCGACCCCCTCGGCGAGGGCCTGGCGCGCCTGCGGGCCGCCGTGCTCGGTGGGCGTGGTCGGCAGCCACAGCGGGTCGGCCCAGCCGTGGGAGCGGAACACCGCGGCGACGTAGGCCTGCCGGCGGCGCAGCGCGTGCTCGTCCAGGACGCTGAACTTCGTCGGGTTGACCACGATCGCCGCCCGCCGCCGCCGCGGGGGGTCCCCGGGCACCGCGGGCGGGGCCGGCTGCTGCGCGCGCAGCGCGCGCGTGGCCCGGCGCTCGCGGGCCAGCAGCGTGAACGTCACGACGAGGGCGACGGCGAGCAGGACGGCGAGGGCGCCGGTGCCGAAGAGGTCCGCCACCGTCATCGGGCGCACGCTACCGGCTGCCGGGAACCAGGTCGGGTCCGGGCGGGGTGACCCGTTACTGTCGTGACGTGATCGACCTGCGACTGCTGAGGGACGAACCGGACGTCGTCCGCGCGAGCCAGCGGGCCCGCGGCGAGGACGAGGGCGTCGTCGACCGCGTCCTCGACGCCGACGCGCGCCGCCGCGCCTCCATCGCCGAGTTCGAGCAGCTGCGCGCGGAGCAGAAGTCCCGCGGCAAGCTCGTCGCCGCCGCGAAGGGCGAGGAGAAGCAGCAGCTGCTGGCCGGGGTGAAGGAGCTCTCCGAGCGCGTGAAGGCGGCCGAGGCGCGCTCGAACGAGGCGGGCGAGGAGTTCGAGGCGCTGCTGCGCTCCATCCCCAACGTCGTCGAGGACGGCGTCCCCGCCGGGGGCGAGGACGACTACGTGGTCCTCGAGGAGGTCGGCAGCCCGCCGTCGCTGCCGGAGGGCCTGGACGCCTGGCGCGACCACCTCGACCTGGGCGAGCGCCTGGGCGCCATCGACATGGAGCGCGGCGCGAAGGTCGCCGGTTCGCGGTTCTACTTCCTCACCGGGGTCGGCGCCCTCCTGGAGCTGGCGCTGCTGAACCTGGCGGTGGCGAAGGCCGTCGCCAACGGCTTCACCCCGATGATCACCCCGACGCTGGTGAAGCCGGAGGTCATGGCGGGCACCGGTTTCCTCGGCGCGCACGCGGCGGAGGTGTACCACCTGGAGGAGGACGACCTCTACCTCACGGGGACCTCCGAGGTCGCCCTCGCCGGCTACCACGGCGACGAGATCCTCGACCTGTCCGCCGGCCCGAAGCGCTACGCGGGCTGGTCGGCCTGCTACCGCCGCGAGGCCGGTTCCTACGGCAAGGACACCCGCGGCGTCATCCGCGTCCACCAGTTCCACAAGGTGGAGATGTTCTCGTACTGCCGTCCCGAGGACGCCGCCGCCGAGCACCGGCGGCTGCTGGGCTTCGAGAAGGACATGCTCGCCGCCGTCGAGGTCCCGTACCGCGTCATCGACACCGCCGCGGGCGACCTGGGTTCCTCGGCCGCGCGCAAGTTCGACTGCGAGGCGTGGGTGCCCTCCCAGGGCACCTACCGAGAGCTGAGCTCCACCTCGAACTGCACGACGTTCCAGGCCCGCCGCCTCGGGGTCCGCGAGCGCCTGGAGGAGGGGTCGGGAACCCGTCCGGTCGCCACCCTCAACGGCACGCTGGCCACGACCCGCTGGATCGTGGCGATCCTGGAGAACCACCAGCAGGCCGACGGCTCGGTCCGGGTGCCCGCCGCGCTGCAGCCGTTCCTGGGCCTGGAGGTCCTCACCCCCGTCGGGTGAGGTCCCCGCGCCGCCGTCCCGCCGTCGGGCGGCGCGGGCGGCGCGGACGGCGCCGGCGCCTAGAGTGGCTGCGTGAGCAGAGGTCTGGACGGCGTGATGGTGGCGCTCGACATCGACGGGACCGTCGTCGACCTGGACGAGAAGATGTCCGACCGGGTCCGCGAGGCGGTGCAGGGGGTCGCGGCGGGTGGCGCGCACGTCGTCGTCGCCACCGGCCGCTCGCTGCACGGGACGGTGCCGGTGCTGCAGCGCCTGGGGCTGCACCACGGGTTCGCGGTGTGCTCCAACGGGGCCGTGACCGTCGAGCTGGACCCGGCCGAACCCGCGGGCTACCGGGTCGTCTCCCTGCACACCTTCGACCCGTCCGCGGTGGCCGGGGAGCTGTACGAGCACCTGCCGACGGGGTTGTTCGCCGTCGAGGTCCTCGGCCGCGGGTTCAAGGTGACCGCCCCCTTCCCCGACGGGGAACTCACCGGCGAGCTGGAGGTCGTGCCCTTCGAGGAGCTGTTCGCCGAGCCGGTGATGCGGGTCGTCGTGCGCAGCCCCGAGCACTCCTCCGCGGAGTTCTCCCGCCTCGTCGAGCGGGTCGGGCTGCACGGGGTCGCGTACTCCGTCGGCTGGACCGCCTGGCTGGACCTGGCTCCCGACGGGGTGACCAAGGCCAGCGCGCTGGAGGAGGTCCGGGTGCGCCTCGACGTCGCGCGCCGCGCCACCCTGGCCGTCGGCGACGGGCGCAACGACGTCGAGATGCTGCGCTGGGCCGCCCGGGGCGTCGCCATGGGCAACGCCCCGGCCGAGGTGCGCGAGGCCGCCGACGCCGTCACCGCGCACGTGGACGAGGACGGGCTGGCGCTCGTGCTGGAGGACCTGCTCGCCTCGGGGTTCCCGGCGGCGTGACGCCGCCGGGCCCCCGGGGTGGTCAGCGCAGGTGCAGGCGCCCCAGGACGCCCTTCGCGGTCGCGCCGGCCCGGTAGGACTGCACGAGGGCGGCGTTGCAGGCGATGTTCCCCCCGGCCAGCAGGGGCACGAGGACCTGCGCGACCCGCTGCCGGCGCTGCCAGGCCGCGAGGTCGTGCGGGGTGTTCTGGGTGGGGGTGGTGGCGTCCTTCACCGAGACCGGCTCGCCGCGGCGCTCAGCGGCCTCGGCCGCGCGGGCGATCTCGTGGCCGCAGTAGCTGGCGTAGGCCGTCGCCGCCGCCCCGGCCAGCACGAAGCCGACCTTGATGGCGCCGGTGCGGGCGTAGCCCTCCTGCAGGGCCAGGCGCTGGCTGCTGGACTTGGTGAGCAGGGTGCCGGTGACCAGGACGGTGGCGATGCTGCCCCACTGCACGGGGGAGAACCGGTGCCAGGCCGAGGCCGCGACGGCGATGCGGTCCTTGCCGACGCTGAGGTCGGAGCCGGACTTGTTGACCCCGGCCACCCCCATGAGGTTGCCGCCGAACCAGAGGGCGGAGGCGAGGTCGTGGACGGCCTGGGTGAGGGTGTTGCTGTCGTCGTTCGTGCTCACGGGGACTCCCGGGGTGCTCGGTGAAGGGTTCTCCCAGGACCCTGCCCCGTCCGGCGGGACCGAAACCCGCCGCCGGGCCCGCGTCCGGTCGCGCCGGTCCCCGCCCGGCCCGCCGGGGTGCCCCGCGGCGGCTAACCTCGACGGGCGGGTCCGGCCCGAGCCCGCCGCACCCCGGCGCGGCGAGCGAACACCTGGGAGCGGCTGACGCGTGCACGACGACCCGAGAACCCCCGCGGCGGGCCCCGAGACCGGGGCCATCGAGCTCTACTACGACGACTTCGCCCCGCACTACGTCCCCGGGTGGCGCTCGCTGGAGCACTACGGCCCCCTCGTCGCGGACTTCCTGCTGCGCAGCGTGACCCCGGAGTGCCGGGTGCTCGACGTCGGGTGCGGGCCGGGGCAGCTCACCGCGGACCTCGCCCCGGACGTCGCCGTCACCGGCGTCGACCTCTCGCCGCGGATGCTGCAGGTCGCCGGCGCCGCCCGGCCGGGGGGCCGCTACGAGCGGCACGACTTCCACGACCCGCTGCCGGGCGCCTGGGGACGCTTCGACGTGGTCGTCGCCGTGGGCTGCCTGGAGTTCTGCCGCGACCTCACCGCGACCCTGGGCCACCTCGCCGAGGCGTGCGCGCCGGGGGCGCGGCTGCTGGTGGGGGTCGTGGAGGACCGTACCGCGCCGGCGCCGGGCCCCTCCCGGCGCGCGTTCTCCGCGGAGGGCCTGCCGGGGGTCGACATGCACGCCTACGACGCCACCGCGCAGCTGGCCGCGGTCACGGCGGCGGGCCTGTCGCCGTGGTCGTACCGGTTCGTCCCGGCCTGGCGGCACGAGGAGTACTCCTACGTCGTGCGCTACGGGCTGTGGGAGCTGCGCAAGGACGTCCCCGGCCGGTGACGGGCCCGCCCGCGTCGGCGACCGGGCGGCCGTCGATGCGGAACAGGTCGTGGCGTCGCGCCCCAGCACGCACGCTCCTTCCCGTTCTCTCAAACTCCTTCACGTTCTTGCACGTTATCGTCTACGGTAGCGGCATGACCACCACCGCGGCGAGACCGCTGCTCATCCTCATCGCCGGCCCCTACCGCTCCGGCACCGGCGACGACCCCGACCTGCTGGCCGCCAACCTGCGGCGGCTGGAGGAGGCCGCCTGGCCGGTCTTCGCCCGCGGCCACGTGCCCGTCATCGGGGAGTGGATCGCCCTGCCGGTGCTGCGCGGGGCCGGGGGCGACGGGCCCGCCCACCCGCTCGCCGAGCAGGTCATGTACCCGACCGCGCAGCGCCTGCTCGAGCACTGCGACGCCGTGCTCCGCCTGCCCGGCGCCTCGCGCGGGGCCGACCAGGACGTGGCCATCGCCCAGCGGCGCGGGCTGCCCGTCTACCACCGCGTCGAGGACGTCCCGGCCGCCACGCCCCTGCCGGTGTGAACCGCGGGGCGGCCGGGCCCGCACCCGGTCGCCCGGGTCGCCGTCGGCCCCCGCGCGCGTAGCCTCGGACCGTCGGTCGAGCCCACGGCCACCGGAGCGGGCGGGGCCCGTGGTCGGAGGAGGCGTGGTGAAGGTCGCGGCGAGCGGGACGTGGTACCCGGACGAGGGCAGCCGGGCGCCGTCGGGGGAGGTCCACGCCTGGCAGCCCGGGCAGAACTCGACGCTGTGCGGGGTGCCGCTGCGGCGCGCGGGCCTGGCCCGGTTCCCCCACGTGGACTTCGCCGACGTCGACCCCCTCACCGGGGGCAGCGCCGACGCCGTCCGCTGGACGTGCCCGAAGTGCGTGGCCGCCACCGGCGGCCGCCGCGGCGGGCGGCGGTGGGAACGCGTCGACCCCCGCCCCTGACCCCGCCCGCGACCCCCGCCCGCGACCCCCGCCCGCGACCCGCGGCGCGGGCACGGGCGGCGGGCGGGTGGCAGGATGCCCGGGTGAGCCTCGAGGAACCCCGCACCGCCACCCTCGACGACGCGACGGAGGCGGCGGAACGGGAGTTCGCCCGCGGCTGGGGTCTGGTCGCCACCGACCTCGACGGCACCGTCATCCCGCGCGAGCGCCCCGTCAGCGCCCGCACCCTGGCCGCCTTCGCCGCCTGCGAGCGCGCCGGCATCCCGGTGGTGCCCGTCACCGGGCGCCCGCCGCGCTGGGTGACGCCGCTGGCCGAGGAGGCGGGGCTGCGCGGGCAGGTCGTCTGCGCCAACGGCGCCGTCGTCTTCGACCTCGACGCCGGCGAGGTCGTGCGCCAGCACGCCATCCCGGTGGAGGTCCTGCGCGAGGTCGCCGCGCGGCTGCGCCCGGCCATGCCGGGCATCGGGTTCGCCCTGGAGGCCGTCGTCGGGTTCCGCCGCGAGGCCGCCTACGCCACCCGCTTCGACGGCGGGCTGGAGCAGCGCGTCGCGCCCTTCGAGGAGCTGCTCCTCGACGCGCCGCCGGTGGTGAAGGTCCTGGCCAAGTGCCCGGGGACCCTCAGCGACGAGATGGTCGCGATCGCCGCGCGCGAGATGGGGGACCTGGTCAACGTGACGCACTCCAACGCCGCCGACTCCCTCATCGAGATCATGGCCGCGGGCGTCAGCAAGGCCTCCACCCTGGCCGAGGTCGCCGGGGACCGCGGGGTCGGGGCGGCGGGGGTCGTGGCCTTCGGGGACATGCCCAACGACCTGGAGATGCTGCGCTGGGCGGGCCGCTCCTACGCCATGGCCGACGGGCACCCCGCGGCGCGCGAGGCCGCGGACGCCGTCGCCCCCGACTGCGGGGACGACGGCGTCGCGCAGGTGCTCGAACGGCTCCTCAGCCGGCGCTGAGGCCCAGGGCCCGGATGCCGCCGACGCCGCGGACCAGGACGGGGACGCCGTCGACGTCGTCGGGCAGCTCCGGGTAGTCCTGGTCGTCGACGACGTTGACCTTCACCGCCCAGGCCTCACCGGCGTGGGTGAGGCCCACGCCGTTGACGCGCGGGTCGCCGCCGACGAGGTCCTGGACGTGGACCTTGGCCGCGCGAGCGGCGTCCCTGCCCGGACCCGTGCCTGAACCTGATGTGCCAAGGGGAAGCTGGCTCACACCACCAGTGTCGCACCGAGGGCGTTGAGCACAAGGCCGATCGGGTTGCAGAACGTGAGCCCCGTCCCGTTCTCCCCGCCGCGCTCGCTGCCCGCGAACAGCAGCCCCACGGCCTGGCGGGTGTCGGGACGGTAGACCAGCGAACCGGAGTCGCCGCCGGCGGAGAACGCCCCGCCGGCGCCGGTGACCTCGATCTGGCCGTCGAAGCTCACCACCCCCACCGGGTACTGGACGGCGACGTCGTCGAGCTCGATGGCGCTGATCCGGCCCTTCGTCCAGCCGGTGGTGCGCCCGACCTTCTCCACGTCGACCTCGTCGTCGGGCTCGGTCCAGCCGGTGAGCCGGCCCACCGGGTACGTCAGGTCCACGCCGGAGGCGTCCTGGACCCCTTCGAGCAGGGCGATGGCCGCGTCCACGGCGTTCCCCCCGCCGGCGTCGAGGTGGACGGCGCGGGCCAGCCGGCCCACCTGGTCCCCGGCCCGGCCGCCGTCGTGCGGGCCGGGCTGCAGGACGGGGTCGTCGAGGGCGGCGAGGTCGGAGTTGGCGAGGACGTGGTTGTTGGACAGGGCGTACAGGCCGTCGGAGCCCTCCACGGTGACGAACCCGCCGAGGGTCCCCGCGGTCACGTCGCGCTGGGCGATGGACAGCCCCGGGTGCAGGGGGCGGACCTTGCGCTGCAGGGCCTCCGGCGACCAGGTGCCCGGTTCGACGGGGGCGGTGAGGGCCTGGACGAGACCGATCTCGCGGATGTCGACCTCGGTCTCGGCCGCGCCCGCGGTCAGCTCGCGGGCCTGCCCGGCCAGCGCCTCGCCGCGGCTGCCGGAGTAGCGCACGGCGAGCCCGTAGCGGGGCCCGTCGCCGCCGCGGCCGAGGACGCTGATGCCGACGCTGGCGACCCCGGTCGTGCCGGCCGCGCCGGCGGGCGGGACCGCCGCCGCCTGCACCGCGCCCGCGCGCAGCCGGGCCTTGAGTTCACGAGCGTTGTCGATGTGCACGAGACGTCCCCCTGAGTCGTTCGGTGGGTCACTTTCCCCGAGCCGGTCACCCGGCGAACGGGGATGAGCACACCGTGCCACCGCCTCCCGACACAACCCCTCGCGGGCCCCGCCTCAGCGCAGACCGGCCAGCGTCTCCGCCTTCACCACGGCGCGCTCCACCGCGGCCAGCCGGGCCGGGTCGGCCGTCCCCGCCACCCGCACCATCGCCGCCGCCTCCGCGACCTGCGCGCACGCCGTCGCCGTGCGGGTGATCGAGCGGTGGATCTCGGGGTGCTCGCCGTCCGGGCCGCCGGGCACCAGCAGCTCCGAGCTCGGCGCGTCGCGCTGCGCCTGCAGGCAGCGGGCCCGCGCGGCGCGGGCGACGAGGTCGACGCGCGGCAGGAACTGCTCCAGGGCGTCGCGGGCCGGACCGGGCGGGGTGCCGTCGACGACCTGCTCGACCCGGCGCACCGCCCGGTCCACGGAGTGCTCGGCACGCTGCCAGACCCCCTCGCCGAGGGGGTCCGGGTCGCGGCGCCAGAACGCGAGCTTCAGAGGTACTGCCCCGTCCCCGGCGGCTGCACGCGCGGCATCCCGTCCCCGCGCGGGGGACCCGCGGGGGAGGGGGGACCGCCCGGCAGCGCCCGCCGCATCTCCTGCAGCTGGGCCTGCGCGGCCATCTGCTGGGCGACCAGCGCCGTCTGGATGCCGTGGAAGAGGCCCTCCAGCCAGCCCACGAGCTGGGCCTGGGCGATGCGCAGCTCGCTCTCCGAGGGCGCCGAGCCCTCCGCGAACGGCAGGGCGATGCGGCGCAGCTCCTCGACCAGCTCCGGGGCCAGGCCGTCCTCGAGCTCGTCGATGGAGCGGCCGTGGATCTCGGCGAGGCGGCTGCGGCCCGCCTCGTCCAGCGGGGCCGAGCGGACCTCCTCCAGCAGCTGCTTGACCATGCTGCCGATGCGCATGACCTTCGCGGGCTGGGACACCATGTCGGCCGGGCCGGGCCCACCGTCCTCGGGCGGTTCGGCGATGCCCATGCCCTGGGGGGTCACGACGACGACGCGCGGTTCGGGCCCGTCGGCGGTCTCGCGGGGGGCGTCGGGCGGTGTCGGGTCCCCGTCGGCGGCTGGACGGGGGAACCCGGGGCTGGAGTCGGACATGACCCCCATCCTGCCCTCAGCGCCCGCGACCCACCTCCCGCGGGAGGGCCCGGGCCCCGGCCAGGACCGTGAGCGCGACCACCGCGCCCGCCGCGAGGTACGACACGGGCAGCGGCGCACCCCCCGCGTAGACGACGACCAGCGCCACCGCGCTCGCCGCCGGGACGACCAGCGCCAGCGCCAGCAACCGCCCGCGCCGGCGCTCGTCGCGGCCGGGGAGCACCTGCACCAGGCACAGCACGAGGGCCCCGACGAGGGCCGAGGCGAGCACGTCGCTCACCCGGTGCCACCCGTCGGCGACGACGAAGGCGCCCATGGCGCCCGCGGCCACCGCCCCGGCCAGGGCCAGCGGCGGGCGCAGCCAGCGCGGGGCGGCCACCAGGACCCCCAGCGCCAGCCCCAGCACCGCCGAGGTGTGGCCGCTGGGCAGGCTGTTGGCGGTGGCGCCGTAGGTCTGGGCCAGCTCGGGGCGCTCCAGCAGGACCAGCTTCAGCACCTCGGTCAGCCCGAGCGTGCCCGCGGCCACGACGAGCCCCTGCGCGGCCTTCCCCGGCCGGCCCCGGAGCAGGCCCAGGACCGCCACGGCGAGCGCCCCGAGGAGCAGGTGCTGCGGCTCCAGCCGCTCCACGAGGCCGAAGGCGCGCGCCGCCCAGCCCGTGAGCGTCCCGCGGGCCTCCAGCGCCTCGGCGTGCAGGCGGTTCTCGTGCCGCTGGCCGGTGGCCGTCCGCACGCACACGCAGTACAGGACGGCCAGGGCCAGCGTCAGGCCCCAGGCGCTGCCGAGCGCGGCGGGCGACCACGTCCGCCGCGCCCCGCGCGTGCGGGAGGGGCGGTGCTGCTGCGAGGGCGCGGAGGTGACCACCCCTCCACTGTGCGGCACGCGCCCGCCCGGTGCGCACCCGTGGAGGTGCAGGGAAGGTGAGCTTCCTGTGCACCCCGCGGCGGGGCGTCAGCGCGAGGCGCGCTCCAGCGCGGCGAGTTCCTCGTCGCTCAGCTCCAGCTCCAGCGCCGCGAGCAGCGCCGGGAGCTGCCCGGTCGTGCGGGCGCTGGCGATGGGCGCCACGACGGTCGGCTGCCGGCGCAGCCAGGCCAGGGCGACGGTGGCGACCTCGACGCCGTGGGCGGCGGCGACCTCGTCGAGCGCGGCCAGGACCCGCGGCCCCCGCGGGGTGTCCAGGTACTTCGACGCCCCGGCCTGGCGCTGGGACTCCGCGAGCTGCCCCGGGCGGTACTTGCCGGTGAGGAAGCCGGAGGCCAGGGCGTAGTAGGGCACGGCGGCGAGGCCGTTGGCCGCGACCACGTCGGCCGCGTCGCGCTCGTACTCTTCGCGCTCGACGAGGCTGTACTCGTTCTGCAGCGCCGCGTAGCTCGCGAAGCCCTCCCGCCGGGAGGTCTCCAGCGCCTGCTGCAGGCGCGGGCCGGTGAAGTTCGAGGCGCCGATCGCGCGGACCTTGCCCGCGCGCACGAGCTCGTCGAACGCGCCGAGGGTCTCCTCCTGCGGGGTGGCCGGGTCGTCGGCGTGGGCCCAGTACAGGTCGATCCGGTCGGTCCGCAGCCGCTGCAGGGACTCGTCGACGGCCGCGCGGATCGTGTCCGCGGCCAGGCCGGTGCGGTCGGCCTTCTTGCCGACCTTGGTGGCCAGCACGACCCGGTCGCGCCGGCCGGGCTTCGCCAGCCAGCTGCCGATGATCGTCTCGGAGATCCCGGCCCCGCCCGCCGACCACGCGGAGTAGACGTCGGCGGTGTCGACGAAGTCCCCGCCGCCGTCGACGAAGGCGTCGAGCACGCGGTGCGACTCGGCCTCGTCGGCGGTCCAGCCGAAGACGTTGCCGCCGAGGCTGAGGGGGTGGACGTCGAGGTCGGAGGTTCCGATGCGTGGCATGCCCTCAGGCAACCACCCACCCCGACGTCCCGCGCCTCAGAAGTCGGTGCTGGTGCTCAGCTCGCGCCAGACGTCCACCTCGGACACCCGCGCCTTCAGCACCCCGTCGATCGCGGCGACGGCGTCGCTGCCCAGGAAGATCGACGCCGGCGGGTTCTCCGCCTCCGCGAGCGCGATCATCGCCGCCGCCGCCTTCGCCGGGTCCCCCGGCTGGGTGCCGTGGACGGTGTCGTTCTCCTTGCGGCGCTTGCCGGCGGTCTCGGCGTAGTCGCCGATGGCCTCGGCGGACTGGGTCAGCGAGCGGCCCGCGAAGTCGGTGCGGAACCCGCCCGGGGCGACGATCGTCACCGAGATCCCCAGCGGCGCGAGCTCCTGGCGCAGCGAGCGCGACAGCGCCTCCAGCGCCGCCTTCGCCGCCGCGTAGTACCCCGACCCGGGGGGCGCGACGTGCGCGCCGATGGAGGAGATGTTCAGCACCGTCCCGCTGCGGCGGGCCCGCATCCCCGGCAGCACCGCCTTCAGCATCGACGCCGCCCCGAAGACGTGGGTGGCGAAGAGCTGCTGCACGTCGGCGTCGTCGCCCTCCTCGACCGCGGCGCGGTAGCCGTAGCCGGCGTTGTTGACGAGGACGTCGACGCCGCCGAAGCGCTCCTCGGCGGCCCGCACGGCCGCGGTGACCTGGGCGGGGTCGGTGACGTCGAGGGCCAGGGCGAGCGCGTGCTCGGGGTGGGCGGCCGCGATGTCCTCCACCCGGGAGACGTCGCGGGCGGTGACGACGGCGTCGTCGCCGCGTTCGAGGACGGCCTGGGCAAGGGAACGGCCGAGACCCGTCGAGCAACCGGTGATGAACCACGTGGACATGCCCGAACCCTCTCAGGGGTTCGGGGTTGCTGCCAGGTACCGGCGTCCGGGCCCCCGGTGCGGTAGGACTGGACGGTGCCCACGCTCACCGAAGGCGGGAACGCGCCGCTGACCTCCTCCTCCGTCCGCGTCTCCGTCGCGGGCCCCGTCGACGTGACCGCGCTCGTGCTGAACGCCGACGGCAAGGTCGCCGGCGACGACGACATGGTCTTCTTCAACCAGCCCTCCGCCCCCGGGGTCCGCCTGGACGGGACGGCGCTGGCGATCGAGCTGACCGGGTTGCGGCCCGGGGCGGACAAGGTCGTCGTCGTCGCCAGCCCCGAGGCGCAGGGCGCGACCTTCGCGGGGACGGCGGTGCGGCTGCGGGTGGAGGCCGGGGGCGACCCGGTGGAGTTCTCCCCCTCCCGGCTGGGGTCGGAGACCGTCGTCGTCCTCGCCGAGCTGTACCGGCGCGGCGGGGACTGGAAGGTCCGCGCCGTGGGGCAGGGCTACGCCGACGGCCTCGCCGGCCTGGCCACGGACTTCGGGGTGGACGTCGACGAGCCCGCCGCGGCCCCGGCGGCCCCGGCACCCGCGCCGACCGCGCCGGGGGTCTCGTTCACCAAGGGCGAGGAGAAGCTGCCCGCCGAGATGCGCGAGAAGCTGAACCTGCGCAAGCAGCAGGTCGCGGTCGTCCTCACCAAGCACCGCATGACCGGGCTGCGCTGCCGCGTCGTCGTCGTGCTCGACGTCTCCGGCAGCACCAGCGGGCTCTACCGCCGGGGCGTGTTCTCCCGGGCGGTGGAGCGGGTCGCGCCCGTCGCCGCGCAGGTCGACGACGGCGCCGAGATGCAGGCGTGGGCCATGGGCGGGCAGGCCGAGCAGCTCGAGGACATCACCATCGGGACCCTGCCGCAGTGGATCGAGCGCTACACCGCGAAGCGGTACACCGGCGCCGGGGGCTGGAACAACGAGAAGGCCGCCATCGAGGACGTCGCCGGCTACGTCGCCCGCAACCCCCTGGACATCCCGACCCTCGTCCTGTTCTTCCACGACGGCGGTGTCACGGACAACGGGGGCACCGAGCGGGCCCTGCGGGCGGTGGAGGGCGAGCCGGTGTTCTGGCAGTTCATCGGCATCGGCCGCAGCGACTACGGCGTCCTGGAGAAGCTCGACACCCTCCGGGGCCGGACCCACGACAACACCGGGTTCTTCGCCCTCGACGACCTGGACCGGGTCAGCGACGCGGAGCTCTACGACCGCATCCTGCAGGAGTTCCCGAGCTGGGTGCGCAGCTACTACCCGCCGGGAGCGCCCGCGCTGCAGGGGCTCAGCTGACGCGGCGGCGGCCGCCGCGGGTCCCGGGGACCGCCGCCCGGGAGGGCGACGGGCCCGGCCCGCGGGCCGGCCGCCGTGCGCTCAGCGCTCGCCCTGGGCGGAGTCCGCGCGGTTGCGCCCCACCGGCAGCACCGCGATGAGCGCCCCGAGGACGGCGGTCAGGCCGTGCACGGCGTTGGCCCCCTGGTCGACGTTGAGGAAGTTCGCGTCCCCGCCGGCGATGAGGCCGATCACGCAGAGGGCGCCGCAGACGACGAAGAGCCCCACCCCGTAGAGCCGCGCGACGCTGGGCCCGACGTAGGCGCCGATGCCGACCCCGCCGATGAGCAGGTGCAGGACGTTCTGCAGGGGGTTGACGGTCATCCCGGCGATGTTGTGCTGGGGGTCGAAGCCGGTGAAGCTGGAGGAGCCGGTGACCATGAACCCGAACAGCCCCAGCACCAGGTAGAAGGACCCGACGACGGCTGCGGTCAGCTGCCCCGACGAGGGCTGGTCCTGGTGGGACGTCAACCGGTCGATCTGGAACGGCGTGGTCATGGTGGGCTCTCCGTACACGAGGTCGAGACGCGCGCGGGTGCGGCGCCGGATCGGGGCAGTCGGCGTGTCGACTCCCCGCCACGCTAGGTGGGAGGTGGGGGGTCGGCAACCGGTGCCCGGCGCGGGCGGCGGCCCGCCCGGGAGCTCGTCGGCCACCCGCCCCCGGCCGTAGGCTCTGCGCGTGATCGAGCCACGGGGGGCCACGGCGTGAAGCTCGCGATCCTGGGCGGGGGCGGTTTCCGCACCCCGTTCGTCTGGCAGGCGCTGCTGCGCGACCGGGGGTTTCCCCGCGTCACCGCCGTCACCCTCCAGGACACCAGCGAGACCCGCCTGGCCGGGATGCGCACCGTGCTCGACCAGCTCGCCGAGGGCTTCGACGACCCCCCGCGGCTGAGCACCACCACCGACCTCGACCGCGCCCTGGAGGGCAGCGACTTCGTCTTCGCCGCCGTCCGCGTCGGCGGCCTCGCCGGGCGCTGCGCCGACGAGCGGGTCGCCCTCGACCTCGGGGTGCTGGGCCAGGAGACCACCGGGCCCGGCGGTCTCGCCTACGCCCTGCGGACGGTGCCGTTCGTGGTCGACGTCGCCGAACGGGTCAGGCGCCTCGCCCCGCACGCCCACGTCCTCAACTTCACCAACCCCGCCGGCATCACCACCGAGGCCATGCAGGCCGTCCTCGGCGACCGCGTCCTCGGCATCTGCGACACCCCCTCCGGCCTCGGCCGACGCGTCGCCCTGCTGCTCGGCCACGACCCCGGCCACGCCCGCTTCGACTACGTCGGGCTGAACCACCTCGGCTGGCTGCGCCGCGTCGTCGTCGGCGGGCGCGACGTGCTGCCCGACCTCCTCGGCGACGACGGGCTCCTCGCCCAGCTCGAGGAGCGGCACGTCTTCGGCGCCCCGTGGTTGAAGGCGTTCGGCAACGTCCCCAACGAGTACCTCTACTACTGGTACCGCAACGCCGAGGCCGTCGCCCGCATCCGCGCCGCCGCCCTGACCCGCGGGGAGTTCCTGCTCAGGACCCAGGGCGAGTTCTTCGACCGGCTCCCGCACGCCGGGTCCGGGGCCGCGCAGCTGTGGCGCGAGACCGTCCTGGACCGCAGCGCCAGCTACATGGCCGAGGCCAAGGGCGGGGAGCAGGGCGCTCCGGAGAACCCGGAGCCGCCGGAGACCGACCCCTCCCAGCAGGGCTACGCCGGGGTGGCGCTCGCGGTCATGGCCGCCATCGCCCGCGACGAGCCCTCCACCGCGATCCTCAACGTGCGCAACGGCTCCACCGTCGCGGGCCTGCCCGCCGACGCCGTCGTGGAGGTGCCCGTCGCCGTCGACGGCAGCGGGGTGCGGCCCTTCGCCACCGACGCCCCCGACCTGCACCAGCTCGGCCTCATGCAGCAGGTGAAGGCCGTCGAGCGCCACGTCATCGCCGCCGCGGTGCACGGGGACCGCACCGAGGCGCTGCTGGCCTTCGCCACCCACCCGCTGGTCCGTTCCGCCGACGTCGCCGAAAAGCTCCTCGCCGGCTACGTCGAGCGCATCCCCGAGGTCGCGGCCGTCTTCGACCGCCGGTGACGGGGCGGGAGGATGCGGGGGTGTTCGGCTCCTGCGTCTTCGACGACCTGCCCGCCCCCGACTTCTGCGACGTCCACATCGTCCCGCTGCCCCCGGGGGCGCCGGTGGACCCGCGGGTGTGGGCGACGACGATGTTCTCCCCGCGGGGGGCGCCGTCCTGGGTGCGCGCGGCGATCGCGGCGCGGCAGGCCCTGGTCCCGCTGCTGGGCGTCCCGCGCAGCGACGGCGCCGCGTTCCAGCGGGTGCGGGTCGTGGGGGACGAGGCGCTGATCGCGGTCGACGACGCGCACCTCGACGTCCGCATCGCCCTCGCCGTCGACGTCGCGCGCTCCCTCGTGGGGTGCACGACCGCGGTCCGGCTGAAGGGCCGCCGCGGGCGGGCCTACTTCGCGCCCGTCGCGGTCGGCCACGGGCCGGTGGTGCAGGCGATGCTGCACCGCACGGCGCGCCTGCTCGGCTGAGCGCCCCTCCCCGCGGGGTCGGGTCTCAGGGGGCGGTGACCTCGCGCAGCGTCGCGCACGCCTGGCGGTAGGTGGTGACGAGGTCGACGTCCTCGCCCTGCTCGCGCCGCGCGGCCCAGTCGTCGAGGGCGGCGCGCAGCGCGGCGCCGAGGGTCTCGGCGACGATCCGCGCGCGCAGGTCGACGGTGGGCGAACCGGTCGCGGCGGCGATGCGCCCGAAGAAGGCGCGCGACTGCTCGGCGTCCAGGCGCAGCAGGGCGGCGCGCAGCCCGGCGTCCTCGACGACGAGGCAGCGCACCCGCAGCATCCGCTGCACCGCGCCGTCCTCGGCGGCCATCTCGGCGAGGACGTCGGCGATGGCCGCCTCGACGTCGGCGATCGAGGAGCGGCCGTCGACGTGCGCGGCGAGGCGCTCGGCCAGGGCGGTGTCGAAGGCGCGGTTGGCGCCGAGGGCGGCGTCCTCCTTGGTGGCGAAGTAGCGGAAGAACGTCCGGGGGGAGACCCCGGCCGCGGCGGCGATGTCGTCGACGGTCGTGCGTTCGGAGCCGTTCCGGGCGAAGAGGTCCAGGGCGACCTGCTCGATCTCGGCCCGGGTGGCCAGGCGGCGGCGTTCGCGCAGGTCCGGGACGGTGGTCACGGGAATGAGGATAACGACTGTCGAGTTGGCAGTGACTGCCACTACGGTGGTGACGGTCACCACACCGAGGAGTTCCCCACCCATGTCCACCAACGAGGACACCACCCTGCCCGCGCCACCCCCGGCCGCTGCTCCCGCCGCCGTCCCGGCCGAGCGGGACCGGCTGGCCCCCGGTGACGGCACCGTCATCGCCCTGCTGCTGGTCTCCGCCTTCGTCGTCATCCTCAACGAGACGATCATGGGCGTGGCGCTGCCGCGCCTCATGGCCGACCTCGGCATCACCGCCGCCACCGGTCAGTGGCTCACCACCGGGTTCATGCTCACCATGGCCGTGGTCATCCCCGCCACCGGTTTCATCATGGAGCGCTTCCGGCTGCGGCAGGTCTTCGTCGCGGCGATGAGCCTGTTCAGCCTCGGCACCGCGATCGCCGCCGTCGCCCCCGGCTTCGAGCTGCTGCTCGTCGGCCGGATCGTGCAGGCCAGCGGCACGGCGGTGATGATGCCGCTGCTGATGACGACGGCCCTGACCCTCGTCCCCGCCGCGAGCCGCGGGCGGACGATGGGCATGATCTCGGTGGTCATCTCCGTCGCCCCCGCGATCGGCCCGACGATCTCCGGGATCATCCTGAACTCGCTGTCCTGGCGGTGGATGTTCATCATCGTGCTGCCGATCGCCCTCATCGCCCTCGGGCTGGGGACCTGGAAGGTCCGCAACGTCACCGCCCCGCGCCACGCCCGCCTCGACGTGCTGTCGCTGCTGCTGTCCGCGGTCGGTTTCGGCGGCCTCATCTACGGGCTGTCCAGCCTCGGGGAGTCGGCCACCGGGCACGCCCCGGTCGCGCCGTGGGTCCCCGTCCTCGTCGGGGTCCTCGCCCTGGCGGCGTTCGTCCGGCGGCAGTTCGGCCTCCAGCGCACCTCCGGCGCGCTGATGGACCTGCGGGTGTTCGCCAACCGCTCGTTCACCGTCTCGACGATCGTGCTCGTGACGAGCTTCATGGGCCTGTTCGGCACGCTCATCGTGCTGCCGATCTTCCTGCAGACGGTGCTGGAGCTGGGGTCGCTGGAGACCGGTCTGCTCCTGCTGCCCGGGGGCGCGGCGATGGGCGTGCTCTCGCCCGTCGTGGGCCGGTTGTTCGACCGGTACGGGCCGCGGCCGCTGGTGACGCCGGGCGCGGTGCTGGTCAGCGGCGCCCTGTGGCTGCTGACGACGCTGCACGCGGGCACGCCCGCCGGAATGGTCGTGGCCGTCCACACCCTGCTCAGCGTCGGGCTCGCGTTCATGTTCACCCCGCTGTTCACCTCCGCGCTCGGGTCGCTGCGCGCGGAGCTGTACGGGCACGGCAGCGCCATCGTCGGCACCGTCCAGCAGCTCGCCGGGGCGGCGGGGACCGCGCTGTTCGTCACGGTCCTCTCCACCACCTCCGCCGACAGCCTCGCGGGCGGGGCCACGGCCCTGCACGCCACGGCCGACGGGGTGCGGAGCGCGTTCGTGTGGGGCGGGGTCATCTCCCTGGTCGCCCTCGCCCTGTCGCTGCTGGTCCGGCGCCCGCCGCTGGTCCCCGGCCCGCGGACGCCGGTGCACTGAACCACCGCCCGACGGAGCACCACCCGGTGAACGGCCGGTCCCGCGACGGGGCCGGCCGTTCGCCGTCCCCGAACCGGGCGCCGCGCGGGCCGGCGTGGACGGGCGGGGGAAACTCCGCCCCCGACCGGCCGGGAACCCCCTAGGTTCTCCCCGTGCTGATCGCCGACCGGGCCGCCCTGCTCCTGCTCGACGCCGACGGCCGCCGCCGGGCGCCCGCGCGGGCCGTGGCCGCGGTCCTCGCCGGGGCGCTGCTCGGCGAGCTCGTCCTGCTGCGCCGCCTCGACCTCGACCCGGGCACCGAGGCGCTGCGCGCCCACCCCGGCCCCGACCCCGGACCCCGGCTCGCCGCCGCCCTCGCGGTGGTCGCCGACACCGGCGGCGACGTCGGCCGCAGCCTGCGCGCGCTGGCGGCGCGGCCGCTGTGGGACGACGCGGTGGCCGCCCTGGCGAAGACCGGCGCGCTGCGCACCGAGCGCCGGCGGCGGTTCCTCGTGCTGACGTCGGTGCGCTGGTTCCCCCGGGAGGAGTCCGTCACCCCCCTGCGGACGCAGGTGCGCGCGGCGGTGCGGGCCGCCGGGTCGCGCCGGGCGGGCGCGGTCGACCCGGCGACGGTCGGCCTGCTGGTGCTGCTGGCCGGGGCCGGGGGCCTGGCCCCGCTGCTCGGGGACCCCGGCGACCCCGGCGACCCCGGGGAGCTCGACCTGGACGACGCGGTTGAGGTGCTGGCCGCCGCCCGGGCCCTGCCCCCCGAGGCGCTGGAGGCGCTGGAGGACGTCGAGACCGCCGTCAGCGTCCGGGCCCACGCCCTCGCGGGCGGGGACTCCTCCTCCTCCGACACCGGCTCGGGCAACTGGGGGGACGGTCACCACGGCGGCTCCGACGGGGGGTCCGGCGGGTCGGACTCCGGCGGGGGCGGCGGCGGGGGCGACTGACCCGCCCCGGGGTCCCCGGGGTGCGCGCCCCCGCCGCCGCGGCGAGCATCGGACCCGTGGCCGAGGAACCCCTGGTGACCCCCGACGGGCGCTACGTCGTGGTCCGGGGACGGCTGTGGCGCCGCTCCGACCCCGCGCTGGACCCGCAGCGCCGGCAGGAGCTCGTCGAGGAGCTCATGGACGCGCGCCGGGCCAAGGGGGCCGCGCTGCGGGCCGAGGACGCCGCGGCGCGCGAGGCGGCGCGGGCGCGGGTGGAGGCCGCCAAGCGGGCGCTGGGGGAGCGCGGGCCGGTGTGGTGGGACGACGGCGCCCCGGACCTGACCCGGCACCTGGCGCGGACCACCGTCTACGCCGACTGGTGGTCGCAGCAGGCCCCCGAGCCCGCGCCGGGCGGGACGCCCGGCTGAGTCCCTTACGGTTCTCCGGGCAGGCAGCACACCGGAGGGGACCATGAGCAGCATCCGCGACGACCTGGTGCGCGCTCAGCAGGCGTTCGCGCGACCGACGCTGGAGCTGCTGCGCCGCCCCTCCGGCCCCCTGGTCGTGGCCGTCCTGACCTGCGTGTTCGCCGGTCAGCGGACCCGCGTCCCCGCCGACCGCCTGCACAGCCAGGTCCACGGCCTCCTCGGGGAGCTGGCCCTGCACGGGCACGAGGTGCCCGACGTCCCGGCCCGCGACCTGTGCCGCGGCTGGGTCGCGCGGCAGTGGCTGTCGCTGGCCGCGTCGGGGGAGGAGGGCGAGGAGGAGTACGCCCTCACCTCCCACGCCCAGGACGCCGTGGAGTACGTCGCGCGCCTGTCCGGGCCGCGCGTGCTGCTGGGGGAGTCCCGGATCCGCACGATCCTGGACACCGCCCGCCGCTGCGCCACGGGGGCGCGCGCCGACCGGGAGTGGCGCCTGCAGCGGCTGGAGGAGGAGATCGCCTCCCTCAGCGCCGAACGCGACCGCCTGCTGGCCGGCGGGGAGGTCGAGGAGGCCTCCGACGAGCAGATGCTGGGGGAGTACCTCAACCTCCAGGACCTGCTGTCGGCCCTGCCGGGGGACTTCCTGCGGGTCTCGGAGGAGGTCCGGCGCCTGCACCGCGAGATCGTCAGCGACTTCCGCGCCGAGCAGCGCCCCTCGGGGGAGGTGCTGGACGACTACCTGCGCCGCTCCGAGGAGGTGCTGACGGGGTCGCTGTCCGGGCGCGCCTTCGCCGGGGCCGTCGACCTCGTCCGCGACGAGGTGACCTCGCGGGAGCTGCACGCCGACATCGCCACCATCCTGGGCCACGGCTTCGCGGGCGAGCTGCCCGCCGAGCAGGCCGCCACCCTGGAACGGACGATGCAGACCCTCGTGGAGGGCATCGAGGTCGTCCTGGAGCAGCGGCGCCTGCTGTCGGCGTCGCTGCGCTCGCACGTCCTGCGCCACGACCCGCTGCGCGACCGCGAGCTGGACGACGCGCTGCGGGCGTGCGCGGAGCGGCTGACGGACTGGTTCGCCACGACCGGCCCGCGGACCACGCTGGACGCGGGCGTCGCGGCGGGGGTGAGCCGGCTCGACGTCGCCTCGCTGCGGACCCGGCTGCACGACCCCGCCGACGACGCGGCGCCCCCGCCGCTGCGCCGGCACGGGGAGGACCCGGCCGGCGGGTCGTCGCTGAGCGACCTGCGCCGCTTCGGCGGCCCGGACTTCGAGCGCCTGCGCGAGGCCCTGGGGAACCCCCCGGAGGGTCCCGCCCCGGGCACCGGGGCCCTGTTCGAGAGCCTGCCGGTGGACCTGCGCCGTCCCGCGGACCTCATGGGCCTGCTGCACCTGGCCGTCGCGGGCGGGGGCGCGGACCCGCGCGAGGCCCGCGGCCGGGCGGTCTACGCGACCACCCGCCCCGACGGGGTCGTGCACCGCTTCGCCGGCCCCGACCTCCCGCTGCCCGCCCCGCGACCCGAACCGCACGAACCGCACGAACCGCACGAGGAGTTCGATCACCCCGCATGAGCACCCCCGACGAGCGCACCGACGGCGACGACCTCGACGCCGCTGACGCCCTGGACCCCGCGAGCGCCGGGGAGGACCCCGCCGCGCTGGACGAGGAGGGCCTGTTCACCGGGGACACCGGCACCCTGCCCCGCGCGGTGCGGACCGTCCTGGTGCAGCTGCTGAAGCGCCGCTACCTCTCCGCCGAACGCCACCCGCGCTCCTGGCGGGTCCTGGTGGAGAACCAGCGCGCGCTGCGGTCGCGGCTGAACGACGTGTTCCTGGACCTCGTCGTGGACCAGGACCACCAGGTCGCGTACAAGCAGCAGGCGGTGTCGCGCACCGGGCAGCAGCGGTTCCCGACGCTGCTGCACGACCAGCCGTGGTCGCGGGAGGAGACGGCGCTGCTCATCTGCCTGCGCCGCCTGGCGCGCTCGCGCTCGGCGAGCGGGGAGGGGGCGGTGTTCGTGGACCGGGAGGAACTGCTGCAGGAGGTCGCGCACTTCCGTCCCCTGGACAGCACCAACCACGTGCGCGACGAGCAGTCGGCCGCGGCGGGCGTGGACAGCCTGGTCCGCCAGGAGGTGCTGCTGGAGACGGGCACGGAGAACCGGTACCGGGTGTCCCCGATCCTGGAGGTGCTGCTGCCCGTCGACGTGGTGCAGCGCATCGCGGCGCGGCTGGGCGCGGGTGCCCCCGCCGGGGACGCCGCCGAGGACGTCGCCGGGGACGTCGTGGGGGAGCCGGCGTGAGCGCGGTCACCAGCGGGGACGCCGCGATCCCGGGGCTGGCGCTGGCCGGCGCGACCCGGGAGCAGTGGCACGTCTCCCACGTCCAGATGGTCAACTGGGGTGGTTTCGACGGCCACCACCGCATCGACTTCGACCCCCGCGCCACGCTGGTCACGGGGGCGTCGGGGACGGGGAAGTCCACCGCCCTGGACGCCTACATCGCCGTCATGATGAACACCACGGCGGCGTTCAACGGCGCCAGCAACGACGCCGTCACCGGCCGGGCCCGCTCCGCGACCCAGCGCAACCCGCTGTCCTACGTGCGGGGCAAGCTCGACGAGGTCCTCGACGAGGACACCGGCCGCAACCGCGACGCGACCCTGCGCGGCACCGACGCGGCGGGGAACCCGGTGAACGCGTGGTCGGCGGTGGCGTTCACGTTCCGCCACACCGACGGGCGCACCGTCACCCCGCTGCGCCTGTACTACGCGCCCGCCTCGGCCACCGACCCGCGCGACGTGAAGGACCACCTGGCCCTGTTCCGGGGGGACTTCGACCTGCGGGCGGTGGAGCCGTTCGCGGAGCGCCGCTTCGACCGCCGGCAGATGCGCGGCCAGCTCAGCGGGCTGGAGTTCTACGAGTCCTACTCCCGCTTCGCCGCCGACCTGCACCCGCTGCTGGGGATCGGCGCCGACGGCGACGGGACGGCCGCGATGAAGCTGCTGGGGCGCATCCAGGCCGGGCGTGACGTCGTCTCGGTGGACCACCTCTACAAGTCGATGGTGCTGGACCGCCCCCGCACGTTCGAGGCCGCCGACTCCGCGATCGCGCACTTCGCCGACCTCGAGGCGACCTACGAGACGATGCGGACCGCCGAGGAGCAGATCGACGTCCTCGGGGAACTGCCGCGCCTGCACCAGGACCTGCGCGGGGCCCGCGGCGCCATCGCCATGGTCGACGCCCTCGACGCGGAGGAACCCGAGGACCGCAGCGCCTTCGGGCACTGGGTGGCGAGCACCGAGTCCGCGCTGCTCGTCGCGGAGGTCGAGGACGCCCGCGCCGCCGCGGGCCGCGCGAAGGAGGACCTGCGCACCGCCCAGGCCGCTCGGCGCGACCTGGAGGCGCAGGCGCGGGAGAACCGGGAGTCCCTGGAGGCCAGCGGCGGGGGTGCGCTGGAGGCCCTGCGCGCGCAGCTGGAGGTCGCGGAGGAGACCCACCGGCGCACCGAGGAGGCGTGGCGCTCGCTGCAGGACCGGACCCGCCCGCTGGGGGCCCTGCCCGGCGACCGCGCGGAGTTCGAGGCCCGCCGCGGGGAGTCGCAGCGGTTCCTGCGGGAGGTCCCCGCGGCGCTGACGCGGCTGGAGGAGCGCGCGCGCACGCTCACCGAGTCCGCCAGCCCGGACCTCGCGGAGCGGCGGCGGCTGCTGGAGGAACAGCGGTGGTTCGCGCAGCGCTCCGACCTGGTCCCGCGGGAGCTCGACGAGGCGCGCGCCGCGATCGCCCGCGTCCTGGACGCCGCCCCCGCCGACCTGCCCTTCGTCGCCGAGCTCCTCGACGTCCCCCGCGAGCACGCGCGCTGGCGCACCGCGGCGGAACTGCTGCTGGGCGGTTTCGCGCGGACGCTGGTCGTGGACCGTTCCCTCGCGGAGGTGTTCCGGCGGCGCGTGGACGGCCTCGACCTGGCCCAGCGGGTCCGCTACCGCCTCGCCGACGAGGACCGCCCCGCGCAGGACCTGGACCCCCGCAGCCTCGTGGGGCGCCTGGAGCTGAGGGCGGACTCCCCGTACCGGGGGTGGCTGAGCTCGGTCCTGGCCCAGGAGTTCCCGCACCTGGCGGTGGAGACCCCCGACGGTTTCCGCGACGACGGCGTGCGGCGCATCACCCTGGCCGGTCAGGTCCAGCACGGCGACCGCGGCGCGCACGGCGGTCAGCGGGGTCTGCGGGCGATCCTGGGGTTCTCCCCGGAGGCCCTGCTGACCCGCATCCAGGACGAGCTGGCCGCGGTGGGGGAACGCCTCGCCGCCCACCAGCGCGACCAGGACGCGGTGAAGGAGGAGCGGAACGCGCTGCTGGCCGACCGCGAGGCGCACCAGCGCCGGGCCGAGGCGCGCTGGGAGGACGTCGACACCGCGAGCACGGCCGCGGTGGTGGCGGGCAAGCGGGCGGAGATCGACCGGCTGCTGGGCGCCGACGACCTCGTGGTCGTCCTCAGCGCCGAGCGGGACCGGCTGGCCGAGGCGGTGGAGGCGGCGCGGGAGACCGAGGCGCTGGCGCGGACCACCGTGCGCTCCACGGAGCGGACGTGGGCGGACCTGGTCGAGCAGCAGGACCGGGTCGCCGTCCGCCTGGCGTCGCTGGAGGAGCGCGGGGTGGAACCCACGCCGGAGCAGCGCGCCCACCTCGACGCCGTCTACGGGCAGCTCAAGACCGACGACTCGCTGCTGCTGTTCCGCCGGCTGGTGCCGAAGGTCCGTGCCGCGACCCGGGAGGGGCGGACCGCGGCGGTCCAGCGGGAGTCCGACGCCGCCGCGCGCCTGGAGCGGGCGTTCAAGGCGTTCCAGAGCCGCTGGCCGCAGCCGAACCTCGGCTCCGGCGTGGGTTCCTACGAGGGGTACCGGGAGATCCTCGACGAGCTCACCGCCCAGGGGCTGGCCCAGCGCGCCGACGCCTTCCGGCGCCAGGTCGTGAGCTGGAGCGGGGACGACCTGCTCAACCTGCAGTCGAAGTTCCGGCAGGCGGGCGCGGACATCCTGAACCGGCTGGCGCCGGTGAACGAGATCCTCGCCGGTCTGCCCTTCGGTTCCGGCGGGGACCGCCTGCACATCGAGGTCCAGCCCCAGGTGAGCCCGGAGGTCGCCGTCTTCCAGCGGGAGCTGCGGGAACTGGCGTCGGGGACGACCCGCGCCGACGACCCGGCGGCGGTCGAGGCGCGGTTCCTGGCGCTGCGGGCGTTCATCGACCGCATCCGCCCCGGCGGCCCGCGCTCGCTGTCCGAGCGCGACCTGCTGCTCGACGTCCGCAAGCACTCCTCGGTGCGGGCCCTGCGGGTCGACGCGACGACGGGGCGGACGCTGAGCGTCTACGAGCACCTGGGCGGGAAGTCCGGCGGGGAGGTGCAGGAGCTCATCGCCTTCATCGTCGGGGCGGCCCTGCGCTACCAGCTGGGGACGAGCCGCAACGCCCTGCCCACCTTCGCCCCCGTCTTCCTCGACGAGGGTTTCGTGAAGTCGGACGGGGAGTTCACCGCGCGCGGGGTGAACGCCTGGCGCGGGCTGGGGTTCCAGCTCGTCGTGGCAGCGCCGCTGGACAAGGTCACCGCGATCGAGCCGCTCATGCAGCGCGTCGTCGAGATCACGAAGAACCCCCAGGGGTTCGCCGCCGCGGTGACCCTCGTGGACGCCGACGCCGACGCCGACGTTGACGCGGGCGCGGGGGAGGGCGGCGCGGCGGGGGCGTGAGCCGACCGGGTGGTGGTCACCCCTGCACTTGACGCAAAGTCTGCACTGAGTGCAAAGTGAAGGGGTGACCACCGCCCAGCCCTCCCTGCGCGAACGCCGACGCACCGAGACCACCGCCCTCATCGCGCAGGCCGCGCTCGACCTCG